>NZ_JBALDZ010000135.1:0-27687 GCF_036917155.1 Nostoc sp. | reverse complement strand
GAACTCTTAACAGGGAACAGAAAAAAAATTAGCCCCGAATACAGGGTTTAAAGCCCCTAAATTTATTTATGAAAAGAGATAAAAATATTTGAAATGAGATGGCGTAAGCCACGATGTTTCAATGTGTCCTTGTACAAATCCCCTGATTTTAATTATGGGGATTTCCCTGTTGCCCCTTCCCTGTTCCCTTTTAACTTTATTCCTTCAAGCTCTGCCTTGTAAGTTAATTGTTGAATAAATCTAGAGTGTGGTATTTGTACAAAATTTTGATGCCCAATTTTAAATAGATATAAAAAAGGTTTAGCTGTGAGCCAAACCTTTATATAAATCCAGTGCATAACAACATCCCGAATTAATTTACCAAGCCCCTTCGGGGCGGGAACAGGGAACTCTTAACAGGGAACAGAAAAAAAATTAGCCCCGAATACAGGGTTTAAAGCCCCTAAATTTATTTATGAAAAGAGATAAAAATATTTGAAACGAGATGGCGTCAGCCACGATGTTTCAATGTGTCCTTGTACAAATCCCCTGATTTTAATTATGGGGATTTCCCTGTTGCCTGTTGCCCGTTCCCTGTTCCCTTTTAATCATTATTCTATTCATCGGGCATCTTCCTATAGGATGTGTGCAAATATCCTGATATCTGATACCGGATTACCCTAGTATAACTGAATACGTTAAATATAAAATTTGCTAATCAGCAACAAAAAAGACGGGGGTTAGCCCGTCTTCTGTATAATACGTAAAAACATCTTGGTAATTTCTGCAATATATCAAAATACTCTAATTACAATCTGCCAAATTGCCAAATGCTTATCAATAAAACAAAAATATAATTTTATCCGTAAGTTGATATTTTTATTAGCTATAAATTTTACTACCAGCACAAATTAATAGTTACTCGAAGCATATATATTTATCACTACAGTAATTGCTCTTGCACTCAAGACGTTATTTGATTTTGTTACATATTCACTAAAAATCTAAATACTTAACAAGCTGTTCATAAAAATTGCACTCATGAACAGCTGTTGATTGAAGAAGAATTCAGAAATCAGAATCAAGACGCATGCTACTTATTGAAGTGCGGAATGTGGGTTAAGACTATACGGAAGAAGCCTCAACCACTATGATTTATCACCTTTTCCCCTCCCCTTGACAAATCCTGCTTTTCCTTAACTTGTCACTAATCGGGTTGTACATTAAAAAGCGATTATTCCCTTGTAACGGAAACTAGTGGCTAAAATGTGACTGTAACTTTTACGCCAACCGTAGATAAGGACACTTTTGTAAAAAACCAGAGGACTTATTGTGTGCGTCTACGTTATGAGTATGCGTTGGTGTTGGTCGAATAATGCCACCAAATAGGTCATCCAACCCGTAGGGTGTGAAAAATTGCCATTGGCCTTGTGCATCTAGTCGAACTCCCACAGCAGTAGCAGTGTGCAGCCAATCTGCGATCGCATCCTCTGTATTAGTATAAGGTCTGCTGCCAAGCCGCCAACGAGCAAAACTGGCTTGATTTTTGACATCAAACTCCTCATGAGGAAATTTTTCTGTGAGGGTTGTCTTTGCTACTTGTTCCTGGGAACGGTTTCCTTCTGTATCAAAGAATGCAATATCAAAATCTTTAATACCTAACCCACAGTCATTGCCAAAAATTGAAGACCAAACGGTGTTTCGGACTGCACCTCCGGCTAACCACCAGTTAGGTAGATTTAGTTGAGCGATCGCAGGTAATACTGTATTAATACGTGTATCAGCTAAAATCATCTGTAGGCGAGTGTTACTATTCATATTAAATGCCTGGGATTGTCAAGTAAAAGGTGAAAATATTATCATTCACATTTCATGAAACTTACGGTGTTGATAGTCCTGCTGTGACACTTGGCAATTAAAAAGTAAAAAGTAAAAAGATAATCCCCATAAATAAATTTAGGGGATTTATTGAAGAAGGCAGAAGGCAGTTCTTGCTGAGGGCAGAAGGTTTCGTTCAGATGGGGATTCAAACCCTCTTCTGTTCGAGAGCCACCAAATTGAAAATTTGGTGGGGGTCTTAAACCCTTGCAACCGACCGTCGCGCAGACGGTGACGCTCCTGCGTCGCTAACGCTACGCTATCGGGCAATCAGAGAAGGGATAAATCCCTTCTGCCCTCTGCCCTCAGCATAGCTGCCTTTCTTGATAAGGACGTATTATTTCTCGCGCTGCGCCACGACGCTCGTTCGCATGATTGCGTCTCCCCGAATCACATTGGGAGAGGCTAACGCCAAGGGAGAAGACAAAGGCTTAGCTGCGCTATCGTTATAAATGTTTTTATTTCATTCCATAAATAAATTTAGTTGCTTGTTACCATTTTCCTTTTTCTTTATGAGTGCATTTTTATTTTTTACTTTTGCCTTGTTCGGTCAATCTTTTTGAGGGTAACTGCTGAAGTCATAGTATAAAGAAAACAAGGTTACACGAAGGTTAAATTGTGAATTGATAATTAAGAATTTTTATTTATGGAAGATTTATTTGCGCGGCTAGAACGCACACTCAATCCTGAACTGCCTTCCTTAACAGAGTCACAACAACAACTCCTACAAGAACTCAGCATTGATGAAAATCAACCCGGCACGATTCTGCATGACTTTCAAACTCTGATAGATTTCTTGCAACCAAACGGAGTGGAAGTTAGTAGTGTTAATAACCTTCTACCGCTAAAAGTACTATCAGAAGTTAATTCTCAGTTAAGTCACCCAATTGAAACTAAACTCAAACGCCCGGTACAGAAATCATACCCCTACATTAATGGACTATATCTGTTATTACGTAGTTCTGGAATAGCCCAAATTAGATCCCAAGGCAAGAAGCAGGTTTTAGTTTTAGATGCAGCAACTTTACAATCATGGTCAAGCCTGAACTTAACAGAACGTTATTTTAACTTATTAGAAGCTTGGTTGATTTGGGGAAATAACGAAATTTTGGGTGAACATCAAGATTCATTAGGGAATTTATTTAGATGTATGCAGCTTTGGCCCCGCGTCCCAGATAAAGGTTTAAACTTTCCTAAGTATGAAGATCAAAACAATATTAGTTATTATCCTAGTCTGCATAATGTTGCCCTGCTAGAGTTATTTGGATTGTTATCTATCAAACATGGTAAACCACAAGAAGGCAAGGGGTGGCGCATTACTAGTTTACAACGCTTACCCTTTGGTGATGCTCTGTTGCAATTACTCTTTCCATTGGGTATACGAGGAGAATTACAGGATGATGTAAATGTAAATTTTGGAAAATTGCAGTCACATTTTCAAGCATTTTTTCCAGACTGGCAGCATAATTTACTTGTTCCTCAGCAAGGCTTCACCGATGGTATTTATATTTTTAAAGTGTCCATTTCTAAAGCTTGGCGACGCATTGCCATACCAGCAAAAAAACCATTAAGCTGGCTAGCAGAGACAATTCTCGATGCTTTTGATTTTGATTACGATCACCTATACGAGTTTAGTTATAAAGACCGTTTTGGTCGCATCATAAAAATCGGTCATCCCTACATGGAAACACCACCATTTGCTGACCAAGTGCAGATTGGTGATTTGTCTCTCGAAGCGGGTGCTAAAATGACCTATCTTTATGATTTTGGTGATAACTGGAAATTTGATGTGCAGCTAGAAGCAATTAATTCACCTGATAACAAAATCAAAAAACCAAAAATTTTAGAAGTTCATGAAAACGCACCTCAACAGTATTGGAGTGAGGATGATGAATTGGATGAAGATGAAGGATGAGCAGGATTTAGGGAGACGCAGATAATGAAAATATCCCCATGTCTTTTGTTTGTGTCTGATACAACCCGCTTTAACATTGAGACAGTTTTAAGTCGGCGAGAATAAATCAAAGTACATTAAGTAATGTAAAAAATATTGAGATTAGTTCGCAGTGAGCGGCTCTAGTCCTCACTACAAACCTTGAATTATTCACACCGCTTTACTTATACCAATTCTGTGTGAAGATGCGCTTATGCTGCAAGAAATCAAGAACGTAGACGCGGAGCGGCTTGCCGCAGGCTACCGCCATCGCGTAGCGTCTCGTTAGAGAAGAGCGCCAAGTACGCCAAAAAATAAGAAATTAAGAGATTTGGCGCAGCTTCACAAAGAGACGGTATTAGTTACAATAAGGCAACACGAATTGTCAGGAGATAAAACTTGTGAGTCTTCCATACACTGGAGGTTGTCAATGTGGACATATTCGTTATGAAATTCATGCCCAACCGTTAACCCTTTACCTATGCCACTGCAAGGAGTGTCAGAAACAATCGTCTAGTGCCTTTGGTATGTCTCTTACAGTATTACGAGATGCTGTTGTAATTATTCAGGGAAAACCGAAAGCTTGGACTCGGAAAAATGATAGTGGACGTGAAATAAATAACCTGTTCTGTGGTGACTGCGGAACGCGATTGTTCCATGAACGGACTTACAAACCAAATACTATCAATGTCAAAGCTGGAACCTTAGATGATACAAGTTGGTTATGCCCAGTGGGTAACATTTGGACACGCAGTGCCCAGTCATGGGTGATAATTTCAGATCAATTGCTCAACTATGATGGGCAACCAGAGGATACGCAGCCTTTATGGGAAAAATGGAAACAACAACATTGACTAGTAAAAATTCTGTTCTAGGCTGGCTTTCACGTTAAGTTGACACCAATGCTCCACAACAGGGTTAACACCGCAGCCATCATTAATAGACATCTCCAGAAATTAAATATGCGTTATCCAGAGTCCTTGTAGAGACGTAGCACTGCTACGTCTCTACATTCATTTTCGGAGATGTCTAATGGTAAATTCAGTATCCTTTCTCTAAGTCCTAGTTTTCTGTAGTAATTTTCTTGATTTGTAATGGCTGGTGTCAGTAATCTTTCTAGTTGCTCGGCTATTACTTCATCTTCCACCATTGGTCTGTGTTTCTTTTTGGCGTGGTCTCTATTGGTTTTTCGGCTGGTGGTTATGGCTGGCCTCAATCGCTCAATTACTTGTCCAGATTGAGTTTCCCACTATTTTTGACCTCTGCAAATACCACCCTCGACAATTTCCCCTTTTCCTTAACTTGTCACCAATGTATGTGACCTAATCCCTTAACTTGCCGACAATGGGTGTAATCAATCATTACTTTCAGAAAAGCAGTGCTGAGTTAAAAAAATTCTTACCCAGTACTGCTTCAATGATTATCGTATTCCCGAAAATTTAGAGTTGTTTTTGGTAATATTCCTCTATTGCACCTACAGCTGTTAATAATGGCGAATCTAACGGCTCAATCCAATCCGCCACACCATGAGCTAGACCAAGGGTTGAAGTTCCTCCTGATGGTTCAAGTTTACCATTCAATGTTTGGCTTTTAATCGATTGCAAGGCTGCGATCGCGCTGTTTATCTGTGCTGAAAGCTCAGGTTTTTTGTCTTTTAGCATCTGCTCGGCAATCTCAGATGCTTGATTAATCAGCTTGACAAATTCTTCTGTTTTGGTTCCCATGATTTTTACGGACAACTAAACTTTTCTACAGCGATATTTTTTCCGTCAGACCACTTGATATTTGGATCTTTTGAATCTTGAATAAATGTCTGTTGGCCCCCACCTGGATAGCATTCTGTAGGTGCTTGAGGGGCAACAATGCCTTGATAAGTTATCGTTCCTGCTGGCAAAGTTATTGTTTCTATCATAGTGGCTTGATTGCCCCATGCTTGATTTAGAGCTAAATTCTTGATTACTTCTACATTTGTTTTATATTTGTTAGATGTTAAATACCTGCCGTATTTATTCCCACTGTTACTATAGTAGCGATAAAAAGTCTGAGGATGTGCTATTTTTACTTCCTGACATTTAGAATCCAGGAAGGTAATGGCAATGTCAGATTCTAGAGGGCATGAAGCGCTAACTTCTTTTGCCAGGACTTGTGGTGAATTGACAAAACGCGGCAATGAACTGACTGAGAAACTCAGCAGGCTTAAACTAATACATACAGAAGCCGATTTGAATTTCATCCCAACTCCTCTTCACAATCTTTTTTGAATATTAAGAATGATACAGTAAGCTTAGTTCTGTTATAGAAAGTTTATGAAATTTAAAAGTCAAATTTAGTGAATTTCTCGCCCAAATTGACGTAATGGTATTTATTCGAGGTTGTCAGATTCGCAAAAAAATCTGAGAAGTGTAATTTTTGTTACTACTAGCAATCGTGTTCTACGCAGATCCTCAGCAATTATGTTCATACTTTTGCTCCTACAATTAATAGACATTAGGTTTTCGAGACGCGATAAATCGCGTCTTCAAAGACCAATTATCCTTAACGTAAACATATTGGTAGGCTGCATCATCGAAATCAAGCAAATTCACGTTACAGAAGTAAACCTGAGTTTTTCAAAGATTCCGATGAGCAACTGTTAGTGATTCTGTAAATAAACCTTTGCAGAAAATTAAAATCTTTCCACACCTTCAAATTGTTTAAGTGCCGATGCATTTGCAGCTTCACCACAAGTTCGTGGTGTAGGGAATATCTTTTCAGGATTTGCTAACCCTTTAGGATTAAAAACTTGCCGTACCCATTGCATAGTTTCTAAATCAACTTGGCTAAACATCTGTGGCATATAGCACTTTTTCTCTTCACCGATGCCATGTTCGCCAGAAATACTACCACCGACTTGGACGCAAAGTTTGAGAATTTTTCCACCCATTTCTTCTACTTGCTCTAATGCCCCAGATACAGAATTATCATAAAGAATTAACGGATGAAGATTGCCATCGCCAGCATGAAATACATTAGCAACACGATAACCGTATTGTTTACTTAATGCCTCAATCTCATGTAAAACATAAGGCAACTGAGTCCGGGGAATTACACCGTCTTGTACATAATAATCTGGACTTAAATGCCCAGCAGCAGCAAAAGCTGCTTTGCGTCCTTTCCATAATTTCAATCGGGTTTCTGGGTCAGTAGCAGAAGTGACATTCCGCGCACCATTCTTTTTACAAATTTCGGTAACTCGCTGCTTATTTCCTGCAACTTCCACTTCTAAACCGTCAATTTCTATGAGCAGAATTGCAGTAGCATCGCGGGGATAACAATTAGTTGCGACAACATCTTCAACTGCATTAATGCTGAAGTTATCCATCATTTCCATCCCACCCGGAATAATCCCGGCGCTGATGATGTCAGAAACAGTTGCTCCAGCAGCTTCAATGCTAGTAAAATCTGCCAACAGCACACAAATTGATTCTGCACTTTTGAGAATTCGCAAAGTAATTTCTGTGGCAATTCCTAAAGTGCCTTCAGAACCAACAAATACACCTGTTAAATCGTAACCAGGCATTTCTGGGATTTGTCCGCCTAAATCGATAATTTCACCTTCCGGCGTGACAATTTTTAATCCCAAAACATGGTTAGTGGTGACGCCATATTTAAGACAATGTACCCCACCAGAATTTTCGGCAATGTTACCCCCAATAGAGCAGATAATTTGACTGGAAGGGTCAGGAGCGTAGTAAAATCCAGCACCACTAACAGCTTGTGTTACCCAACTATTAATCACCCCTGGTTGTACAACTGTCCGTTGATTTTCTAAATCAATACTGAGGATTTGCCGCATTAACGAGGTGACAATTAAAACAGAGTCTTTCACTGGCAAAGCGCCGCCAGATAGACCAGTGCCAGAGCCGCGTGCGACGAAGGGTATAGAATATTGATTGCATATCTTGACTATTTGGGCAACTTGTTCTGTAGTTCTAGGTAACACCACCACAGCCGGACGTTGGCGGTAGCCAGTTAAACCATCGCATTCATAGGTAATGAGTTCTTCTCGGCGTTGCACCACACCATTTTTGCCAAGGACAGCCTCGAATGCTTTGATAATGGGTTTCCAATTGCGTTGTTTTTTATCTTGGGTAAGCATAGTTTCTTAAAGTTCAGGGTAGATGTATGGCGTATTGTAGGTTTTTTTGAAAACACTTTAATTACTATTGTTGCAAGAATAGGTTGATCGGTCATGCAGTGCGATTAGCATGGCTAAAAAATTATCCTCATCATAGCGATCGCTATGATGAGGATAAGGCAGTGCGTGGCGATCATTTTACAACACCTCTCTAGAGGTTGCGCCAATTATATTTTGAAGGCATTCAGGTTCTTGACGGAATTTGTGAAAGATTTTTAAACTCTGAGTTCCTACCCTGCGGGAACGCAAAGCGCATCTACATTAAAAAAAATATCCCCCACCTCAGATTCCAAAAGCAGGGGTTTTGTTAAAACTACTTAACAGAAACAGCATCAACATCAATGGTGCTTGCAGTGGAGGTAGAACCCTCAGTAGTATTAGTAGGTACTTCAGCACCCACCTCACCCTTACGAGCTTTCCAGCCCTCAATTACTAGCCCAGACACCTCACTAACTAGCAGGGTCAAAAGAAAAACATCATCAATCTGTCCCACAACGGGTATAAAATCTGGCGCAATATCAATTGGGCTAACCAAATAGACTAGCGTTCCTAAAATTACCCACCAACGGTACTTGGGATTACGAAGCAAATTACGATACCAGGTGTAAAGTGATTGGATTGAAAATTTCATATTTTGAACCTCCAGTTATCTTTAATTTTGACAAATTATCCTAAAAACTCCCGGTGTGAATAACCGCCCTAGTTAGTCTGGAAGACGCTACTCATAATCTGCCATATATGTACTAGTGTCTTATTGTTTCTCTCTACTTGCGAAGTTATACTCCTATTCCGGCTTAATTTTGATGCAAGCTAAATCTGTAAACTTGGCTTTTCTTAGAGAGACTTGCTGTACTGCCTAATCAATTAGTTTCAAGCTATGAAGTTTGTTTATGGGTGAAACTCCAAACTCCAATCAGGTTGATGAATCTTTGCTTTTGCACGATCGATCAGGTTGATAAAATTTCGGAGAGTGCAGACGCAAAAGAAAACAATGTAATTGTTACTGAACTCTCGGCAGAGGCTAAGTTGAGAGTGGAGGGATTACAAAGTCTAGTTGAGCCATGCGATCGCAAAACCTACGGAATTAACAGCGATATTAATTCGTTAATCACGACATTAATTTGTTAACGACGACAAATAATTAGTTATTCGACATGTAAAATCGGGATGACTGGATTCGAACCAGCGGCCCCTTCGTCCCGAACGAAGTGCGCTACCAAGCTGCGCCACATCCCGCCATAAAAATGGCATTGTAAATATAAGAATATCACAACCTGTGCTAAATATCAGAATTACATCTATATATGATCACTTCATCCAAGGCTTTGCTTGCTACGATTGAATTTGTATAACTCTAGTGGTAAAAGCGGATTGTGACTGTAAAACCAGACTGGTTGCGGGTGAAAGCACCTGGGCGTGAGCGCATCGGTAACGTTAAAGAAATTTTGCGGGATTTAGCCCTCAATACAGTTTGCGAGGAAGCGTCCTGTCCGAATATTGGTGAATGCTTCAACGCTGGGACTGCCACGTTTTTGATTATGGGCCCGGCTTGTACACGCGCTTGTCCCTACTGCGATATTGATTTTGAGAAAAAACCTAAACCACTAGACCCCACGGAACCTACACGACTGGCCCAAGCTGTTCGCCGCCTGAACCTTAATCATGTAGTAATCACTTCTGTAAACCGAGATGACTTGCTTGATGGTGGTGCATCTCAGTTTGTGGCGTGTATTGATGCGGTTCGCTCTGTTTCACCCAACACCACAATTGAGGTGCTCATTCCTGATTTATGCGGTAATTGGAATGCTCTAGAGTTGATTCTACAAGCGGCACCAGAGGTATTAAACCACAATACCGAAACTGTCCCACGCCTGTATCGCCGGGTGCGTCCCCAAGGAAACTACGATCGCACATTAGAATTATTGCAACGCACTCGCCAAGTTTCTCCTAGCACCTACACTAAATCTGGCATCATGGTTGGACTCGGTGAAACTGATGCCGAAATCCGCCAAGTCATGCAAGACTTGCGAACTGTGGATTGCGACATTTTGACCATTGGCCAATACCTCCAACCCAGTCAAAAACATTTGCAAGTAAATGAATTTGTCAACCCAGAACAATTTGCTGCTTGGAAGGCATTGGGCGAAGAAATCGGATTTTTACAAGTTGTTTCCTCACCATTGACAAGAAGCTCATACCATGCTGAACAAGTTAGAGAATTAATGGAACGTTACCCCCGCTCAAAAGTTAGGAGTTAGGAATTAGGAGTTATGAGTGAGCAGATGTACTCCAACACAAAACTTTCCGTTGCAATTCTTGGTGCAGGTGCTTGGGGTGCATCTTTAGCAAATCTCGCCGCAGCAAATGGTCATCAGGTGCGCGTGTGGTCGCGTCAAGGTTCCCAAACTCTCCAAGCAGTTTTAAAAGATGTCGAAATAGTCCTGTCCGCTATCTCAATGATTGGTGTGAGAGATGTTGCTTCCCAAGTCCAGTCTTTCCCCCTTTCTCCAGAGGCAATTTTTGTGACGGCGACGAAAGGCTTAGATCCCCAAACCACCTGCACACCCTCACAAATTTGGCAAACAATATTCCCTAACCATGCAGTGGTTGTTTTGTCTGGGCCTAATTTATCAAAAGAAATTCAAATGGAATTACCAGCAGCCACCGTGGTAGCTAGTAATATTCCCACGGCTGCGGAAGTAGTGCAGTTAGTATTTTCTTCCCATCGTTTTCGGGTATACACCAATCCCGACCCCTTGGGGGTGGAACTGGGGGGAACACTGAAAAATGTGATTGCGATCGCAGCTGGTGTATGCGATGGTTTACAACTGGGAACCAATGCTAAAGCTGCTTTAGTCACCCGTGGACTTACAGAAATGGTTCGCATCGGCAACAACTGGGGTGCAAAGACGGAAACATTTTATGGTTTATCGGGTCTAGGAGATTTGTTAGCAACGTGCAATAGTCCCTTAAGTCGCAATTACCAAGTCGGCTATCAGCTAGCTGGTGGTAAGTCACTTACAGAAACTCTCGCAAATCTACAAGGAACTGCTGAAGGAGTAAACACTTGCCAGGTTTTGATGCAACGAGCCAAGCAACAAAACATCACAGTCCCAATTACTGAGCAAGTTTATCGGTTACTTCAAGGCGAAATCACACCCCGACAAGCACTTGATGAACTGATGCTGCGAGATATCAAGCCAGAGTACAACTACTAGAGGATCGATTCATCAAAAGCAGTACGCTTGGCTTTGTGAAAAATTGTAGGTTGGATTAAGCAAAGCGCAACCCCACAAAGCCCCAGAAATGTTGGGTTTCACCACCTTCAAAACCTACGCAGTATTGAATACAGTTGGAATGCAATACTGCTCGCTTTGTGCATTTTTAACTCAGAATTGGGTTTGGGGAAAAGGTTAAAGGTTTTTTCTTTCCCCTTTCCCCTAAAACCCGACAAGTGATGAGATTCCGGCCGATTCTTGTTGAAATTGACGGATTAGCACGGCACTGAGAGAGTATTTAATAACTTCCCCGCGTTTTTTATCTCCGTGTCGAGAGAATTTTTGCCGTTAATGCTAATCACTGCCCCGATATCTATTAGTTCTACTTATACCTGAATAATCCTGAGAAAAAATTGCTAAATCGTCAGGATATTACTTTTGTCGCCATGTAAATGTGACTATGCCAATTATAAAGATGACATTCACCGAAGGATGTTTATACTGTGTTCCAAAAGTTACTATCAAAAACCATCAAGGTTGAAATATTAACTAAGTAGTTGAAATATTGAAAGCCAAGCTGTGGATTTAAATAGCTATTGGTTGAATCAAAAATTTAGCAGCCGATTAAGTTCAGTAATCCTGTATCTAATAAAACCATTACAGTCAATTTCTAAAAAAATTGTAATGGAACCTTCAACCATGTTAGTTCATCGTGATTCACGGGAACAATAGCAACAGTTGAATAGCTGACCGTAATCTAAGCTGACCGAAATCTATTGTTACCTGGAGCCATTGAGACGATCTTTATGCCAGCAACATCTTTTTATGCAGATGCCCCCTACAACACCAAAAAGTCCCGCCAGGCTTTGGACTCGGATCTCACGGTTGATGACAGTGAGTTATCGGTAGATGACCTACAGGAGCTAGAGATGGCTTCTGTTGACAATGCTAACTTTGCTGCTAATACTAACCGTCGGAGTACAGACCTAGTACGTCTATATCTTCAGGAAATTGGTCGGGTTCGCTTGTTAGGGCGGGATGAAGAGGTTTCAGAAGCTCAAAAAGTCCAACGCTACTTGCGGATGCGAATAGTACTTGCTAACGCCGCCAAGCAAGGGGATGAAGTAATTACACCTTATCTTCGGTTAATTGAAGTTCAAGAACGTCTTACTTCCGAACTGGGACATCGGCCATCTTTAGAAAGATGGGCTGCCACTGCTGACATAATCTTATCCGATCTCAGACCGACTTTGGCAGATGGCAAACGTCGCTGGGCTGAAATCGCCAAGTTGACAGTAGAAGAGTTGGAACAAGTTCAATCCCAAGGACTCCAAGCAAAAGAACACATGATTAAGGCGAATCTTCGCTTAGTTGTGTCTGTTGCCAAGAAGTATCAAAATCGTGGTTTGGAATTGTTGGATTTAGTCCAAGAAGGTACATTAGGTTTGGAGCGAGCTGTAGAAAAATTTGACCCAACTAAGGGTTATCGCTTCAGTACCTATGCTTATTGGTGGATTCGTCAGGGTATTACACGGGCGATCGCTACTTCTAGTCGCACGATTCGCCTACCAGTTCATATTACCGAAAAGTTAAACAAAATCAAAAAGGCTCAACGCAAAATTGCTCAAGAAAAAGGTCGCACTCCAACTCTAGAAGATTTAGCAACTGAGTTAGAGATGACACCGACTCAAGTCCGAGAAGTTTTGTTGCGGGTACCTCGCTCCGTTTCTTTGGAAACCAAGGTAGGTAAGGATAAAGACACTGAGTTAGGCGAATTACTCGAAACTGACAGTGTAACTCCAGAAGAGATGTTAATGCGAGAATCTTTACAAAGAGATTTGCATCATCTTCTGTCAGATTTGACTAGCCGGGAGCGCGATGTAATTTTGATGCGCTTTGGTTTGGCAGATGGTCATCCTTATTCTTTGGCAGAAATTGGCCGCGCTCTTGACTTATCGCGCGAACGAGTTCGGCAAATTGAATCTAAGGCTTTGCAAAAGCTACGTCAACCCAAGCGTCGCAACCTCATCCGCGACTATTTGGAGTCTCTAAGTTAGTAATTTGTCATTAGTCATTTGTCATTAGAAAACTACACTTGACAAATGACTAGGGACAAAAAGCTGATTTGATTCCCAGGTTAAAAGCTTTTTATAGGCTTACAGCAAATAATTAGCATTAAATTGTACAGGAGTTCTCCCCAAATCTTTGCTCAGATATCTTGAAGGTGGGGAGCAACTAAACAATTCAAATTTAACTTATGCAGAATTCAAAGTCAAGGGATGCAATGATTACAAGTATCCTAACTATTAGCTGTATGCAAATTAAATGCATTACAGCTTATTACTTGAATTTTGCTCAAGATTTGATGAATTGTTCTTAAATATTTAGTAAGAATTCTCAATAGGCAATGATTGTTGCAAATTGCTCCCAAGATTTGTTATATTCTCAACTAACAAGCTTTGTTGAGAAATATTAGTATGACTGTCTACACAACTACTTCACTCAAGGCAGAACTGAACGAACGAGGCTGGCGTTTAACTCCCCAGCGCGAAACAATTTTACACATTTTTCAAGAACTTCCGCAAGGTGAACATCTGAGTGCGGAGGATCTTTATCATCGGCTAGAAACTGATGGCAAAGGGATCAGCCTATCAACTATTTATCGAAGTTTGAAGTTGATGGCCAGGATGGGAATTTTACGGGAACTAGAATTGGGCGAGGGACATAAGCATTATGAGATCAACCAGCCTTATCCTCATCATCACCATCACTTAATTTGTGTTAGATGCAACTCAACTATTGAGTTTAAAAACGACTCAATTTTAAAAATTGGGTCAAAAACCGCTCAAAAAGAAGGTTTCCACCTGCTTGACTGTCAAATGACCATTCATGCAGTGTGTCCCAAGTGCCAACGGGCGCTGATGCCGCTTTAGCACTTGGGTGGATAAATAAGACGAAACTACTCAAATTAACCAAATAAATGGAATTTTGAGCAGTTTGTAATTTGCTGTTACTGGAGGCAAGCAACCAGTTGGAGACTGATACTAACGACACCAAAGCGGATGTTAAAAGCGTCCGCTCTTAAGATCCTTTAGGCTAATGCCGTAGAATTCCTGGGCTTGTTTAATCGCTTTTTTGGTGTCATCTGCCATCACACCGTTCAGCTTGCCTTTATAAAAACCCCGCTCTCGTAGTCGCGTTTGGATTTCTAGGGTATTAAATTCGCTTTTGCTAGTAGTATTAACTGAGCTATATAACTTAGCTCGCGTAGTTGGGCCAGCAACGCCACTTGCACTCAAGTAGTTAGCAGTCTGAAATCTCTTTACAGCATCGGCAGTAAAGGGGCCATAGTAGCCATTTGGCTCTCCCTCTAAATATCCTGCTTGGATCAATTGTTCTTGAAGGATTCTAACTGGCTCACCGCGATCGCCTACACGAAGTTTATCTCGATTGACTACCTTTTTAGGAGCCTCTTCGCCATCACCAATGCCAATTCCTGGCAATTTACGTAATGTTGCTGGGCCTGCAATTCCATCAACGCTTAATTTGTAAGAATCTTGGAACCGCTTGACAGATTCTTCAGTAATTGGGCCAAATATTCCTGTGGCGTTTCCGTAATAAAAGCCTGCAACTCTTAACCGTTCTTGCAAAGCTCTCACATCTTCACCTTCATCCCCCTTCGCAAGGTAGTTGGGATTGCGGCGTTTGCTGGTAGCTGAACTAGCTGAACTAGTAGTGCTAGGCTTTTTAGCCTGTTCACTTACAGCAGTAGTTTTTTTAGTTTGTGTAGTTGCCACAACTGTGGACTTTTTGGCTTGCCAGCTTTCTAATTTTTGCAGGGTGCTTGCTCCAACAATGCCATCCACTGGTAAACCAGCGGCCTTTTGGAAGCGCCGCACAGCTTCTTGTGTGGATACGTCATATACTTGGCTAACAGAAGCTTGGTAAAAACCTGCTGTTTTTAACTTTTGTTGTAGATTTCTGACAGAAGGACCTTGATCGCCTTTTTCTAGTGCCATGACACTACTAACAGCACCAAGAATAGATAAAGACAGAGCAAGGGGCAACATATACTTCCAAGCCCTACCAGAAAGCCTTTTCCAGTCTGGCGCAGCTGCTTTGTTAAACAAAGAACTGAGGGATACCAATTCACTGGGTGTGCTGTCTTCGTAGGCGAAAGCTAGGTGCAAATACGCAAGATTTTCCATATTTGTTTCCTACACCATTGATTTTTCTTCGATAACTGCTTCAGCTTGATGTACTAGGTTCCTCAAAGCTTCTAATGTTCCTATATTTACATCCTCCCACAAATTGCGCTGATGTGCTTCTAATAATTTTTCAGCAATATCACGCAGAGCATAAGGGTTCTTTTCCTGGATAAATTCTACAACAACTGGATCGAGTAAATAAGCTTCTACTATGCCTTGATACATGTAATCTTCAACACATTTAGCTGTTGCATCGTAGGCGAAGAGATAATCGACTGTCGCCGCCATTTCAAAGGCTCCTTTGTATCCGTGGCGCATAACTCCTGCAATCCACTTGGGATTAACTACGCGAGAACGATACACCCGTGCAATTTCTTCTTTCAGTTGGCGAACGCGTGGTTGGGCGGGTATAGAATTATCTCCAAAATAAGTTTGGGGATTTTTTCCCTGTAGAGAACGCACCGCTGCTGTTAAGCCACCCTGAAATTGGTAATAATCATCAGAATCGAGTAGGTCGTGTTCGCGGTTATCTTGATTGTGCAGGACAACTTGCATTTGGGATAAGCGTTGTTTGAAGGCTTCGGGAGAGGGGAGTGGGGAGTTAGGAGTTAGGAGTGGGGAGTTAGGAGTTAGGAGTGAGGAGTTAGAAGTTAGGAGTGAGGAGTTAGGAGTGGGCATTGGGGATTGGGAATTAGGAAGAATTTCTCCCCCTCTGCTCCTCTGCTCCTCTGCTCCTCTGCTCCTCTGCTCCCCTCCCCCTACTCCCGAAGAGTAGGCGTAAGAACTCCAGTTAATGTAGGCGCGGGCTAAATCTTGGTCGTCTGTCCAGTTTTGCGATTCGATTAAACCTTGGAGTCCGGCGCCGTAAGCACCTGGACGAGAACCAAAGATGCGATAGCGCGATCGCACCGCAGCTTGTTCTAAAGTTAATCCTTGGCTTGTCCACAAATCAGTCTCTTGGCGAACTGCATCGGCGAGGGGATTTTGTTCTGGCGGTTCATCTAAGTCTGCTACTGCTGACACGGCTTGATCGAATAAGTCAATTAAGTTGGGAAAAGCATCCCGGAAGAATCCCGAAATTCGCAAGGTGACATCTACACGGGGACGCCCCAAAATCGCTAGGGGCAAAATTTCAAAATCTACTACTCGCCGTGCTGCACCATCCCATACAGGTTGGACTCCGAGTAAAGCCAAGGCTTCGGCTATATCATCACCGCCTGTTCTCATGGTGGCTGTTCCCCACATTGATAAGCCTAGTGTTTTGGGATATTCGCCATGTTCTTGAGTGTAATATTCAACGAGGGTTTCAGCAGCTTTTCTACCGATATCCCAAGCTGTCTCTGTGGGAATGGCGCGAATATCGACAGAATAAAAGTTTCTCCCTGTTGGTAGAACTTCGGGGCGGCCGCGTGTGGGTGCGCCAGATGGAGCGCTGGGGACATATCCGCCATCGAGTCCGTGTAATAAATGGGTGATTTCTTCGGGGGTTTTTTGTAAGGCTGGGAGGAGGCGATCGCGTATCCAGGTAGAGACACGATGAATCGCGTCTGTGCTGGGGGGAGAGACGCGATTCATCGCGTCTCTACAAGATTCCTGATTCCTGATTTCTAAATTCTGAATTCTGAATTCTGAGTCCTGATTTATTAGTTGTTCTACTAAGAGGGCGGCGTGTTCTTCTAGGACTTCGACAATATCACCGAGGGTACGGCATTCTGTGCCATTGACTATTGAGTATTCACCGCTAGTCATTGACAAATCTGCTGTGAGGGGATCGAAATCTAGTCCCCAGTCTTGAGCTATGGCGCGGGTAATGCCTGAAGAATGGCGATTGGGGATGCGAGCGATCGCTACTATTAAATCCCTCAATTGCCGTCCTTGGGGACATTGCCCAAAAATATGCAAGCCATCGCGGATTTGGGCTTCTTTCAATTCACACAGATAGCCACCGATGGAATTCAAAATTAAAGATGACGCTCGCGGACTCGCTAACGCTGCGCTAACAGAATTAAAAATTTCTGTTTCATTTTGGATTCCTAAATCTAGATGGAGATTTTCTTTGATCACCAGTTCGCGGATGCGATCGCGAATCACTGGCAAACGCGAAGGATCTAAACTGTCGGCTTCATAATACTCATCAATTAAATTTTCTAACTGTTGCAAAGAACCGTAGAGTTCTGCACGAGTCATCGGCGGCGTTAGATGATCTATAATCACAGCTTGAGCGCGACGTTTGGCTTGGGAACCTTCACCAGGATCATTGACAATAAACGGGTACAGGTGGGGAAGTGCGCCAAAAGCTACTTCTGGATAACAATTACTCGATAAAGCCACACTTTTACCCGGTAGCCATTCTAAATTTCCGTGTTTTCCCACATGAACTACAGCATCAGCACCAAAACATTCTCTAACCCAATAGTAGAAAGCTAAATAAGCATGGGTTGGTTCTAAATCTGGTGCATGATAATTCAAACTGGGGTCATTATCATAACCCCTTGCTGGCTGAATTCCCACAAAAATGTTGCCGAGTTGAATTCCGGGAACAGGGATTGGGCATTGGGGACTGGGGATTGGGCATTGGGCATTGGGCATTGGGTATGGGTTATTGCCCTTGTCTCCCTCATCTCCCTCATCTCCCTCATCTCCCTTCTTCCCATGCCCTAGCCCCCAGTCCCCAGCCCCCATTCCCCACCTTTCACTAATACCTTGGTGAACTGCTGGGGGTAATGAAGCGAAATATTCTTGATATTCTTCCCAAGAGACGCTTTGGTGTACTGGAAGCCATTCTCGACCTTCCGGATCATTTGTTACACCATCTGTCAGCCGTTGAATCAACTCATCTCCTTGAGTGGGTGGATTTTCTACTTCATACCCAGCCAGATGTAAAGCTTGCAGGATTTCTACACAACTAGCTGGGGTGTCGAGTCCCACACCATTGGCGAGGCGGCCATTGCGGTTGGGGTAGTTTGCCAGAATTAGGGCAATTCGCCGTTCTTGGGGTGGCTTGGAACGTAGACGCGCCCAATTTGCTGCTAGTTTAGCAACGAACTCAATGCGATCGCTCACTGGTTCATAAATTACCACATCTGTCTCTAAATGAGGATTACGAGTTTGTAATGCTTTAAAAGAGACAGCACGAGTAATAATCCGCCCATCTACTTCTGGTAGCGCCACATTCATCCCAATATCGCGGGGAGAAAGCCCTTGAAACTGTGACTCCCACTGCTCAATTGATCCGCCACTGAGGATCACTTGCAACACAGGCACATCTAATTTTTGCCACAGTTCGGTTTGGGGTGTTTCGCTTTCCAAGCGTGCTAAAGAAAAACTGGTGGTATTTAGCAGCACAGCTATTGATTCCGCTTCTTTGGGTTGAAAAAATTCACTCAACTCAACTTGCACATCGGGTTCACGCAATGAAGAAACAAACACTGGCACTGGTTGTAAATTTTTCTGTACCAAAGCTTCGCATAAAGCATCAATTACCTTAGTATTTCCTGCTAAATAATGGGCACGGTAGAAAAGGATGCCGATTTTGGGGATTGGGGATTGGGGATTGGGGATTGGGGACTGGGGACTGGGGATTGAGGATTGAGAGATTTGAGATTCTGAGGTGGATGAATCCAGTTCCAATTCCAAGGTGGATGAACCCAGTTCCGAGGTGGATGAATCCAGTTCCAAGGTGGATGAACCCAGTTCCGAGGTGGATGAATCCAGTTCTAACTCTCCCCTGCTCCCCTGCCCCTCTGCCCCCCTGCTCCCCTGCCCCTCTGCCCCCCTGCTCCCCTGCCCCTCTGCCCCCCTGCTCCCCTGCCCCTCTGCCCCCCTGCTCCCCTGCTCCCCCAGTCCCCACTCCCCAGTCCCCACTCCCCATTCATACAATCCCACACGCGGAATCGGTTGAGGTGGCGCAGGATTGTATGCAGTTGATAAGCAACTATCGGAGATAAATTGCAGAGCATTAACGAAATTTTCCACGCCGCCTTCGCTAAAATACTGCAATATTTGGTTAACAATAGCCAAGGGCACGGTAGACTGGGAAATTAAATCGGGATCAAAAGCGTCATCCCCTGGCATTACAATGAGGGTTCTACCATTACGTTGCACAATTTCTTGCACTACTTCTAAGCCATAACCCCAATAAGAGCGTCCTCCTAACAAGCGCAAAATAACTACTTGGGCAAATTCTAAAACTTGCTCTCCATAAGTATCTATGCTTAATTGTTGCTGCAACTGCAACAGGTTGGCGACTCTTAATGCCGGAAAGCTTATAGGTAATTTGGGAACCGCAGCTGCCAAGGTTTGAATGTCGGTATCAGCAGCCGTAATCAAGACAAAAGGCGCTGGAGTTTGTTCTAAAAAAATTAAACCCTCTGACTGATTCCATCCACCCGATGTGCTACTTATACGATGCATAATATTGTCTTACTGTTTTAACGTGTTGGTTAGTACATAATCAAAAGAAACTTTTTTCCCTTTATTCAGCCCCCTCTCACCAAAATGATTGAAAATGCTTAGTTCTCCTGATTTGAGCTTTTCTCGAACCTTGCCTATTGTTGTATTTAATCAGCTTGGGGAGTTGTTGGAACAGATGGCTCAAACTGTGGGAAGTGCTGCTCTGGTAATGACAGAAGCTATGTTGGTGCGAATTTGCATACCTGTGGAGTGGCAAAGGCAAAGGTTTACATTAGTGGTTTCTGAGCAGTTTAGTGCGCTCTTGGTAGGAACCTTTGAGGGGGATGAGGGGGATGAGGGAGATGAACTACCCACTCAGGAATTGGCACTCAATGCTAATTTGACGTTTAATTTAGAGGCGATCGCTTCTTTTGTCTACGAATTGAGAGATTTGTTTGAGTGCAATTCTTATACTCAGCAAAATCTCGAACGCTGTTGCCAAATTATTAGACCCAATGATGCTACGCTCCAAAGTCAATTTACGCTGTTGCTATTAGAATATCTCCTAACTCAGCCAAACCAAGAAATAATAGCACCTCCAAGTCCGATTAATCCGGAAGTTTATATCTGTCAGCCAGTGGAAGATGCTTTAAAAAAACAAATTTCACAAGAGCGGCTATTAAATCAGGTAACAACACAGATCCGCAAAAGCCTGGATTTGCCTGTAATTATGGCAACGGCGATTACACAGGTGCGTGAGTTTCTAGAATTAGACAGATTAGTAATTTATAAATTTGCAGGTTCGCAAGTAAATACTCAATCATACCAATCTGACACTATTCCCTTCAATGAAACTGCACTGGCAACTGGTATGGAACTATCAGTTAGGGAACCTAACGAAATCTATTTTTATATACATGAGAACAACGATCAACACTCGCCTTTTATATCAGAAAATAATCAACCTCTACTAGGAGACTGCCAAAAGTATGGAGGTTATATTGTCTATGAATCCCGTGCTACAGATGCGATTAGCTCGGTATTGAATTACACAGAAGAAAATTGCTTTATCCGAACCTCTCAATGCCGGGAGAAGTATCGCCAAGGCTTTACCTTAGCTGTGGATGATGTCGAAAAAACTTATGCTCTGGAAGAGTGTTTGTTGAATTTTTTAAGGGAATGCCAAGTTAGGGCTAAGTTTGCTGCACCGATTATATTTGAGGATAAACTGTGGGGATTGCTGATTGCTCATCAGTGCGATCGCCCCCACAGATGGAATGATAGCGAAAAAAACTTGCTGATTGCGATCGCAGAACAATTAGCGATCGCTATTCACCAAGCTGAGTTAATGCAAACCCTCACCCAGGAAAAAGAAAATCTCGAACAACGAGTGATTGAGCGTACAATGGCTCTCCGTGATGCTCTCCTCGCCGCCGAAGCTGCTAACCGTCTCAGAAGTGAGTTTCTCGCTACTATCAGTCATGAATTGCTCACACCTTTAACTTATGTGATTGGGATGTCTTCGACGTTATTACGCTGGCCTTTGGGTGAATTGAGTCAACGACAACGGGGTTATTTGCAAACAATCCACGACAGTGGAGAACATTTATTAGAAATGATTAATGACATCCTCGATTTATCGCAAATTGAGGCTGGGAAGACAGCTTTAAATATTTCAGAATTTTCTTTGGTGAATGTTGCGGAAAATGCTGTAGAATCACTGCGAAAAAAAGCAACAAGCGAACAAATTAATCTTATACTTGATTTGCAAATCGATCCCAGGCGCGATCGCTTTACCGCCGATGCAAAACGAGTAGAACAAATTCTCTGGAATCTGTTAACTAATGCGATTAAATTCACCCCCGAAAGTGGTAGCGTTACCTTACGTCTTTGGGTGGAAGATGATACCGCTATTTTTCAAGTGGAAGATACCGGGATTGGTATACGCGAAGAACAGTTACCATTACTATTTGAGAAATTTCAGCAACTCGATACACCCTATCGCCGCCGCTACGAAGGTACTGGAATTGGATTAGCTTTAACTAAACAACTCGTAGAACTCCATCGAGGTCGAATTGAAGTAGAATCAACTGTAAGTATTGGCTCAATTTTTACTGTGTGGATACCAACTCAGGCAATGAGAGTGATGAGTTAAAAGTCATTCGATTTTGGATTTTAGATTTTGGATTGAAATAAAAATCTACAATTCAAGGTTGTTTGAGGAACGAAACCTAACAAACCCTGCAAAATGAAGGGTTTTGCAAAGCCTCAACCCAACCTATGAATATTCTTAACCGAGAAGTATTGATAGTTAGGATACTGAATTTTTTATTTTGAGGCTAGGCTAATGAGCATTTTTTCAAAAATTCTCAATACAGGCTCTTCTCCATTGTCTCTAGTGAAAATGGTATAATTTGGATGAGAGTTGATTTCAATTAACCAATATTGATTATCTCGGTCTAAGACGATATCCAAACCACCATAATCAATGTCTAATTCTTCAAAAATTGGTCTGGCGAAATCAGCAATCTCTGACAATATCTGTTGATCGTTGATATACTTGGCTTTTGCACCATCCCAGTGGAGAGGACTGAGATTACCTATAAATTTTGCATCAGTTATATCTTTTTCATAGAGTAAAACTAACTCTTTATTTAAAAAAACGGCTCGATATTCAGACTTTATGTTAATGAACTCTTGAGCGATCGCAACGTAATCATACTTTTTATCATTGATATTAAAAATCTCTTGTAAAGCAGTTTCAACTTCATCTGTATTCTGGCATAAAAATACATTATGTCCACTCGAACCAGAATTTCGTTTAACAATTACAGGTGTTTCAAAGTTTTCTTTGATTTCTAATATAATATCTTGAAAGCTTGGAAATTTTAAGTAAATCTTATATTGGAGGTCACAAAAAGGGGAAAGAAAACCTACTGTCCGAGGAAGTTTAACTTTTTTATTTAAAATATGGTAAGTGTATTCCTTATCTTTGATAATTTGTGCTACTGCTTGATTTATTATCGGAGTACTATAATTACAAAAATAATGGTGTTGATTATTCAGTTTTATTTTTACTAAGTTTTCAGCCGGATGAATAATTTCATAGTTAATGTTTAAGTTTTTACAAGCTTTCAGCAACAGCAAAACATTGTCTAACATAAATACTTAAAGTTAAACGTCTAAATTACGGATTACAAATTATTTTAACTTGCTGTTTGCCGTTTAAAAATTACTATCTCAGTACCAACAACTGGGTTACGTGCTATCAGCCTATTTTGGGAGTCGATAATTTCTAAATGGGTAAAATCAAGTTCTTGAGAGCGTTGTAATATCTCAGCAGCTAGTTTGTCCTGCTGAGATTCCTTGAGAGTGTACCAATCATCACTAATTTTGACTGTAAGATTACTCGTGCGAAAGTTGGCTTGAATTGACTTTATCAGACCAGAGGCAATGCGATCGCTAATTTCGGCTACCTGATTTTCAATAGCCGCAATTAAGGCTTGTTCTGGTGTCAATTCTACGATTGGTGTCGGTGTCGGTGTTGGCGTTGGCGTAGGAATTGGTTCTGGTTCTAGTTCCGGCGTTGGTGGCGTAATCTGTACTTCTGGCGGCTGTGGTTCTGGTGCGACTGACTCAGGTGGAGTAGTTATCGTTGGTGTCGGTATCGGAACCTCTTCAACTGGTGGAACTGTTGCTACTTGAGTCGGTTTAGCAGTAAGAACAGTTGTAGTCGCCCAAACGAGAATTACAGCAATTCCAGTAACAATTCCCGTCAAAACTGTATCTGATAACTTTGTTGACAAATTTGATGGTAAAAACAAGCGGATTGTCCTTAACAGTCCACCCCACCACAACTGAAGCTGCTGAAAAAAACCAGGTTTTTCCTCAGTACCAGGTGGGGGTGCTGTCTCCAGTTTTTCTACCGTTACTTCTAAAACCCCAATCGTTCCTTGGAGAAGTTGGATAATTTTAGCCTTCCAAAATGGCTGAACTCTCTGGTAAGGTTTTTGGGGAGGTTGAGTTATCTGCTCATCCGTCGGTTTTGACTGATTGTCTTGTGACATGGAACTTTCACCAAAAGCAGCGAATCAAAGACAAACAACGTACATTATTACTGGTGCTGCCTTCTTTTGCCTTAATGTATCACTTCATTGCTCAAAGTTTTCCGCTAAACTGACTATTTATTAAATTTGGTGAATTATGAACCTGAAACGCCGTCAATTTCTATTTTTAAGTAGCCTCAGCACTATTGGTGCAGGATTTTTAGGCTGGATATTAGCTCATCAAAATCATCAAAGTGCTGATATTAGCGATTCAACAACAGCTATAGCCGCCAACCCAGCCAAAAAAGACTTGTTATTACGTTTTGTGTCTGTTGCAGATACGGGGACTGGGGCTAAGGGACAGTATGCCGTGGCTGGAGCGATGAATGCATATCACAAACAAAATCCTTATGATTTAGTCGTTTTGGCTGGAGACAACATTTACAATAACGGCGAAATTGAGAAAATTAATGAAGTTTTTGAGCGTCCCTATCAACCTTTGCTGAAGCAGGGTGTAAAATTTCAAGCTTGTTTAGGTAATCACGATATTCGTACTGCCAATGGCGATCCACAAGTTAAATATGTCGGCTTTAATATGAAGGGACGTTACTATACATTTCGCCGGGGAACTGTACAATTTTTTGCTTTAGATACTAACAGTAATGCTGATTGGGAAAACCAGCTAAGTTGGTTAGAAAAAGAATTAAGTATTAGTAATGCTCCTTGGAAAGTAGTGTTTGGTCATCATCCGATTTATTCATCGGGTCAGTATGGGAGTAATCCAGATTTTATTAAAACTTTCACTCCTCTATTTCAAAAATACGGCGTTCAACTTTACATCAATGGTCACGAACATAGTTATGAGCGCACTCGTGCAATTGATGGTACAACTTACTTAATTTGTGGCGCGGGTGCTGGTAATCGTCCTGTAGGGCGTTCTGAGTGGACAGGGTATTCTACTAGTGACTTAAGTTTTGCCTCTTATGAGGTGTATAAAGATAGAATAGAAATAAGTGCGATCGCTACTGATAATCGCATTTTTGATCAAGGTATTATTCAGTTGAAATCAGCGTAATTATTATGAAAGTCAAGCGATTAAAAATGTAATCCTTCCCTGAAATCGGCGATTTGACGCTAGAGTTCGGGGATCATTAATTTTGAACTTTGAATTTTGAATTCGGAGCGAAGCGACGTGACTCAAGCTATACCCAAACTAGTAACTTTTGAAGATTTTGCAGCGTGGCGACCCGAGGGCGGAAGATACGAATTACATGATGGCGTGATTGTTGAAATGGCACAAACAGTCGGAGATCATGAAGATATTGTGGGTTTTTTGGCACTAGAAATATCTTTTGATATCAAGCGTCTAAATTTACCTTATTACATTCCAAAAACTGTATTAGTAAAACCACTTGAAGGCGAATCAGCTTATTCACCAGACATATTAATAATCAATCGACCAAATTTATTGAATGAGCCTTTATGGAAAAAGAAATCCACTGTATCTCAAGCTGCATCTATTCCATTGGTTATTGAAGTTGTTAGTACTAATTGGCGGGATGATTACTACAAAAAATTAGCTGATTATGAAGCTATAGGCATTCCTGAATATTGGATTATAGATTACGCGGCTTGTGGCGCTAGAAAGTTTATTGGCAATCCCAAACTGCCGACTATATCCATCTATCAATTAATCGATGGTGAGTACCAAGTTACTCAATTTAGAGGTAGCGATTTTATCGTATCGCCTACTTTCCCAGAGTTAAATTTAACCGCTGAACAAATTTTTCAAGCTGAAGGTCTACTAACGTAGCCTTGACTTTCACCGAACTGATTTTGAAGATACGCGATTGCATTTCTTAACAACAAAAATTTGTGTATGAAGGTGTATAAAGATAGAATAGAAACAAGTGCGATCGCTACTGATAATCGCGTTTTTGATAAAGGTATTATTCAGTTAAAATCAGCGTAATTATTATGAAAGTCAAGCGCTTGAAAATGCAATCCTTCCGTGGAATCGGCGATTTGACCCTTGATTTCCATGAGGCTGAACCAACTGTATTTATTGGCATCAACGGCGTGGGTAAATCAAGTATTATTGATTGTCTAGCTATTCTTTTATCACAGCTTATAGGTAGGATTGCATCGGATCAGGATAAATTTACACCTGCAAACCAGAGTATAAATATTTCGGGAAGTCAAATCAATATTCAAGGATATATTTACGGTAACGTTAATTTATACTCTGATAATAGCAGTCAATCAAGATATTTCGGAGAACAAAACAGTAAAATTCGTGATTTTAGCGAACAAGATATTACAAATGGATGCGAGGAAACATACAACGAAATTCAAGTTTTACTCAATTCTTTATCAGTGAATTGGTTTCTAAAAAATACTCTTAAAGGAAACAGTAAAAATCTCAATAACTATCAGCACGAATTAAAAACAGTTGTTGAAGAGATTCATAATCAATGGCAAACAAATCCTGAAACTAATTTACCTCTAGCAGTTTATTATCGAGTAAATCGTGCAGTTATTGATATATCTCTCGATATTTCAAAAGATTATTCATTTGAACAGATAGATGCTTATGAACAGGCATTAAATGGTATACAAATCAGCTTCAGTACCTTCTTTCAATGGTTTAGAACGTTAGAAGATTTAGAAAATGAAAAAAGGCGAGACACTTCAAGTTATAGAAGCCAGCAACTAGAAGCAGCAAGACAAGCTATTTATTCATTAATTCCCTATTTCTCAAATTTACGGGTGCGGCGTTCTCCTCTGCGAATGACTGTGCAAAAACAAGGTCAAGAGTTCATAATTAATCAACTATCTGATGGGGAAAAATGTTTGCTGGCTATGGTTGGAGATTTAGCAAGACGATTAGCGATCGCTAACCCTAGTTTACCAGATCCACTCCAAGGTAGTGGCGTTGTTTTAATTGATGAAATTGAACTCCACCTACACCCTAAATGGCAACGAGAAATTATTCCGGCGTTGACAAGAACATTCCCCAATTGCCAATTTATTGTCACCACCCATTCACCTCAAGTAATTAGCCAAGTCAAGCCGGAAGGAATTTATATTCTAGAAAAAACAGACGAAGGTGTTGTTGCTAAAAGACCAGAAAGTTCCTTTGGGAGAGATAGTAATCGGATATTAGAAGACCTCATGGGTGTTCCAGCACGTCCACAAGAAATTAAAGATCGTTTACATGAGTTATTTAGACTCATTGATGAAGGCAATCTTGATGGTGCTAGGCAATTATCTCAGGAAATTGCTGATATTATTGGACAAGATGAACCAGAATTAGTAAAAGCAAGTGTATCTATTCGACGCAAAGAGATTTTGAAACGGTGAAATATATCAAAAAAAGTGAGGAGCCAGAAAGTTTTACTGTTTGGAAAAATTTAGCAAATGAGGATTGGCACTGGAGTTTAGACTAAAAGCGATATGAGAGAACGCAAACCAAATGGAATTAGAGGTTAAAAATATTATCTTGTCAGCCTCAAAGCATCCGCGACCTTGAACATTTTTTGTGTAGTATACTTGCAAAGAAAATAATACAATAATGATAATCATGAAAATGGTGGAGAGAAACGAGCTACGCTCGTTTCTCTCCACCCCCGCCCCTATTCGATTATCATTATCAGATAATAAGCAAGAAAAAAGGGGTGTCTGATTGAATACAGTCCCCATGAAGGCAGAAAGTGAGAAAAGAACTACCATTACTCACCTGCCAATATGAAACTTGCCAGATTAGAAGAATTCCGTCAAGCAGCCTACAAACATTTAGGCAGAGCTAAAGACGCTACCTTTGAATTGACAGATGCCATACTGTTGACGCGAAATA
>NZ_JBALDZ010000134.1:0-3102 GCF_036917155.1 Nostoc sp. | reverse complement strand
ATCCATGTATTTGATAAAGTTATATTTTGCATAGAAAAGTGGCAGAATGCAGTTATACAATGGCATCTGCTGCTAGTACATGAGCATCAATGTAATAGTTGCGTTTCTCATCGTCATTCCATTCTTAAGTTTCCTCAAACCCAAACCAGCCCAGCCAACTATTGATAGCTACGGACAACAAAGCTGCGGCGTTGAGCAACAGCAAATTCAATCAGTTATGGAATGGCTGGAGAGCTAGTTTGCTGAATGCTGAATATTTCGGGAAATCCCATATTATCTGGTACGACGACGCTAACCCAGACCCCGCAAGAGAGCAGATGATGAAAATAAGTATAAAGTAAGTATATAAATTAAATAGCCCGAATTTCTTAATTGTGAGAAATTCGGGTTGGCAGCGTTCTTGAGGGACGACTTAACGGGAAAAGTTAGAACCTGGGTTCAAGCGATGCCTACGGCGCTCTTTTAGAGGAAATCGACTCTTGGAGCGATCGCTCCCCAGCGGGGCGTCATGTGATCGCTTGGTGTTTCCTCTCTTGATTAAGAGCGATGACCTACGGCGGGGGAGTACGCCATCGCGCTTTCTTGCCTAAGCTAGGCATCGCACCCAACCCCAATACTACTAGAATATGCATTTTCAACTCGGAATTGGGTTCGTCTTAAAGATTAAAAGTTTTTTCTTTCCCCTCTTTTTCATCAACGTTCATAGTGACCGCGAATCCATACTCTATGGTTATGTCTTCTCTCCCAATGCCCACGAATCCATCTGTGATGATGATGACCACCAATATCGATTACTAATGCTGAGGCCTGTTTTGGCATGGCAGTAATGAACAGTGGTAATGCAACTAATATACCTGCAAGCATCCGTTTCATAACTAATTTTCCTTTGTTCAACTATCTGAGATTAAGTAAATTAAATTCTTTATGAGTTGATTTTTAGCGATGTTGAGCGAATATGTCTGTTATAGTTAATATGAACTATCCTGGTTCTTGAGACAGTCACTACACTTTTGACTGTAGGAGTGTCAGAATCAGGGCTATGTCCATTAAAGGTGAAAGTCCAAGTGCCATGCCCATCATAAGTATGGGGAGAACGTTCGGCAGGGCCATACATCGAGTTCTCAGCTCGATAATGTTGCAAACCGCCATTGGCTTTCTCAGCAGCTTCGCGAGCTAAATTCTCGGCTCGACCGAGATTAATAAGAGATATCTTATTGTGATTAGCTGTTTGAGCTATAGCAATTCCGGGTACAAGCGCAATAGATGCAATCACAAATGCAGAATTGATGAAGGTATTCAGTTTCATATTGTTATCCTAAGTTCGATATATAGCAATCAGTAGTCTCTATTTATAGAGGATGTCATCAGAATAATGCCCTGAATTATGTACAAAGAAGCAGACTTTGGCGTGACACTTCGGCTTGTCTACGACACACCTCGTGAACGCTCAGTCGAAGCTGAATCAAGTAATTTAACTAATTCGTAATGGGTTACGCCTAACAACGGTTACTTAATTCGGATTGAAGAATTCAATTAATAATTATCTACAACTTAGTTGAATAACCCCACTAAATATACTTTTTCTATTGGTCAAATCCCGCCTAGCGGGTTTTGATTCTCCACCAAAATATTGCTAGATTCTGATGTTCTTATTTGGGAATTGACCCTTCAATAATAGTGCCAAACAAGTATAGTTATATCACCTAATTGGTTGATTTCTTTCTCATCCAAAAGAGTGAGCTACTTTAGTGCCAACTAAGAAACTTTCGATTGCTGCCATAAAATGAGTTTCAATTGGGAGCTTCAAAGCTGGAATCACCAGGAAATGCAGTAGCAACCCCTCCTAAAATTCAAAGAGGAAAACTCAGGAGGAGCGATGGCGCTCTTGCACCCGGACAGCAGCGATCGCTATGAAGGTAAGAGAACTTACACAAGCGATGCCTGCGGCGGGCTTCGCCTACGCGCATCAAGTGGTTTTGTTGACACTCTCAGCCCTGAAGGGACTGAGATTCTGCGGACAAAGTAAACTTAGGTAGCAATACTGCTCGGTTAAGTAATTTCTTGGTTGAGGCAAGTAGGGGGAGAAATGGAGGCTGGCGTTGAGTTTTGCTTCCCCTGCTTCCCCTGCTTATCCGAGCAGTATTGTCAGGACACCCAGATAAGCAATCCCAGCTTTAGACCTGCTAGCAGCTTTTTTTATTTATTATCCATCTCAATTAGGGGGTATATCACCAGAAGTAACAGCGTTCATCCTCAAGGCTATTAATAATTGGTTCTGTTGGTAGATGGAATGTCAATGTTGGGATTGCTATTGTGTATTTGTCATTAAAAAACGTTGCTCAAATTAAAACAATGAATATTCTTGCTTGGATTGTTTTAGGTCTAATTGCTGGTGCTATTGCAAAGGCTATCTACCCCGATCATCAAGGTGGCGGAATTCTCGGAACAATCTTATTAGGAATTATCGGTGCTTTTGTTGGTGGCAGTCTGGGTGTATTCTTCAATACAGGAACCTTAACTCTAGCGGCTCCTGGTCTTAGCATTCCAGGTATTGCGGTAGCGGTTCTTGGCGCAATTGTCGCTGTTTTCTTGTGGAACTTGCTGAATCGTCGCAGTGCAATCTAAGAAATTAAATTGGAATCAATTAATCGTAAAAATCAGGGAACTCATTTCACTATATTTTCTCCCTGAATTTAAATTATTTGAGTAGCGCCCGCCTATATTTAGGTCGGCGCTATTTGTTGGAGTGCGATGCCGTTCAAGCGATCGCCTCACCTTAAATAATTCTTAGAGGAAAAATTGGGAGTGCGTAGTTTACGCCGCTCTCCTCGCCCTGCCTTGCTCAGTTAACCAAATATGCCAGCAATTCAAGGGTGCGATCGCTTGTGACAAAGCAGTACACTGCTGCTATACCGAAAATCAAAAAGTGCGACGATTTAGCAACTATTTTGTGAAGGTTGAACCAATATAAAGAGTTAAAAGGTAACAGGGAACGGGCAACAGGCAATAGGGAAATCCCCATAATTAAAATCAGGGGATTTGTACAAGGACACATTGAAACATCGTGGCTGACGCCATCTCGTTTCAAATATTTTTATCTCT
>NZ_JBALDZ010000133.1:0-11572 GCF_036917155.1 Nostoc sp. | reverse complement strand
ATGGTCTTAATCTCCTCGAAGTTATTACTGATGCTTTAGAAGGTAATGTCTCTGTTTTCCTTTCCTCTATTACTACTAGCTAGGCAGTTACGATATCTCTAAAATTCAGCAATAGCGATCGCATAAAAGCACGAAACAATGACACGAATTCCATTTACAGAAGCTCCAGATTCATTAGCTTAAATAAAGTGCGATCGCTTTTCACTTTGTTGATTGATTCAGGAAAGTCAACTATTGCTTAGGTTAAAAGGAGTTATATCACCTGCATCATCAATCAACGTGATGGAACCAGGAACTAAGGATGGCAGCAGAGAGATGATTTGCTCCATCAGAGGCAGTAGATGATCGGGACGGGTACTGCTGGCGTTGAGTACTACAACCCGCAACGCTAGATTTTGCAAATTTTGCTGGTAGGGCAAGTTTTTGTCAGATGTGATGAAAACATCGAATGGAAATATATTTGCTAGGGCTAAAAGTTCTCGATCTTTTGTGCCGCGCCAGCCCATATCTTCCACATTTTGCACGGTGTATCCTACATCTAGGAACGGTTTTTTGAGTTTTTTGCTGAGTAGGTTTTCATCAAGCAGAATTAGCACTAGCTTCTCGCTCCTGGTCTAGCATCGCTTTCGCGATCACTTCCAAAACTTGCAATGCTGGTGTTTTCAGATGGGGAAAGTCTTGTAGAAACTCAGCCAAACCTGATTCACCTTCTAGGTAATCAAAAAAGGTTTGTAAGGGAACCCGTGTGCCAACAAAGACAGGAACTCCGCTCATAATTTCTGGATCGGTATGAACAATCCCTTGACGATCAAGAATTTGTTGGATTTTCATGACGAGTTCACTGAATCGAGTTAATGAAATCCTAGCATTGGTAAACCGCGATCGCTAATTTGTAGCGTTGAATCAGCATTTGTGCGATCGCCTAATCTGATAGCAACTACCTTAAAAGTCAAGCGATCGCCAGAATCAGGGAAAATTGGCTCAGGCGATCGTCATCGAATTATCATTGTTAATCAAACAAACTGCGATCGCACTGATTCTAGATACCTGTAAAATTAAGCAAGAGCAGTCACATAAAAACACAAAAAAATGACACGGATTCCATTAACAGAAGCTCAACTTCGTTTACCCGAACTGATTGCAAATCTGCAACCCGGTGAAGAAGTGCAGATTTTTGTAGGCGATAGCACTGTCGCCAGACTAATTGCTGAACTCCAACCACCCCGCAAGCCCCGCACGCCTGGTAGTGCAATCGGAACCCTAACCATCCTATCCGAAGACGAAACCCACTTGAAAGACTTTCACGACTACATACCATGAAGTTTCTGCTCGATACTCAGGCATTCCTCTGGTTTGTACCCAACGATCGCGCCCTTAGTCAAGTCGCCTGTGATTTGATTGTCGATCCCCTCAATGACATCTTGCTCAGTCCTGCAACAATTGGGAAATTGCGATCAAAGTTAGTATTGGTAAGTATCAAACCTGGGAAATTTTGAAACGTGGATGGAGCATCAAATCCAAGTTAACGAATTGGAAATATTACCGATTAAAATTGCTCATGCAGCTGCGATCGTGACTCTGCCATTCCATCATAAAGATCCTTTTGATCGGCTTTTGGTTGCCCAAGCACTCAGAGAAAAGATGCCGATCATTAGCGTGGATGCAGTGCTAGACAATTATGGAGTCATTCGCTATTGGTAACTACCATACTGCGGTCAGTCGCATCCTTCGTTTGAGAATTGCGATCGCCCATCTCCCATAGACTGGATTGAGTAGGCAGATCGACCGTGGTTGGGCGATCGCTTGAATGGGGAATTCTAGTTTAGAATATCGATAACAAATAATTAGCGCCGGAATGCGGAGAATGGCTATGGTTTACCCTAAACTTAGCGGCGAAGAAATTACTCGACGGGGCAAAAAACATTATGAAAATCTCCGTACTCAAATTGAGACAGCAGAAAATATTGGCAAAATTATTTCAATTAATGTTGAAACCGATGACTATGAAATTGGGGATGATTTGTTAATAACGAGTCGTCGATTACAAGCTAAACAATCGGATGCGCCAATTTGGGCGGGACGGATTGGGTTTAATGCTGTCTATGCCATTGGTGGAACATTAATTAGGACAGAGTAGTAAGTGATACACGGTACTGTGGTCGGGCTACAAGCTCGAATGAGTGTAATACTTTGTCCTCCAGGACGGTCAGATGTAGAAATTGAATTTGTTATAGATACAGGTTTTGAAGGCTTTCTGAACCTGCCAATTGTGGTCGTTAATGAGTGCTAGTAATCGCCACCGCCTGCAACAAGCTAGCATCCCAATACGGTTCGGTTAAGGTTTTTTGATGAAAATTCTAGATCACAAAGACGCGATAAATCACCGTCAAGACGAAGAACTGATTATTGTAGAGACGGCGATTTATCGCGTCTCTTGCCTTAACCGAACAGTATTGGGGTGTGTTGTCGCCAAGCGCCGCACCGTCAAGAAACAGGGAGTAGGGAACTCTTAGTTGGGAGTAGGGAAGACGGCATTGGTCGGGGCTTGAAACCACGGGCCAATGCTCTCGTCTTTCAAGACGGGGCTTGTACCCAGGAGGTTGTTGGGGTACATCTATTTCCCCTACTCCCTACTCCCGCCCCAACGAGGCTTGGTCAACAATCTCAGGTGCGTTGCTATAAGGCATAACACACCCTACAGCTAATTTATATTTCTTCATATACATTGAATTTTTCTCACCGACTTAACTTAGCCGCAAGATTGCTATATAGCCTAAGTTCAGCAATTAATCGCAGGAATGCCGAGGCTCTGTTTCCGCAGTTCGCCCCCGTACTTTTCTAAAAATAAATCAGTGTAATCATGCGGAACTATCCACTATCTTTTTGACCACTTAATTTTTAATTCAGTGGGGGAAGGTAAGCGTTTTTTAATTATGAATTATGAATTATTTGGTCAATTGTTCGGGAGAAAAATCCGATAGGATTCGCTGTCCATCAAAATTCTGAAACCCAGCCACATCAGCACAAAGGGGAAAATCTTGCTAGCGTAACGGCTGAGTACCAAAGCGATACCAGGTAGACGAGTCAGATTATAGGACATAAACAGCCAGCAAAAAACAATGAAATAGCAAACTGGTACGATCACACTGAGATTTTGGATTGAGCTAGTGGCAAACAGAGGGATATAAATCCCAAGATTGTTGCCGCCGTTGGCAATTGTTACTGAGGAGACGCGATAGGTCTGAGGATCGCGAATTACGTCCCAGAGCGATCGCTTTCTGGAATCAAATCCTCGAAATTTAGAGTTTCTTTTCAGATTGGCTGACTTATCTTCGGCTGAATCATCCTTATTCAGGTTGAGCAAATTGTTCAAGCCAATGAGTATCGGCAGAATCCCTAGTAAACCAGTCCAAGTTGACGGAATTACTAGACCCAGTAAGAAACCAAGTAAACTTACTATCACCAATGCCGTGAATCCTAGAATTTCACCAACCACAACATGTTGAGGACGAAAAGTCCGATTAACCTCACTAAAAAAAGCAGTCAGATAAATATTGTCATCAAACGTTGTTGCCACAGCCGCAGCTAGCCCGATCTTAATTGTTGCAATTAACCAATCCATCACCAATCCTCACTCAACACCTATCTGATAACCGAAACTAGCGATCGCTCAACCTTTGTAGAGAATTACCACAATATCGATATGATAATGTGAGTATCGCATATTGGGTGTAACAAGCGAGCAAATCTGGTAGTTTATACATATCAAGCGGTGCTTTGACTTTATCCCCCATCTCCAATTCATTCGGCGATTTCCATTACCTATATTTATCAAAGGAGTCATTATGATTAGCCGTTTGATTGACCTTCTGCCTAGATACACAGGTCAAAACATCTTACGGTTGCTCAGATCAGCCACTCATAGATCGGCTACTTACAGGTTTGCAGTTCGATTTTCCATCGGACTTGTCTCGATTTTGGTCTTACCTCTAGTTTTTGACGGTCATGCTATTGCTGCTTCTGAATCTGGTAATCAGTTCCAACTATCTAAAAGCTCCACAATCCAGTTGCTGGAAACCGTGGGACTGTTTATGGGGGGGATAATTTTCTGTATAGTTTTGGATCGCTGGTTTTCTCAGCGTTCTGCCCAATCTAGCAACACGCCTTTAGCAGAGCAAGCGCGGCGGCTCAAGCAACTCAAAATTGGATATCCAGAAGGGATGACAAATCTGGAAGTTCTCCGCGATCAAGGCTTGCTGGAAAACCGTTTGCGACCTTATGGGCTGAGTGTTACCTGGACAAGTTTTTTATCAGCCTCTGCTCTGATAGAAGCACTGAGCAATGGGACAATTGATTTCTGCGGCGGCGGTGGTACAGCCAGCATCTTCTCTCAAGCGGCAGATCATGTATTTGTGCGGGTGGCTAAAGAAAAATATACCGCTCCTAAAGGTCAAGCAATTTTAGTACCGGAAGATTCGCCGATTCAGACACTAGCAGACCTGAAGGGTAAAAAGATCGCTTTTGACAAAGGCTCAAGCGCACATTATATACTTGTGCGATCGCTGGCAAAAGTCGGCCTCGATTTTAGCGACATCGAGCCAGTTTATCTCACCCAACCGGAGGCGCTGCCGCGATTCCGCCGGGGTGAACTCGATGCTTGGGTAATTTGGGTTCCCTACACAGCTACTCTTGCCCGAAGCGCTTACCCAGGGCGATCGATTACAGACCTAGAGAGCATATTTGGTGACAAAGCCTCCGTGGAAGTTCCCACCTATTACTACGCGATTCCAGAACTGGTACGTGACTATCCCGACTTACTCAAGGTGATTTTAGAAGAGGTAAACGAAGCTGGAACTTGGGCTAAGAGGCAGGAATTAGAAGCTGTTCAACGATTGGCAGAACACCATGAAATCGATCCATCTATTGTAGAACTTTTACAGAAACATAGTGGCGAACGCGCTATCATCCCGATTGACGACCAATCGCTCAATGCTCTACAACATCAGGCAAATATATTTAGAGATTTAAATCTAATTCCTGAGCGGGTGAATGTGAAAGATGGAACCTATAGTTTGCAGACTAAGCAAAACTGGACTTATTAATCCGATTTTCGTACCTTAACCTCGTCCATTTTGAAACCTGGATGACACAAAAAGCATTCAAGTACCGATTCTATCCAACTTCTGAGCAAGAAACATTGCTCAAGATGACGATGGGTTGCGCTCGATTAGTTTACAACCGCGCTCTTGCTGCAAGGACAGAAGCATGGTACGAACACTCGCGGCGAGTCGGATACTCTGAAACTTCAACAATGCTAACCAGTTGGAAAAAGCAAGAAGACTTGCAATTTCTGAATGAGTTTTTTAGCTTATTAAATGCGAAGTAATAAAAGACCACTTCTTAAAACTTCATTCCACAGAGATGATTTTTGAACTTCTAGCAAAGAAAGAGGCTGATTTACAGGGAAGGGTAGTTCTTGTTGTAGAGATAGTTGCCACCAGCCGACATCGTGCCACTCACTAAATTTATATCCAACTCTGCAAAACACACCTACAGGTGAAAAACCGACAGCTTCATGCACAGTGACACTTGCTGGATTAGGTAAAGCGATCGCAGCAAAAACATTATAAAATCCTTGGAGTTGCAGCAACCCAAAAAGGGAAGTGTACAAAGCTTTAGCAACTCCTTTTCTGCGATGTTCAGCATTTACGTACACAGATGATTCTACAGACCATTGGTAGGCGGCACGAGTCCGGTAGGGAGTAGCATAGGCATAACCTAGAAGCTCACCGTTAATTTCACACACTAGCCAAGGCATCTGCTGTTGATAGTTATTAATGCGTCCTTCAAATTCCGTTTGGCTGGGAGGCTCTATTTCAAAAGAAATTGGAGTTTCCCGCACAACTGGCGCATAAATTGCCAGCATTTTTAAGGCATCACTTTCGTGAGCTAGTCTAATTACAGCCTTCACAGCAGATCCTTTTTGGGTTTTAATAATTATGGAACAGGGAATAGGGAATAGAAGAATTAGCCTCGGATCTTGGTTTAACGTGTCGCGGAAGTCCCCACCTTCAATGTACTCTAATGGTAGGTATTGTGAGCGGGGGATGTTCGCGAACAGCGTCACGATTTTCTGGTTAGGATCTTAATATCTTGACCATCAATGCCACAAGCGAAAACCAAGCTAATAGGTATATGTCGCAAGAGAAAGATTTGGGTCTTGGGAACCAGGACTCCTGACAAGAGGAGGGAATGTCAGACCAAAAAAACTACGGAGTAATTGATGGCTATTCCCAATGAATTGGGAAGCCCCGTCCGTCTTACGGCAGGGTAGTTCACAGTCGTACTTCTCTACGAGACGCTACCGCGAACGTCCCGCTACACGCTTTCGCTCCTTGTGGGCGAAAAAATCCTTATTTTCCAAGGTAGGTAGAAACTACGCCGCCCACAAGCACAAGGGGCAGCGTAGTTTTCCTCTTCCCTGTTCCCTTTCATATCAATGCACTAAAGATTACTTCACCAAAAACAAAGCAATAATCGGGCTTTGTCTGGCAGTTCAAATGCATTGGGTAATAGCGGCGGAACACCTGGGGCATTGAGGTTCTTCCCTATACCCAAGGATTATTTTTATGTTCGTCGGTTAACTAGGGTAGCGCTAGCTTGATCAACAGGCATCAGCACAACTTCATTAATATTGACGTGGGGCGATCGCGTCACACAGAAAAATATCACATCAGCTACATCATCTGCTGTTAGGGGTGTAACTCCCTCATAGACTTTGTTGGCGCGTTCAGTATTTCCGTGAAAGCGCACCTCGCTAAATTCCGTTTCTACCATACCAGGGTCAACGGAAGTTACACGGACGTGCGTTCCCAACAGGTCTTGTTTTAAACCTTCAGAAATTGCTCTGACAGCAGCTTTGGTAGCACAGTAGACATTGCCACCGGGATAGGTTTGATGTCCGGCAATGGAACCTAAATTTACTACATGACCACGATCGCGACTCACCATTCCCGGAACGACATAACGGGAGAGGTAAAGTAAACCCTTAACGTTGGTATCAATCATGTCTTCCCAGTCTTGAAAGCTGCCCTCGTGCAACTTGTCTAAACCGCGACTGAGACCAGCATTATTAATGAGAATGTCGATGTCAGCCCAGGCGGGGGGTAGAGTTGCAATGGCAGATTCAACAGCGCTGCGATCGCGCACATCTAGCTGTAATAAATGAATTTCAGTACTAAAATCCTTATTAAGAGTATCTGCTAGCTGCTGCAAACGTTCTAACCTTCGTGCCGCCAAAATAAGTTTTGCACCCGCACCAGCGAAGATTCTGGCACAAGCAGTGCCAATACCACTACTTGCACCAGTGATCAAAATGATTTGATTTTGTAGAGAAGTCATTAGGATAAGTTAGGAGTTAGCAGTTATGAATTATGAATTAGCACAAGTTTCATCGTTCATAATTTATCATCACTCGGGCTATAACTCCTAACTCTTGTAGAGACGCGATTCATCGCGTCTCTACTTTTTCACCACTTGTAGACGCTGAGTTACCATAGTCATCCCATTACCCCGCAAGATGACAGCAGAAACCCATTGGCTACCAGGGGTAGATGGTGCTTGTCCCACTTTAAACAGTCCGCCAGATGTCAGTAATTCCAAATCCACGGGTGTGGGGTTGAGAAATTTATCTGGTTGGATGGCTTCCTCTAGGGCAGTTCCTAGTAGGAAATCATCACCAAGAGGTTCTTGGACGATCGCATCAAAATTATACTTCTGACCAACTAGCACCTGCTGTGGTAACTTAATATCAATTTGGGGCGGCTTGCTACCAGAGGTAAGTAGGGTGCGTTCTGACAAAATATCTTGATGGACTATTTTTCCACCTTCAATGCGCTGACGCGATTTAATCGTGGCATTGAGAGACAACTTATTATTGTTACCGGAGGGTAAGCCAGTTATCTTCGTTTCTGTTTCAGCAATAGTCCCATTGCCTTCCGGTTTTGAAGATAGCAGTTTTGTAGTGTATTGCAATTTCGGATATCGTTGCCAAAGTGAAGTCAAAGACTTTTCTAGAGTTTGGAGGTTTAATCCATCCCCATGAGTGAAATTGGGGCTGTAGAATTGCAATACCCCTTTCACATCGCCCCGGCTGGCAGCTGCATCAACTTCTGTCAACAGGTTTTTCAGATCATCTGGTGCATTTTGGGCTGTACCAGCTTGGGCTAATTGCTGTGGTGTGGCCGCTGGAGTACGTTGCCAACCACTTATTAAACCAATAGTCAGCAGGAAGGAAACCAGCCAGATATTTGCTGGAAATCTGAGTTGGCGTCTTACTAAGGCGGTAATAATGTTAGTCATTGGTAAGAGTTTACTGATTTGATTAGAGAAAGTAAGCAAATTGTTTTATCTTAGTTAAGCTAGACCCTAAACGGTAGAGGTTTGATGGCAAACGCACCGATACGATTATTAATAGCTGCCAGTGGGACTGGTGGACATTTGTTTCCAGCGATCGCACTGGCACAAAAACTTCCAGATTATCAAATAGAATGGCTGGGAGTGCCCGATCGGCTAGAAACTCAACTTGTCCCCAAACAGTATCCCTTGAATACTATTGCAGTTGAAGGGTTTCAGCAAGGGTTTGGACTCTCCTCGATTCGGATTTTGGGTAAACTCGCCCTTTCGATTCTAGAAGTCAGACGAATTCTCAAGCAGGGAAATTTTCAAGGAGTGTTTACCACAGGGGGTTACATTGCCGGGCCAGCCGTCATTGCAGCGCGTTCCCTTGGTTTACCCGTGGTTTTCCACGAATCTAATGCCTTACCAGGTAAAGTAACTCGCTTTTTTGGCCCTTGGTGTAGTGCGGTTGCTTTGGGATTTGAAGTCGCTGCTAAGTATTTACCCCGTGCCAAAAATGTCTGTGTTGGTACTCCCGTAAGAGCGCAATTTCTGGATGGGGCAATTAATGCACCACTGGATTTAGCGATTCCTGATGGTGTTCCTTTAATTGTCGTCTTTGGTGGTAGTCAGGGTGCTGTTGCGGTTAATAAGTTGGTACGCGAATCTGCAAAAGCTTGGTTTGATGCTGGTATTTATGTAGTACATTTAACTGGCGATCGCGATTCCGAAGCAGATAGTCTCAAACATCCACAGTACATAGCCTTACCTTTTTACAACAATATGGCGGCTTTGTTGCAACGAGCAACTCTTGCTATTAGTCGTTCTGGCGCAGGTAGCTTGACAGAATTGGCAGTGTGTGGAACACCAGCGATTTTGATTCCTTACCCCTTTGCCGCCGAAGACCATCAATCTTACAATGCAGACGTATTTACAAAAGCGGGTGCAGCGTTAACCTTGAAGCAATCGGAGTTGACGACGGGCGCATTGCAAAGTAATGTGTTGAACTTATTGCAGTCACCACAAGAGTTAGCAATGATGGGGGAAAAAGCTCATGCGATCGCTGTTCCTGATAGTGCCGAAAAGTTGGCGCAGTTAGTGCGTGAGGTGGTAGAAACTTAAACAATTCCAAATTCACGTATTGAAGATAGTAAGAGACAATAGGAATTTATTTTCCAATTTATGAATATCTTATTTAAGCAAAAATTCCGCCTTACTGTAGGTTTTGCTGGTTTACTACTTATTAGTTTAGCCAGTAGCCATCTATATACTCAGTCAAAAACTAAACAGATAGCTCAACCAGATCAGTTTTTTACTCAAAAAGAAAATTTTGCCTCACTTAAATCACAGATTTCTTTCACTTCAAATCAAGTTACTGATTCAATTACCTCAAGATTTCAAAATACTTTTGTCACGCAACAAATACCTGATGAAATTATAGGGAAGCAAAATGTTTTTTCATCTCAGCAGGATCTTTTAGTAGCATCTGCACCCTATCCAGTTGTAGATGAGTTTAAAAAATCTAAATTTAGCATTAATGGCAGCCAGATTGTTACTCCAGGAAAACTACCAAGTAGTAAAGTTAACTTCAATCAAAAAGATTTATTCACTGTTCTTGTTAATACTAGAAAATATTTTCAAGATTATGCTTCAGAAGATCCAGATATTATACGTACAGGAATACTTGCCACTCAAGGGGTTACTGTAGCAGATGTCCTCAAGACTTTGGATTTCATGATTGCTATTTTAAAGGAGGATATTGCGAATAATCGAGCTACTCGTCTACAAGATCCTAAGTTTATCAATACCAATTTTCGAGTCATTAAATGGTCTGCCTACAACCCGAAGAGTAAGCAACAAAAACAATTACGAATTACCAAATATGCTGTTTTTACACACCTTGGTTCTCGTAAAAAAACCTCTATTTTTAATACACCAATTTATAGTTTAAAAGAAAACTCTAATCATGATAAGTTCTACACTAGATACACAAAACAGGATGTTTTGTCTGGTATTTATGAACCAGGTGGTAGAGAATTTGGCAAGGTTACAACTCTTGCTTACCTAACCAGAAATGGCTTAGAAGAAGCAATTATGGAAGGAACAATCCTGATTAATTTTACAGATGGTTATAAGGCTTTTTTTAATGTAGACAGAAATAATGGAATGTCTTATATTCGAGGATTAAAGGCAACAGCACAAAAGCGTTATTGGTATTTTAGAGAAGTTGATGCGATTAAAGGTTATGGATACAAAATAGATGCAAAAATTTCTATAAAACCCGGAGTCACTTTTGCTGGAGATGTTTTGAATATCGGTTTAGGTAAAGTGATTGTAATTGAGCATACCCAAGGTGGTCGCCAACATCTGCAAATGGGAGTTATTGCTGATACAGGCGGAGCCTTTTTACCCAATCTTTATCAACTCGATTTTTTGGCAGGTATTTTTAAGAATAAAAAAGAATTTGGGCAGAATATCACACAATTGCCAGACTATGCCACAGCGTATTTTTTAGTAAAGAAGTAATCTCATACAGTTGGGTTAAGGATAATCGCAACTTTGGGTTTTTGAGCTTTATTTTTGTCTAAGTCTCCTTAGCTCTACTTTATCCATTTTTTTCGCAACGCGATCGCTATCGCTGAAACCTATGTAGGACAGTAGTTTTACTTTTTGAACTTTATCTATGCTCTGTGACGTAGAAAAAGTATTTGCCAAAAAGCCACGATTTTTGCCAGATAAAGAAACCGAGTTCTTAATTTTGGATAAAGTCGAGCTTAGAGGATGTTTGAAAAGTTTTGGGCGAATATAATTCGCTACTACACAAGCATTGTCCGCCTCCGCAGACTAACACAAAATCCGCACCCAGGTAATTAGCTCTAAGATTGATTGCAAGACATCCTACAGCACTTGGCGTCTCTAAAGTTCGTGAAAGCTGATTAGATAAATAATTCCAGATTTTTATTGGATTTTGGTTGCAGGCTTTCAGTAGTAGTGCTGTGAAAGATATGGTAATAAATTCTTTCCGCTTCATAGGGCTAGGTAATATTAATATCTCAATTTTTTACTTAATCATATTTTTAAAATAAGCAAAACTAATAATTTGCATCAGGTTTACTGAAGTAACAAAAGTTGATTAAAAAATGTAAAGCAGTGTAAAGTAGTTTCACAGGCAAAG
>NZ_JBALDZ010000132.1:0-7585 GCF_036917155.1 Nostoc sp. | reverse complement strand
AGATGGATCTGCTTGTGTGTTTAATTGCTGTAACTTCTTCACACATTAGATTTTGCCCGATTTCAGCAATAATTTACCCCCATGAACGATTACCAATACTAAGAGCTTACGTCTATCAATATACTCAAGGTAATGTTTCCGCTTTTGGTCGTTGGCTTGGGTTATCGAGATATGAAATTCTACATTGGTATTCAGGTGTAGCCATCCCAAATTTAGATAAACTTTTGAAAATCTGCTATGCCTTATCAACTAATCTTGTCGATTTTCTTCAACTTAAAATACTACCTCTTACTCTTAACCAGCTAGTTTCTCTACCTGCTCCTAAACAGAAAAAATTATCATCACAGCCTGCTTTAGTTACTTCAAATAGTAGTCCTAAATGCGAACGAGTTATTCAGGCGATGCAACTAGCTCAAGAAGAAGAACCACCTCCTTCTTTAACTCAATTAGCTGTTCGTTTAGGATTCAAAACTCCTAGTAGTTTAACTGCTTGCTCAAAATCTTTATCAGCATCTTTGGTTACTAGATATAGTGAATATCAACAGCAGCTAAGATTTTTGCACATCAGAAACATACTTGAATTAGCTTTGTTTAGCGACGAGTATCCACCACCTTCTCTAAGAAAAATAGCTAAGAGAACTGGTATTGGTTTGGCTACTTTCTACCACTATTGCCCTATTGTGTGCCATGCTATTTCTTTACGCTATAAAGATTACCGCAAATTCGTCCATAAACTAGCTATTGAGCAAGGCTGTCGAGAAGTGCGCCAACTCGCTCCAGTACTTCATGCACAAGGCATTACCCCTACTGCTAAAAATCTCAGAAAATTTATGCCTCATCCCTCTTCGCTGTGGCAGGCTGAGGTAATTGATGTTTTGAGGCAGATAAGACTGGATCTTTCACAGTAAATCTTATTTATTCGCCTTTCTCTAAGGTTTTACTACTGCGGCCACTTTATGCTTTAAAAACGGCCACATTATCCTTTAAGTGACAATCAGTCACGCAAAAGAACATGGTTTTGCGATGCTGTAACCTTGAGCATAATCTACCCCAAGACCTTTAATTTTTTCTAAAATGGCATCACTTTCAACAAACTCTGCAATAGTTTGAAGCCCCATAATATGCCCAATATTATTAATTGCTTCAACCATTGCTAAATCAATAGAACTATCCAAAATCTGCCGAATAAAACTGCTATCAATTTTGAGAAAATCTACAGGTAGGTTTTTCAGATAAGTGAAAGATGACATTCCACTACCGAAGTCATCTAGTGCAAAGCGACAGCCAAGGCTTCTTAATTCGCTGATAAATAAAGAAGCTTTTGCTAAGTTACTAATAGCAAGAGTTTCAGTAATTTCAAAGCAGATCATTTGCGGTGGGATTTGATGCAAAGCAAATTGCTCATCTAAGAATTCAATAAATTGGTCATCATTGATACTTGCACCCGAAAGATTAATTGCATAAATAGAATTGCATGGCTGATTCCTTGATTGATAATCGTTCCAGCTATTACGATAGTGTTGTCCTTGAGTAGTAAATAGAGTCCGAATTACCCAACGGTCAATTAAATGCATCAGGTTATAACGTTCTGCGGCAGGAATAAATGCCATAGGTAATACCAAAGCCCCAGTTTCGTCTTGCAAACGCAAAAGGACTTCATAATGTTGTTCTTCGATCTGAGTTGGCAAAACTGGGATAATCGTTTGGTAATAAAGGCAAAATCGATTCTCTTCTAGAGCCTGAGTAATACGCGTTACCCATTCCATTTCACCTTTATGTCGTAGTAGCTCAACATCGTCTACTTGATAAACCTGTACCCGATTACGCCCTCGATTTTTAGCTGCATAGCAAGCGGCATCTGCCAGACTTAAGACATGAGCAACACTTTTGCTCTGCGTATCAATCATAACTAATCCAATACTGATACCAATTGTAAAAAGTTTTTCCTGCCAGATAAATCGAAGCTCCTGAACTTTCTGACGGATGGTATTGGAAACTCGTTGTGCTTGTTGTAGTGAGCATTGATTCAGGAGTAAGCCAAATTCATCTCCACCGATGCGAGCTAAAGTATCCGTCTTCCGCACCTGACCTTGAAATAATGCTGTCACTTGACGCAAGAGTTCATCGCCGGCAATATGACCACAGGTATCGTTGACGATTTTGAATTGGTCTAAATCTAGATAGCAGAGGGCGTGTTGCTGATTATGCACCTTGGCATCGTTAATAGTCTGCTGTAAATGGCGTTCAAATTCGCGTCGATTTAGCAGTCCAGTTAAAGAATCATGGCTAGCTTGCCAAAAAAGTTGTCGAGATAAGGTGCGGGTACGGGAGACATAATGAAATACCATAACTGCCCCAATTATCTCACCGTTGCTAGCACGAATTGGGGCAGCAGAATCATCAATAGCAAACTCATCGCCATTACGTGCAATCAGGATTGTATGGTTAACAAGACCATTTTGATAACGTTCTTCTGCTGTCTTTGCCAAAAGTTTCATCACAATATCAGAAACTACCTGAGGAATTTCTCTTAAGCCCAGATTTTTGGCAATTATAGAAGGAGGAATTGGAATTTTAGCAATATGGCAATGAACGAGTTCTAACAGTTCGTTACTTTGACAGGGTAACTGTCCTGTGAGAATTTCATAGAAAATAATGCCTAAAGAATAGAAGTCAGTGCGGTAATCAACTAAGCGGTTCATCCGCCCCGTTTGCTCAGGTGATATATAGAAAGCATCTTCAAAAAAATTCTGATTACTAATTGTTTGCTTTTCTTCATCCAAATAGGTAGCAAGGCTAAAATCGTCAATTTTAACCTGTCCAGTTTGCGGATTGAAAAAAACATTACCAGGTTTTAAATTATTATGAGTAACTTGGTATTGATGGAGGTTTGCTAGTGTTTCGGCAAGCTGAATTCCAACCTCTAAAAATTCACTTAAATCGAAGGATTTTTGACTCAGGTATTTTGAAAGTGGCTCTCCACCAAAATCTTCCAAAATAATTGCTCCAAACTGATGCTTATCTTCTAATACGTAGCATTTAATAACTCCGACAATCTTTAGCGACTGGAGAACTTTATACTCATATTTTAACCGGGCAATATCTTCGATAGTTGGGTATTTTGTTTTAATATATTTTATGATTACAGGCGTTCTATCTAATTCTTTTATTCCCCGATAAATAATGGTACTACTATCTTCTCGAAGGATTTGAGTATGATGATAACCTTTCAGTTGTCTAACCATTATTGCTATTCAAAATCAAATACAGTTTTTCTGTCAAACCCAAGTCATAATCTCCAGAAAAAAAACTTGGACTTTCACCACCCAATTTGTTTTAAAGTCTATTCGTGTTTGCATTATTTCAATCTTGCGGATACGTGCAGAATCTAAATCAATTTAGTCAATAATACCAATTTGAAAAAAGAATGCGACACATCGATAATACCCCTCCCTAACTCTCCCTTGGCAAGGCGAGAGCGCGTCAGCGCAGGTGGGGTAAATCTGTCGTAAACATTTTTGGAATTAGTATAAGTTAAGAAGAGTAACTAAAGCAGCTTGAAATAAAGCAGTCCCTAAGTAATAACTCGTACCTTATATATTTTATTATATTACCAGTTTGGCAATAGAGTTCATCCTCTAGGCTGTTGTTTGCTGTAAAGTTATATGCTAGATGTCATTTGATTTTTGTTTGTTTCAGTTCGAGACTATGGTAAAATTCAAGACTATGGAAGAGAAACTTGGTTGACGCTGTAAGCAATCCAGTCTTAAGAGCGATTCTAAACATTTTGAAAGTCATTCTGGATAAAAGTTAGTTCTTTTTGCTTGGGAGCAACTCGCACAGATTGCGATCGCAAGTTCGTGATCGCAGTTTCTACCTAATCCGTCAAAACCTTGCCTCATAAGCATTTAGGATTTGCGGACAAGTCTATTGAACTGGAAAACCGCAGTATTAGGTTGCTGGGGATTTCGTTGTTTAACCTGGATAACGCCAAACAGTTACAAGCGATTCAATTGCCCTTATTTCAGAATAGGAACATCATATTTTAGCGCAGGTGTAAGCCCCACTTCTAAAAAGCTCAGTTGCCGTCATAAGCATTTTACAAGCTCATTAGTGACTGCAATTGTGTGTCTGAATTATCTCCCAATTCTTGTTGCAGTTGGGATAGTTGATTTTCTAACACTTCAGCAGTCTGAATGAGATTCGACTCTTGGGCTATTCTTAGCTGGGTTTCTTTAATAGAGATTTTTCTCAACAGTTCATTGACTGCATCGACTGAATCATCATTTTCAGTAATCATAGCTGAATTATGACTCCTCTAAATTCTATTTTGAGATTAGTACTCTGCTTCAATTTGATAGAGTGCAGGATTAGCTTCAACAGGTAATTGTTGTTCAAAAATCTCATTTTGGGAAATGCGTTTAGAGAATGCCGATTTCCAAGCTTCTTTACTAGACCATTTTGCAATATTAATAAATTGAAATCTCTCGGTTGGGTCAAGACTGCGATGTAACTTTGTATCGATAAACCCTGGCTCATTTTTCATCAACTGAGCAGTCTGATTCCATTTCCGAAGAAACTCATCTTCTAAACCTTGAGGAACAGAGAAGACATTGATCAGTACTACAGGTGAATCCATAAAAGCTTTTTTAAACTCTGCCATGCTAGATGATAGCATTTACCAGCAGAAGCTAGGATCTACCTATGGTAATAGTGTTATGTAAGTTCAAGTTTTAGATGCTGCTCACCGACAAAAATCATCAACTCTCAACTCGCGCCACACTAAAAATAAAGGTAATACGGTTTATTGACGAATGGCACGCTTGTTAATCGCAAGCCCCTGCTTTAACTGGCTTTTGAGTGTGGGGAGAGGGGGGAGTGTGGGGAGCCAGATTTCTTCCCCATCCTCCCACAGTCCCCACACCTCCCACACCCTATACACTCCCGGAAAGTGGCAAAAGAAGGGTATCTCAGATTTTGCCGACATCACAGCAGAAACTCTAACGTTTTTAACCGTGACCGCCGAATACCAAGTCATCTATATCAAAAATCTATCTCTACCTGACTGCTTTTCTCCTTCAACAGTTAGAAGCAGCGAATTTTGCTCCTATGCAAAGCTAGCTATCAGTACAAAGGCGGCCGCTACTAAACAAATTGATGAATCTTTAAAACGTTTGCAAACAGACCACATTGATTTATTGCAGCATCATGAAGTCATTCGTATGGAAGATCCAGACCGGATTTTTGCCCCTGGCGGTGCGATGGAAGCAGTTGTGGAAGCACAAAAAGCTGGCAAGATTCGCTACATAGGCTTTACTGGACACAAAGACCCTTTAGTACACCTGAGAATGTTGGAAGTTGCCAATCAAAATAAGTTCCGTTTTGATGCAGTGCAAATGCCGTTAAATGTTATGGATGCCCATTTCCGCAGTTTTGAGAGGCAAGTTTTACCCAAACTGGTTCAGGACGGAATTGCTGTACTGGGGATGAAATCTATGGGCGACCAAAACATTCTCAAAAGCAATGTGGTCAAACCTATCGAATGTCTGCATTACGCGATGAATCTACCAACTTCAACGGTGATTACAGGCATTGAAAGTATGCCTATCTTAAACCAGGCTTTTGAGGCAGTACGTACTTTTACACCCATGAGCCAGGAACAAGTTAAAGCATTACTGAATCGGACTCGCCAAGCTGCTCTTAAAGGTCAGTATGAGCTATTTAAAACCACTAGCCAATTTGATGGTACAGCCAAAAATCCTGAGTGGTTAGGATAATGGCTCAGATTTTTTGTAAAATGGTATTAGGGTATTAGTTAATAGCATTTATTCGAGAATGGGCAAAGCGAGATTTCAAATAGGAAGTTTAAGTGATGTCGGAACCATCAGAAAATATCATTGACATGTTTCAACAAGCAATGGTGCTTCAAGACGCAGGAAAGTTTAACGAAGCGGTGGCCTACTATAACAACGTGCTTGCAATCGATCCGTGCCATGTGGAAAGTTGGATCAACAAAGGATTGGCGCTTTGGAGACTGGAGTATCACGAAGCAGCTTTACAGTCTTACAATTCGGCACTGGAGTTTGAACCAAGAAACGCGATTGCATGGATGAATAAAGGGAATACGTTGAGTAGCCTCGGTCAGCAAGAGGAAGCGCTTTCGTGTTATGACCGAGCGTTGGAAATAGACCCACTGATGTCTAGAGCTTGGTACAACAAAGGCGATGAACAGGGTCGAAGGAAGCGGGTGATCGAAGCCAAAGCGTGTTTTGAGAATGCTTATAATCTTGGTTTATCCCAGGCGCAGGAAATGATCGTAAGGTGCGAGCAAATTCTGATGAATGAATGGTATGGGTAATTGTCTTTTCAGCCGAAAGTCAGGACGGCCGCATCTAAATTACTCAAGATCGTAAGCAAAATTGAAAATCGAAGAAAAAATCAGCATTTACTGTATTTACTGTTTGATTTACTTTCCAAGACTCAAAATGAGCCCTTAATATTTTCGCAATAAGTAATGATTAATGATCAGAATCATTATTGAAAACGTCTCGATAAGTGCCGTTTGCGATCACTATACCCCCACCCGGAAGTGTCTGCCCAACAGTTACGCGACTAGCTGTACCCGCATAAGTATTGGCACTTGTATGTTTATCTTCATCAAGCCGAGAAAAAGTTGATGCGATGGTTGCTCCCTGGACTTGCCGCCGGTGGAGCAACCTACAATGAACCACAAGACCACAGTTTTATGAGCCTCTCACCGATGGACTCAGAAGAAGCCGCACAGAGCAGCAATCGCGATGTTTAATCTCAAAAAGACTTCACGGCATTTTACTGAGGGATTAATACCTGATCAATAACATGAATCACACCATTATCTGCTGACACATCCGGTGTGACAACTGTTGCTTCATTTACCTTAACACCATTATTAGAATCAATTTTGAGGTCTGTTCCCTGGGTTGTTGTTACCTCGGACAACTGTGCCAAATCTACTGCAACAATTTTTTGAGCTACTACGTGATACTCTAGAACTTTTCTTAACTCAATCACATCTTCAAGTAATGCTTCTACAGTACCAGATGGCAGTTTAGAAAATGCCTCATCTGTTGGTGCAAATACGGTAAATGGGCCGGAACCTTTGAGCGCTGTGTCCAAACCAGCAGTTGTAATTGCTGTTACCAAAGTGTTGAAAGTACCTGCATTGATTGCAGTATCTATAATATCTGGCATTGAGTTTTACCTTAATTGTCAAAAAACTTGATACTTAGAGGTTTACCACACTTGAGTATCTAGAAAATATAAACCTACGCTAGATGCAATTGAAGAGTAAATGTACTTATCGCATTTTTTGAAGTGATGGCGCTGACGAAATAAAAGTCGAAAGAATCTCTACGATTAATAGGCGTGACCTTTGTGAGTACTCTAGAACACCACCAACCAATCGCACACCACAGACTTAGACCCGTCAGCATAGTTAACCCAAACCTGCCACTCCCTAGCTATCTAATTGGTATACAAAGCAGGTAAGCTGATATTACACCTACCATCGGTAAAAAATTAGTGATAGTAAAGTTGCCTCGCCATC
>NZ_JBALDZ010000131.1:0-103101 GCF_036917155.1 Nostoc sp. | reverse complement strand
GAGGTTATTGACTTTATCAATCCATTGTTGATTATTTTGCGTCAATTCCTGAATTTGTTGATTGAGCTGTTTGAGACGCTCTTCAAGATATTCAATATGAGCCTCAATATCTGCTAATGCTTTACCACGGGCACGCGCCCGACGATTTTTCTCAGCAGTCTGCATCTCGACTAACTGTCTGATGCGACTAATTAATTCGCCCAGTTGACGCGCTGTTTCAGTACAGATTGCTAACACCTGGGGTTTCATTGCTTCCCCAAAGTGTGCCAAAATTTGTGCATCAATAGCATCAGTTTTTGCCAACCGACCTGTGGCTTTCGCAAAATCTCTTCCAGCGTCTTGGTACAACTTTCGTCAGTGGCTTGAATACTTTGGAGAAAAGTTTGGGAGAGAAATAATTGCGGTTCCTCCCCATTTTACAAGCATTGAATGTTCTAATTGTGGTGCTAAAGTCCAAAAATCTTTAAGTACTCGCACTCATTCTTGTCCACATTGCGGGTATGTAGAACAACGTGACGCTAGTGGAGACGTTCTCTCTACTTCTATTGGTCGTAAGACCTGTAAAAGCAAAGAACGTCAGTGATGCTAGAATCCTCTCCCTTTAGGGATGGGGAGTGTCAATAAATACCAACGCTGTAGCGCCAGCCGTTGAATTTCGCGCCAGGGAATATTATGTTTTCGGGCTAAGTCTGCACAATCTTCATATTCTGGCTGCACATTTGCAATAACTTTTTCTGTTGATTGTCCCTTCCATGCTATCTTAAGACGCACTTTGCCATATTCCGTTTCCACTTCTTGAATTTCCCGTTGTAAAATGGCGCGTTGCTGAGTTGTTCGTCGAATACCTAAAGTTGTAGTTTCGCGGAAGATAACGGCTTCACAACTGAGTAAATTTTCTGGATGACAAATCACAGTTAGCAAAATCCCCGGACGCGACTTTTTCATACCGATCGCTTGGGTAAAAACATCCAGCGCACCAGCCGCAAACAACGCCTCAAACGTATAGCCGATCGCTTGTGGATTTAAATCATCAATTTGGGTTTCTAGTACCGAGATGGTTTCCAAATTTGAGCTAGTACCTTCAGAATCACTGAAATTTGACTGTAAACTTGCACTTTCACCCAACCAGAGGCGTAAAATATTGGGAATGGGTAAATTTATGGTTCCTGCTCCCAGTCCTATCTGCTTGATAGCGATCGCAGGTGGTGAACCAAAATCTCTTGCCAAAGTAGTGGCGATCGCGGCTCCTGTTGGTGTCACCAGTTCTCTGTCAATACCATTGCTATAAACTGGACAACCCCGCATTTCCCACAGCTTTAATACTGCTGGCACTGGCACCGCCATCTGACCATGTGCAGATCGGACAGTGCCGCCACCAGTCGGGAACGCCGAGCAGTAAAGCAGGGGCCATCCTTCCTCATTGCTCTCAATCCCCAACCAATCCAACCCCAAGCAAGTACCCACAATATCTACGATTGCATCTATCGCACCCACCTCATGAAAATGAACTTTTTCAGGCGTAATGCCATGTACAGCCCCTTCTGCCACTGCTAGCTGTCGGAATACCGCCAAACTCCAAGCTTCTGCCCGTGATGGCAACCCCGCTTTGAGAATCATTTGCTCTATTTCTGGCAAATGGCGCGTGTGATGGTGACTGTGTTCATGATCGTGGTGCTGGTGATGGCGATCGTGTACTAAATCTACATGGACTTTAGTCGCCTGCTGACCATTCCGTTGGACAAATTCTGCCCTTAACTGATATTCCTGTTCAATACCTAACCCATTGAGTTTTGCAATTAAATACTCCACAGGAACACCCAAACTTACCAAAGCACCCAGGCACATATCACCAGAAATTCCTGTCGGACATTGAAGATAAGCGATTTTATTCATAGTCATTAGTTATTAGTTATTGGGCATTGGGCATTGGGCATTGGTTATTCTCCTGTCTCCCCCATCTCCCAATACGGTTCGGTTAAAGGGGAAAGGGGAAAGGGGAAAGGGGAAAGGGGAATAAAAAACCTTTAACCCTTACCCTTTTCCCAAAACCCTATTCTGAGTTCAAAATGCTTATCCGAACCGTATTGCCCCATCTCCCTCATCTCCCTCATCTCCCCCATCTCCCCCATCTCCCTCATCTCCCCCATCTCCCCAATTCCCCAATCCCCAATCCCCACTCACCGAGTTATGGCAAAAATTTTCCCAGTTCATCCGGATAATCCTCAAATTCGCCGAATAGAGGAAATAAAGTCGGCGCTCTCTAGTGGCGCAGTCATGCTTTACCCTACTGATACAGTTTATGCGATCGGTTGTGATTTGAATGCCAAGTCGGCGGTAGAACGAGTGCGGCAAATTAAGAAGCTAGCAAATGATAAACCATTGACATTTTTATGTCCCTCGCTGTCAAATGTGGCAACTTATGCCTTCGTAAGTGACACAGCATATCGGATTATGAAACGCCTGATTCCGGGTTCATACACGTTTTTGCTCCCAGCTACGAAGTTAGTACCGCGATTGGTGCAAAGCCCCAAGCGGAAAACTACCGGAATTAGAGTCCCAAACCATACTGTGTGTTTGGAGTTGCTGGCAGCTTTGGGTAATCCGATTATTTCAACTTCGGCACATCTGCCACCTGATGAAGCTGATAATGGCGTGGTTCGGATAGATCCTGAAATGATTCAGTCGCGGGTAGAGCTATTTGACCGTTTGGATAAGTTGGTAGACATAATTATTGACACTGGCGAGGAACCTACATATCAAGTGTCTACCATCTTGGATATGACCGGAGACAAAGCAGTAATTATACGGAGGGGTTTAGGTTGGGAAGCAGCAGCAGCATGGGTATAAGAATTTCAGGACTGGGGATTGGGTATTGGGGAAAAAATTCTTTTAAGATTTGGTTGGGGTATGAATCCACATACTCATCTTTCTAATGCCCAGTCCCTAGTCCCCAGCCCCCACTTCACAGGCGCACCTCTCAGTTTCGGAAATTGTGATCAAAATAACTCCAGTTTTAAAATTGTCATATTTAAAGGCGATGTCTAAGATGGGCTGTTCGGTGAGGCAGTGGATATAACAGAATGCTGGCAACAGTTGGCACAGTAAGGTATTTGACAACTTTGAGACAATGGCGGGTACTCGTGTGCCAGCGTCAAAATAGTGGCTTGTGAAAAAAACCGACACATTGCCATAACTGTAACTCTTTCGTATTTCCTATAGTTTTGATATATGAGCTTTAGATGTGAGCATTATATACGGCAAGTCTTGATGGATGAATGCCCAAAGATTCTCCGGTCAAGGACGGTCTTGATTGCTGTGTCTGCGTTGTAATTACGGTGCAATACTACTACCTGGAAAAGTCATGAAATCTAACGTCGTCAATCTACCAAACTCTACACCCATTTTTGAGAACCGCGTTTCGACTGAAGAATTTTCAGATAGCAGCAGTGATACCTTAATTGAATTGCTGTGTGAGGAAATGCAAGCGCAAGTGAAAGCAACACCCAAGTGCGTAGAAGCTTTAGCAAAGCGCATAGCCGTAGAAGTAGAACGCATTTGCGATAAAAGCTCCCGTATTCAAACATCTGGGGAAATCAAGTCCTGGCAGATGACGTTGGGAAGGCATCGGATGCAAAAGTGCTTACGTTACTACCAACTGGGTTCCAAACAAGGGCGGGTGGAATTACATAGCAATTTGGGTGCTATGGTTTACCGTCATGTAACTATATCCGGCTCTGAGTTGGGCTTTGATGCTCGTTACAGCCTGATTGAAGATTTTTTACAAGCATTTTATATCGAAGCGATTAAAGCTTTCCGCAGAGAAAACGAACTACCAGAGAATCACACGCCGCGTACTCAGCTGCAATTAGCTGAATACATGGCTTTTACAGAACAGTATGCCAAACGCCGGATCAATTTACCTGGTGGTGCAAATCAGCAATTGATTATCTTGCGGGCCCAAGGTTTTGCTCGTCGTCAGCCCCAAGAAACGACTGTGGATATTGAACTGGCGGTAGAATCTGCTAAGGGTGAAGAAGCAGAATCTTACCAGCGTAACTCGGCGGTGCAACAGCTGCGATCGCAAATGATTGCTCAAACTAATTTCGATCCATCAGAAGAATCAGAACGCGATCGCGTCATCACTGAATTGATGAAATATCTGGAGTCTCAAGGTCAATCTGATTGTATGAACTACCTCAGCTTGAAACTTCAAGACCTTTCAGCCCCAGAAATTGACCAAATTCTCGGTTTAACTAGCCGTCAGCGCGATTATCTCCAACAACGCTTTAAATACCACGTCGAAAAGTTTGCCAAACAACACCACTGGCAATTAGTACATCAATGGTTAGGCGCGGGTTTAGAGCAAAAATTGGGTTTATCTTCCCAGCAGTGGGAAATCTTTGTGAATCAACTCACAGAACAGCAACAGCAAATATTAGAGTTAAAAACTGCCCGACAAAACGACCAAGCGATCGCCAAAGCCATCAAATGCACCCCCAAACAGCTACAAAAGCGCTGGACTCAACTTTTAGAACTAGCATGGTCTATCCGCAACGGTCATACTGAGGCACAGACAGGCTAAAATGAAGGTGAATAAAATATAGAGAAGACCATGAACCCAGTATTTCCCGAACTCTCTAGTCTTTCGAGAGCGGAAAAACTCCAACTGGTAGAAGATTTATGGGATGAGATTGCCGCTACACCAGCAGCGCTCCCAGTTTTAGATTGGCAGAAACAAGAGCTAGCTCGTCGCAAAGCCGAATATTTGCAAAATCCAGCCATTAGCAACAGTTGAGAAGATGTAAAAGCCAGAATCTCTCAACGGCATGGCTAGAAACTTAACTATCCTTACAGCCGCAGAACTGGACATTATTGAAGCTTATGACTGGTACGAGGGGCGCGAATTTGGGCTAGGCGCACAGTTCCTACGCTGTACTGATGCCTGCCTGAATTTAATTTAGCGTCATCCCAGCACATACCAGATTGTTCATGAAACCTATCGCCGCGCTACAATTAGGCATTTTCCCTACGTCGTCTTTTACGAGTTTAATGAACAGGAGATTATTATCTACGCTGTTTTCCACTGTTCACAAAACTCATAAAAATGGCGTAATCGCTTGCAATAGTTGGTCTTTGAGACTAAAGAAAAATCCATTATTTTAACTATTACCTGAATTAGTAACTCGTTCCTGCTCCAAATTATTAATACATTTGTATTTGTTTAGTACAAAAATACCAATAAAATCGGATTTTTTACCTGTCAATCCAACCTTGTTTAGTCAAAATCAAAAATTGATATTAAGTCACTGACCTTTTTTTACTACTTCTGTGAAATCCTATAATAAGCAGGACTTTTGGCAGAGGGATTGAAGATGGCTCTGACTCAAGGTGGACGGGCAAATAAGTCTGGGAATATTTTAGAAGGAAATGTAGAAGCAATCTTAAATGGACATAATTATTTCCAAGTAGGGAACTATGTCCAAAAAGAATTTATACTCAATGCTGCTTTATTACCAAAACGTTATGGAAAAGAAGTTTATATTGGAACTGGAATTTATCATACCGATTTGAAGGTTGATTTTTATGTTATTGGCTCACCTGCAATGCCATCTGGTTTAATTTTCGAGTGCAAATGGCAAGAAAGCCCTGGTTCAGTTGATGAAAAGTTTCCTTACTTGAATATGAACATCGAGAATTATTACCCTGCACCGACTATTGTAATTTTAGGCGGTGAAGGTATGCGAGAGGGCGCAAGCAAATGGCTGAAAGCAAGAGTTAATGATAACCATAATTTATTAGCAGTTTATAGTTTAGACAGATTCATTGCTTGGGCAAATAAAAATCTCTAAAAGATGTAATTAGTAGTTCATCAATCATGCCTCTATTTTTTGTATTTGAGTTAATTGAAGGTGCTGCTTTAATTTTATTTATAACACTATAACAATAATCTTTATTATCAGTTAAAATTGCTGTACTTGGTTGGAGATAGAAAAAAAACTGCTCCACCACCTAAAAATGGCTCATAGTAATTTTTATAATTCTTGGGAAAATAAGGAATATATTGCTGTATCAACCTACTTTTGCCCCCTGCCCACTTCAAAAATGGACGCGGGCTAGTTTCCTTGGGGATTTGAATTACCATTTACTTCCGATTTCACTAAAAATAATCACAACTAAAATAAAGCCAATATAACCGAAGAGCCAAATTTTAGATTAACTGGCTAAATTTCTAGCCACATATATTACAATTGAGTAGATAAAGCATATCAAAACAAACGTAAGTATATAACAAGGCAGTTTACATTCAGATGTTTGACGGATTTTGGGATAACGTCTTTCGCTACCCTCGGTACTTAATTACTATCGTCTTAGGCCTGTTTTTAAACACCTTTGCGCCATTAGTGCCACTGTTGAAACGCCCTGTCACCTCGATCGCTATCCTGGGTTTATTGGTGAGCAGCTTAGTCTTTCTGACTTTCACTCTACGGGCAATGCTGGGCTTGAGTGCAATCTAGACTAGCGTTATATCGGGGCTGTGCCCCACAGACGGTTGCTCTTGGCGTTGCTCCCGCTAAAAGTACTGTCTACCCAACTTGCATCTATTTTTGTCGTATAACCTCTGTAATGAGGCGAAATTTTTATGGCTACAAATCGTCGGGTTTCCCGCGTTGCTGAACTGATCAAACGGGAAGTTAGCCAAATGCTACTCAACGGCATTAAGGATGACCGTGTGGGTACTGGAATGGTTAGTGTTACTGATGTTGATGTTTCTGGCGATCTCCAACACGCCAAAATCTACGTCAGCATCTATGGAACAGATGAAGCTAAGGTAGAAACAATGGCAGGCTTAAAGTCGGCCACAGGTTATGTCCGCAGCGAACTTGGGGCGCGGGTACGGCTACGTCGAACCCCAGAGGTGATATTTCTCGAAGATCGCTCCATAGAACGTGGTAATAAAGTATTGGCACTGCTAGATCAACTTAATCACGATCGCCCGCCAGAAAATCTTGTAGCAGTAGAAGACAGCACTGTTCAAAATGATGAGGAATTCTCCGAATAAGTAACTAAAACAACAATGTAACTTCAGAACAATTAACCTCAGCAAATCCGCCAAACATTTTACAGACGTGACGAGATCGCGTCTGTTTTAATGTAACCATAACTTAATTCAGGGATTCAGTACTTGTCTTGGCTTTCGTCTCTACTCTAGTATTCTCCCTTCTCCTACTCCCACAGCGATTAGATATTGTTTGATTTGGAATTGCCTGACTCCACCCTTTTGTAGATGTTTATCTAAAGAAAACTGTTTACAGTGAGTGCTGAAATTAACCTAATTAATTGCGGTCTTACTTAAGAAATTGTTAACAGATGCTAGGGTAAAAGCCTTTGTAGTATACTTTAGCCGTTATGTTTTGCAACAGTTTATACCCTAGTAACTGACAAATATTATTGTGTTGTTTACCCTTAGATGAATACCCGCAGTGATAGATCAAGCTTTAAGGTGACTATTTGATATGTAAGCGAATCGCAATATAAACTCTTCCCACCCTCCAAATCTTGCCTAAATACAGTAATGGCAAGACTTTCAGACTTGTGGCATCAAAGTCATACAGCTGCATAAGCAGGTTAAGTTAACTACTCGGAATTTTTTTTGTAAAGCGGATTTGAGGGAAATGTCAGGATTCGTTGACTTTCTTAACATTTCTTGAGATAATTTCAGGAGATGTAGCGTCAAAATAAAAATAGTTCCGTATAGCAAACTACAAAATCCTAGCCACAAGTCTAATTTCTGTAATGTTTGTTCCTAATTATTAACGGGAACACTATCGTAAGTGTTAATTTGTGAGTAAAAAACATGAGTGTGAATACGGTGCCTTCTATCAATTACTACTCTCTAGATGTGATTCAAGACGAAGCACGCCGACTGGTGCAAAAGGGAATGGTTAGCCGACAACAGCCAATATATAGCCTCTGCCAATACATTCCAGCTAGAGAGTGGGTTTGCGTTGAATGTGAATTAGAGAAATGTGACTTTTTGTTGCGCGATCGCATTGGCGACCTAATTGGTCGTGAACAGTGGGACAACGACTAATCAATTTTTGATTTCGGATTTCGGATTGGGAGCTTATTTTCGGTGTGTGGATGTCACCATTAACGATTCGATGCCCAATCTGGGGGATAATCTCTGGTTTTTGATGAGCATTGCCCTATACAGAATCTTGAGTTTTTGATTAACACAGAAGCATTTGAGTCTGAATTTATACAGCTTTTCAAGTCAAATAAGGCATCAGAACCATCTGTTCTGTACATCTGGTGTCGTTGCTTGAGTTTAGTATGTGAATTCTGTGACGTTCCTACATTGATCCGATAGAAGTGTAGGAACTTCACTTTTGACTCGCAATTTATTGCAATCTAAAGGCACTGCTTTTTAGAGGCAATGTTGGATGAAGGGAGAATCCTCGTACCTTTAGGTTGAGGAGTTGTCAACCTACTTGCTCTAAATACTGATTAATGTCTTCAATGATGCGAGTAAGTTCAGCTTCAGTAGTCAAGCGGATGTTAATGTTGCGGACAGTCAGCAAAACTTTGGCTGCGAAGGGCGTTGGCCAAATATTAGGATTACAGAAAACTTCTAAAAATACTTCACCCGCATAACGATATTCCAAGGGAGGCTGGGGAGTGACTCTACCGCCGCCAGGAGTGGGTTTAGCGGCGACAGCTTTCAAGCGCTCCATTAGTTGATCTGTTGCTGTCTTTAATTCTCGTGCTGCTTGGGGTGAAAAACTAAAGGAGACTGAACCTTCAATTAGGTTCAATGTTAGAGGAGTTGAAGACATATCTTTTTTATTAAAACTTCTTGATAAGTACTAATATTACCGGAAGAAGGGGTCTGAATCCCATTCTCATGTACTCCGTATCTTCTAGATTTATTAAAAAAAGTTAATGAAAGCTAGACATCTTGATACAGAAAGGGTGAGGTTAGAAGCTCTCCGCCAGTATCAAATTCTTGACACTGAACCTGAAGAAGCCTACGACAATCTTGCTCAGTTAGCGGCATTTATTTGCGGTACTCCTATATCCTTAGTAAATTTCATTGATGAAAACCGTCAATGGTTTAAGGCAAAAGTAGGTTTAGATGTATCAGAAATGCCCCGGAGTGTTGGGTTATCTTATCTTTGTCAAGAGCAGCGTAATGTTGTGGTGGTTCCTGATACCCTAGCTGATGAAAAGTTGGCAAGTAATCCAGTAGTAACTGGCTATCCATATATACGGTTTTATGCAGGTGTACCCTTAATTACTCCAATGGGAGATATGCTAGGAACCCTATGTGTGATTGACCAAGTTCCACGCCAAATAAGCCAAAAACAAATAGAGGCGCTTGTAGCTCTGAGTCGTCTGGTAATCGACCAACTAGAACTCAGGCGTCATGTAGCTGAGGTATCTCAAATTACCGAGAAACTAATGGCGCACGAGCAAGCTGCCAGAACCCGCATTACTAATTTGCTTGAAAGTATCACTGATGGTTTTTTTGCCTTGGATAAAAAGTGGCGATTCACCTACATTAATGGTCAAGCAGAACGGCTGTTGCAAAAAACCCAGAATGAACTTTTGGGTAAAAACATCTGGGAGATGTTTCCAGAAATTATTGGCACAACATTCTATTGTGAGTATCAAAGGGCAATTTTAGAGCAGGTGAGTGTCGAATTTGAGGAGTTCTATCTACCACAGCAATGCTGGCTTCAAGTTCACGCTTATCCTGCAAAAGAGGGCTTGTCTATTTATTTTCAAGACATTACTGAACGGCGGCGAACAGCGGAAGCACTACGGGAAAGTGAAGAACGTTGGCAATTAGCATTACATGGTAATAATGATGGTATTTGGGATTGGAATTTCAAGACTAATGAAGTGTTCTTCTCAACTCAATGGAAGGAAATGCTCGGCTATAAAGACCACGAAGTTTCCAACCGTTGGGATGAATGGACAAAACGAATCCATCCCGATGAGCGAGATTCGGTACTTCAAGCCTTCCAAGACCACTTTGCCAAGAAAACACCGTTTTATGTCTGTGAATATCGAGTCCAGTGCCAAGACGGCAGCTATAAATGGATTCTAGATCGAGGACAGGCACTTTGGGACGCATTGGGTGATGTGGTGCGGATGGTGGGTTCTTATACTGATATCACAGATCGCAAGCGGGCAGATGAAGAATTAAAACGGCAAAATATGCGATCACAATTATTCGCCGAAATCACCCTGAAAATTCGAGAATCTTTACAAATAGATGAAATTCTTAAAACCTCGGTGACGGAGGTACAAAAATTACTACAAGCTGACCGTGTGTTAATTTTTCGACTGGAGACTGACGATTCAGGAACAGTGGTACAAGAAGCGGTGCTGCCTGGTTGGCCGGTAATTCTGGGAGAAAATATTTTTGATCCCTGCTTTAAAGAACAATATCTAGAAAGATATCGTCAGGGAAGAGTCAGTGCGATTGAAGACATTGAAGCCGCTCATATCCAACCATGCCATCGAAAATTTCTTCAGCAGTTTGCTGTCAGAGCGAATCTGGTAGTGCCGATTCTTGTCAGAGATGGCATTTGGGGCTTGTTGCTAGCTCATCAGTGTGCCGCACCTCGACAGTGGAATAACTTTGAGACGGAGTTGTTACAGCAACTAGGAAACCAAATTGGGATTGCTTTATCTCAAGCGCAACTATTAGAAAAAGAAACCCAGCAAACTCAGGAACTTGCTCGCTCCAACGCTGAATTAGAACAGTTTGCCTACGTTGCTTCCCATGACTTGCAAGAGCCGTTGCGGATGGTAACTAGTTATTTACAACTACTAGAACGGAGATACAAAAATCAACTGGATGCCAATGCCGACCAGTTTATCACCTACGCAGTAGATGGGGCGCAGCGGATGCAGACCTTGATCAACGATTTGTTGAACTATTCTCGCGTCAGCACTCGTGGACAACCCTTTATGCTGGTTGATTGTAATGTAATCTTAGAGCAGGCGATCGCTAATCTCCAACTGGCGATCGCAGATAGTAGAGCAGTTGTCACTTATGATACCCTACCTCAAGTGACGGCTGATGCTACTCAATTGACACAAGTGCTTCAAAACCTCATCGCCAACGCAATCAAATTTTGCCGTCATCAACAGCCACGAATTCATATTGGATTGGGGAATGGGGACTGGGAAGTAGGGGAAGCATGGGAAGAAAATACTGTCTCATCTCCCCCATCTCCCTCATCTCCCTCATCTCCCTCATCTCCCTCATCTCCCTCATCTCCCCCATCTCTCCACTCCCCAATCCCCACTCAAAACGAATATTTATTCTGGGTGCGTGATAATGGAATAGGTTTGGAATCCCAGTATGCTGAACGTATTTTTATAATTTTTCAGCGTTTGCACGGTAGAGACAAGTATCCAGGTACTGGAATTGGTCTGGCAATTTGTAAGAAAATTATAGAACGCCACAGCGGCCGAATCTGGGTTGAATCGAAACCGGGTCAAGGCTCGACTTTCTACTTCACAATTCCAGATAGAGCAGGTAAGCAATGGTAAGCACCATAATAGCGATTATGCCTATAGAGGTTTTGTTAGTAGAGGATAATCCTGGCGATGTCCAACTTACACGCATCGCCCTAGAAGATAGCAAAATCTCGATTCACTTGAACGTGGTCGAAGATGGTGTCGAGGCAATGGCTTTCTTGCGAAAACAAGAAAAATATGCTAAGGTAATCCATCCAGACATTATACTGCTCGATTTAAACCTGCCGAGAAAAGATGGACGGGAAGTATTAGCAGAAATTAAAGGAGATGAAAACCTCAAACGAATTCCTGTAGTAGTTTTGACGACCTCTCAAGCTGAAGAAGACATCCTCAAAGCCTATAACCTTTCTGCCAACTGTTATATAACTAAGCCCGTAGATTTCGATCAATTCGTTAAAATTGTCCAATCAATAGAAAATTTTTGGTTTGCGATCGTAAAACTGCCACCGGAGTAGTGGAAATGGCAGGTGAAAATATAAAAGTTTTGTTAGTAGAAGACAACCCTGGTGATGTCTTATTGTTAAAAGAGTTATTCAAGGAAGTTACTACAGTTGTAGTTGAGTTGATGCCCGTTGAGCGGCTTGATGAAGCAGTCAACTACCTAACCAACGAAATTTTTGATGTAATTTTGTTAGACCTCTCGCTGCCAGATAGCCAGGGATTGCAAACCTTTGTCATCGCTCACAATCAAGCAAAGGCAACTCCAATCATTGTACTGACGGGTATAAATGATGAAACCCTGGCAATTAGGGCAATGCAACAAGGAGCGCAGGATTATTTAGTGAAGGGGCAAGTAACTGGCGACTTGCTGGTGCGGTCTATGCGTTATGCTATCGAACGTCAACAGGCAGATAACGCACTGCGGCAGAGTGAAGAGCGATTTCGGGTGGCTCTCAAAAACTCTCCAATCTTTGTCTACAACCAAGATAGAGATTTACGGTACACCTGGGTTTACAATCCCCCATCTGGATTGACGGTTGAGAAAATATTGGGCAAACAAGACTTAGATATTATCCCAGTAGAAGATGCTCAACATCTCATCACCATTAAACTTGGAGTGTTGGTTACAGGCATAGGAACGCGAGAGGAAGTATCAATTACCATTCAAGATACAACTCGATATTACGATTTAACTGTCGAGCCATTGCGGAATGAAACCCAAGAAATTGTTGGGGTGACATGCGCCAGTATAGATATTAGCGAACGACAGGCTGCGCTACGCGAACGCAAATTAGCAGAAGAAAAAATCCGCGAACAAGCAGCATTACTAGATGTCACCACAGATGCCATTTGTGTGCGAGATTTAAACAATCAAATTATCTTCTGGAACAAAGGCGCAGAAACACTTTATGGCTGGCAAGCTACAGAAGCTTGGGGCAAAAATGCTAGTGAGCTTTTGTATGACGAACCTTCACCAGAAATTGAAGCTGCTCTATTGCAAGTTATTAGTCAAGGTAAATGGCAGGGTGAATTAACAAAACTTACCAAAACTGACAAAGAAATCCTCGTTGCTAGTCGCTGGACTTTAGTATGCGATGAACAAGGAAAACCCAAATCAATTCTCACCGTTGACACAGATATTACCGAGAAAAAACACTTAGAAGCCCAATTATTTCGTGCCCAACGCCTGGAAAGTATTGGTACTTTAGCTAGCGGCATTGCTCACGACCTCAACAATATCCTGACACCGATTTTGGCAGGAGCGCAACTGCTACCGCTGAAATTTCCCGATGCAGATGAGCGAACTCGCCATCTACTAGAAATTTTGGAAATAAACGCTAGACGCGGCGCTGATTTAGTCAAGCAAGTGCTATCCTTTGCGCGGGGTGTGGAAGGAAAGCGGATCACTTTGCAGCTTAGGCATATAATTGTGGAACTTGGCAAGATTCTGAAAGAGACATTCCCAAAATCCATAGAAATCAGTACTGATGTACCACAAAATTTGTGGATGGTTTCTGGAGATAGCACCCAACTGCATCAAGTGCTGATGAACCTCTGCGTTAACGCCCGCGATGCTATGACTGATGGTGGTACTTTGAGTATCTCTGCCGAGAATCTGTTGATTGATGAAAATTATGCCCGCATGAACTTGGAAGCCAAGGTGGGATTTTACACAGTTATTTCTGTTTCCGATACAGGAATTGGTATTCCTGGAGAAATATTAGATCGAATTTTTGAGCCATTCTTCACCACAAAAGATGTGGGAAAAGGCACAGGGTTGGGACTTTCCACTGTACTTGGAATCATTAAAAGTCACGGCGGTTTTGTGAACGTGTATAGCGAACCGGGAACTGGCACTAGCTTTCAGGTTTATTTACCAGCCGTGGAGGGAATGGAAACACTCAGCCCGGAAGATTTGCCACCACAGATAGGACACGAAGAATTGATTTTGGTTGTGGATGATGAAATTGCCATTCAAGAGATTACCAGAACATCACTAGAAGCTCACAACTACAAAATCTTAATTGCCAGTGATGGTATTGAAGCGATCGCACTATACGCTCAAAATAGAGACAAAATTAGTGCCGTCCTCATGGATATTATGCTGCCCTCGCTAGATGGTTTAACTGCCATCCGTACCCTGCGAAAAATCAACCCTCAAGTCAAAATTATCGCCAGCAGTGGACTTATGTCTGACAATAAGCTCAGTGTATTAGCTGCCATTGGCATCAATACATTTTTGTCGAAACCCTATACAATCAACGAATTATTGCTTTCTTTACAGAAAGTACTATCATGAGTAAATTAATTAAGTGAATATACAGCCATTATAGGTATAATATCCTGCTTAAAAAGGTGGTTGCTAATTGCCTAGATTTGATATGATTGAGCATCGGTTAACACACTTCTATTACTGATACTCACAACTTGACTAAATCAATATGCCTCTATTCTTCAGGTTAATCATAAACATAGTACTCCTGGCTGCATTCCTACTCATATCCTACGAAGTTTCGGCACAAGATTGGCGTCCGGTTCGCGGTGGCATCCCTTTCGGGATCAGTGGTATGGCTTTGATAGAGCAGCAAAGCAATTCACTAGATTTTTTGATTGTCCATGACAACAAAAAACCAAATCAAGGACGTATGGCAATTATTAGTATCAAGGGTAAAAATCAACCTGAATATTTTCCATTGAACTGGCCAAGTAACACACAATTACCAATTGACTTAGAATCTTTAACATCGGTTCCCAAAAAAGCAAATTCTGATTTTATCGCTTTAAGTAGTTCTGGGAAAGCTTATTATCTAAAATTAGACATATCAACCAAAAATATCTCTGTACTCAAAGAATTTGAGTTACCAGCAATTACCCCAAAAAGTAACTTTGAAGCATTTGGCTTGCAATATATAGATGGTAAATTAGTGGCTATTTGGGGTAATCGTGGAGAGGGAGAAGAAACAGGAACTATTTATTTTGGGGAATTTGACTCAAATACTTATGAAATTAGCTTCTCCGGTTATGGTAACTTGAAAGTGCCATTTCCCAAGGGGAATGTACGACATATTTCTGATTTAAAAGTAGATCCAGTAGGAATTGTTTACATCACCTCAGCAAGTGATGCAGGGGATGATGGCCCATTTCAGTCAGCTGTATATGTTGCTGGTTACTTGGGCTTATGCGATCGCAAAATTACATGGCGAGCAAATCCTCAACTTGTTCCTTTCTACCGCTCTGATTACCACAAAATTGAAGGTATAGAACTTGTTCCCGGTGCAGAAGGCGGTGTGGTTGTTGGTACAGATGATGAGAATTTGGGTTCTTATGTATACATTGTGGGTGGAAGTAACTGAACAGAGATCGGCAGAAGAAAGGAAGGACGATCGCCTGATAAAGGTTTAAAGCTACAGACCAGGAATAAGATTTAAGAGTAGCAGCTGGTAAGTAAGATTTAAACTGATACCAATTATTTGGAAATAATGATGAACCCCAAGACTTATAAAAAACTAGTTGTCAAACAGTTGAGCCGAGATTTTAGAAGCGCTGTTGATATTGTTGAAGCTGATTTTCCTATACCTGCTCCCAATGAGATTGTCGTGCGTAATTTGTTTGCTGGAGTGAATGCTTCCGATGTCAATATTGCTGCTGGGGTATATTTTACAAATACACCACCATTCGATGTAGGAGTTGAAGCTGCATCTGTTGTCGTTGATCTTGGTAAGAATGTACGGCATCTGAACATAGGCGATCATGTTATTACTTTTCAAATAGGAGGTGGATACCGAGAGTATTTTGCAATTGATGCTACTCAAGTTATTCCAATTAAAGAAGCGACAAGAGAAATACTGACTGTTGTGGTTAGCGGTATAACTGCTGCAATTGGTTTAGAAGTTGTTGGAGAAATCAAAAGCAGTGATGTGGTATGCGCTTCCCTCTTGGAGAGCGCCTTTCATTCTATTTGACCTAATTACTGATTGCAACTATATTTTGGGTAAAGCTTGTTTATTTGTGATCGCCAACTGCATATATAGAACACTTTGTCAATATTCTTACGGCGATGCCTACGGCGGGCAAAGCCTACGCAACTTAATGTAGGTTGACCATTATCTGATTGATAACGGCCACCCATTAATTACCCCTACACATTAAATCGGAACAACATTACATCCCCTTCCTGCACAACATACTCTTTACCTTCACTGCGAACCAACCCTTTCTCCTTCGCAGCATTCATCGAACCAGTTGTTACCAAATCTTTATAAGCAACAGTTTCGGCGCGAATAAATCCCCGCTCAAAATCACTGTGGATTACACCAGCAGCTTGAGGTGCAGACATTCCAGCATTAATTGTCCAAGCGCGGGTTTCTTTGGGACCGCAGGTGAAATATGTCCGTAAGCCTAAAAGGAAGTAAGTTGCCCGAATCAACGATTTCAAACCACCTTCTTCCACACCTAAAGATTCGAGGAAATCAGCTTTATCTGACTCTGGTAATTCCACTAATTCTGCTTCAACTTGGGCAGAAACGATCACAACTTGAGCATTTTCTGTTGCTGCAATTTGCCGCACTTTTTCTACAAAATCATTACCCGTTGCCAACTCATCCTCAGAGACATTGGCGGCGTAGATAATCGGTTTATAAGTGAGCAGCTCCAGTCCTTTAATAATTACTGCTTCTTCTTCATTCAAGCTCACCTGACGCACCGATTTACCTTCATTTAAAGCCGCAGCTAATTTTTCTAAAACTGTGATTTCAAACTGTGCATCTTTGCTGGTACGAGCTTGTTTGCGAGTGCGGTCAATTCGTCGTTCAATTTGTGATAAATCTGATAAACCCAGTTCTATATTAATGATTTCAATATCTCGTGCTGGGTCAACAGAACCAGCAACGTGGATAATATCGTCATTCTCAAAACAACGTACCACATGGATGATCGCATCAACTTCCCGGATGTGGGACAGGAATTGATTCCCTAGTCCCTCACCCTGACTTGCACCTTTAACTAAACCGGCAATATCTACAAATTCAACCCGCGCCGGGATAGTTTGTGCCGAACTGGCAATCTTAGCAAGAACATTTAACCGTTCATCCGGTACTGCGACAACGCCGACATTCGGTTCAATCGTGCAAAAAGGGAAGTTAGCGGCTTCTGCTTTGGCATTAGCAACTACAGCATTAAATAAAGTAGATTTTCCGACGTTGGGAAGTCCGACAATTCCGGCTCTTAGCATTTTGGATTTTAGATTTTAGATTTTGGATTACATTACCAAGTTAATCTAAACAGGTTCCGGTATAGTTTGGGGAATTGGTGCCGGAACTGTTTGAGGAATGGGAGTAGGTACTGTTTCTGGTACAGGCCCCGGTAAGGGTTGGGGTATCGCTGGCCCTGGTACAGGTTCGGGACTAGGTAGCGGATTTGGGCCAGGAGTAGGAATTTGTGGTTCAGGTATAGAAATCGCAGTAAAATTAATCATCGTAAGTCTAAATTAAATTATTCAACCTCCCCACACTAGATGACAACCTCATCTGTTGACATCTCCCCAAATAGCTATACCCACGAACACTCCCCTTATATTCTCAGCCTCCCTCTGCGCTTCCCTCCGCGCCCCTCTGCGTTTAAACTCCAATCTCAATTCACCACCATTTGCACAAAACTACTCCTCCTCCACCTTTTCTACCACCTCCGGCACTGGATCGTAACCACCTGGATGAAACGGATGACAGCGCAAAATCCGCCGAGTTGCCATCCAGCTACCACGTAACACTCCAAATCGTTCAATAGCTTCAATAGCATACATCGAACAAGTTGGTTGAAAGCGACAAGTTGGGAGAAACAACGGCGAGATAAACATTCGGTAGCCTCTAATCAGCCAAATAAATAATAATTTCATTGCAGCTACCCAAATCTTATAAATTAGTAACAGGGGTAAAACTTTTCATTTGTCGCATCTTTGTTAATTACATTTTCTGACTTCACCTCAATTCCGGTTTTCTGGCTGCAAATTGCGTTGGCTGCAATTTGGGTGTTACTCATCCTCCTGATTGCATGGGCAGTAAACCGCTTCGCCGACGAGCCAGAAATCGTGCGGAAGATAGTTCATATTGGCACTGGTAATGTGATTTTAATCGCTTGGTGGCTAGATATTCCCGCCAGTGTAGGGATTACAGCTTCTATTTTAGCGAGTGCAATCACCTTATTATCCTACCGATTGCCCATTCTTCCTGGTATTAATAGCGTGGGACGACAAAGTTTAGGGACGTTTTTTTACTCTGTCAGTTTCGGTATTTTAGTTGCCTGGTTCTGGTACTTACAACAACCCCAGTACGCAGCACTCGGAATTTTGGTAATGACTTGGGGAGATGGACTAGCAGCTTTGATTGGGCAACGCTTTGGTAAACATAAGTATAAAGTTTTTGGTACACAAAAAAGTTGGGAAGGCTCCCTAACTATGATGCTCGTTAGCTATCTCGTCAGTAGTTTGATTCTAGTTGGAACTCAAGGAAATAGTTGGCAAACTTGGACGATATCGCTGATGGTGGCATTTATCGCTACTGCTTTAGAAGCTGTTTCATTTTTGGGTATTGACAATTTAACAGTTCCTTTAGGTAGTGCAGCCCTTGCTTTCTTTTTAAGTCAGTTAGTTTTGAGTTAGTAATTGCCCTGAGTGCTATTCCTAATTGAGCAAATAAGAGATAGCGCCAACAATTCATCCTTAGTACAGCTTTGCATAAGTTCGTAACTTTTTTAAACGCAGAGTCACACAGAGGTAAACACATAGGCGCAACTCTTGGAGACGCTACGCGTAGCAAGATCCCCGTAGGGGTACGCCTTCCCGCAGGGTAGGTACGCAGAGTTTTGCCAAAGTTAATTCGCTATGAATTAATGAAATATTAGACATCTCCAGAAATTAAATATGCGTTATCCAGAATCCTTGTAGAGACGTAGCAGTGCTACGTCTCTACATTCATTTTCACCAGATGTCTATTGTACTTAGTTAAGAAGTATAGCACTTCTAAGTTGAGTCCAATACGGGTAAGCAATTTCGTCTTTATGTGCAGTGATAGCAATCGCTTGGTCTGGATTTTTCCCTGGAATTTTCGCAATCATATTATCGGCGCGATGCCTACGGCGGCAAGCTACGCACCAGACTTCTACACCCAGCGCCCCAAATCGTTGCATCAACAACTGGTTAATTTCGGCTTCTGCACCACTAGGGGAATGGTGCATAACCAATTCTTCAATAATTTGAAATAAGCGATCGTAATCCCACATCAATACAGTTAGTTCATTTTTTTACTGTTATATGAGACCATTGTGCATCAACAACCCGACCTGCTGATACAAATTCTGACCTTTTTTGTTGACGCTTCAGCACCCCTATAGCACCAAAAACACCAAGAGCTAAAATCCCCAAGTTGAGCGAAGGTTCAGGGACAGACTTAGCATCAATCGCCGCCAGTGCAACATCTGCTATCACCTTCTGAGCAGCAGTTGTTGGATGGAAATCGTCCCAGAAAAGAAACTTGTTGTTACTTGGGTCACAAATATCTGGGCTATCTTTGCAAGAGTCGGTTACATTTGTAAAACCGAATGTGCTTGCTTGATTAAATAAAGAATTAATATCAACATAAGTAATGTTGAGATTCGGGTTTTGACTCAAAGTGCTTACAGTTTGTGCTAGGCCTAAGTTAAACTCACTAGCTGAATTACTAAGGGTTGCAGGGTTGGGAACATCAGTTTTAGCCCCTGGTACTTTTCCTAAATCTGGCAAGTTGAATACCAAAATATTTTTCGCGCCGATTCCTACCAGAGTATTCAACGCCTGGGATACATTACTGACTGGCGTAGTCGAGTCTTCATGGTTAAGAAAAAGCAAATCATTCGCGCCTGCCCATAATGTATAAAGTGCATTTGGATCGGCTGTTTGATGATTCGCTTGCAGAATTCCAGCAAAATCAGAGACTTGTTTGAGGACTCCCGGTAAACCTTGATTGGGAAAGACAGCGTTATCTAAACCAGAGCTAGCACCACCGAAAGCGAAGTTTATCCCTTGGGTAGGAATTGGTGTGGGAGGAATAGTAGTGAAATTTATATCAGTCAATAAAGTGGGCTTTAATCCTAATTGATCTCCAAGATAATCCACCCAGATTGGCCCATTGGAAAAACGTCCTTCAAAGTAAGGCGGGCTTGGAGGATATGGTTTACCTATAGCATTGGTAGCATTGTATATATTGCCTGTATCAGAAAGACTATCGCCAAATACAAAAAGCTGATCGAAACTCGCAGCCGAGGCTTTGGTCGGCAACATGAAAGAAAATAGAACAAATCCGACTGCGACAGCTTGTTTTTTCATATTTGTTTTATCCGTGGTATTTTTTAGTCTGCTGAAAAGTGATGAAAGGGCGATAGTCTGACAAATTGTCCTTTGAGTTACTTCAACGGGTCGCGCCCAGGATTCCTCAACTTCTCTACGAAACGCTATGCGTAGCTTGCTTCCACGAAGGGTTACAGCACAGCAAGAAGGTGAGTAATAGGCGCTCCAGGACTGGGTACTGGGGATTGGGAAAGATTATTTTTCCCAATTTGGTTGGGGTTTGAATCCCCATCAAAATTGTCCCAGTCCCTAATCCTCAATCCCCAATTCAAAACTAAGTACCTTTATTGAGCTATCTGCGTTATTATACTTAACTATGCCTCAAAAATTCATCAAATACAGATAAAAACGCTGAAAATACTTAGATTTACATTTTCTTCATCAAAAATCGCGATTGTACAAAGAAATAGCAAAATTTACTACCTAAAAGGTTGTAATTGCTCACTTTTATGTTTAGGCTAAACTAACTGTTTTTTAACTTCTCTTTAACTTCACAGCCTCAGCAGCCGATACACCCTCACCCTGAGTGCCGAAGTACCACAAAGCCATAGCAGCCTCAGCACGGGTTACTGATTTTTTGGGTTGAAACAGAGTAGTATAACCAAACACCCGCCGAATATTCGATTGCTCGCTATTTTGGTAATCAGCCAACACTGCTCTTAAAGCCTTGGGGTCAATTCGCGCCGCATCTTGGAAACCCCAGGTTTGTTTGACAGCATCTAAGTTAGCAGAGGGTAAAGCTTGGCGGGTATCTATAGGTAATTTCCACAGTAGCAACTGTTCCCGCGTTAGGGGTGCATCAGGACGAAACAAGACTACCGTAGAGTCTCCAGACAAAGGACTGGGAATTAACCCAGCTTCGGCTAATCCCTGAATAGCAGGAAAATCAGGGTCTTTTGCTGATACATCACTAAAAGCTGGTTGAGTACTTTCTGATGCCAAGCGAATTTGTTTAGCTGGATTGCTGGCATACATAGCATTATTAGCAGCAATTAGCCAACGGGCGTATTCCCGATGTGTAATGATTTTACTGGGTTCAAACTGGTTAGTTGTAGTAGTAGAGTTGCTCTTAGTTATCTTTGGCTCTAAAGATAAAACACCTAATGCAGCTAAGTCTTGGATATGTTGCCGCCATTCTTGCGGTATCTTATTCAGATCGTTGAATACCTGAGATTCAGGTGTGGCTGTTGGGATTGTTTGGTTATTAGCCGTATTAGGTGGCTGTGCTGCTAAGTTTGCAGGTGGTATTGGGCCAATGAACTGGGGATTTCCTGGTTGAGAAACGGCGTTAGGATTTGTAGTTGGGGCAGGTTGTGCCGTTGCAGTACTATTTGGAACGTAATCAATCAGTAATTCAGTAGCTGTTTGGGGTTGATTCGGTGTGGCGTTAGTAACTGATTTAGGCTGAATGGAAACCTTCAATAGCAAATCGTTACGGCGTGCCTCAAAAGCCCCTCCCGCATCATCTGTTGGCTGTTGTAAAATCTGCCAGTTATTTGCTTGAAACTGGCTGCGATAAAAGCTAGCAATAAAGTTGCTGGGGTCAGAACTCAACCAACGAGTTGAAACTTTATTCTCTGAACCGCTAGCAGGTTTAACTTCCTCTAGTTTGGCATTGGAATATAGGGGGATATCTTTAGGAAAATCAGCTGGTAACTGAACTGTTGATTGGTTTTGCTGTGCTTGCGGTTGGTTAACCTGAGATTCTCCAAAGATAACTGGATTGCTTTGCAGCTTCGGATCTGCCGCCAAAGATTGCTCTAGGTTTTTGGCGACTGGACTGTTAGCACAGGCTGTTAAGGAAGTGAGTAGAACAGCCCAAATTAAAAATACAGCTGGACGTTTGCAGGGAAGCACAGGAAATCACAAATTGAGTTTCAATTTCTACCCTAGCGCAGACTGTTCGTGAAGTGGGAATAGGGAATAGGGCATTGGGCAAAACAGTTCCTCTTTTCCGTTAGCGGATAGCTAAGGTTTAGCCCGTTCCGAATGGGGAATCTCACTTCTTTACTCAGTACTTCTGAATGCCACTACCACATATCATAAAATCAGGACTTCGGCTACTGTTTGCGTAAGTCCTATCTTTAGAGATCACCAAAAGACACTACCGACTCGCGGCGTCTTCTTCGTAAATGTCTATGTTGGTGGAGATGATATCTCCAAAAATGAGTAAACGGTAGCAAAAGCTACCGTATTGTCTTCGTTTTACAGCCATTAGGTTTTTATAATTCCCATGCTTATTTATAGAGTTCCCTAAAATTCTGGAAAACTAACATTTTGGGAAAAATAAATAAATAAACCTGAAATGCTTGCTAGATAAGAGTTTTATAATTTGGGAGTTCGTAGTAAGTTTAGTTCTCAGATCAAGGCTAGAGCCAACGACTACGAACTGATCAATACTAGATTGTGAATCAATCGGTCGCGCCCTTTCCAATTTTTTAGATAGTTCTCTAAATATTCCACTGGCAGAGTGGATAACTGATTGAGAACTTGTCAAAGAACAGTTTAGCTACCAAAAGCTTTAATCTGCTTCCAGATGCACTAGTTGTAATGCGATCGCCAAGCGACTGAAGTGATAGACTAGGACTAAACCCGCATTTCTCACAAGTTTGAAATGCAGAGGGGCAGAGGGGCGGAGGGGATTGAACTTGGCACATTGAACTTTCCCCTGCTCCCCTGCTCCCCTGCACAAGCACAGGCTTTGAGCATTGGTGAGAAATCCCGGTAAAGCCCCCCTAGCCTCACCCAAGGAGGGGAATAGATCGAGTTCGCTAACGCTGGCTTACAATCAATTTTGGAAATTATTCATCTAACGATGGTAAGCTGAGTAAGGCAATATCTGGAAAATGCCAGTGTTAAGCAATTCCAGGAACTTAGCGTAAGTTCATTATTCTTGGCGACTGGGGTAATAGGTAAAGCACCTAAGTGTCGCAGTATTTTTCCTAGTATCTCTAAATTGATTTTCTAGGGAAAATGCTACTTGTGCTACAGTCAAGAGTTTCTTGACAGCCTCGAAAGCAGTAAGTGCTTCCTCTAAAAGTGCGTAGTTTACCACCGTAGGCATCGCCTCTATGTTATCCAAGGCTTTCCGTCAGGCAAACCATCCCCTGTTCTTCTGGCATAGGGTAGTGATTCTTAAAGGATAAAGCTGGACACAGGATACGTTTCGCAAGTTATAGAGGCAGTATGTGTTTAGCTATGGCTGTTTACCCAATCATTAGTAGGATTGGGTAAACGCAAAAAAGACACTTCATCAAATGCACTGGCGGTTGAGAAAACACTCTACAAATTTGGTCTGAACAGTTAACAGCTTCCTGATAAATTAGATACAATTAGCATCTGCGTTGGCTTGGGTGATTGCTTATTCAAAGCGAGTACTCAAATTGACAGGCTGTCTCACTAACCGATTTGACATAAGTAATAACGTTTTCACCTGCTAACTCTGGCGAAAATTTTTAATTAAGGGCAAATTAAGGCTTATATTCAAGGGGCAAGGGTGTTTCTTGAAGATGAAGTTAGCCAAAAGGGGCAAAAGGCTGAAAAAGATGTATCTGATGTCAAAAATGCAGATCGGATAGGAGTATGAAAATCTAAAATAGATATTAAGAAGAAAAACAACGACCATCGACAACCGTCAGTCAATTTTACTTTCTGTAAAGCGTCACCGGGTTGTTACCAGTGCTGAAACACGATTACATGCAAGTTTCCCAGGATCAGCCTATTCATTCTGAGGCTCCACTCCAGCTGCTGCTGTTTGTCGATGGACGCCCCAAGTCCCGCCAACAGGTACAGCGAATACGTGCTTACTTAAAAGAATTGCAGGCTGAGTATAGTTTTGAACTTCAAACTATTGATGTTGGACAACAACCTTACTTAGCAGAACACTTTAAATTAGTAGCAACGCCAGCTTTAATCAAAATCCATCCCGAACCACGACAGGTTCTAGCCGGGAGTAATATTATAGCGCAATTAAAAAACTGGTGGCCTCGCTGGCAAGCCGCTGTAGACGCTTACTTAAAATTACAGGAAGACCTACAAGAACGGATAGACGACAATGCTAGGATGACATCACCCAAATCCACTATTCGTTCAGTTGCTATTTCTGCTGAACTAATCCGACTCTCAGACGAAATTTTTCGCTTGAAACAGGAAAAAGATAACCTCCAAGAGCAGTTACAGTTTAAAGATCGGGTGATGGCGATGCTGGCGCACGATCTCCGCAATCCGCTAACTGCTGCCGCGATCGCCATAGAAACTCTTCAATCTAACTACAATTTAGATACAGGTCAATTTCAACGCCTCAAACCATCCTTAACAGCGCATCTATTAAAACAAGCCCGTCATCAAACTAAAGTAATTGACCGGATGATTACCGACCTTTTACAGGTAGGTCGTGGTAAAGATACAGAGTTTCCTATATTACCACAAAAAGTACAGCTAGGTAAACTGTGTTTAGAGGTACTAGAAGAATTGTGCGATCGCTATACCGCCAAATCCCAAGAAGTAGAAACGGATATTCCCAATGACTTACCTTATGTATATGCTGACCCAGAACGCATCCGGCAAGTGCTAGTAAATCTGTTGGATAATGCCATCAAATACACCCCAGAAGGTGGCAAGATTAGCATTGCTGGACTACACCGCACTACCCAAAAAGTTCAGTTTAGTATTGGTGATACTGGGCCTGGTATTCCTGTAGAGAATCGCGATCGCATCTTTGAAAACCACTTCCGCCTGCAACGGGATGAAGGTACAGAAGGTTACGGCATTGGTCTTTGTCTATGTCAACGTATCGTCCTATCACATTATGGTCAAATTTGGGTGGATTCTGCCCCCAATAACGGAGCATGGTTTCACTTCACACTACCAGTTTATCCTTCTTAGTCATTGGGCATGGGGCATTGGGCATGGGAGATGGGGCATGGGGCCATGGGAGATGGGGAGATGGGGAGATGGGGAGATGGGGAGATGGGGAGATGGGGAGATGGGGAGATGGGGAGATGGGGAGATGGGGAGATGGGGAGATGGGGAGAGAATTTCAACCCACCCCACCCAATGCCCAATGCCCAATGAAAACTAAGAACTTGAGACAAAGCGATCGCGCCCCCCGGCCTTTGCCTGGTAGAGTGCTTTATCTGCCAGCACAATCAAATCCGAAGGTGAAGATTCCCAAGTGGGGATAACTGTCGCCACGCCCATACTTAGGGTGACATGCTCACTCACCAGAGATCCGTCATGAACAATTTGCAAATCTTTGATTCCCGCTTGTATCGTTGCAGCAACGTGAAGTGCGCCAGATGCAGGAGTGTATGGCATAATCACAGCAAATTCTTCGCCACCATAACGCGCTACTAAATCCTGATGTTTTTGTGCCTTAAGGCTTAAGACAGCACCCACCTTTTGTAAACAGACATCCCCGGCCGGATGGCCATATCTATCGTTATAAAACTTAAAAAAGTCAATATCACACAAGATCATCGACAGGGGAGATCCCTCTTGTGCGAGATTAATCCACTGAGTATTGAGATAATCGTCAAAGCGGCGACGATTAGACAACTCAGTTAAGCCATCTACATTGGCCAGGTGATGCAAAGCTTCGTTTGCCGCCTCTAATTGTTTGTATACTTGCGCTTGTTGTAACAGTCGGCGTAATCGCTGGCGCAATACAGGCCAGTGAATTGGCTTAGTAACATAATCAGTTGCGCCGGCGTCAAAAGCACGGTTTACGGAATCCTCATCATCCAAACATGTGATCATCAAAATGGGAGTGCGTTCCCATATCTTGGAGATAACCGTATTGTTAAGGGTCGAGTCACTATCAAAGTTTGCAAGGGCTGATATTAAATTATTCCTGGCAATCTGGAGCAAGTGCTTACAGCAGGTAAAGCCATCCATCACAGGCATGACAGCATCTAGCAAAACTATATCCGGTTTGATGGTCTCGTAAGCATCTAAACATTGCTTGCCATCATTGACCTCGATCACTCGATAACCTTCTTGTTCCATCGCTTTACGCAACAATACGCGGATGGTCTTGTCATCATCAGCCACTAGAATCAGTGGCGGTTGCTTAGTAGAAAGAGGAAATGGGCTTATGCCTGACATGAGTTGCCTTCCACTTGCGGGACTATCCTGAAAAAGGCTGTACAACTCGATCGCATGGGAGCGATCGCTATTTTCATCAATGCCAGGATTTGCGGCAGAGGTGTGTCTAGCTTCACAATCAACTGTTTTTTGACAATGGACTGCTCAATGTTCTTGAGCCAAGCAAGCGGTAGATAACTAAGTTGCATAGACAATCTATAATTGGAACATGAAGGCAATTATTACCTTTTTGTTCGGCTGTGGTTATGGGGGGAAATGTTACTTTTATATTTCCCAATTGTTAAAGTTAAATTGCAACTTTTTTGAGAATTGCAAATCGCCACCTTACGTATTTAGTTTTGGAGTTACTTTAGAAACCTAGTAAGACAGAACAAAGCAATTGCCAAAGTGCCCTCAAAAGATAGCTAATACTAAATTCTCAGAGCGGCTGACTTAAATTTATTCAGTCTATTCGGTAAGGTTTTCTGGGGTTTAGTATAATTACATAAGGTTGAGATTAAGCCTGTACAAGACTTGATTATCCATTAACTCTGGGTTAATAAATTAAGTAAAAATTCTTATTTAGTTGTATTCAGAATATTGAGTTATAAAAAAATAGATTTTTTCTTAGGAAATGTATATAAATATACTAAAATTAAATTTATTTAATATATTAAACAACTACATCTTAGAATTACTTCACAGACTGCACATGAAAATCGCCATCTTATTAACTAAACAAACAACCAAAAATTCTTCCAAAAAACTCCAAAACTATTTACATTCACTAAATCCTTAAAATGCCAGACTCATTAATGTATCAGCAGGATAATTTTGTTGTCCTAGAAACCAATCAACCAGAACAATTTCTGACACTATCAGAGTTATTAAAAAAGCTTGAAACAACTCTCCAAAAACTCATAATTCAAGATTTGTCGCCTGACTTACAAAAGTTTGATACTGTGGAAGCTCAAGCACAATATTTGCTCGACACCACCTGCGAATTAGATATTGGCCCTGGACAATATTTACAGTGGTATGCAGTTCGTTTAGAAAAGTAACTTTTTGGTCAGTGATTAAGAGAATCCCAAAAAATAAATTTTCCAATAGTTAGTAAGGTGGAATACAACTTACTTAAGTAAAATTCAGTGCCCAGATCCCCGACTTCTTCAAGATGTCGGGGATCTGAATTGGGGATAAAGGTATGGAGTTGAGGTAACAAGAATTTTCGTTATTGACCAATATAGTTCAGATAAGGGACTTCCAAGAAATAAATTATCCAAATAAACGTAGACGCAAAGCGATGAAGCAGCGCGGTCTTCTCACGTTGGGAGAGGCTAGTGCCTTTCCTTCTCTACGAGAGGCTGCGCCAACGGAACGCTCCGCGAACGCGGAGCGTCTCGTAGAGAAGGGGGTTTCCCCCATGAGCGGCTGCTGTTAGCGACGTTAGGAGCGTCACTCGGAGGGCTTGCCGCAGGCTACCACAGAGACACAGAGGAATAAGGAGGAGAGAGTTTTTTCGCCAGTTTTTTGAGTATTTTTTTATTTGGAAGTCCCTAAGCCCAAAAACCTGATGTAGAAACGCAATTTATCGGATCTTCAAAGACCAATTATCTACACCAATAACCCTTAAGTGACGTATTGCGTTATTGACTACTGACTAGGGACTCTTTTTGAGTATTAATCAGCGCTAGCTCAATTGTATTTTCAGATGGCTGTATTATTTGAATCTCCAATCCAGGACCAAAATAGTTGGTCATTTTTTCCTGCTTTTTTTGCCACACATCAAATGGTATTAGCGGTGAATCAAATTCTAAAATTAGGGCATAGCTCCCATTAACTTCTGTTTCTCGCAACCCTGTGACTGTTGGTCGTTCCTCGTCTGTAGGACTTAAACCCAGAAAAGAAAGTGTTGTATCTAGATGAGCATCTTGACCATAGCAATATCGGGTGATGTCTTTGCGAATTTTATTTTGAGTTTCAGTTGCTTGCTGCTGGCGTAATATCAATTCTGATGGTGATGTCGTTTGGCTAAAAGGTACTGGCTTAAGTTCATTAGCTTTCAGCGCCAGCCCTCCCAACAATAGAGGAATCCCGTAAAAAAATCCAACAAGATTGAGCGTGGCATTATTATCAGCATAGGCGATGAAGCCAATGATGGTTAATATACCGCCGATAGTTAAACCGAGTGTTCCCAAAGAGATTTGGCGTAGCATGAGCTTAAATTAGTATAAAGTCAGAATACCTTAGTTTTATTATCATCGGCTATGAGCAACAAATTAGGGAAGAACATCGTTCCCATCTGGTAGTTAAAAGGACAAACAGAATTTGCCTTAGCTCTAAGTTGAGATGTGTGGTAGGGTTACGGGAGACACAGGGAGTTTCTAATGGAGAAAAGTTATTCTAGTGGACTACAAAGGGCGTACAGTGGCCAAAATATTGGATTTTAAGTTAACTTTAAACTTAAAGGTAGTTAAAGATAGGAAAAAATAATGGATTTACAGACTATAAAAGAACGAATTGTCGCAGTTCAAGGTAAACGCGAGTACCTGTTAAGCCTACTGGAGCAACCAAACCTGGGAACTTTGAGAGTTGACGTAAATCAAGCTTTAGAAGAACTAGATGAATTAATTGATGAATTTAGACGCACCATTCCTGTAGAGTAGAAAATATCATAAATTGCGTCGGTTTAACCTTCAACTTCAGCCTATACCGACGCTTTTCAGTAATATCATGTCCTCAAATCCCCAGAATTAAACTAAACCTGAGTTGGCGAAGCAACATAGCTTAATCGTTTATCCTGCTACTGAACCATCTCCTGCACGCTGACCTAACTGCCTAACTAACGCAATAAGTTCACTTGTAGGTACATCTTTCTTACAAACGTCATCAAAGCTAGACATTTCTTTTGTTCCCTGGAAATTTACGTCTTCCACTGAGGAGTAAGCAAGGATTTGGGTGTTGGGAGATATAGCTTTAATGTGACTAGACGCACTCCAGCCATCCATGACAGGCATTTGTAAATCTAGAACAATTACGTCAGGATGGCAACGTTTAACCATTTCTATAGCTTCTTCACCATTACTGGCTAAACCCACTACTTGAATATTTTCCTGGCAAGAAAAAACCAATTGTAAGGTTAAACGAGTCAGCTCGTGGTCATCAACTACTAGAACACGCAAGGTAGAAAGCTCACAGGATAACATTAACATTGAGGGGAAAGACAAATTTATTCAGAGTAACCCCTCCAGTTTATGGGAACAAGTAGCAGCACTAACTCTATCCTATGGTTGAATAACTTGTGTGAACCCATGATAAATAACCTAGACAACCGCTCAAAAAATTCAAGTTTTTCAAAATTAACTAAGTTGAGCTAGTTGTCAAGGTATAAGTAACTTATTTTTTAACGCTTCGCGGAAGTCTGCAACCTTAGAGGATGTTTGAAAAGTTTTGGGCGAATATAATTCGCTACTACACTGGCATTGTCCGCCTCTGCGGACTAACACAAAATCAATGTCTTCAACCCACGGAGGTGGGTTTCGTCTGTGTAGCCGCGAATTATATTCGCCAGGGCTGGTATTAAATTAGACTTTTCAAACATCCTCTTAGCGAAGCAGGTTGGATTGCTTCACTCAATCAGATTTGAGGCTACACCAGTTGAACGTAATGCCATGTTCATAATAATTTTTTGTGAGTTAGCTTCTGGAGAATCATCATAAGGACGACGTTGAATATAACTGCCATCGGCTTGTAATTCCCAAGCTTGGCGATTATCTGCGAGCATAATCCCCATAATTTCTTGCAAGTCTTTGGCAATATCTGGGTCTTTGACTGGGGTAATTACTTCGACTCGGCGATCTAGGTTGCGGCGCATCCAGTCGGCACTGCCGATATAGATTTCCTCTTGGGTATTGTTATGAAAATAATAAATCCGAGAGTGTTCTAAAAAGCGACCGACAATGCTGATGATGCGAATGTTTTCACTAATGTCTTTGATTCCTGGGCGCAAACAACAAACACCCCTGATAATTAAGTCAATTTGCACTCCGGCGCGGGAAGCTTCATATAAGGTGGCGATAATTTCTGGATCGACCAGGGAATTCATTTTGGCAACAATACGTCCAGAAAACCCATTTTGAACATTTTCAATTTCGCGGTGAATTAGTGCCAAAAAGCGCTCGCGCATATTCACAGGTGCAACCAGCAACTCTCGATAAGATTTTTGCAGGGAGTAGCCTGTTAAGAAGTTAAATAGATCTGTGATGTCAGCACCCAATTCTTCACGACAACTGAATAATCCTAAATCTGTATACAGTCGTGCAGTTTTGGGGTTATAGTTACCTGTGCCAATATGTACGTAGCGACGTATCCGGTCTTTTTCACGCCGTACCACCATGACGGTTTTACTATGGGTTTTCAGCCCTACTAAACCATAGACAACATGAACTCCAACTCTTTCTAGTCGTTTTGCCCAGTAAATATTATTTTCCTCATCAAATCGCGCCTTTAATTCCACCAGTACGGATACCTGCTTGTCATTTTCAGCAGCAGCAATTAAAGCGTTGACGATGGGCGAGTCACCAGAAGTCCGGTAAAGGGTCATCTTGATGGCTAACACATTCGGGTCGTAAGCTGCATGAGTAATAAAGCGCACAACTGTTTCCGAAAAGGATTGATAGGGATGGTGTACTAGTAAATCCTTTTCCCGAATTACAGCAAAAAAGTCTTTTCCTTCGTCCGTGTCTACGACATCTGGATCTAAATTCGCTTCCTTCAGCCTTTGCAGGCGTAATGGGACAACAGATTGGCGTGGTGGATCTTTGAGTTCTGGTAATGGCAAGGCCATGAAATACATCAAATCCCGCAGTCCCAAAAGACCGTCTACTTCGTAGAGATCGCTTTCTGTTAATTCCAAATCTTGCAATAATCGCGATCGCACTATTTCAGGAGTCTGGGATTGAATTTCTAGCCGGACTGGACTACCACCTAGTCGCCGTTTTCGTAGTTCCTGTTCGATCGCTAACAGCAAATCATCTGCTTCATCTTCTTCTAAGACCAAATCAGCGTCACGGGTAATTCGGAATGGATGATATTCTTGAATGTTCATCCCTGGAAATAGAGATTCCAAGTTATGAGCGATCACCTGTTCTAAAGGTACTCCAGTCCAGTGGGTAGGTTTGTCGCTGTTCTGATCTCCCAATTCTGGCGGTATCGGTAAAAATCGTGGTAGAACGCTGGGGACTTTCACTCTGGCAAATAATTCTTCTTCGGTGTCTGGGTTTTTGACCACAACAGCCAGATTCAGACTGAGATTAGAAATAAAAGGAAAGGGATGACTAGGATCAACAGCCAAAGGAGTCAAAACGGGAAAGACTTGTTCTTCAAAATAGCTGTTGAGATGAGTCCGCTGTTTTTGATTTAAATCGATGTAATCCAGTATATGGATGCCGTGATTTGCTAATAAGGGTCGAAGTACTTGCTCAAAATGTTGGTGCTGTTTCTTGACGTGGGGAGTGAGGGTAGACCTAATATCGTCTAACTGTTGTTGTGGTGTCCGACCATCGGGGGTTAACAGACTAACTTTCGCCTCTACTTGTTGCTTTAAACCAGCAACCCGCACCATGAAAAACTCATCCAAATTAGAGTTAAATATTCCCAAAAACTTGAGGCGTTCCAAAAGAGGCGTGCGATCGTCACAGGCTTCATGTAACACCCTGCCATTAAATTCTAGCCAGCTTAACTCTCGGTTAAGATAATATTGTGGATCGCTGAGATTGATGGGGGTAGCGCTTTTCTTAGATTTTGCCATAATGACTTAAAGGCAGCAGATGTAGCCCATTGAGCTGGGGGACAATAAATATAGTAAGTTAAATGGTGCTTGAGCATAACGTTGAGGCAATTTTTTGCTGTACTGATTCTCTACCTCGCTACTGGTAAAGGACAGATATTTGACGTACCTATTTGAGATTTGAGATGATTTCGGTTCATGCCCCGCCCGAAGTCAAGACGATTTAAACTCAGGTCTTCAAATTCTAAAACATCCGTGGCATCTGCTAGTTGGTAGCTTCTTCATAGGTGAGCGCTGACTCTAGCTAATAATTCATCAACGCTGAAGGGTTTAACGAGGTAATCATCAGCACCAGCATCTAAGCCTGCAATGCGATCGCTCACTTGATCTTTGACGGTTAATAAAATTATTGGCACTTTATCAACAATATTTCGCAAGCGGCAATAAATTTCCAACCCCGATAAACCTGGCAACATCCAGTCTAAAATTACTAAATCCAGATGTAACTCACGCGCTGCGGTGAGTGCAGTTAACCCATCGTAGGCAATACTGACTTGATAGCCTTCATAATTCAATTCTAATTCGACAATTCGTGCCAGTTTGACTTCATCTTCAACCAGTAAGATGTGCGTCATGATGATGTTAATGATTTCAGCAGGGTACGGTAAGCAACAATCCGGTCTGGAAACACTTTAGCGAGGTGTCAGCTACTTAATAGCCAAACATCTAATTTAGGTGTACGTTAGCTTAGTATAAACCTGAGTAAGTAACAACCGTAAGTCTGCAATTTGCGATCGCTGCTCGATCAGATAACGATCCAACTGGCTATTAGCAATAGGCTGTGACATCTTCACCACATTCATCGGCAAGATAACAGAGCGCTTTAAAACGCAAACCAACCACTTCTTCGTATAGAGGATTTAATTTACACATCGGTGGAATATGCAATAGCTTCCGACCAAACAGCGTGATATCTCGCTCAAAGGGGTACTGAGCAGGAATAGCCTTGCACAGAAAATGAGCTACTTTGGAGTGATGAATTTCTATCGTTTTCAACCACTCGCGGACTGGGTGCAGTAAATCATTGTGTAACTGAACGTCATAATTTTTCACCTTGATAATTTCAAACTAGATTGAGTTTGTTGTATTTGTAATTATATAAATATATACACTTAGATTATGTAATTTTATGCACTGATTACTCGTTATTTGGTTATCTAAAGAAATAGAATGAGTTTCTCGGCATACTTTTAACTACACATGTATCTGCTACAGTTCCCGATAATTTGTCAAGGCGAATATATCTTTTATGCCAAACTGTATTTTCGTAGTGTTACACCGTAGGCTAACGCACCGACTATCTTAACTAACCCTACTGGCGTGGCAAAGCGCAACCCAACATCCTGATATGTGTTGGGTTGCGCTCCGCTCCACCCAACCTACGTCTAATGAACTATTTTAAGCTTGCCACGCCACTACAAAAGCCCAGTATTACAAACAATTCAGAACCGTTATAGTTAACTTGTGTTGTTAAACAAATCCCTGGAGGCGCAGCTAAACTTATCCTAAAAAAGTATCAAGCTTTAGGGAAGTTGCGAAAACTAATGACTAATGACTTTTTCAGTAATAAAAAGCTACTTTTTGACCGATGGGCACCAAGTTACGACTGGCTCTTTCCTTCAATATTTTATCGAGCCGTTCACAAACGCTTGCTGGAATACGTGGAATTACCAGAGCCAGCAAATGTACTTGATATCGGTTGTGGTACTGGCCGCTTACTTGAGCGCCTTGCTACTCAGTTTCCCGACTTGCAAGCCACCGGATTAGATTTATCTGCTAATATGTTACGGGTAGCAAGACAGAGTAACCGCCACCGTCCACGTTTAATTTATATCGAGGGGAAAGCTGAGTATCTTCCCTTTGCTGATAGTCAGTTTGATGCTGTTTTTAGCACTATCAGCTTCTTGCACTATTTGGAAGCAAAACAGGTGGTTAGTGAGATAGCACGGGTACTTTCTCCTGGTGGACACTTTTATTTGGTTGACATTACTTCTAAAAAAGAGACAGAAGCTCAATTATTGCCAGTCTCTCCACGCGGAATTAGACTCTACAGCCCTAATCAACGTCAACTCCTTGGCTCCTCTGCTGGGCTATTGTGTTTGAATCACCATTATTTACTAGGGCCTGTCTTACTAACGATTTTTAGTAAACCTCCAATTTGAAAATGGGGAATGGGGAATCAGGGAGAGTAAAGGGTCGGAAACATCTTGTACTAAGCCTTATTCTGCATATCTTAAAATTACGAATTACGTTAGCAAAGCAGTAGCGTTAGCGAGTAAGTAGGTGGGCGTCAATATTTGTCGTTGGAAAAAGGCAGGGGCAGGGGGCAGGGAGCAGGGGGAGAAAGGGTTTGAGCCTTGTTTACTTTTCCTTACACAGTTTGGTTTTATTGTGCCGACTTACTTAATCGAGTGTCCGTAGGAGCTTCATTACGAATTACCCTGACCTTGATACTCCAGAAACACCACAGGAACTCTGAGCAATCTTTTAGCTAATTGCGAAAATCTAAATTTTCCCTTGAGCGTAGATAATCCTCTTGTCTTAGGAAATTGTGGCAAGTCTTCAAAAGATATTGGTACAAAGTCAAAGCGACTGTAAAACTGCGCTAGTCGCTGACCTAAACATTCTAGATAAAGTGGTTGCGTTGCTGTATTAATCAAATGCTGCGTTAATAAAGTACCCAACCCGCGACCTCTCCAAGCTGATACCACGACCAAACTACCAAGTTCTTGCGCCCCTGAAAAGTTACGTAGCTGTCCACAAGCTATAAGATTCTCATTGTATTCAATTATCCAAAATTGTTGCCAATTTAATTGAGTTGGGTCGAGTTTTGCTGAGAACACCAGCAATCGAACTGACCACTGATCGGCAGAGGTTGCTTTGCGAAGGACACATCCAGATGGTAACGACAGATTGCTCTGATTCATTAATTATACTTTGATAGTTAGCCGCTTCATGTCTACGTTTATTAAATAACTTCTTGCTTGGAAATCCCGATTTCTAGATTTTTGTCAGTAGAGATGAGTAGTAGTAAACAATACTTACGGTAGAGAAACGAATCAGCCATAACTAGATTTTGGATAGATACACTCACACCGCTAATTTTTTAAGATAGTCATAACAATAAATCATTAGGAAATGTAATCATGGCTGAACAACAAAAAGAAAAATCTAAGAATCAAGAAACTACGCCTACCGCTTCTGGTGGCTACCAAACCCCTCTCGACGAAAGTATCCGCAAAACTGGCGATGCTGAAAAGAGTGATGCTAAACCTACTGCTACTCCAGAAGCAGCAGGAGAGGATTCTGTAGCAGGTAGTCCCAATCAAGGAACTGAGTCACGTTAGTTGACTTGAATTTTCCCAAGTTTAAATCATCTCGTGGGGTCTTTTGTTGTAACCCTAATACAGTATATTTTGAGTGGATATGTGGTCTAATAGCCACAATTATCCACTCGTTTTTTTGTGTCACACCATTTCACGAAATACTTGATATAAATGATTTAACGATTTGTCTCTAACTCTTTTCCCCTGCTCCCTGCTCCTGACAGGTGTAGGTATTTTACATCAAAAATGTAGCCAAAGCCTGGAAAGTGAAGTCTCGTAATCCTTGCAGCGATTGCTTTCTCCAAGAGTGATGGAAGAGGGTTGATATAATAATGCAAAAACCATGAAAAAATATAAGGAAATATTACGTGTCATCCTTGCTATATCAATCATTGTGGTTGGAGTGACACACTTTGTTATTCCAGAACCTTATGTCAAAATTATGCCACCACAACTTCCTTACCCTTTAGGATTAGTTTATCTCAGTGGCTTTTATGAAATTTTGGGTGGTATTGGGTTATTAGTTCCGCCTGTAAGTCAAGCTGCTGCTTGGGGACTTATTGCTCTTTTTATTGCGGTTTTCCCTGCCAATATCAATATGGCGGTTAATCACATTCAGCTAGAACATATACCAAACTCACCTTGGGTACACGTAGTTAGACTTCCTTTTCAAGCTGTTTTAATTGCTTGGGCTTGGTGGTATACGAAATCTTCGGTTGGGGAAAAACAAGCTTCTATCATTCCTAAGTACACGTCATCATAAAAAAGGTGCGGAAATTAAGCTGCGATCGCAAGGTCTATTTGGGTCGTAAAATTGGAATCTGGAATTTGGCACTTTGTGATAACTTTCAAGATTGACTTTTCACTCCAAGCAAAAGGATGTGCTTTCGTATTCCACTCAGAAATAAAAGCTTTTAAAAGGGAACAGGGAACGGGCAACAGGCAACAGGGAAATCCCCATAATTAAAATCAGGGGATTTGTACAAGGACACATTGAAACATCGTGGCTGACGCCATCTCGTTTCAAATATTTTTATCTCTTTTCATAAATAAATTTAGGGGCTTTAAACCCTGTATTCGGGGCTAATTTTTTTTCTGTTCCCTGTTAAGAGTTCCCTGTTCCCGCCCCGAAGGGGCTTGGTAAACGTTCACAGGACTAGCCCTTTCAAGGTGACTCGTAAAATCCCTTATTTTCCCTCTGTGTTCTCTGGTACTCTACGGTTTAAAAGTAATTTATTTAACCGCAGAGGCACAAAGAACACAGAGAGAAGAGTTTAAAGAGGAATTTATTTACTAAGATTTTCACCCACCTTGAAAGGGCTGGTTCTGATTACCTGAAACCCTTTGTAGGGACAATTCATGTAGACGCAAAGCGGCTTCCCGCAGCGTATTGTTCCTACGCCAATTCTTTAGATGTCTAATTAACTGATAATTCCGAGATTGTTGTAGATTTCGATGAGATTGCCATCAGGATCGCGGAAATGAGCTGTGCGAATTCCCCAGTCTGAGCGATCTTGTGGTTGAGTGACAACGATCGCATTCTGAGCCTTTACTTGCTCATAGACCTCATCCACGTTATCGACTGCGAAAATTAAGACAGTTTTATCCCGATTGGCAACATAAGAAGGCTGTTCGATTCTGGGGACTACTTCAGCCATTAATTCTTTTTTGAACAAACCCAATTTAAGATATCCGGTATTAAACTCAGCATATCCGCTATCTTCATCGCCCCAATCGACATCAAATTTCAGCAGATCCCGGTAGAACAGAAAAGAATCTTTATAGTTTGAGACAAGTAGTCTCAGGTGTGTTAACTGAAGCTTCATATCTGTTCCCTTGGTCTACTAACTGTGAATTCTAGGTTCTGGGTGCAAAGTCGCCAGCAACTCGCTTTCGACAGTTGCCAATTCATCAAGCCGTTGCATGACTATTTCTCTGTCGAAGTAAGTAGCAGCTAAAACCCAATATATACCGTAGTGACGCGCTTCGGATGCCATTAGTCCACGATAAAATTTTGCTAACTCTGGTTCTGGACAATGAGCAGCTAGTAGTCCCAGGCATTCGTGAGAGCGAGCTTCGATTAAACCAGTGACTAGTAAGGAATCTAGAAATCGCTCAGGTTCTTTGGGGCGTATAGCAGCTTTTAAACCCGCACCGTAGGGAGGCGGTGGTAGGGGAGCCAGGGGAATATTCCGACGTTCTAACCATTGGTTCACTAGTTCAAAGTGTTCTAGTTCTTCGCGGGCGATCGCAGTTAGTTCCCGCACCATTTTAGTATTGGAAGGGTAGCGAAACATCATATTCAAGGCCACGCCTGCCGCTTTGCGTTCACAGTGGGAGTGGTCGAGTAAAATGATGTCTAAGTTAGCGATCGCTTGTTCAACCCAAGCAAAACTAGTGGGCTGTTTCAGGACGTTGATAGTCGGTAACTGAGTAAGCACAGAGTCACAAAACTCCAGAATTTTAATTTAGCTGAGTATCCTAGCAAATTGATTTTAACGGAATATTCTTTGAACAAGGCTCAATAATTCATTGGCGGTGAAAGGTTTCACTAAAAAGCCTTGGATACCAATACCCGTAGTTCGTACTAATGCCTCAGACCTAGCTAATCCACTCATAGCAATAATTTGCACTTGCGGGTTGATGATTTGCAAAGTGCTGATGGTTGTTTCTCCACCCATTAACGGCATCATCATATCCATCAGCACCAGCCTAATTTTATCTTTATGCTCGGTGTACAGGGCAATGGCCTCAATCCCATTTTGGGCAGTCAATACTTTGTAGTTAGAGAACTCCAGTGTGGTTTTAGTGATCTGAGTGATGGCTACTTCATCATCGACGACTAAAATCAATTCTCCCTGACCTCTTGGCAGTTCTATCTCATCTATTACTTGAGAAATATTGCCCTCCTTGCTTGGCAGGTATACTTGGAATTTTGTTCCAACTCCTACCTCGCTGGCTACTTCCACAAAACCACCGTGGCTTTTGACGATGCCCATCAATATAGATAAACCTAGTCCTGTACCCTTACCTACTTCTTTGGTGGTGAAAAAGGGATCAAAAATCCGATCAATAATTTCTGAGTGAATGCCGACTCCAGTATCCGTAACTGTAATCTTCACGTAGGAATTCGCTGTTGCGCCTATGTGCATCCTGGCATAGTTTTCATCGATGAATAGCTTGGTGGCAGAAATAGAGAGTTTACCACCATGAGGCATGGCATCACGAGCATTGACGGCTAGGTTCATCAATACCTGATGCAGTTTGGTACTGTCTCCGACAACTATCCCGATATTTGGCGCTATATCTGTTTTGATGTCGATCAATTTGGGGAATGTTTGTTGGGCTATCTGCTTGATGTCTTCGATGAGTTGCGATACAAGCACGATTGTGTGTTCTCTTTCATAACCACCGGTAAATGACAAAATTTGCCCCACCAAATCACCGCCCCGTTTGGCATTGGTTTCTAGTATCTCCAGCATTTGCAGCGAAACGTCATCAAGATGGGGATATTTTAGGGGCAGCAGATGAGCAATTCCTATGATTGGAGTGAGAAGATTGTTGAGATCGTGAGCGATACCGCTAGCGAGAGTGCCTAAGCTTTCTAAACGTTGACTACGCAATAGCTGAGTTTCGAGTTGTTTTTTCTCGGTAATATCGGTGTCAATGATCAAGATTGATTTAGGCAAGCCGACGGCATCAAGCATCAACGTCCAGCGGCTAGCAATAATTCTTTCCACACCATCTTTTCTAAATTTATACAACTCTCCCTGCCATGTTCCATGCTCAATAACAGTTTTCTGAGCCGCTGATAGTAGAGTGTGAGGTTTTTTAGATAAAAGTTCCCAGGCGTTGTTTCCTTGAGCTTCCTGAACTTGCCAGCCATACATCTTCTCTGCACCTTGATTCCAGAATAAGATTTGGTTGTGCAAATCCTCTACAATAATTGCATCTGTTGTGATGTCTAGCAGGGCAGCTTGTTCGCGAATTTTCTGGTCTTGCTGGTGGCGATCGCTAATGTCTCTGAATAACCAACGTAAGTTTCCAGTTTTACCCTGACTATCTTCCACAGTGATCGCTGTTAGTTCTGCGGGAAAATCTGTACTTCCTTCTTCATGAAAAATCTGTAACTCTTCTCTGCGGATTTGCCCCTGCTGTTGCAATTGCAGCATAATTTGACGAAATTTCTGCCGTTGTGTCAGATGCACAAATACAGCCAGTGGTTTACCAATCAGGTAAGACTGGCGGACATTCAATAACTTAGCCGCAGCATAGTTAGCTTCCTGGATAATTCCAGTAGCATCTGTAAGCAAGTAACCATCTGGGGCAAAGTTAAATAAATCGTAATAACGTTGGCTTTCTGCTTCTATCAAATGGCGTGTAGCGATCAATTCCTCATTTTGTTGCTGTAACTCTTCTAGAGAAATAGAGATTTCGGTCATCGCTTGTTGCAAAAGCTCTCTAGGGGAATCCTGCCCTATATATTTCTCTGCCGCCAGACTTGCAAGCTGTGAGAGATTTTCCAGTCGTTGATGCGCTTCGACAATCGCTTGTTTAAAATTTTCCTTAGTCATTTGCAGTCTTCTCCGATGATTGCTTTGCTCCAGAAATGCAGAAGAAAAACTGACCTCTGCTTCAGTAAAGCGACCAGAGTGAGCAAGAGTTTAATATAATGCCCTTCAGCGTTTTATCGCTAAATTAAATGGTTGAATACCTCTATATCATATAGCATCAGTTATCCTGGAGGAGCTTGCTAAAGTCGAGGTTTAAATCCCAATTTTTAATTTTTAATTTTTATTTCTGTTGCCGCCGTTCCTCCATTTCTTGAGTAGAAATCATACTATTGACTCTCTCTATATCTACCATCATCAAAACTGCTCCTTGCATTTCAATGCCAAGCAGCGGAGTTATTGCCAGATAACATTTTATTTGTCTACCCCGACGATTGGTAGCATCGAGGATCATTTCTTGAAACTGTTTTTTCCCGGATAGAGAGTCACGAATAGGCGATCGCAACTGCTCAACGGGTAGCCCAATGTCTAGGCTGAAAATAGACTTTCCAATCACTTCATCAGTCCGCAAACCCCATAAATCTTCTACCATGTAATTCCAAATAGAGATATTAAAGCTGCTATCAATTACCACTATTCCCGTTTGGAGACTTTTGAGAATAGAGACAAGGAAAATGTTTGTGCGATTAAGTTCTGTGGTGCGCTCGCTCAATTCGTTATTAATTGTCTGTAATTCTTCGTTAGTAGATTGGAGTTCTTCATTCATCGTCTCCAATTCTTCATTGGTGGATTGCAGTTCTTCATTGGTAGTTTCTAATTCTTCATTGGTGGATTGCAGTTCTTCGTTAGTAGTTTCTAATTCTTCGTTAGTAGATTGCAGTTCTTCGTTGGTAGTTTCTAATTCTTGTTGGGAACGTTGCAGAGCATCTTGAAGTTTAATATAACGGGTGACATCATGAAAGGAGATACTGACTCCTAAAAAGCTGGTGTCTGTTTCTTGTAAAGGCGTAATTTGCACATCCAGATATTGGGTTTCTGTGTTAGACAAATAGCGCTCTACATTTGTTAGGCTCACAGGACGGCGTTCAGCATAAGCCCGTTCAATAAGTGATCGCAATTCAACAGGCCGATAAGAAAGTTCTAGATCCTGGAAGGGACGAGCTAAATCTTTGAGAGAAAGGGCGAACAAAGTCCGCGCCTGCTCGTTCACCATTACCAGAGTGCCATTGATATCAATGATTATTTGGGCGATTGGGGCTGTGTCAAAACCCATATCTCGCAGGCGGAGGTGTCTAGCCAAACGGCTGCTAGATTCATCATCTACTGAATTTGCCATAACTAAGAGGCGATCGCGTAGATTCACCGTTGATACTTTAGTAAATATCCGGTTTTTTAAGTCCAGTGGTAAAAACAGACTAGAATGCATCAATAGCATCTCTGCTTTTCCCAAAAACAGAAAGCCATTATCATTGAGTGCAAAATGAAACCGGGCCAGAATTCGTCCTTGAGTCTCAGAATTAAAATACATTAATGTATTGCGGCTGACCAATAAATCTAAGCGCGAAATGGGCGCATCCTGAAGCAGATCGTGGCGACCAAAAATCACTGAGCGACGCAAGTCTTGGCGAAAAACATAGCGATTGCCGACAATTTCAAAGTATTTCTGGCGCAGTTCATCTGGCAACGGTTGTACATCTTTTGCTGAATACACCGCAAGACGTGCCTGGTTGAGAGCATCTTCATCTACATCTGTAGCGTAGATTTTCACTCGTTGGCGAAATTCCTCTGCTCCTAATATTTCAGCCATCAACATTGCTAGGGTATAAGCTTCTTCTCCAGAAGCACAGCCAGCGCTCCAGATGCGAATTGGGTTAGAATTTTTTTTATTTCTAATCAGATTAGGTAGTATTTCCTCTGCGATATATTCCCAAGCTGATGAATCTCGAAAAAAAGCAGTAACGTTAATTAGGATAGTATTGAAAAGATAATTGAATTCTTCTGGATAAACTTCTAGATAGTCTTGATATTCTTCAAAATTTTCTATAGTTAATGACTGCATCCGCTTGAGTACCCGACGGATCAAAGTCGAGCGCTTATAACCTGTAAAATCAAATCCCCGGTTTTGTCTCAGATAAATCAGTAAATTTTCAAACTTTGGATCTTTTTCTGCGGAAGTCATACCATTTGGGATTTTAGATTAAAAGTATTTCTTATCTATAGCAATCCGATTTGATTTCTGAAATTACTTGTGTAGGAAGGGAACAGGGAACAGGAAGAAGAAATGAAAGTGTACGGAGTTTTGTTCAGCAATCAAATATGAGTCCTATATTAGCCCCACAATTCATTTTGATGATGGAATATTTCAGTTGATTTCAACATTACCCATGACCAAAGTCACCAGAGTGCTAGAAATTTCATCGAGGGGGAGAATAAAATCTATGTTGCCAGTTTGAATTGCGGCGGAGGGCATACCAGAAAATTCGGCGGTTTTTATGTCTTGGACAATGACAGTACCGCCCATTTTTTTTATTGCTTCTACTCCCATCGCACCATCGCTACCTGTTCCAGTGAGTACAATAGCGATCGCTCTATCTTGATAAATAGCTGCAACCGATTCAAATAATAGATCAGCCGAAGGACGTAAAAAATGTACTAATTCCGACTGTGATAAGGAAAGAGTGCCGTCACCCTTAACCAACAGGTGACGATTGGGTGGAGCAACGTAAGCTGTTCCTGGGGTAAGACAATCTCCTTCTTCTGCTTGTTTGACAGTAATAGCCGTGCGCCGACTGAGAATTTCTGCCATGAACGAGCGGTGTTGGGGACCGAGGTGTTGCACAATGGCGATCGCGGCTGGAAATTTTGCAGGTAGAGTTGATAGCACTTTAACTAGAGCAGTCAGACCGCCTGCTGAGGCTGCGATCGCTACTATATCAAAGGCAGTATTAGTAAAGTGAGGTGGATGATTTTTGGCATTTCCTGCCATCTGAATCATGATTTGCTGTCTATGACTATCTGCGTAACTTTTTTAGTTACAGATAGCATTAATAAAGTTAAGTTTTCAATCTTTCTTTAGATAAATTATACAGTATAAAGCTCCTATTTGATTTTTGAAAAACTCGCCCTCAACTCAAAAAGGCTGATTCCCTATTCCCTATTCCCTGCTTACGCAAATAAGTTCAAAAATCAAATCGAATTGCTATATATCTGAACTACTTCAGTATTTATTGCCTTTACTTATCACATTTATAGGTTAATCTTCCTCCTCTAGAATGCGTTTCGCCTCCAAAAGTTGCTGCTTATGTTCTTCACTAACTGTCGGGTATTGCAGATTTAATTCTTCTAATTTTGTGCAGATGATATTGGCAACAGTCAGGCGTGTAAACCATTTGCGATCGGCAGGAATAATATACCACGGGGCCCATTTAGTACTAGTATTGTTAAAAACCTCTTCATAAGCATTCATATAATCATCCCAAAAAGCTCGTTCTCGGACATCATTATCTGAAAATTTCCAATTTTTTTCAGGATATTCAATCCGTTCTAAAAAGCGTTTTTTCTGCTCTGATTTCGATACATTTAGAAAAAACTTCAGGATAATCACACCATTACTTACCAAATATTTTTCAAAGTTATTAATTTCTTCAAAACGCTGCTTCCATATCTTTTTTCCATCAGGAAAGCGAGGAAGTTGCTGTTTCTTAAGCATTTCTGGATGAACACGAACTACTAATGCTTCTTCATAGTATGAACGATTGAATATGCCAATTCGACCTCTTTCCGGCAAAGCCTTCATTGAGCGCCACAGATAATCATGGTCTAATTCTTCCGCACTGGGGCCCTTAAAACTAAACACTTGAAACCCTTGTGGGTTCACACCAGAAGTCACGTGTTTAATAGTGCTATCTTTACCAGCAGCATCCATTGCTTGAAAAATAATTAACAAAGAATAGGTGTTTTGAGCATAGAGAATATTTTGGTAATTAGCTAGTCGTTCAATGTCTTTTTGTAATTTTATGGCAGCATCAGTTTTTTCATGAAAATCAGTCTTATAAGCTGGGTCATAGTTTTTTTTCAGAGAAATCTTTGAACCTGGCGGAACAATGAAAGCATCATGATTCATATATAAAATCTCCTCACGGCTAATTAATAGCCAAGCACATTTTGAAGTATTAATCCCTGAAATTTATAATTTATTAAAACAGAATTCAGGAATCAGGAGTCAGAATTCAGAATGGGCTAAACGCCCCGCTACCGCTAACAGAATTTAATTCTGTGCATTACTTTCGTCGCTTTGGCATAGGACGCATTGCTTCACGGCCCAAGATAAACATCCCCGTGACACCTAAGCTGACAAACCAAACATATTGATGCCAGTATTGCCGAATTTTCTCAGATGTACTGAGTTCTGGATGCAATGTGTTTAAGTATAGCAGCAGCACCAATATCATGAGTGCCCCAAAGCCAACAAGGCTGAAGCCAACAAGAATTCGTGCCGGACGCAGTTCAAAATCACTAATAGTATTTAGGTCAATTTCTGCCAGTTCCTTAAAGAATTTATCTGCCAAAGATGAGGTTGTTTGAAATTTATTGCTCAGTTTTGGTGGCAAAAACGGCGACAGTGTTGCTACGGTTGGGCGACGTAGCAAAGCTTCAGTATCTCGCAGTAATTCTAATGGCTTACGAGTAGTAGTTGGTTGAGAAAACTCTATGTTGCCTGTAGGAGTTGGGTCATTGGCTTTGCTTTCAAAATCCATAGCACGCTTCAGAAGAACCAGGATATACATAAGCCTAGCGAATCAGGAGACAAAAGTGGCAAAATAATTCGTAATTCGTAATTCGTAATTAATTCATTAACTAATCACAGACCCACGAAAACATCGCTTTGTTCATTTTCATAAAAAGTGATGGGAAAATCGAAGCCATTAATACTAATGACTAATGACCAATGGCTATTACTCGTCCATTTCTTTTAATGTAGCTAATGCTGAAGGAGATAAACGACTGAGATAGCGGAATATCCAGTATTTAAAGATAGTATTTAAAATCACAGGGAATGTAGCAATAAAGAAAAAGATGACATTTCTACTGGCTGGCAGACCTAAATGTTCTGCCAATCCTGCCAGAAGGACTTCCCACCCATCTGGTGAGTGAAATCCTACAAATATATCTGTAAACAAAATAATCAAAAAAGCTTTAGCACTATCGCTAAGACCATAGACAATAGTATCCATAAAAGACTTGAGAATCAGAATTTCTCTTTTGTTCAGAGCGATAATTATACCAAAAGAAAATAGTGAGATTAAATCAGCAAAAACATTACCAATATTACTATTACTTTTTATGCGAAATTCTTCAGATATTTCAACAGCTTTGTCTTTTATTTTTTCTTGTATTAACTCTGAAGAAAGTTGCGGTGCTTGATTAAGCAAATATTCAAATCTCAGCGATTGTTGAAAATTATGTAACTCATGGAGAGCTTCTTTTTCCATATCAGAATTGATGAAAATTTGAGTTATATTATCTCCTCTAACTCTTTGTAATATTGGAGTTACTAAAAATTCTTTAGATAAAAACTGAGTTAAAAGTGGTACAGTAATTAGGATTATCAAAAATCTCAAGGCAATTATTGTTCTACTTTTAGAAATGCGATAATTCCTGAGAAATTCTTCTTCTGTCTGGGGTGCAAAATCTTCTTGTATTTTATGAATTGTTCTGCCAATAGAACTCGGAACCGCCCCATTTCTTGGAGTTAGAGATTTAACTTCAATATCATTGATATTAGATAAGTTTGGCTGTTTTCTTATTTCGTTTTGGTTAGTTTTGAGAGGTTGAGAAGTTGATACTAATGAGCTTTGATTAATTATTTCATCTTTGATAGCGTATCTTTCTACAACTTCATCAATGACCTTTAATTTTTCTAACAAAACAGAATTAGAAATATTGACAATTCCCCGACTAAGTTGGAATTCTGCAAGCCTGATTTTAATAATAGTTAGGCTCTTATTGAGATATACTTGCCAATAAGACATAACACTTTCAGTATATTTTACTGACTGTGAGGATATTTTTTTGCGATCAAAATGTTCGTCCTCAATGCTTTTAATTCTCTGAGCGGCTTGGTAAGCTTCTAAGAGTGCCCTTTCTGGTGTATTTAACAACCAACGGTTAAGCGATCGCAAATATCCTTTGAAATTTTGGCGGAGTGATTCTGCTGTTTTTGCAAATGAATCTTTCATTACATATATGACTATTTAGATAATATGTATTATAGTTATATAACCATGAAGAATGGGTAATAGCTAGTTGAAAATATTAACAAACAGAATTCAGGAGTCAGAATTCAGAATTGAATTCTGAACGAAAAAGCGGATAGCGTAGCTAAGCCTTTGTCTTCTCCCTTGGTGTTAGCCTCTCCCAATGTGATTCGGGGAGACGCAATCATGCGAACGAGCGTCTGAATAAACGGCGTTTAAGACCCCCACTAAATCGGAGATTTAGTGGTCTTTAATGAGTGGTGGGTCTGAATCCCCCACTCATTAATTCTGACTCCTGAATTCTGAATTCTGAATTCTTTTTCAACTATACTACTACAGCAATTCGTTTCAATCCCCAGTATCTTAATGCCTACAATAATCTGGTCTTGCCCACGATAACTTAGAAGACTTCTAGGGGGCAATTGATGACTAGAACCGAGCCATACAGATTCACCCCAAAGATGCCGCTCCTTACAATACAAATAATAACGCGGTTCGTCTCGCAGGGAAGAACGCACAGGAATAAATAAGTATTCTGGCGATGAAACAGGAGTAGATCATAGACTAGCGATCGCTTCAGCAACTAGTTTAGAAACAAAGGGCAAAATAGCCTGACTCTTAGCCTGCGCTTTCCCTTCAGTAAATACCACTAAGAGGTAAGGGCGCTGTCCTGGTAACTCAATATACGCGGCATCATGGCGAACTTGACTTGTCCAACCTGCTTTTGACCAAATTTGAGCATTTTTAGTCAGTCCACCACCTAAAAAACCTGTCACCTGATTTTCTTCACCGTCAGAGGATAAATCATTGAGAGGACGTTTTAGTAAAGCCATCATTGCTTGCGATCGCGTACTTGAAACCGCCACCCCACCGATAATACTATGTAGTAAGCGAGCGATCGCATTTGTGGTCAACATATTGCGATTTTCTAGTAACTCTCCCACAAAGGCCCGTTCCCGTCCATAAGGGCCATCACCCCAAGTTTTTTGACAGACATTAATCGTCTCAATTTCTTCCCAACCCAATGATTGGTAATAACGGTTCACAATATTACGCTGATATTTCCAGGTTTCAAAGGGCCCAGTTGGTAATTCTGGCCCTGAGGTGGTGCCAGTCAAAATATCCACAACCAAGCTGGTAGCATCATTACTAGAATCTACAATCATATCGCGTAAGGCTCGCTCCAACTCCTTGGAAGTTTGACTCATGCCTTTTTCTAGCCATTCATTTACCGTTACCAGGTAAAATAACTTGACTACACTAGCAGGATAAATCCGTTCAACACCGCGATAAGTAAAACCACGAACTGGGTGATCCCAAAAAGCGTTGGGAGTCAGCGCACCACCAGTATTTACTCGCACTGGGGGATCGTAAACAACCCAAGTCAGGGCAATTTGGTTACGCGCTAAGGTTGGAAATTCTGCCCAAGCTGCATCTAAAATGCCATTACCCAGATTTTCCAATTGATCGTCTTTATTAAAAAAAATCATTCTCTGATAATGTCCTTTAATCTAAAATCACAAATCCAAAATCCAAAATCAGGCGAGTATCAGTGTTTAGCTGACTTGAATTTATATGATTCTCCTGAATGTACGCGTTTAGCAACTCAAGCCGCATCTGAACGACATTTATGGGTAACATCAAATTATCAAAATTTAGCAGTCGAAGTATATTTATGTGAAGATGACTATCCGGGATGGGTATCTCTTTCAGATTGGGATTCATTACAACCTGCTACTGTACCTTATCAGGCGGCAACATTTTCTGAATCTGAAATTAAAAAATTCCTCACTGAGATTATCGCCTTTACCCAAAAAGCGATGCAACAACCAAATTATTACCTTTGGGGTGGTACGGTGGGGCCAAATTATGACTGTTCTGGGTTGATGCAGGCGGCGTTTGCTTCGGTAGGGATTTGGCTACCAAGAGATGCCTATCAACAGGAAGGATTCACTCAACCAATTACGATTGCCGAATTGGCAGCCGGGGATCTGGTATTTTTTGGAACTAGCCAAAAAGCTACCCATGTCGGACTTTATTTGGCCGATGGTTATTATATCCATAGTTCTGGGAAAGATCAGGGACGGGATGGGATTGGGATTGATGTTCTTTCGGAACAGGGAGATCGGGTTAGTCAGTCATATTATCAGCAGCTGCGGGGTGCTGGTAGAGTTTTTAAGAGTTACGAACCACAGAGACGCTGAGGGCGCTGAGGCTTATGAGGAGTGGGTTGATCGATCAAGGGGTGATGGGGGAAAATGGGGGGATTTCAGCAATTGTCCCAGATGTTTCAGTGGTGGTGCCAATACATGACGAGGTGGAAAGTTTGCCGCTTTTACTAGAAGCGATCGCATCTACTTTAGCCTCTAGTCAGATAAGTTATGAAATCATTTGTGTAGATGATGGTTCTACAGATGGTTCTGGGGATTTTCTCAAACAAGAGGCGCAAATCCGCACTGATTTAAAGGCGGTGATTTTGCGTCGTAACTATGGACAAACGGCGGCGATGGCTGCGGGATTTTATTATGCAGTCGGTAAAGCGATCGTCACTTTAGATGCCGATCTCCAGAACGATCCAGCTGATATCCCCATGTTATTAGCAAAGCTGGACGAAGGTTACGATTTAGTGAGTGGTTGGCGGCAAAAACGTCAAGATGGTGCTGTAAATCGGTTACTTCCTTCCAAAATTGCCAATTGGCTAATTCGGCGTACCACTAGCGTGAATATTCATGATTATGGCTGTTCGTTGAAAGCCTATCGTCCCGAACTGTTAGCAGATATGAACCTCTACGGTGAATTACACCGATTTTTACCTGCTTTAGCCTACATCGAAGGAGCTAGAATTACCGAAGTACCTGTACGTCATCATGCCCGTCGCTTTGGCCGCAGTAAATATGGAATTTGGCGGACATTCCGGGTATTGATGGATTTGTTAACCATTCTGTTTATGAAAAAATTCCTCACCCGCCCGATGCACGTTTTTGGGCTGTTGGGCTTGATTTCAATGTTTTCGGGCACTGCGATCGGCATTTACTTGACTTTCGTCAAATTGGCTTTCGGTGAGATGATTGGCAATCGCCCCTTACTAATTTTAGCAGTTCTCCTACTTGTTACGGGAGTACAGTTGTTTTGCTTCGGTCTTTTAGCCGAATTACTCATGCGTACATACCACGAATCCCAAGGACGGCCCATATATCGCGTGCGAGAAGTAGTAGCAAAAAATGTTAAGTAAGGTAACAATAGTAGTCCTAATCCGCCAGCGCAAATACAGGAGCAAACTGAAGAAGAGGATCGCAACTTTTGGCAAATTTTGGTCAGTCCACGGGTGAGAGTTCCAACTATAGTTATGTTGCTGGTTGGTTTATCCCTTGGTGCTATACATACCTTTGTGTCGCTGTTCCTCAAATCCACTAATCTGGACTTCAATGGCGGACTGTTTTTTACAGCTGCGGCAATTTCTAGTTTTAGTATCAGAATATTTTCTGGTAAGGCAAGCGATCGCTTCGGTCGTGGTTTATTTATTACCTTTGGTATTTTTTGCTACGTTTTAGTTTTACTACTGCTGTGGCAGGCTAACAGCGCGATCGTTTTCTTACTGGCTGCGATCGCTGAAGGTGCTGGTGGTGGTACACTCATCTCGATGATGATCACGATGATGGCAGACCGCTCCTTGCCTCAAGAGCGGGGGAAAGTTTTTGCTATATGCATAGCTGGACTTGATATGGGGATTGCGATCGCTGCTCCTCTTTTGGGCATCATCGCAGAACTTGTAGGCTACCGGAATATGTTTGGCTACGGTGCTGCAATCACTTTTCTAGCACTTATGATCTTTCTCACGCGATCGAGCAAAGACTTATCCAACTCCCTACGCTTCGCACTAGGTCTAGCTCCAGATGCTTACGCCTTAAACGACTTAAAACTTAGGAGTGATGAAATTTAACTCATCACTCCTAACTTTCAACTCTTAACTTTTTAAAACGGGCGAGGAGGGATTCGAACCCCCGACACCGTGGTCCGTAGCCACGTGCTCTAGTCCACTGAGCTACACGCCCTCTCCGACAATCTATATTAACACGTTCTAACCAAATGACGCAAGATAATTTTCCATCTAATTTTGCAAACCTAACCCATCTAGATCGCCAAGGACAGGCACAGATGGTAGATGTGTCTGATAAAGCACCCACTATTCGCCAAGCCGTAGCTGCGGCCAATGTGCGGATGTTGCCAGCCACCTTCGCTGCCATTCAAGCTGGAAATGTCCCCAAAGGTGATGTGTTGGCAACTGCAAGATTGGCTGGAATTATGGCAGCCAAGCAAACAGCCACTTTAATTCCTCTGTGTCATCCGTTGCCTTTGCAAAAAATCACAGTCGAAATTACACCCGATCCCCAACTACCTGGTTATCAAATTCAAGCCACAGTCAAAACTAAAGCTGAAACCGGTGTAGAGATGGAAGCCTTAACCGCCGTTTCTGTAGCTGCCCTGACTTTATACGATATGGCAAAAGCCTTAGAAAAGTCGATTCAAATTGAATCCATTCGTTTAATAAGTAAGAGTGGCGGAAAATCAGGAGATTATTCCCAGCCAGAGCAATAAACTACGCTATTTTGGAGCATTAGGTATTTTCTCCCTGCCCAGTCTTAAAATGGGACATGACGTAGAAGATTAGTTGATTCTCAATTGCAGCACTCCAGGTTTGATTTATGAGTCAATAATTTGAGGGATAAAAACGCAGCACTTAATATATATCGCGGCTACACAAACTTTCGTCCGCCTGCGCGGACTCTCTGAAACCCGCGTAGGCGGGTTTTGTTTGTATAGCCCCAGACTTCTAGTCTGTTCGCGTAGCGTGCGCCTTAGCGCAGGGCGATCCGCCAAAACAGGATGCTCCCAGATCGTAGTTCCTATCTCCTGCCTCCAAACCCGTAGCTTGTACTTCATACAACTGCTGTATTTGACAGCATAAAAAACAAAAATTATGACAAACAATATCATTGACAGGATTCATCGCTTTAACCAAGGACGCAACCCAAAACTACTTGAATTAAAATACAAGGCAATGCGTTCTGATGTTTTTAGTTTTTATCGCGGCACGTGTCATTTATTTTATGAAGACTTCCCTAAAAATTCCCCATTGAATGCAGCCCCGCCAGTATGGATTTGTGGTGATTTGCACCTGGAAAATTTTGGTAGTTATAAAGGTGATAACCGATTAGTTTACTTTGATCTTAATGATTTTGATGAAGCATGTCTTGCCCCTTGCACCTGGGATGTAGTGAGGTTTATTACCAGTGTGATAGTTGGCTCTCACGCGCTGGGGGTGAATGAATCAGAAGGATTGCATTTAAGCAATTACTTTCTTGATACTTACAGCAATGCTTTAGCTAAAGGTACTGCTAGAAGTGTTGAAAAGGAAACCGCTTCGGGCTTAGTTAAAGATTTATTAAGGAGTTTAAAAGACCGCTCTCGTCAAGAATTTTTAGATCAGCACACCAAGGAAAAGAAAGGTAAGCGGTATTTAACTATTGACAATAAACACATTATGGAAGCCACAAAAGCCGAACAGCAAGAAATCAGAGAACTCATCTCCAATTGGTGCAAATCTACACAAAAAGATGCAGATTTTTATCAAGTTTTAGATGTACAACAACGAATAGCTGGTACAGGTAGTTTAGGGCTAGAACGTTATGCAGTTTTAGTAGAAGGTAAAGGTTCTCCTGATGGTAATTATTTCTTAGATTTGAAGCAAACACAAAGTTCCTCATTACAACCCTATTTAACACTATCTCAGCCGGATTGGTCGAGTCAATCTGAACGGGTAGTAGCTATCCAACAACGGATGCAAGGAACCCCACCCGCTCTTTTAGGGGTAATACTTGACGGCAATAAATCTTATGTTTTACGAGAGTTGCAGCCAGTACAAGATCGGGTGAGTTTACAGGCATGGGATGGAAAGCTGGGACGTTTAGAAAAGTTGATGCAGACAATGGGTAAAGTGACAGCGTGGGATCAATTACGCAGTAGCGGTAGACAAGGTTCTGCGATCGCAGATGATTTAATCAAGTTTGCTCATTTATCTAATTGGCGTAATCACATCCTAGAATATGCAATCAGCTACTCTAAGCAAGTAGAACTAGATTACCAAGAATTCTGTCAATAATCGCTATGTAACCCTGTTTTGTCATTTATGCTTTGACCGAACAAGGCAAAAGTAAAAAGTTAAAAGAAACAAAGAGGTGATTATCTTTTTACCAAGCCCCTTCGGGGCGGGAACAGGGAACTCTTAACAGGGAACAGAAAAAAAATTAGCCCCGAATACAGGGTTTAAAGCCCCTAAATTTATTTATGAAAAGAGATAAAAATATTTGAAACGAGATGGCGTCAGCCACGATGTTTCAATGTGTCCTTGTACAAATCCCCTGATTTTAATTATGGGGATTTCCCTGTTGCCTGTTGCCCGTTCCCTGTTCCCTTTTAATTTTTACTTTTTAAGAAGAAGCTGCCAGAGCGATCGCTAATGGTAAAATTCGATGTTCCTGAATTTGAATCCTGGCATGGAGTGTTTCTGCTGTATCATCCGGCAGTACTGGTACTGCGGCTTGCATCAATATTGGGCCACTGTCCATTTCTAAACAAGCTATATGCACTGTACAACCAGTGATTTTTACCCCAGATGCCAAGGCTTGTTCTACAGCATGAATGCCTTTGAAACTAGGTAACAAACTAGGATGGATATTAATAATCCTCTCAGAAAAGGCATCAATTAATACTGACGTTAACAGTCGCATCCAACCTGCCATAATCACCCACTCTACATCGTAGTGCCGCAATGTCTGCACGATTTTCTCGTCAAACTCTTCTCGGCTTTGATAGTTGCGGTGATTTAATAAAACAGTTTCTACACCTCTATTAGCTGCTCTCAGCGCTGCTTTCGCCGAGGGATTATTGTAAATTAAAACTTGAATTTGGGCATTTAGCCGCCCATCTTGGATAGCTTGGGCAACTACATCAAAATTGCTGCCATTCCCAGAAGCCATAATTCCCAGTTTTAAAGGGGCAATTTGTTGACAAACATCGCTAATGCTGGGAGAAACCAAGCTCAGGGTAGGATCAGGGCGGAGGGTCATAACAGCTAAGAGGGTTAATTTATAGGTGCCAAAAATAAAGATAGCGAAAATAAATATTTTTGTTATCAAAAGACGGTTGCAGACAATGTAACAATAGCGATCGCAAGCAAATACTTTTAGCCATACCCACCAGTGAACGCCCCTACCAATATCTCTGCACAAACTCAGAATCGCAAAGCCGATCACATTCGGATCTGCTTAGAGGAAGATGTTCAGTCTCATCAAATCACTAATGGACTGGAACGTTATCGCTTTACCCATTGTTGTTTACCCGAACTAAACTACAACGATATTGATATTAGTACAACTTTCCTGGGGAAACACCTTGGCGCACCCTTGTTAATTTCTTCCATGACTGGCGGAACAGAACAAGCCGGAATTATTAACCAACGTTTAGCCCAAGTGGCGCAAGATTACAAAATTGCAATGGGTGTCGGTTCACAGCGAGTAGCGGTAGAAAAACCGCAGGTGGCTGATACTTTTGCTGTCCGCAAGTATGCGCCCGATGTTCTATTATTTGCGAACTTGGGGGCTGTGCAACTTAACTACAAGTACGGCTTAGATGAATGTTTGCGGGTAGTTGATATTCTAGAGGCTGATGCCCTGATTTTACACATTAACCCTCTACAAGAGTGCATTCAACCCCAAGGTGATACTAATTTTCGGGGTTTGCTTGACAAGATTTCTAAATTATGCTCAAAGATATCGATACCAGTGATTGCGAAAGAAGTTGGTAACGGCATTTCCGCAGCGATCGCACAGAAACTAATCGCCGCTGGGGTAGCAGCAATTGATGTCGCTGGTGCGGGGGGTACTTCTTGGGCAAAAGTAGAAAGCGAACGGGCAGAAAGTCCCTTACAACGTCGCTTAGGGATAACATTTGCCGATTGGGGTTTACCGACAGCAGAGTGCATTACAACCATTAGAGCGATCGCTCCAGATGTGCCCTTAATTGCTTCAGGTGGTTTGCGGCATGGATTGGATGTCGCAGCCGCGATCGCCTTGGGAGCAGATATTGCTGGTTTAGCAATGCCTTTTTTGCAAGCAGCAGCCACATCAGATACAGCAGTAGCCAAACTCGCTGAAGTATTAATCGCCGAAATTACCACAGTCTTATTTTGCACTGGCAACACCACCTTGTATCAGTTAAAGCACTCTGGTAGTTTACAGCGCATAGAATAAGTAAATGGGGCATTGGGCATTGGGCATGGGGGATTAGTTCTTTCTCCTCTATTGGTTATAACTAGTGACCAATCTTCAATGACGCCAGTCGCCCCAAATTGGGAAACCTCCAGATGCTACCTTGGCGCTAACGCCAAGGGTTCATAGCTAGTTGTTCATTTGCTCACTATTGCTTACTTATGCTATATTTTACCTATGGCATATATACCACTTAGAAAAGCGGTTGAATTTCTGGGATTGCATCCAAATACGTTGAGGAGATATGCAGATGAAGGCAAAATCAAAAGCATTAAAAACCCAGCAGGGCAAAGACTCTATGACGTTGAATCTTACGTCAATGGCAGTTCAGGTAGAGCTACCATTATTTGTTACTGCCGAGTTAGTTCCACAAAGCAGCGAGATGATCTTGACAGACAAATCGCCTATATGCAATCCCTCTACCCAGAAGCCGAAATCATCAAAGACATCGGTTCAGGAATCAACTTTAAAAGGAAAGGACTGCAATCCTTACTGGACAGACTTTTGCGCGGGGATAAGTTCACACTTGTTGTTGCCTGTCGTGACAGACTCGCAAGATTTGGATTTGAACTTGTACAGTACATGGTCGAACAAAACGGTGGACAAATCGTGGTTCTCGACACAACTGTATACTGCCCAAATACCGAACTCACCCAAGATTTACTCTCAATCCTTCACATCTTTTCATACAGAATGCACGGACTTAGAAAATACTCTCAGAAAATCAAAGAAGATTTCTCTAAGTTTGACACCTGCACAAAAAGTGATAATTAAACAATGGTTTGGTGTTTCCAGATTTGTTCATAACACAACTATCAAGTTGTTGCAAGATAGTGAAATCAAAGCAAGTTGGAAAGCTCTGAAAACAGATATATTGAATAATTTAGGCCAGATAAAAAACCTGGTGTCTGAGTTACATAAAAAGACAGCTAAGTTTTTGGTTGATAACTTCGATGTAATTCTTTTACCAAATTTTGAAACATCTCAGATGTCAAAAAAGGAAAAAAGAAGAATAAGGAGTAAATCTGTAAGGCAAATGTTGACTCTATCTCACTATCAATTCAAACAATTTCTCAAACATAAAGCTTTTGAATACAGAAAAGTGGTGTTGGATGTCAATGAAGCCTATACCTCAAAAACAGTTAGTTGGACTGGCGAAATAGTCAAAAATCTCGGCGGTTCTAAAACTATTAAATCTCTATCTGCAAATAATATTATGGATAGAGATTTGAATGGTGCGCGAGGAATTTTTCTTCGTGCATTGGTTGATACGCCTTGGTTAAGAGAAAATCTTAACTTATGTATTTGTTAGCATTAGTTAGCAAAAAAGTATCGGAAAAGACTAGACTGCCAAGTTCCCACCTACATCATTACCACTGATGTTCGTTCGTCTTTGGCATCGATGACTAGCTAACCCTAATACCCGCTTGTCCACATTTCCCATGCCCAATGCCCCATGCCCAATAACTAAATAACTAATGCGTAATTTTATCAAACAAACTTTTGCTAGTGTCGTTGGCACCTTACTAGGACTAATTATTTTCGGTGGTCTAGGAACCACTGGACTTTTCTTGCTGATATTGGCTGCTAGTTCCTCTAAAGATACTGGGCCAAATGTCAAAGATAAGTCAGTGCTAGTTTTTGACTTGTCAATGAAAATTACTGATAGCGAACCTAGTTCAAGTGAACTGTTTCAAAACACGATATCAGGTGTAGATGATGATAGGATGGCACTCCGCAAAGTTTTAGAAACTTTGGAAAAGGCGCGGCGCGATCCGCGAATTGTCGGGATCTATCTGGATGCAACGAACACAAGCCAAGCTGGTAACGTCGGCTATGCCTCCCTGAAAGAAATTCGGAAAGCCCTGGAAGAGTTTCGCGCATCTGGGAAAAAGATTATCGCTTATGGCAGTGATTGGAGTAAAAAGGAATATTACCTTAGTTCAGTGGCGGATTCCATTATACTTAATCCTCTGGGAATGATGGAAGTCAACGGTTTGAGTTCACAACCAATGTTCTTAGCAGGAGCATTGCAAAAGTATGGCATTGGTGTTCAAGTCGTGCGGGTAGGGAAATTTAAAGGAGCCGTTGAGCCGTTTATCCTCACCAAGTTGAGTCCAGAAAACCGCGAACAAACTCAGAAATTGTTGGATGATGTTTGGGGAGAGTGGCGCATTGCTGTAGGCGCAAGTCGAAAAATTGAACCTAACCAGTTACAGGCGATCGCAGATAATCAGGCCATACTAGAAGCCACACAAGCTAAAACCAGCGGTTTAGTCGATCAAGTACAATACCCCGATGAAGTGGTAACAGACCTGAAAAAGTTGACAGATAGCGATAAAGAGGACAAAACATTCCGACAAATTAGCCTGAATAACTACGCACAAGTTTCCGGCAAATCTTTGGGTGTAGAACGTAACTCCAAAAATCAAATTGCCGTTGTTTATGCTGAGGGTGAGATTGTCGATGGTAAAGGTGATGATGGGCAAGTTGGAGGCGATCGCTTTGCCAAAATCTTCAACAAACTACGACAAGATAAAGATGTGAAGGCTGTTGTATTACGAATTAACAGTCCTGGTGGTAGTGCTACCGCAGCCGAAGTCATGCAGCGAGAAGTGAAATTAACTCGTGAGGTCAAACCAGTTGTGGTGTCAATGGGTGATGTCGCCGCCTCTGGTGGTTATTGGATTGCTAGCGACTCTAATCGCATTTTTGCAGAACCAAATACCATTACAGGTTCCATAGGGGTGTTTGGGATGCTATTTAATGGGCAAAAGTTGGCTAATGATAATGGCATTACCTGGGATTCAGTGAAAACTGCACGTTATGCTGATAGTCAAACAGTTTCGCGTCCAAAATCGCCTCAAGAATTGGAACTTTATCAGCGCAGCGTTAACAGGATTTATAGTATGTTTTTGAATAAAGTTTCTCAAGGTCGCAAACTCCCAGAACAAAAAGTAGCAGAAATTGCCCAAGGACGGGTTTGGTCAGGTGAAGCGGCCAAAGAAATTGGTTTGGTGGATGAAATTGGTGGTTTGGATACTGCGATCGCATACACTGCCAAGCAGGCGAAACTAGGAGAAGACTGGGAGGTGCAAGAATATCCTCGCACTAGCAGTTTCGGAGAACGCTTTTTTGGGCGTGCAACAGAAGAGGCGCGGACTGCTTTAGGAATTGAATCGGCGAAACTCAAATCAGCCAATCCCATCACCACTGAATTCCAAAAATTACAACAGGAAGTAGAGATTCTGCAAAAGATGAACGATCCACAAGGAATTTACGCCCGCTTGCCTTTCAACTTAAAGATTGATTAGATGCTTTTTTGAGCGACTAAACCGAGGCAAATGGTTTGGACTCCAATACGCTTTGTTAAGGTTGTTATCGGTGAGATTCGATAGCGGTTCCCACTCAGATGCGGTACAAAATTATATTGCAAGATATAGGGCAATACGGTTCAGTTAAGGCTAAAATCCTTTTTTTTAACGTAGACGCGGAGCGGCTTGCCGCAGGCTACCGCAAAGGAAGAGAAGGAAGAGAAGCTTAACTGAACTGTATTGAGATATAGGGGCAATTCATGAATTGCCCCTACGGGTGTACCTCACGTGAACGAGAACCGCTATATAGTGCTTTCTAGATAAATCAAGAGCGCAATCTCGTGCGACATAAATGCGACATAAATTTTAATACATTTAGTCATGCTTTTGTCACAATTTTGCAATAACTTTGTCAATATGACGTGTGATGCTATAGCTCTGGCTTCGGAAGTAGTCTTATGCTCAACCCACACGCCAGAGTCTACCGAGGAGAATCACTTCAGGCACAGGCCCTTATGAAGATGACTCTTCAAATCAAAATTGCAAAATTTCATATAGTTTAGAAGGAACAAGAAGATGAATTGGAAAGTACTTGCTTTACTCCCTGCTCTAACTCTAGCTACTGCTTTGCCTGCTTTCTCTTTAAGCAATAATAAAAGTCAAAATCCGGCTACTGCTACCTACATCGCCCAAAGTGCTCCGCAAAAAAACACGATTAAAAAAACTAATGCTGTTGCCAAGCACAAGCCCAGGAGTATAGCAAAGCGTAGTAATGTACTTACAGTAGGTAGCAGGGGAGAGACAGTAAAAACTGCTCAGAATTCTTTAAAGCAGCAAGGATTCTATACAGCAAGTGTGAATGGTGTGTTTGATAACAAGACTCGTGCAGCAGTAATCAAATTTCAGAAGTCTAAAGGATTAAGAGCAGACGGAATAATTGGACACCGGACTTTAGCAGCTCTTAAATAAAATTGTTTACTATCCTCATTACTGAAATGCCTTAAACACAAAAAGCTAGGAAATAAATTCTAGCCTAAAATAGTAACCCAGCTTTTTCTATCTCAATATTGCCTGCGGCTATGTCGCAGGCATTTTAATATTGTGCTAACTACGGTGGGCTACGCCAACGTGAATCCTCGACTCAGTGAAGCGGTTTCAAGGCAATAATAACTGAATAACAAAGCTGTGGATTTTTCTGTAATTTAGCAACCTTGGCTTTAAGGATGAGAGGGATATGCTCAAATGTATGCAATCCCGTTTAACGAATTATGACAATATTATCTTTGGCAACTTGAGATCAGCGATACACTGAGGAAAATTCCTTGAGGAAGCGTTGATGGCACGAGCAAACGGGGTTACAAGTGAAACGTCTGTAGAGGAATTGCCTACAGTTGCAGACAAAGACACGGCAACAATTGAAAATTCGCCAGAACCAGTAGAGGATGCCCAGGATATTGACGATATATTGAACTCACTAAAAATTTTACTGAGTACCCTAGAAAAGCTCCAAAAAGTCCGGCAGGAAGTGGGTGATATCAAACCATTGATTGGGCGGATGCTTGATGGAGAACTGGTAGCTGGTGAAGAACTTGAGCAACTCAAGGCAGGTGTGAGCAGTCTTGCTCGCCTTGTTCGTGCTTATAATGACCATCAAGTAGCGTTGGCGAAAGCACAACCTGCTAGAAACTTGTTAGATCAAGTCTTGAAAGAGCGTAAAGTGAGTTGAGTTGGATTGGGGATTGGGGAAGGTGGGGCCCCCTCTGGGGATAAGGGGTAATGGGGACTAGGAACTGGGGAAAAAATCCTTTGGATATTTGCTTGGAATCCCAATCTCCATTCAAATCTTAGGAGTTTACAACTGCTCAGTAATTTGCCAGATGAATGTCTTGACTTAGTTGTATCCTCTCCACCTTATAATCTAGGCAAAGAATACGAATCAAGACAGGCTCTTGAGATTTATTTGGCAGAACAAACAGCCGTGCTGCTTGAATGTAGCCGGATTCTCAAAAATACAGGTTCGCTATTTTGGCAAGTTGGTGCTTTTTCTGACCGAGGAATGCTGATTCCTCTGGATATTCGCTTTTTTCCGATTTTAGAGTCATGCAGATTAATTCCTCGCAACCGAATTATATGGGCTAGGCAACATGGTCTTCATGCCCAGAAAAAGTTTTCTTGTAGACATGAAACTATTCTTTGGTTTACCTATTTATTTTCCAGCGATCGCTTCATAAATAATAACTATCCACATGAATCTACAATTAGAATTGCCATTTCAGGAATTTTCTTCTTGCACTTCCCAATCCTTGGACAGTTCATCTACATTCATTAATAACATGAAACTGCCAGTTCATCGCTGGTTTAGATTTAGTGCAGGTTTTTCTGCACAATGGGTAGAAACTATAATTACCCAAGCTAAAGAACGAGGAGAAACTACTGTCTTAGATCCATTCTCTGGTTCTGGTACAACTTTACTTGCATCTGAAAAGCTTGGAGTTGAATGTTTGGGAATTGAGGCTCATCCCTTTGTTGTGCATATAGCAAGAGCTAAACTTTTATATCAAACTGACGCTGATGCTTATCTTGAACATATAGAAAAAGTTATAAAATGTGCCGAAAATATTCAGCCCTGTATAGATACATACCCGAAACTGATTCATGAATGCTTTAGTATATCTTCACTTGAGTCTTTAGATAGATTGCGCCAGTCTTGGGAAAAATTTGCTGATGATTCATCTGAATCTCAGTTAGTTTGGTTAACACTTGTATCAATTCTTCGTCATGTTTCTCATGCTGGAACTGCACCTTGGCAGTACATTTTACCAAATCGAAAGAAACAATATTCTTTAGATACAATGTCTGCTTTTGGGCTAATGGCAGAGAGTATAGCTACAGATATGAGAATTGCCGGAAAAATGGCGGCTTCTGTTGCTACACTTATTCAATCTGATGCTCGGACTTGCCAGGGTGTACCTGATAATTTTGCTAACTTGGTAATCACCTCACCACCGTATGCTAACAACTATGACTATGCAGATGCTACACGTCTAGAAATGTGTTTTATGAAAGAAATTTCCGGTTGGGGTGATTTACAAAGTGCGGTGAGGCAATACTTAATTCGTTCATGTTCGCAGCACGTAACCAATAAGAATGTAAACATTGATGAAGTTCTAGCATCTCATGAGCTATATCCAATCAAGACTAGTATTATTGAAATCTGTCACAAATTGTCCCAAGAACGACATTTACATGGAGGTAAAAAGAATTATCATTTGATGATTGCCTGCTATTTTTTGGATATGGCTAGAGTTTGGATAGCACTTCGCAGAGTATGCAAAAGTCCTGCAACAGTTTGCTTTATGATTGGCGATTCTGCTCCCTATGGTGTTTATATTCCGGTGATTGAATGGATGGGTTTATTAGCACAAGCCGCAGGGTTTAAATCTTTTAATTTTGAAAAAGTTCGTGACCGAAATGTGAAGTGGAAAAATCGCAAGCATAGAGTTCCTCTTTGCGAAGGTTGTTTGTGGGTTTACGGATAGGGTAATCACAACCCAAATTATTTTTGCACAAATGTAATGGCAGAATCATTTTCACATAAATGGGGTCAGATTTTAGGGCATTTCATCCAAGAATTTATTCGTGAGACACTTCAACAAGTGGCTGATGAGCATGGTTTTTACTTAGACTCTCAGAGAAAGCGCAAGGCACGAATCACTAAAAAGGTATCATGGCAAGATCGCTACGGTAACTATCACGATCTTGACTATGTACTGGAACGAGGAGGTACAGAAGATACTCTTGATCTTCCAGTAGCATTTATTGAGACTGCATGGCGGCGTTACACCAAGCATTCTAGAAACAAGGTTCAAGAAATTGAAGGAGCGCTTGATCAATTAGAATCTAAGGGCTTTAAAATTCTTTATCTTAAGTATGACAACATCGTTAAATCATTTACATCTGTTGGTATAAATGCATCTTTCAATGAAAGTACGTTAGAAGCAGACTTTCAAAATAAGATTGAGCAATGGAAAAAATTATCAGCGCCGGATATTACTAACATCAAAAATCAAATGCTAAGTCTTGAAAAATTCCAAATAGATAAATTTATCAATACATTAGAGCAGTCATTTGCTAGACTAGTCCAACAGGTAAATATCATTGTCCTACATGGGCAATGTCAACAAACTGCCACTGTCGAAAATGCTATTGAATATATTCATAACTATCCAGATAATCAACCTACATTAGCCCCACCATTAAAATACGAGATTGATATTCGTTATAATAATGGTGACTTAATTCATGCCATATTTAACAATAAAATTGAAGCACTCAAATTTCTAAGAACATTTATTTAAAGTGCTAATTAAATAATTCGTAATGGGCTACGCTAACGTAATACTCGCCTCCGGCGAGAAGCAAGCTACGTAATTCGTAATTAAGTAATGATAAACGTTGCACCCGCCATTGTAATATTAGGTCAAAATAGCGTGACAGTAGCACGCAAAATAATCAGTGTTCTACCAGGGGCGACGCTATACGGTCTAGAGGGTCGCACATCTGGAGTTGATGTCAGCTTTACGAACTTTGGCGAGACGCTGCGCGAGTTATTTGTTCAGGGAAGGCCGCTGATTGGTATTTGTGCCGCCGGCATTTTAATTAGGACGTTAGCTCCGCTACTTTCAGATAAACGACAGGAACCACCAGTGCTAGCTGTAGCTGAAGATGGTAGCGCTGTCGTCCCCCTCTTGGGCGGACTTGGTGGGGTAAACGATTTGGCACGCCGCATTGCTGAAGCGCTGGATGTCAAACCTGCAATTACGACCACAGGTGATTTACGTTTGGGCACAACGCTGTTATCTCCTCCCTCTGGATACCATTTAGCGAACCCAGACGATGCCAAGAAATTTATCTCAGATTTGCTAGCTGGGACGCAAGTCAAGCTAGAAGGAGTAGCATCTTGGTTGAGCAATAGTAAATTGCCCATAGATCCACAGGGAGATTTGACGATTCAAGTTACAGAAAGTTTGGTGACTCCCACAGCCAACTGCCTTGTCTACCACCCAGCAACGATCGCGATCGCAATTAGTGACATCATTGATGATGCAGTAGCTTTAGTCCAGCAGCTACTAGCTGATGCCAAACTAGAAAAAACATCAGTCGCCGGCATATTTGCACCCATCACTACCGCCGCCGATCCCAAAATCCACGCCGTCGCTAGGGCCTTGGGAGTACCTGCCCGCTTTTTTACCCCAAATCAGCTAGAAAGTCTGCTTTCACAAGGTTATAGCCCCGCGCAAGCCGCAGCGATCGCCGCTACAGGTACATTTCCCTTATCTTCCTCTTCTCCTAACATTGCGATCGCTATTGCCCCCCAACCAATTGACCCCAACACCATCGGTCAGCCACGCGGACGGTTAGCGATTATTGGCACTGGCCCTGGTGGGGAGCAATGGATGTCAAAAGAAGTGAAGGAGATACTCAAGTCGGCAACTGACCTCGTGGGTTATAAAACGTATTTAGATTTAGTTGGTTCTCTGGCTGATGGCAAGGAACGGCATGAATCCGACAACCGCGAAGAAGAAGCACGGGCAAAGATGGCTCTTGATTTGGCCGCATCTGGGCGATATGTAGCTGTAGTTTCCTCTGGCGACCCCGGTATCTATGCAATGGCAACAGCAGTTTTTGAGGTATGCGATCGCGATCATAAACCCGAATGGGAAAGTATCGACATTCATGTAGCCCCAGGCATCTCTGCAATGCAGGCAGCAGCCGCAGCCATTGGTGCGCCCCTGGGGCATGACTTCTGTGCTATTTCCCTCTCTGATATCTTGAAACCTTGGTCTGCGATCGCACAACGAATTATCGCTGCTGCTGAAGCTGATTTTGTGATTGCTTTCTACAATCCTGTTTCCAAAGAGCGTACCTGGCAACTAGCAGAAGCGAGAAATATTTTGCTGCAACATCGTACACCAGATACACCAGTAGTATTAGCACGGAATCTCGGTAGACCAGGACAGACGGTAAAAGCGATCGCACTTGACCAGTTAACACCAGCAAGCGCTGATATGCGGACAATTATTCTTGTTGGTTCCACAAAAACCAGAACCGTCAAGCGCAGCGATGGTAGCATCTGGGTTTATACACCGCGTCGCTATACCTAACAGCCAATAGGGAACAGGGTTGAAACTCTCTTGATCAGCTAAAAAACTCTAATTTACCAAGCCCCTTCGGGGCGGGAACAGGGAACTCTTAACAGGGAACAGAAAAAAAATTAGCCCCGAATACAGGGTTTAAAGCCCCTAAATTTATTTATGAAAAGAGATAAAAATATTTGAAACGAGATGGCGTCAGCCACGATGTTTCAATGTGTCCTTGTACAAATCCCCTGATTTTAATTATGGGGATTTCCCTGTTGCCTGTTGCCCGTTCCCTGTTCCCTTTTAAATAATCGAATTAAACATAATTCTTGTGGGGTGGGCATTTTGCCATTGGTGTCAAGTTAAGAAAAATAGAAACTTGTCAAGTGGGTAAAACTTATTGATTAAACTGGGGTAAAACTTGGTATCATCACTTGACTAATGTTCTTGATCCAAAACAACTTTCTCCACAACAAGTCTGTGATTTGTATCGCCGACGTTGGCAAATCGAAGATACCTTTTTACTGACTAAACGCTTACTAGGTCACTAGATGGTAAGCGATCGCTATTATCTTATCGTTAAATCCTACAATTTTGTAGTGTGGTAATCGCTGGGGGTAGCTGCAATTTTACCATCAGGACTAATGCTCCTGGTAGTTTTTCACTCTCCCCCCATTTTTAAAAGGGTTAGGGGGATCAATAAGTGCCTAAAATTACAAACAAATACTTTTCAAACAACCTCTTAGATTGTCAAACACCACACAAATATTAACATTATAAAATGCACTCTAAAGATACAATATAAGATGGTTAAAAGCTATTGCTAGCTACAAGATTATTGTGCTTACGGCTATAGTAAAACAAAATCTTTAAGTCGGCATTGTTGTTAGACAAAATTAAAATGTAATTTGTTATGCAACCTTCTCTGGCTCTTGCTGGCTTAAATATTCTTGTAGTTGAAGATGATGATGATATTCGCTTTTTTATTACTACAGTATTAGAAGCAGATGGAGCCACCATCGTAGCAGTTCCATCAGCACCGGCAGCACGGGAAATTTTACCCCAATTGCAACCTGATGTCTTAATTTGTGATATAGGTATGCCTGGGGAAGATGGCTACACTTTGATCAGAAAAATACGGGCGCTTAAGCCAGATATGGGTGGACAAGTTCCAGCTATTGCCTTAACTGCTTATAGCGATAGCGAGAACCGGATTCGCGCTTTGGAAGCTGGCTTTCAGACTCATGTATCTAAGCCAGTTTCTCCAGGAGAACTAGTTGAGATTGTTGCTAATTTGTTTGCTTCTTGTAATTGGTAATTGATCATATTTTTACCACACTCAGTCCTGAGTGCTGTACATGGGTAGCGGGGCGTTGAGCCAGTGCTGAGTAACAAGAGATCGTACTCAGTACTTTCGCACTATGATGAAGAGTGCTGAGTTCCGAGTGCTGAGTGCTGAGTGCTGAGATGAAAGACCAAAAACTCCATCCCAAGAGTGGGATGGAGTTTTTCATCTCTTTTGAGGTACTAATACAGGCAGTTGACGGGCGCCGGCTACGAATTTAGCGTGTTGTCCAACAGTCAAAACATTAAACTGACTGGATATAATTTCTAAACTTTTGTTCACTATTGCCAGCTTTTTGTAAGTAGGGATACTCATACCAGGGAAGAATGATAATTCTGGCACATCCTCTTGACTTACAAAGTCTGTAGGATGGAGTAGCAAAGAAGGCTGAACGCGTGTAAGTTTACACAGCCACAGGGCAATTCGCAAGTAGAGTAACGCCAATTCCGAAGAGAATGTACTCAGAAACATGATGTAACTGAAGTGAATTGGCACTTTGAAAATTGGCATGGTGGTAACGGGAATCTCTGTTAGTTTATCCTTACCCAAATGCCATTGGTAAGGTTTTAAAGGCTGCAAACCCTCTTTAAAGCCGCCAAAAAGCGCTTCCCGTTTTTTACGTTCTTCTTTACTTAATTTACAGGTTATTAAATAATAAGCTCGTGCTATTGGCCCCAAAAATGTGGGAAAAGTTGAAGCATCATATTCGTATCCCCGTCGTGCTAAGACTTTTAATACTGCTGGAGAAAAACTGTATCCTGGCCCCCGAAAACCGATAGGATGTTGATGAGTAACGCGTTTGATATGTTGTTCGGCGAGGGCCACTTCTTCTTCAATTTCATTCTCTGAATATAGATGTAGCCAAGGATCGTGATCAAATGAATGATTGCCAATTTCGTGACCGGCGTTAGCGATCGCTTGTATTGCCTTAGTATTCTTTTCTAGCGCTGCATCCTGACCTACAATGAACACTGTGATTGTCAAATCCCATTGTTGAAGAATATCTAAGAAACGAGGCACTGCGATATCTAGGTAAGATGGGAAAGTCTCCCAACCGGAAGCGCCCTGATTTTTTAAATAAGACCAAACATTATCCAAGTCTAAAGAAAGACTGGCTATTGGTCTGTTTCCTTTTTGCTTGGTTTTCATTATGAGTTCAAGTATTTGGACAATTTTAAGCGTAAATATAGTCTTAGTTTTGGGCTTTATCAGTAAAGTTTCATACTTCCACTCAGGGCTGTATGCAGTGGAAACCTCAAGCCAGAAGTTTTACTGCTTCTGAACTTTAAGAACAAAATTCTGTGGGCGTAGCCTATAATTGACATCGCCGAGATTAGTGTCCCATATTTATAAACAAATTCTGCTTCTCTGAAAAATATTCCGGGTGAATTTAGATAATGGGTTTCTAGCACTCCTTTGATCTCGACTCGATCGGCTCTTCGGACAACTTTTTACCCTGATACTTAATTACTGGCAATTAATATATCATAACCAAGATACATTTAAACTTATATAAGCATGTTTTAGCAAGTAATGATTTGGGCGTTCAGTTTATATAATCGCTTCCAATCAAAAGCAATCATACAAAAAATTTTATTCACCGAAAAGTCGAGGGTCAGCCCCAAGATGCGACATGGGGAGGTAAGCGAAGGCGACTTTAGTCGCCTTGATATATTTGTGATCACACGTGATACAATTAGAGGATGGAACAAGCACTGACTGTAGTTTGCAAACTTCAACCAACCTCTGAACAAATTCTCAAAATGGATGATTTGTTGAAAGCGTTTGCAGATGCTTGCAACCATGTCAACGAGCAAGTCAAACCGGGAGTAACGAGTAAAACTACGATTCAAAGCTTGGTTTATCAAGACATCCGCCCTCGGTTTGGGTTGAGTGCAAATCAAGCAGTTAGAGTTTGTGCTAGGGTTGGAGCAAACCGGAAAACAGCAAAAGTAAAAGGTGAAGTTGTTAAAAAATTCAGCCCAACCTCTGCTGATTACGATGCTCGAATCTTTGATTTTAGAGAAAAAGATAGAACCATTAGACATCTCCAGAAATTAAATATGCGTTATCCAGAGTCCTTGTAGAGACGTAGCACTGCTACGTCTCTACATTCATTTTCACCAGATGTCTATTAGTTTGACGCTGTTGGGATGTAGAGAGCATATTCCTGTAGTTCTTGCTAATTATCAACTGGGTAAGTTGAAAGGGCATAAACCTACAAGCGCCCAATTGTGCAAACACAAAGACGGATTATTCTATATCCATATTCAACTGACATCCTAGATATTGATTTGCTGCTTCTGGGTCAAACACATTGCAATTCCCTTTTCGTAGTAAGCTGCTTCATTAATAAAAATCGGCCAAACGGTAGATGCACCCTCATAAACAATTGTTTTACCGTCAAGGGTAATAAAAATCGGATCTCCTGGATTCAAGGCTTGATAATCCTTGTCCTGAAGCTCTGGATGAATCATCCCAAATATTGTCCCATCAGATTTTTTTGGGTAGTCCACAGTTGATAAGTGGTCATAGAGAATCAATGTTTCGTTATTTGATGGGATTTCACCCTGGTTAAACTGTTCTAGATAGTCTAGAAGCGCGTAAACAAGTTCCTCTGTTTGTTGGAACAGCGTTGCTTTTAAGACACCTTGGGCAATCGGCCCAACCTCGATCGCAAAGCCTAATTCGCACAGAGAATTTACAAATGGGTTTTCTTCAACAGATTGAAAAGAGCAACGATAAATTCTAACCAAAGGATTAATCTGGCTCAGATAAGCAGCCAATTTCAAATTTAAAGGACGACTGTTATCAAGAATAATTGTCAGACCCATATTAGCTGTACTGCTGTGCAAGTCTAAGATGAAATCTGCTTGTTTATCCCCATTTGATGCTAGGGTATGTTGAATTAATTTAGCTTGCAATTCTTCGTAACTTTTCAGAGTCGGATCTTGTAAGTCTTGCTTGAGAAAACAGCGATTTAAATCCTTCTCTATATATCGCCTCCCGGCGGCAAAAGCATGAGGATTTGCTAACAGGGTGACTGTCTCAAAACTCGATCTAGTAATTAAATCAGGAAACTGGGCAAATTTTTGGATGAGGTATGCTCCTGTAAACTCATTGCCATGAGTTCCACCAACAATTGCCACTCGATTAATCTGGTTCACGATTACAGTAACTCCGCAATGCAGCCATCGAGGTATCAGTTCTCAATGTACCTTATGAAGCATTCACCTTGCCGATGCGATCGCGATCGTGTGGTTGATCCAGATAGGACATATCAGGGCCATTGGGGATAATTCCGCCGGGATTGAGTGGAAATAGGTTTCCGTAGTAGTCTCGCTTCACAGTTTCTACATCGCAAGTGTCAGCCACACCTGGAAGCTGATACAAATCGCGCAGATAAGCTCCAAGATTCTGATAGTCTCGAATTCGCTGCTGATTGCATTTAAATAGCCCGTAGTAGGCACTATCAAACCGAAATAATGTTGTAAATAAACGCACATCTGCGAGTGTCAGATTTTCGCCGCAGAGATATCGATTAGTCTGCAATGCAATCTCAATTTCATCAAGAGTTGCGAACAATTCATTACAGGCTTGATTGTATGCCTCTTGAGTCTGGGCAAAGCCGCAGCGATACACGCCATTATTTACAGTATGGTAAATCTTTTCATTCCACCAGTCAATCTTTTCTTTAAGCTCCTCTGGGTAAAGATTTAGCGTCGGATTGTTGGCGAACTCGTTAAACTCAGAGTTGAGCATCACAATAATCTCTGCACTCTCATTGTTGACGATCGCTTTTGTTTGGTTATCCCATAGTACTGGAACTGTAGAGCGTCCACTATAACCGGGTTCTGCCTTCTGATAAAATTCAGCCAGTGTACGACAACCTTCAACTTCATCGTTAAATATCCAACCGCCTTCAATGGGAGAAGGAGAGACGATACATACTGATATTACCGCTTCGAGTTTTTTGAGCGATCGCACAACCAAGGTTCGATGCGCCCAAGGACAGCCCAGCCCAACATAGAGTTTGTAGCGTCCGGCGGCTGGTGGGTGCGGATTCCCTTCTTCTGTGCCGATGAACTTGCGAAACTGGCTATTAGGACGAATATATGCTCCCGACTGATTGCGAGGAGCAAGGTTTGACATCATTATCTGCCACATACTTGTCCAGACAAACTTTCCTAGCCAGATAATCAGCTTGGGAGGAAGCGACTTGCCTTTCTTCTTGGGGAGATTTTTCTTGTCATCCATTGGAGTTGAGTTGGTCATGGCGACAATCTTGCTTTGGGAGTGATCGATGTTACCAGGTAGGAGTCAGCTACACTAAGACTATGAAAAAGAGGTATTAATCTCAATTGGTTGTGAAAGATAAGTCCCAACACAAAAAACAATCCAAGGGGTAATAATTTTTTCTTGATGTTTAATTAGCATACTGTTTGGCAATCCCATGATTTTTGCAGTAATTCTAGTTTGGGTAGCTAACAGAATAAGAATAGTGTAGCGATAGAGTGCTTGTAAGCTTTCCATTTTGATTAGTGAGTTTGAGAGCATAATAACTACTACCTTCAGATACCCATAGTACTCTCTCAATCATAATTTAAAGCAACTAAATCCTTCATCCGCAAATGTGCCCGTGCCTTACCAGGACAAAGAGCCTATGCTCAAAAGCCCAACCGCAAAGGCAAAAATGTCTCGGTAATTGGTGCCATTAGCTTAAAAGGACTGCTCACCCAGTGGAGTGGTTTAGGTTCTATCGATGCCTTGACCTTTGATGCTTTCATCTCACTCTCATCTCGTACCTCAGCTTTGGCCTGGCGCAGTCGTTCTAATGGATAATTGCTCGATTCATAAAAGTCCTGAACTTGAAGCCTTGATCATCGCTGCTGGCGCTCGCCTCATTTATCTCCCCCCCTACTCCCGATTTTTCAATCACTGCTGCTACTGTACTTCAGAAGACTGATAACCGCTATATAAACATTACTTATTACTTCAGTAAAATATAGCACATTAAACTACGCATACTTAATTAGCGATCGCTATTTGGAGAAAAACTTTTTGGTTTACTGATATTTACTAACGTAACTGGTTATCTCTTAACTTTGTTGGCATAAGTTTTAAAAATTTTATATTACTTATGGGGGTACTATGAAATTTTGATTCAATTTTGCATAATCAATACAAAAATGTTTGATAGCTAGTTAAAAGCTTTTTATCTCAAAATTTACCCTAATAGTACTTAGGATTAGGATTAGTATCATTTACATAGATTTTTCAAAAATTTCTACTACGGCTTTAATTTAAGTTAACTAGCGTGCATAAGTGAGGTTTGATGGTACTAGATTTCCAGAAATTCTTTAGAGCATCCAATCCCAGTAGGACTCTAGACCTAAGCAAACCTGAAGAGCGGCAGTATTACATCGATTTTTCGGCAGTGCGTGGTAGCAATCTTATTAAAGAACTGGGACGCACCATTATATTCTCTGAGAATGAGCCTAGTTGTCAGCTCTTTACTGGTCACATTGGTTGTGGTAAATCAACTGAGTTATCACGACTAAAAGCCGAGTTAGAACAGAAAGGCTTCTATGTAGTATACTTTGAGTCCTCTCAAGACTTAGATATGGCGGACGTGGATATTAGCGATATTTTACTGGCGATCGCTCGTCAAGTGAGTCAAAGTTTTGAGGAAGCTCAAATCAAACTTCAACCAAACCGTTTCCAGAGTTTACTCCAAGGAACTGTTAACCTTTTAAATTCAGAGGTATCGGGAGTTAAAGCTAAAGTTCCAGGTGTGGGTGATATTGGGATTAATACTGAACAAGGAAAGTTTTCTTTGGCAGTGGGTATTGGTGAAATTACTACCAAAGCTAAGGACAGTAAAGATATTCGCTCTCTCTTGCGACAACATCTAGAGCCACGGGTTAACAATATCTTAGAAGCTATTAATCAGGAGCTAATTAAACCTGCACAACAGCATCTCAAGCAGCAAGGAAAAGTAGGACTTGTTGTAATAATTGATAATCTCGACCGGATTGATAATAGGCAAAGACAGTCAGGGCGAACTCAACCTGAGTACCTTTTTATAGACCGAGGAGAACAACTTAACAAACTTAAGTGTCACGTTGTCTATACCGTACCATTGATTTTAGCTTTCTCTAACGATAAAGAAAACTTGACTAATCGCTTTGGCTCAGATCCCCAACTGTTGCCGATGGTTCGGGTGCAGGAACGAGATGGTAGCCCATGTGAAGAAGGAATTGCTTTGCTGCGACAGATGTTACTGGCAAGAGCCTTCCCTGACGTAGAATCGGAGAAACGACTCACCTTGATCTCAGAAGTGTTTGACACACCTGAAACTTTAGATCGTCTGTGCCACGTAAGTGGTGGTCATGTACGAAATTTGCTGGTTCTACTCAATAGCTGTCTGAAAAAAGACGACCCGCCTTTCTCTCGTGAGCTAGTAGAGCGGGTAATTAGCCAGCGTCGCAGTGAACTGAGCAAAGCTATCACACCAGAAGAGTGGAAACTGCTCTGGCAAGTAATGCAACAAAAAACTGTCAGAGGCGAAGAGGAGTACCAAACTTTATTGCGAAGTTTGTTTGTTTTTGAGTATCGCAATACTGAGGAAAGTTGGTTTGATATCAACCCAATTTTGGCTGAAGCAAAGGAATTGCAGTTATGAGTGGCTTGCACTAGGAAGAAGTAATGCAGATTAATGAAGATTCTTTAAAAACCCTAATTCGCGGGATTACTCAATTTCAGGGGGAGTTTTCCTTAATATTAGCAGTTTCCAACTATAGGGTATTGCGAGATCAAATCGTGCAGCAGTTACGGGAGCAATGTTCCATTGAAACCCGCGAACTGATACTAGAGCAGTCTGTTCAGACCCTTTACACCAGGATTACGGAAGAATGTAATGAAGAACAGCCTAATGCACTAATGATATTTGGTTTGGAGTCAGTACGCGACCTCGACCAAGTTCTGATGGCGACCAATCAGATTCGAGAGGAGTTTCGCAAGTTTACCTTTCCTCTAGTGCTTTGGGTAACAGATGAACTCCTGCAAAAGCTGATTCGGTCGGTTCCAGATTTCCACAGTTGGGCAACGACGGTGGATTTTAAGATTACGACTGACGAGTTAATTCAACTTATCCAACAAACGGTTAATGAGGTCTTTGCTAAGATTTTAAATTCTCGTGAAAATGTATTTTTAGATAATGCCACACTCAAGCTTGAAAAGGGTTCCCCACGTTACGCTGAACTAAAGTCAGCTCGCCAAGAATTACAAAACCGGGAGGTGAAGTTAGACCCGGAGTTGGAAGCTGGTTTGGAATTTGTCCTAGCTCGAATAGTAGATAACTCCCAAGTAGATTCTCGGCAACATTACGAGCGGAGTTTGTTTCTGTGGCAGCATACCCATAACCAAGAACGTTGTGGAATTTTATTCTTATATCTCGGATTATGGTGGCGTAACTATGCGATGCGGCATCGAGCAGAGCATCAGCAAGCTTGCGTTCGCGCCAAAGAATATTTTCAGCAGTCAATTGAGGTTTTTGAGCAAGCGAACCGTCCCGATTTAGCCGCTAAATTTATCAATTTCCTGGCAGAGGTGCTGCATCGGCTGAAACGTTGGGATGAACTAGAGGTAGTAGCGAAAAAAGCCTTAGCTCTTCATCAAACTAATTTTGACCCATTCAGGCAAGCGCGAACTTATGGTTTTTTGGCTGAGATAGCATTGTCTAAAACATTATGGACTGAGGCAAAACAAGCTGCCCAGCAAGCTCTTATTCTACTAGGTAATGCAGCAGAAGCTATATCAAATCCCTCACTGGAACAAACCATTTTATTAGATTTGGAAAATTCGTTCCATCAAGGATGGTATTTATTCTCGCTAGCAAAAGCGCAACGGCATTTGGATCAGGTGGAAGAGACGATCTCCACTTTAGAAACTGCCAGGAACAAAACCAAACCCCATTACGATCCAGAACTTTATATCCTGATTCTGAAAGCCTTACAAGAATGCTACTTCCAACAAGGTGAATATCTCACTGCATTTCATATTAAGCAAGAACGACAAGCGATTGAAAGTCAGTTTGGTTTACGGTCCTTCATCGGTGCAGGGAGGTTGCAGCCGAAACAACAGGTTACTAACCCAGCGTTACCATTTGCCGTACCACAAGACGAAGTTGCTCAGGAAATTGCCTCTTCAGGGCGGTTGCACAGTGTTGAACGCTTGGTTGAACGGATTGGGCGAGATGACTGTAAACTGACAGTAATTCATGGGGAATCAGGGGTTGGTAAAAGTTCAATTGAGCAGGCTGGATTAATTCCAGTTCTGCAACAGGAGCCGATTAATGCCCGCAGTGTAATGACGGTTTTGCAGCAAGTTTATGCAGATTGGGCTGACGAACTGGGTAAGCGTTTGGCAAAAGAACTTGGGAAAATCCAAAAACGAGTTTCTCCAATAGCTTTGAAAACCGGAGAAATAGAAAATAACAAATCAGAATCAGGGCTGGCTTCCGTCACCTTTGAATCAACAGAAGCCATTCTCACTCAGTTAGGCAGAAATGTGGATGCTAGTCTGTTAACTATTCTGATTTTCGACCAATTTGAAGAATTTTTCTTTATTTGTAAAGATCCTCTTGAAAGAAAAAAGTTTTATGATTTTTTGCGCGATTGCTTAGATATTCCTTATGTAAAAGTCATTCTTTCCTTACGGGAAGATTACCTACATTATTTGTTAGAGTGTACTCGCTTTACCAAACTAGAAGTCATTAATAATAATATTCTGGATAAGAATATTCTTTTTTACTTAGGTAACTTTAAACCAGATGAAGCTAAACTAGTTATTCAAAGTTTAACTGAAAAAACTCAGTTTTATCTAGAAACCGCTTTAATTGATGAACTTGTCAAAGATTTAGCCGGAGGAGTTGATGAAGTGCGTCCAGTAGAGTTACAAATTGTGGGCGCACAATTACAAGTTGAAAATATTACCACGCTAGCACAATATCAAGAAAAAGGTCCAAAAGCAGCGCTGGTAGAGAGATTTTTAGAAGGAGTCATAAAAGATTGTGGACCAGAAAATCAGCAGCTTGCCGAACTTGTATTGTGGCTATTAACCGATGAGAACAGCACTCGTCCCCTCAGAACTCGTGAGGATATAAAAAATTCTTTACAAGAATTACTAACAGATGCCAGTCACCTAGATTTAGTTCTAGAAATTTTTGTTAAGTCCGGATTGGTGTTGCTGTTACCTAGTTCGCCAGAAAATCTTTATCAACTGATTCACGATTATCTTGCTGCTTTTATTCGCCAGCAAAAAAATAACGAACTTATTGAAGAACTGGAAAAAGAAAGAGAACAGAGAAAGCGCAGCGAAGCCGAGTTAAATAGGGTACTAAAACGACAATTAAAACTGGCGATCACAGGTGGAAGCTTAATGGCAGTTCTCGCTGTCTTAGCGGGTGTATTTGGAGTCCAAGCAAAAATTAGTGAAACTAATGCAGAACTGAGAGAAATTAGTGCCGCCTCAGAATCTCTTTTTGCTTCAAACAAAGGGTTAGAAGCGTTGATAGAAGGTTTAATATCTGGGAAAAAACTGAAACACGGATTTGGAGTGAAAGCCAATACTCAGAATCAAGTGATATCTAGATTGCAAGAAGTGGTTTATGGCGTAAGTGAGCGCAATCGCTTAGAAGGGCATACTAATACAATCACAGATATTACTTTTAGCTTCAATGGGGAATTAATTGCCACTAGTAGTGAAGATAAAACTGTGAAACTGTGGAGTCGCAACGGTAAGCAGATTAAAACTTTAAAAGGAGGGCATAGTGATGGCGTTACTAGCGTTGCTTTTAGCCCCGATGGTAAAATTATTGCCTCTGGTAGTAAGGATAAAAAAATTATCCTCTGGAATCTTGATGGTAAGCCAATAAAAACTTTAGAAGGACATAAAGATTGGGTAAGAGACCTTAGTTTTAGCCCAGATGGACAGAAAATTGCTTCGGCTAGTGAAGATAAGACTGTGAGAATTTGGAGTGTCAACGGTACTCCAATGGCAGATCTTCAAGGACATGAATCTAATGTCACGATGGTCAGGTTCAGTCCAGATGGCCAGACCATTGCCTCAGCTAGTGAGGACGGCATTATTAAACTTTGGAAACTCGATGGTAAAGAACTCAAGACCATCAGCAGTCCAGCTAGTATCCTTAGTCTTGCTTTTAGCTCTAATGGCAAGATGTTAATGGCAGTTAGTAAGGACAATACCCTCAGATTATGGAGTCTTGATGGCACTCTCCTCAAGACTACTAACTATATTACCCCGAATACACCAGCTTTCGCTAATTTAAGTTCTGATGGTAAGTTACTAATAGCTTCCGATTCATACGGGCAGGTGCTTTTTTGGAAAATTGAAGGCATTAGAATTAAACAGTTAAAATTTCTGCAACTTCCTACTCCTAAAAGTGCCAGTTTTAGCCCTGACGGCAAGAATCTGGCTTTTGCTAGTGACGACAATGTTATAAAACTTCAGAGTCTTGATAATCAAAGTTTTGAAATTCAAAATGATAACAGCGATACAATTAAAATTGTAGGACTTAGCCCTGAGAATTTGCCAGTATCGGTTGATCATGACACATTGAAATTTTGGAACATCAATGGCACTCTAGCCAAAACTATTAAGGTTTCAAACGATATTGAAGTTTCAGATGATATTAATAGCGTGAGCTTCAGTCGTGACGGTCAAATAATTGCTTCAATTGGCACTGATACGACTACAAAACTCTGGAAGCGTGACGGGAATTTAGTCGGAACTTTCGACGAGAATACATCATCTCGCGATTTTAGCCCTGACGGTCAGGTAATTGCTACTGTAAACAGGAATAATACAGTAAAGTTGTGGACATCTGATGGCAGATTAATTAAAACGCTGCAAGGTCACAGAGAACGTATTACTGAGCTAGTTTTTAGTCCAGATAGTCACCTGATTGCTACTGTCAGTCGCGACAATACAGTAAAGTTGTGGACATCTGATGGCAGATTAATTAAAACGCTGCAAGGTCACAGAGAACGCATTACTGAGCTAGTTTTTAGTCCAGATAGTCAGCTTATTGCTACTGTCAGTCGCGACAATATGGTAAAGTTGTGGAACCATGAGGGTAAGCTGATTCAAACGTTTGAAGAGTACAACGATGATAAACCTCGATGGGAAAATTCCTTGAATACACAAGTGAAATTTAGCCCCGACAGCCAGATGTTATTTATACCCAGTAATTACAATGATGTGAAACTCTGGGGTCGAGATGGGAAAGTGTTTCAAACCCTCAAGGGACATGACGGACAGGTTAATAGCGTGAGTTTTAGCCCCAATAGTCAGATAATTGCGACGACTAGCGACGATAATACGGTAAAACTTTGGAAACGTGACGGCACATTAATTAAAACTCTAGAGGAAAGTTACTTCAGGAAAGGTGATGTTAGTTTCAGCCCTGATAGCAAGCTACTTGTCTCTACTAGTTGGAGTACGGTAAAGCTTTGGAGTAGCGATGGCAAATTGGTCACAAATCTTACAGGAAATGATGAGACACCTGAGATTAGTTTCAGCCCTAACAGCCAGACCATTGCTTCTATTAATAAAAATAGTGTCAGACTTTGGAGCCGAACGGGTAAGCTGATTAGAACTATAAAGAATGATGTTAATGACGCTCCTAAAATTAGTGTTAGTAAAGATGGAAAACTAATTGCCTCTGTTGGTAAGAATAACGCCGTAAATTTTTGGAGCAGTGATGGTGCGTTAATTCAAACCCTTAGAGGACATAATAGTGAAATTACTTTAGTAAGTTTCAGCCCAGATGCTCAAACCCTTGCCACTGTAGATAAAGATAATATCGTAAAACTCTGGAGCAAAGACGGCAAGCAAATTCTAACTCTTAAGGGGCATGGCAATCGAGTTGAGCGCGTCAGTTTTGGTGGTGATGGCAACACGGTTGCTATTTCTGGCGTTGAAGATGTAGTGAAACTCTGGAACAGCAAAGGCGAGAGCGTTGCTACCTTAAAAGGACATCGGGATCGCATCAATAGTGTCAATTTTAGTCCCAAAGGTAAGCTTATTGCCTCCGCCAGTAATGACAAAACGGTGAGACTTTGGAGACTGGATGGTACTCAACTTCAGGTTTTGACAGGACATACAGACAAAGTTAATCGCGTTCGTTTTAGCTTTGACGAGCAGTTCATTGCTTCCTCTAGCGACGATAAAACTGTAAGAATTTGGAACCAAAAGGGTAAGCTTCTTAAAACACTTAAAGGACATAAAAGTGCTGTTCGGGATGTAAGTTTTAGTCCCAATAGCCAAATGATAGCCTCAGCTAGCGATGACAGCACTGTTATTCTTTGGAATCGTGATAGTGACAAGTATAAAGTTCTGCCAGGGCACAGTGCCAATGTTAAAAGTGTTAGTTTCAGCCCAGATGGTCAGATACTTGCCTCAGCTGATAGTCAGAGTCAGGTGAAAATTTGGAGCCGTGACGGAATATTGCTGAAAAGCTTTAGGTCGAATAGCTTAGGTATCAACTTAGGTGGTAAGGAAGTCAGCTTCAGCTTTGACGGACAGAAAATTTTTGCCTGGAATAGTCATTATGGCAACCAAGTTAAGCTTTGGAGTAGAAATCTCAACGAACTGTTGGAGCAAGGTTGTAGCCAAGTACGGGATTATCTGAAGAGTAACCAAAACGTAAACAAAAGCGATCGCGCGCTCTGCGACAAGCTCTAAAAACGACTTTATACATTGAAATACCCCGTAGTAATCAGTTGACACCCTTATCACTCCAATCCATCATTCAACGCATTAGTTTTGGAGAAAAACCCGTGAAAGTTACCATCAAAGATAGTGAAATACTCAAAACTGTTAACCCCAATGTAATACAGGCACATTTGCAAGCAACAGGCTGTGGCATGAAACAGGGCGTATATATAATGATGCCGGGGCAATTTGGCGACTGAAAAAATCTGCTGCTGATGAATATGAAATCTTGCTACCTCTCCAACATAGTTTAGGAGATTATGCCGAAAGAATCAGCGATATATTAAAAACATTGGAGACAGTAGAAAATCGTGACCAAGTTGAAATATTAAGTGAATTTATTACCAACTATCCCAATTTCACCGTCCAAGGTGTGGTTATGCAAATTGCCACTCCTCAAATTGATAAACTGAGTGGAGAAATTACTTTACTATGTACAGTTTTTGATAAATTGCAGGAAGTTAAAACCGAACTAGCGAACCATGATTATATCTTAGCCATTAAAGCCTATCAGGAACGTTTACCAATTCGCTGCACAGGTGATTTAGTAAAAGTTGACAATCATTTTATCCTGAAAAATCCCCACAATTTGCTTCTTAATAATATCTAACTCCAGCAGATCAATATTTTGAGCTTTTTTCTAAATCAATTCTGATATTGAGTCGCTCATCTGCTTTTGCAAGCGCTGGCGGTTATCATCATATTTCAATACTGTTTGCACTTGGGCGTGTCTGCTGAAACGCTGGGTAGCACGGTAGTTGCCATTATTCAAATCCAATACTGTAGTAATCGCACTGTGGCGGATGCGATGGGGTGACATCTTCTTAGTAATTCCCGCTTGCTTGCACAGCCCATCCACCAGTCGCCTGATTGCCTCCCTGACTTTTCACGGTATCTGGAAAACCTCTCTCTAAATCTCTCTCCTACAAGGAGAGAGACTTTGAATTTTCCCCCTTCCCGAAACGGGAAGGGGGCTAGGGGGTTAGGTCAATCGTTAGCTTTTCCACATGACGTGAAAAGTCAGATGAATGATAATCGTTTCCTGCAAAACTTCATCATCACTAAAAGCTTCTTGTCTGGATTCAAAGAGATGTATCTGGTCTAAAGCCATCATTTCCAAAAACATTCTGCGGAAGTCTCTAAAATATGGGCCATTACAGAAACTACGCGGCGAAATAGCTACAAGCTCTCCTCTTGATTCAAGAAGCTGAACTGTAGCAGCGATAAAACCTGTATATAGATTGCTGGCTTCTAATCCTATAGAACGTAACAAATCACGAACTTTGGAATGAGCGTTAATTTTTAAATATGGGGGATTGAGAATAGCGTGGGTAAATCTGCAATTGTCAGGATTATCGAACAAACTAGGGCCAAGAAGTCTGACTGCATCCTCAATAAAATCCGTATTCCGGATCTCATAGTTTAAATAAATCCCAGCTATTTGACATTCTCTTACACATAATTGCAATGTCTGACGTAAATACCCAATCAGAAAAGGATCAATTTCATAGGCAACAATATCTAAATTGGCTGGGCGTTGTTGGCTCTGACAAAGGTTAGCCACAAAGGCTGCAAGTAATGAGCCAACTCCTGCTCCGGCATCAAGTAGAGATATTTGAGGAAGATTAAGTTCGCCAAACATCCCAACCATTAATTCTGCGACTGGAGCAGGAGTCAAAAATTGACCCAGTTTTCCTTTTTGCTTTTGATCCTGTTTCAAGCTTGCAGCAATCCTCAGAAGGTCTACTTTACCAAGTAAGTTTCTGGCAGAACATTTCGACAAGCTTGTAAATTTCAACGGCTTGTGATGATTGTCTGTAGACTCTCTACTGCTTGATTGGAACATCACGGCTCATTTTCACAGAACAAAAACCAACTTTATCAGGTTTTGAATTTACGCCATGATATTTTAAGGAGAACTGATGCAAGAAGCGTCCCTTTATCCAAAAATTATTTTAAAACTATGCTTCCGGCTAAAGTCTTCATTACTCGTCGCCTACCCATCGAATTAGAGGAACTGCGATCGCTCGCCATTGTCGAAGTTTGGCCAGAACGCCAGCCCCCTCCCTACGAAATTTTACTAGAAAAAGTCAAGGAAATAGATGGTTTGTTATGTCTGCTGACTGACCAAATCGATCGCCAACTCATCGAGTCAGGGAAACTCAGAGTCATCAGTCAAATGGCGGTGGGTTACGATAACATTGACATTGCCGCCGCTACGGCACAACAAATTCCCGTTGGTAATACTCCTGGGGTGTTAACCGATGCTACCGCAGATTTTGCCTGGGCATTATTAATGGCAGCTGCACGGCGAGTAGTGGAGGCAGATCGGTTTACTCGTGCAGGTTTGTGGCAGACTTGGGAACCAGATTTGTTATTGGGGCCAAATGTTACGGGTGCTACCTTGGGAATTGTCGGTTTTGGGCGGATTGGACAAGCAGTTGCTCGTCGTGCCAAAGGCTTTGAAATGCAGATTTTGTATACGAGTAGACAACGATGCAGCCCAGAGTTAGAACAATCTCTAGGTGCAGAGTTTGCTACGTTAGAACACTTGCTGCAAGAGTCGGATTTTGTGACACTGCATACACCATCGGCTGATGATACTTACCATTTGATTAGCGATCGCCAATTTGAGTTGATGAAGCGAGCGGCTATTTTGATTAACACGGCGCGAGGAACTATTGTCGATCCAGATTCTCTCTATCGTGCCCTTGCCAGTGGTCAAATTGCCGCTGCGGCTGTGGATGTCACCGAACCTGAACCGATTCCCAGCGATAGCCTGTTGTTGACCTTAGAAAATCTAATTATTGCACCTCATATTGGCAGTGCCAGCCGTCAAACGCGCTCAAAAATGGCAACAATGGCGATCGCTAACTTAATCGCAGGACTGAGAGGCGATCGTTTGGCTGATTGTGTCAACCCTGAAGTTTATGAGAAGAATTCAGAACTCAGGAGTCAGAATTCAGCTTGTGGGTAGAGTATTCAGAATTCTGAATTCAGAATTATTTATAATTTTTAATTTTTAATTCTGTCCCTTGGAAAGGCAAAGCAGGTAAGCGGAATGCAAAAATGGCACCGTGAGGATTTCGATTTTCCACCCAGATTTTACCGCCATGTGCTTCCACAATCTGACGGGTCAAGTATAACCCTAAGCCTGAACCTTTAGCTTGGCGATCGCTGTTTCCTTGGTAAAACCGCTCAAATAGATGTGGTAGTTCTTCTAGCTTTATACCTGCTCCAGCATCTATGACTTTGGCTGTTTGATAAGAAGAACCAGACTCTAATACAACCTCCACTTTGCTACCACGAGGAGAGTGGTTAATGGCATTAGTCAATAGATTAGTAAATACGCGTTGCAACTGAAAAGCATCTCCATAAACCCAAAGGAATTGGCGAAAGTCTGATGCACCATAATTGAACGAAATGTAGACACGACGACTAGAAGCCAGTTGAGTTAGATTTGTTGCTACTTCTTCAGCAATCCCCACTAAATCAACAGGTGCTAAACGCAACTTCAACCCTTCTAAATCATTGCGATAGACATCCAGAAGTGTTTCTAACATCTGCAAACTAGTTTTATGACTGCGAATCATTGTAGCCAAAACTTGCTTTTGCACAGGAATCACAGAACCAAAATTTTCTCGTTCAAAAGCTTGTAAGGTTTCAATTGCTCCTAACAGAGGAGTTTTCAGGTCATGGGTGAGGGTGGAAGCAAAATCTTCGCGGACACTGGCTAGCTTCTCTTGTGCTTGAAGTTTGACTTCTTGTTGCAGCAGTGTTTCTTGATATAGACGGTTGCGATCGCTGAGAATACCTGTCACAATCAGGGCTAAAATTGCAATTAATCGACTGGCGATTGTCGCACCACTCACCGAGTAAATGCCTGGAACCCACACATTCAAAATCGTTAAAACACAAGCAACTAGAGTTAATTGCAATGTCAACATTCGACCTAGACGAGCATTTGCTAGCAGAATTGGGCCGATATAAAGATAACCAAAAACGTAGTCTGGTGGTGTAGAGAACTCCAACAACACTACAACTGTAAATAATCCCACAATCAACCAGAATATACTTCTTACAGAAGCCGGAGAAGGGGAAAATAATAAGGGTGAAGGTTGACCTTCAAGAAAGCTGTGGGGTAAGGGTGAATGGGAAAATAATTCCTTACTAGCCTTAACCTTTTTCCTTTCCCTTATCTTTTGCCATAAATCCAATATCATCAAATGTAAGTTGCTGGGATACTTAACAAGTTTTTTGGTTAGCTTCTGGAACATGGATATATCAGCAGTAAGCTTATTTATTAAATCTAACCAATCTTCAAAGAATCAGTTGACTTTTTTGCCAAATAACTGTTTATTTACAATCTTATTTGATTTCTATACTTGCAGATATATATACAGCTAAATACTCTATATGTTTAGATATACAAGAGCGGACTGACTCATATATCTCAGTTTAAATATTAAGTTATACCTTGTATTCTGACAAAAAAAGTTACATCATTGATATCAAAAGCACCTAAATACATAGTAAGTAGTGTTTTTAAGATAGGAGAAAGTTGCACGATTGACACCGATACTGAGTACTTATTAGGCAATTATTCAGATAAATTTGGCTCAAACTTTTGGCATGTAACATGCTAATATACTTCATCTATTTTTGTGAATCATGAAAGTAAAATATCTAATAAACATCTCAAATTTACTCATATCGGAGTTTAACTAACTCATGTTACAAGGATGGATTCAAATTACATTAACGCTGCTAATTATAGTAGCAATTACTCCCTTCTTTGGGAGATACATGGCGCGTGTATTCCTAGAGCAAAGAACTTTTCTAGACGTGATTTTGAATCCGGTTGAGCGAGTGCTTTACTCTTTGGTTGGCGTTCAAACCCAAGAAAATATGACGGGTTGGCAGTATGCGCGAGCAATCTTGTACAGCAATGTAGTTATGATGTTGCTGATTTTCTTCCTGATTGCAAATCAGCGATGGCTACCGCTTAACCCAACCAAGATAGATGCCCCAACCTGGGACACTATAGTACATACCACTATTTCCTTTATTACCAATACCAACCAGCAGCACTATTCTGGTGAAACCTACTTGAGCTACGGTAGTCAAATGTTGGGGCTGGGCTACCACATGTTCACCTCCGCTGCAACAGGTATCGCAGTCGCGATCGCCTTTATTCGAGGGTTGACGGGTAGACCTTTGGGTAACTTTTATGTAGACCTAATTCGCTCGATTACCCGAATTTTGCTGCCGATTAGTATTGTCGGTGGCATTATCTTTATTGCCCTTGGTATGCCAGAAACCTTAGCTGGCCCAGCAGTATTTCCGACCTTAGAAGACCCTAACATCAGTCAGGCGATCGCTCTTGGTCCAGTTGCCCATTTTGAAATTATTAAGCAATTAGGAGAAAACGGCGGCGGCTTTTTCTCTGTCAACTCGGCACACCCCTTTGAAAATCCCAACGGATTTTCTAATTTAATTCAGATCGTGGCAATGCTTTCGATTCCCACATCCCTGATCTATACCTATGGGTTGTTTGCAAATAACATCAAACAAGCCTGGTTACTCTATGGCATGGTGGGTGTAATTTTTATCGGATTTCTGATTGTCACCGCCATTGGAGAATATAACGGCAATCCGGCTGTAAATACGCTTTTGGGCAGTCAGCAACCGAACCTAGAGGGGAAAGAAGTCCGCTTTGGTTGGGCACAATCTGTGCTATTTGCAGTCAGTACAACTGGTACTATGTGCGGCGCTGTCAACAGTTTCCACGACTCCTTCATGCCCGCAGGCGGTTTTATTTTTCTCTCGAATATGTTCCTGCAAATCATGTGGGGTGGACAGGGTACTGGAACAGCTTACCTGTTTGCCTATAGCATCCTAGCGGTATTCGTCACAGGTCTGATGGTGGGACGCACCCCAGAATTTCTGGGACGCAAGATTGAAAAGCGTGAAGTCGTCCTGGCTAGCTTCCTGATTTTGCTAGTTCACCCCATCGCCATTTTGATTCCGGGGGGAATCGCCTTAGCTTTTCCTGACCAACTGGCAGGGATTAGCAATCCTGGCTTTCACGGCTTTTCTCAAGTTATCTATGAATATGCCTCAGCTGCGGCTAACAACGGTTCTGGGTTTGAAGGTTTAGGCGATTCACAACCCTCTCCCTTGGCGATCGCAACTGGCACAAAAACTACCGTAACCGCCCTCTGGTGGAACCTGAGTGCCTGCTTCAGCCTCTTAGCCGGACGCTATGTACCAATCATCGGTCTGTTGCTGCTAGCAGATAGTATGTCCCGCAAGCAAGCTGTTCCCTACACAACTGGTACATTACGAACCGACACCGGACTATTTACAGGCGTCACCGCAGGCGTAATTTTAATCTTGGGCGCACTCACATTCTTCCCAGTGCTGGCATTGGGGCCCATCGGTGAAGCCTTTTTTATCGCCAAAGGTATCGGGTAGGGAGTGGGGGCTGGGTACTGGGGGCTGGGTACTGGGTACTGGGTACTAGGAACTAAGGACTTAATTTTTTTGCCAATCCCTAATCCCTAATCCCCAATCCCTAATCCCTAATCCCCAATCCCCATTACCCCTTATCCCCAGAGGGGACCCCACCTTCCCCAATCCCCAATCCCCAATTCCCTAAAATTTAATCTATGCCAACTACTACTGATTCTCCTTCACGTATTCCATCTGGAACTCGTGACTCACGCAAGCATACTCCCAAAGCTGATTTGAAGGGACTTTACCAGAGAGCAGTTCGTGAGTCATTTCTCAAGCTCGATCCTCGAATTACTGTCAAAAACCCAGTCATGTTTGTTGTTTGGGTAGGGACAATTGTCACCTTTCTTGTCACCCTTAACCCAAATCTATTTGGCACAATTCAGGCAGATATCAACCAACAACGCCTCTTGAATGGGTTGATTACCTTCATTCTCTTTTTCACACTCGTTTTTGCAAACTTTGCCGAAGCCGTAGCGGAAGGGCGCGGTAAAGCACAGGCTGATTCACTGCGATCAACGCGATCGGATACGATCGCTAACAAAATCCTCCCTGATGGTTCAATAGTAAAAGTCAATTCTACAGAACTGCGACGGGGCGATTTAGTTCAAGTGGTTGCCAATAACATGATTCCCGCCGATGGGGATGTAATTAAAGGCATTGGCTCAGTGGATGAGTCGGCCATTACTGGGGAATCTGCCCCTGTACTAAAGCAACCAGGTACAGATATTGCCAGTTCGGTGACAGGAGGTACACGCTTACTTTCCGACGAGTTGACGATTCGCATTAGTGCTGATCCTGGTCAAGGCTTTATCGATCGCATGATTGCCCTGGTAGAAGGGGCACAACGCACCAAGACACCCAATGAAATTGCTTTGACAGTATTGCTAGCAGTACTAACACAGGTGTTCTTGATTGTAGTGTCAACCATTCCCCCCTACGTGGGCTACATCGCCACCTTTATCAGCACAGCCTTTGGCCCTGAAGCGGGAAACAGTTTGCGTACAGGTGCTAGCGTTGCCATTCTCATCTCACTACTGGTAGCTTTGATTCCCACAACTATTGGTGGTTTGCTCAGTGCGATCGGGATTGCGGGGATGGACAGAGTTGCCCAATTTAATGTTATTGCGACTTCTGGTAGAGCGGTAGAAGCCTGCGGTGACATCAATACCCTGGTGTTAGATAAGACAGGCACTATCACACTGGGTAATCGGATGGCTGACGAGTTTATTCCCTTGAATAACCACTCACTAATAGACGTGGCGCGAGTTTCCCTAGCTGCTAGCTTGTTTGACGAAACGCCAGAAGGCAAGTCAATTGTGATACTAGCAGAAAAGTCCCAGGCTGGGGTAGATTTCAATATCGACAAAGCCGAAGGTGTGGAATTTTCTGCAAAAACCCGGATGAGCGGTACGAATTTACCTGATGGCAAACAAATTCGGAAAGGGGCGGTAGATGCCATTAAGGGGTTTGTCCGTTCTCGTGGCGGCCAGGTTCCTGATGATATAGACGCAGCTTATGAGCGAGTTTCCCGGTTAGGAGGTACACCCTTAGCTGTCTGCCAAAATGACGATATTTATGGGGTTATTTACCTCAAAGATATTGTCAAACCTGGACTGCGGGAACGGTTTGACCAACTCCGCCGCATGGGTGTTCGCACCGTCATGCTGACAGGTGACAACCGAATTACGGCTTCGGTAATTGCCGAAGAGGCTGGGGTGGATGATTTCATTGCTGAAGCAACTCCAGAAGACAAAATTGAGGTGATTCGCTCGGAACAATCTCAGGGTAAGCTGGTAGCAATGACTGGAGATGGTACGAACGATGCACCTGCCCTCGCTCAAGCAAACGTGGGTGTGGCAATGAACTCTGGGACGCAAGCTGCCAAAGAAGCTGCTAACATGGTGGACTTAGACTCTGACCCCACGAAGTTAATTGACCTAGTAACCATAGGTAAACAGTTACTAATTACTCGTGGTGCATTGACAACATTCTCCATCGCTAACGACATTGCCAAGTATTTTGCCATCATTCCCACGATTTTTGCTGCGGCTGGCATCGGCGCACTGAATATTATGGGATTAAAGAGTGCCCAATCTGCGATTATCTCGGCGCTGATTTACAACGCCCTGATTATTCCCGCATTAATTCCGCTAGCACTTAAAGGTGTGAAGTTTTTACCTTTAACAGCAGATCAACTGCTACGTCGCAACATCTTGATCTATGGTCTTGGCGGCATCATTGCTCCCTTCATTGCCATCAAACTGATAGATATTATCCTACCTTTGTCTTAATTTACTATGAAACCTGTTCATCTCCGCCGCGCGATTGCTGCCCAAGTATTAGAAGAAATAACTGAAATCTGGTATCAATGGCGTAGACAAAAGCTACCACTGTATTTGTTCCTGGCGATGTGTTTCAACCTAGTGGTTGCGCCTATGGTCTATGCCGCTACTGGTGAAGAACTTTCCCGCAGTCAATCTTGGGGATTGGGATTGTTAGGACTGACGACGCTAGGACTTTCCATCTATTTATTCTTTGTAATGTTTGTACCGGAGAAATTTTAATGAGTTTTGCACGCGAAGCTAGTAGAGCTATTCGTTCTACCTTGGTACTCTGGGTAATTGGAGCAATTATTTATCCTTTTGCAATGATTGCCATTGGGCAGATTGTGTTTCCGTTTCAAGCAAATGGTAGTCTACTGAAAAATAGCGCCGGTCAAGTTGTCGGTTCTGCCTTAATTGGTCAACCTTTTACTAGCGATCGCTATTTTAACAGCCGTCCCAGCACCACGAGCTACAGCACAGCCGATCCCAAAAAGGACGATGGGGGAGTTTTGAAAACCGGAGTTTCCGGTGCTAGTAACTTGGCTCCCAGTAATCCCGCATTACTGGAACGCATCAAAGGTAAAGATGACCCTGACCCCACCAAAAAAATTGAAGGTGACTTAACTCGTCTGAAAAAAGCAGGTGTGCAACCCACTGGCGATTTAGTCTACACTTCTGCTTCCAGCCTTGACCCCCACATTACCCCGGAAGCTGCCACAGCGCAAATTGCACGAGTAGCCAAGGCGCGGGGAGTTCAACCGAACCAACTCGAAACTTTAATTTCCCAAAATACCGATGGTCGCTTTCTCGGCATCTTTGGCGAACCTGGAGTTAATGTTTTAAAGCTGAATTTAGCTCTCGATCAGATTAAGGGATAAAGGTTTGGGAAATAGTGAAAAGGGGGTGTTTCTAATTTTTTCTACACCTCCTATTCGGAATCATTATTTATATAGCAATCCTATCTGATTGGTAAAAATCGCAAGGTTTAGATCCCCGACTTCTCAAAGAAGTCGGGGATCTTCTTGATCATAGATGATTTTAGAGATTAGGTCTGTATTGAACTCAATAGAGAAGCGCTGTAGCAATCCTAAATGAATTGTGAAAAATATTTTTTAATCGTAGAGGCATAAGTAAGTCGGTGCTAATATTTCCAGCTATGTTAAGGAATTTTAATGTCGGGTGTGTTGTCGCCAAGCGCCGCACCTTAAAAGGGAACAGGGAACGGGCAACAGGGAACAGGGAAATCCCCATAATTAAAATTAGGGGATTTGTACAAGGACGTATTTTTTCTTGCGCTACGCGTCCCCTTAAAAAATGTTTTTATTTCTTTCATAAATAAATTTAGGGGCTTGTACCCTAAATCTTCGGGGCTAATTCTTGCACTGTTCCCTGTTCCCTCTTCCCTGTTCCCGCCCCGAAGGGGCTTGGTCAACAATCTCAGGTGCGTTGCTATAAGGCATAACACACCCTACAGCTAATTTATATTTCTTCATATACATTGAATTTTTCTCACCGACTTACTTAGCGGCTTTCCGCAGGTTAACACAGAGACATCATAAAGAGAGATTTCTATAAATGATTTCGGGCTGCTATATCAAAGCTATATCTTTAAATATATGCCTATTTATCTAATTACTAAACATATCTTTTATTTTTTAATACATTTTATATATCCTGAAAATATATCTACAAGGAAACATGTTTTATCTGTAAAATATTGCACAATACTATTAGAGTTAAAAAATATTTTGTGTTGAAAAACAAAAAAGTTTTAGAGCCAAGCCTCTTTGGTGTTTTAATCCAATCTAATAGCGTTTACTGCGGTCTTAATTTAAGTGAAATTCAGTTACCTGAAAAATGTGTTTTTCTAGGAATTTTAAGAGAAATTCAAGTAATTTCAGCAACAGATAATCCTACTATTTTTGCTGGAGACTACATTTTAGCAATAGCAACCCATCCGATGATGGTTCCCGCTCTCAAAGTCACTCTCAAGAAAATTCATTCTGTTTACTATTCCCTCAACTATTGCTTATTGGAAGCTCGACCAGCAGACGGGCAATCTGTTAATTCAGATGACTCAGATTTAACAACTAATTTCAATTCCACATATTATTAGACAGATGAACATTCACATCGGCAAATTCCCTCCAAAATCTGGGATGGAAACTAAGCAAGATAGTAGTTTCTCACTAGTTTGCGAAGATGCTTAATTTAGATGACCTTTACTAAATCTGAGTTCGACTGACTAAAGGTTTTTAATATGCATACTTCAGAGTTTTTCCGACTTTATGTATCCGCCCAACAAAGTGTTCATCACTCAACTCTACTTGAAGCGAACCTGACGAAGCTAACACATAATGACACAAAAGCACAAAACGGAGATATCCCCTTTGTCGCAGTATTTTTGGCTCACATTTCATTCATGATTGTTTGGGCAATGGTCGTTTATCTCGTTTCATCTTTCTGTAAAGCGCTAGAAGATCCCCCAGAAAATGCGGCACAAGATAAAGACGAAATAGTAAGCATCAAATATTTACAGCAACATCCCTGTGAAAGCTGTCAATTTTTTAACAACAACCGTTATCTAAAATGTGCAGTACAGCCCGCTATTGCTCTAACTATACAAGCACTCAATTGCTCTGATTACAGTCCTAAATAGGTGAGTTTCTCGCTACACTATAGCGATCGCTTTATGTCACGCTTACCGATTATGCTCCAAGGTTTTGTGCAAATCTTCCTCACCCTGTTCCTAGTTGTGGCGTCAGTACCCATCATTGGACACTACCTAGCTGAAGTCTTTTTCATGGAAAGAACTTGGCTCGATGCAGTGATGAACCCATTGGAGGACTTAATTTATCTCCTCATTGGTATTGAACCACAAGAGAGCATGACTGGAACAACTTATGCGATCGCTGTTCTACTTAGCAATACAGCAATGGCAGTTTTGGCACTACTACTGCTGATGTTTCAAAGCTTACTACCGTTGAATCCTACCAATTTAGGGATGCCCACTTGGGACACAGCATTACACACCACCATTTCGTTCTTAGTTGCTGCCGATTTGCAACACTATGTCCCAGAAAGCACAATGTCTTACCTGAGCCAGATCACAGCCTTGGGTTTCTTAATGTTTGTTGCGCCAGCCACCGGATTAGCGGTAGGAATTGCCTTCATTCGCGGCTTAACAGGTAGAACTTTGGGCAACTTTTACGTAGATTTGACTCGCTCGATAACGCGAGTCCTGCTACCCATCGCTATTGTCAGTACAGTGTTGTTGATGTTGGGTGGTGTGCCGGAAACTCTGGGCGGCCCTGTAAATATTACCACCTTAGAGGGAGTAAGCCAGGCGATCGCTCGTGGCCCCATCGCCCACTTTGAAAGCATCAAAATGTTGGGTGAAAACGGCGGAGCCTTCTTTGGTGGCAACTCGGCTCATCCTTTTGAAAATCCCAATGGCGGTACAAATTTGGTGCAAGTGGTGGCAATGTTACTGGTTCCTACAGCATTACTTCATACATACGGCATCTTCATCGGTAACTTAAAACAGAGTCGCCGACTATTGTGGATGGTGTTCGCCATTTTTGTAATCTTAATTGGTGTAACTGCGATCGGTGAATATCAGGGCAATCCCGCCGTTAATGCCCTGCTAGGTAATCAGCAGCCCAATTTGGAAGGTAAAGAAGTCCGGTTGGGCTGGGCGGAAACTGCGTTATTCGCCATCACCACAACAGCAACCATGACTGGTTCTGCTAATGGTGCCTTTGACTCGCTGATGCCCTCAGGTGGATTTTGTGCTTTGCTCAACCTGTTTTTGCAAGTGATTTGGGGAGCAATGGGCACTGGGGCCGCTTCTTTGGTGGTGTATATGTTTTTGGCAGTGTTCCTGACTGGCTTAATCGTAGGACGAACCCCAGAGTTTTTGGGGCGAAAAATCGAAAAACGGGAAATTACCCTCGCCAGCGTAATTATTCTGATCCACCCGCTATTAATTTTACTCCCTAGTGCCATTACCCTAGCTTTTCCTGAGCAACTTGCAGGTATGAGCAATCCTGGCTTTCATGGTTTTACCCAGGTGATTTATGAGTATGCCTCGGCAGCTGCGGGTAACGGTTCCGGCTTTGAAGGTTTAGCAGACACCCAACCCGCCCCGACTGCCTTGTGGTGGAACCTGACAACAGCATTTACCCTCTGGATGGGACGGTTTATTCCGATTATTGCTTTATTACTGCTAGCAGATAGCCTGTCGTGCAAGCAACTTATACCTACCTCAATTGCCACCCTAAATACAGATACCAAACTATTTACTAGCGTGACTGCCGCCATCATTTTGATTCTGGGAGCATTGACATTTTTTCCTGTTTTGGTTCTAGGGCCTGTTGCTGAAGCCTTCCAAATTGCGATAGGAAGATAATACCATTTTGAATTTTAGATTTTAGATTTTGGATTGGGAATCGCTTTCTATGTCTGGGTTTTGTGAAACCATCTGTCACAATCATTTTTCAAATTGGTATAACCTTTAATTTCTCACTTTTAGACTGGAGTTTGTATTTATGAATCCCCTTTTTCGACTCCTGATTCCGATACCGTTTGTCCTGACTCCCTCGTTGGTTAGCCAAGGTAATGATTTGCTTCGACAGCATGGAATTCAACAGCTTCAAGAAACAAGAAAATGTTTCAGTTGCAATTTATCGGCAGTGAACTTTTCGGGAGCGAACTTAGAACAAGTTGACTTGCGAGCGGCAAATCTTCAGGGAGCTAACCTAAAAAATGCTAATCTCCGGTATGCAAATTTAGAGTGGGCAGATATTCGAGAAGCAAATCTCCAAGGAGCGGATTTAACTGGAGCTATTCTTAAGAATACATTGCTAACTGATGCTGATTTACAAAAGGCAAATTTGTCAGCATCTAACTTAGAAGGAACTGATTTTAGGAATGCCAATCTTAGTTATGCAAATCTCATCAAAGCTTCAAAAAACAATGATATTCAAGGTCGTAATTCTGTCACTATCTGCGAAACAGTATTACCAAATGGGATTAAATCAGGTCGCTGCAATCAGCCCCAAATAAATAAAAAATTCAGCTTGTCATCAGGAGTAAATTAATGCTAAAACCAAATTACGAAGATAAAAATAGCTTTCTCTATCCTCGCGATCGCTACCACGGTAAATTTCAGCCAAACAACCTAATATTTAATGCCAACCTCCAAGAGTTTTCTCAAAAAATTGGCTACATTACTAGCTTAGAAACTGGTGGAAAGCTATCTCCAGAAGAAGCATTCAGTCAAATTGAGGCACTATGGAAAAGGTTGGAGGATAGTAAAAACAAGCTGGAGATTAGTAGCGATTTATCGGTTTAATTTAGTTAACTAATTCAATGCAGTGAGTAGTTAACTGAGAGCCTTAAAATAGAGTTTGAATTTCTAAAATTTTACTTGAGAAACCTGAACAGATTTTATGAAACAGAAAGAAACGGTATTTGTTATCCCGACTCATCGACTGAGAGATGTAGCACAGACTATCGAAAAATATGATGAGAATTTCTGGGCAAATGGTCATGCTTTAAAAATTATCGTCTTTGATGATTCCAGCATTGCCAACCATGAGAAATATTACCCGCTTTTAGAGCAGACTAAGACAGTCAATGATGTGTTTTATGTCGGGCCTCAACAGAAAGAACAATTTATTACATTTTTAAACGAAAGACTGCGCGATCGCAAGCTAGAATCACTAGTCAAAAACCTATTCCGACCTAGTTATGGAGGAAATCGCAACTTCACGCTGATGTACACTCTTGGGCATTTAATGGTTAGTGCCGATGACGACATGCGACCAGATGCCTTAATTGAAACTAGCCCAGAATCTTTATCAGGTGATGAAATATGTCGAGGGAAATTAATCAAGTCCAACCAACAAGGTGGCTACGTCCATAAATCTTTTGACTTACTCACAGCTTTTGGTGATGTTCTCGGTCAAAAAGCCAGTCATGTACCAGAAAACTTCGAGGCTGGAGAATTGGTTGTTGATACAGCAATGGATTTAGAAACTAACACAACTAAGGGTTACTTTCGAGAGAACAGCCTCTTATTACAACCAGGGAGAGTATTAAATAATGCCATCGTCAAGATTGCCCAAACTTTTCGCACCGGGACTAATGATATCGATACACTTGATTTTATTCACATGTATCTCAATGATGAAAACCAAATTAGTCCAAATGACCTAAATGATTTTTATATTCTTACTAATTTTCGACCTGTTATTACTAACAAAAACTGGAGAATGGATTGTGGGGTCGCTGGATATGATAATCAGCTCGGTTTACCACCATTTTTTCCAACTCGACTCAGATTTGAAGATTATATCTACAGGATTTGGATACAGCAAGAGGGCATCGTGGCTGCACACGTTGATGCTGTCCAAAACCATATTAGAAATAACTATATGCGTAATCCTCTAGCCAGTGAACTATTTAATGAAGAAATATGTAGCTTGCTAAAAAGGAAGATTAAAAGTAGTGTTTATCATCTTGATGACTTGGGAATCAAGTTCGATTACTCTGGCGAGGTAACATTGCAAGACTCTGAGGAAATCCTGGAAAAAATTGCTGCTATCCACAGACAGGTAATCAAGGCTTCAATATCTGCCCAGAATGAAGAACGTAAACTGTCTCTTCAATTATTTGCTGAGAATTTATCGAGAGTATTTTATGGATTTGAACCAGACTTTTTTCAGCAAAACGTTTCCAGAATTATCGATGATGTCATTAGCCAATTCCACGGTTCTCTAGAAATATGGCCAACTCTAGTGGAAATCTGTTACTTTTACAAAGACAAAAAAGACCTACCACAAATTAGGGTAAAAAACAAGAAGGTAAAATCTAGAAATGGCACAAAATCGAGCGAAATTCTCGTATAAATGTGACCTTTGCCAAACAGGCCATTATTTATCTGGGAAAGTTTTCTGAAACCTTTTTCTTGTGAGCCTCAGCATTTTCAAATGCTCTGAGTTTAGGTAAACCTTCACTATCCTGACCAAGAATACGACAGACACGCCCCATCCTGGACTAGGAGAGCCAAGCAGAGTTTTTGGGTAAGAAACAGCTGTCCCCCAGTCCAGAATAGGATGGCGCTGAGGATAACTTCTGGGTTGCTCACCCAATCCTTAAAGCCTGCCAGCAGAGGTTGAGTTTCGTCCGGTTGAAAGTCTTGCAAGTCAATGGCCTAAATAATAGACATCTAAAGAATTGGCGTAGGGACAATACCCTGCGGGAAGCCGCTTTGCGTCTACATGAATTGTCCCTACAAAGGATTCTGGGTAAAGCATATTTAATTTCTAGAAATGTCTAGTAGATGAGAAGGATCTCGCCTTCCCTTGCACAAAGCATAAAAGTAGTTATAAAAAACTCCACGCCACTTGCGGGATGGAGTTTTAGGGCATGGGGAATGGGGAAGAAGTTACCAATGCCCAATGCCCAATGCCCTGTTTGGCCCAAGCGACGGGGCGACTATCCCTCTACAGACACCTGGGGATGGAGTTTCCCGTCGCTTTCGATGAATAGTAACTCTACCAATTGCGCCACCCACCTTTAGATGCAACTTCATTATTAGTAGACTTCAGTCCGTGAGTTTGCAACAGAGTTTGATATTCTGTGCTGCTTGCCCAGCGATCAATTTCTCGCGCCCGTAGCACTGGCACTGGATGGGTTAATTGCGCTGTACGGGCAGCTTTGACCATTTCACCTAGTTCAGTCTTACTAATATCATCGTAAGCGCGGGCTTGAGCAACAAAGGCATCGAGATTTAGTTGTGGCGCTAAGGTGGGAGAACCACCTGCCAACTTCATCAACACTGACATGACAACTTTGGGGTCTTGGGTTGCTAGTAGTGCGGCGCGATCGCAGGTAAACTCAGCACAGCGTACCCATTCTAAAAGCTGTGCCTGTATAGCTTGAGCAACAAAGGTGCCGACATTGGGCACAATTGCCGCAGCTAATATTAATAAATTTACAGGAGTCAAGTAAACACTATGATCGCACTTGAGATGCCCCAACTCATGGGCAATTACTGCCTGTATTTCCTCTGGTGTGAGCATATCAATCAGGGAAGTATGTAGCACAACAAAGGGCTGCTTACCCCGCACAGCAAAAGTATAGGCGTTGGGAGCCGGATGCTGCCGGACATACAACTGGGGAGGATCTATGTCCAGAATTTTACAGGCATCTAACAATAATTTGTATAAATCGGGCAGTTGGTTTTCACCCACCAAAATGCTGGAGGCAATATTTTCCACATAGAAAACCTGCTCGGCCATTGGCCCAAGCCAATTTCGCACTAACATATCTATGCCTGGTATCTGCTTGAGCGCTCTGGTAGCTTCCAGGTCTAATGGATGACGAAATGAGTCAGCTTTTAAACCAATCAGCGGGGTTTTGAAGAAGGACATAGTGCAACAAGCTATAAAAAACACAACTATGGAATCTGGCTGGATAGATAAACAGCCTCCCACAGTTAGTATAACGATTTCAGTAGGGGGTTTCCTTTCTTGCATACTCGTAACTTTCGGTATCACTGCTCATTTCACCCCTTTGCTGCATACGCCTACCGAGCAAACTCTGTCCTTTAGTGTCCGTTGCAGTTAATCTTGATTGGACACACTAATTCACGCTCGGAAAATTCAATGCGCTTTGGTTTTTTTACTTTATGTGTTCTCGCACTAGCAACAACAAGTGGGCACGCCGCTCAGTCTCCCAAGATCCCAGCACTGGTGATGACCAGCCCGGATTCCGCTTCTGCCAACTACGAAGATAAATGCAGCAACGGCAGCAACCTTGACCAGTTTAATCGCGATCGGTTTCTTAAACTTATGCTTGCTGATCAAAAATCAAAGCTATCTCAACTGAAAGTAGCTCTCCTCAATGAAATTAAACAAAGTGGTGATGAGCCACGAGGCGAGGGTGTCCATATTGGTGAATGGAATCAAACCTTCCATGACCGAAGTGGTTGTGGCACAAACACTAACACTTACTCAGCATTTGTTGTCACCATAACTGGTGGAAATGCAAACCATACGGTCGTGAAATACCTCGTCACGATTGATGACGACGATAACGCAGGCAAAAGAACCCTCAAGATCCGCGACATCCGCCCAATTAACCTACGAAGTGATAACTGACCAAGCCATTTCTCCTCGCTTCCTAGTTCCTGCCCTTGTAAAGATAAAACCTGCATCTTCAAACTGTATACCGTATCCCCGAACAGTAGAAGGAGGGTTCAGGAGTGCTGAGTAACCCCATAGATAAATCTAGGGGATTGAAGTAAGGACGCATTAAATATGGGCTACATGAAGCTAGAATTAGTGACACGATCAAAGGAGATCGTCTTTTTTTGTTGTCACTATGAAGATATTAGTACTGAATGCTGGATCGAGCAGCCAAAAGAGTTGTCTGTATGAAATTGCAGATGAAGCTCTCCCCACCCAAGCACCCCAACCCATTTGGTTTGGGAAAATCACCTGGACTCAAGATCGGGCTGTGGCAGAAATTGAGGTAAAAACTGCTTCGGGTGGAACGCTGCAAAAATCAATCTCTGGTGATTCTCCCCAGGCGCACCTCACCTATATGCTCAATACACTTAATCATGATGCTACCAAGGTAATTGATCGGTTGTCAGAAATCGATGTGGTGGGGCATCGAATAGTACATGGTGGAGAAGATTATCGAGATAGTGTGGTAATTACGGAGGATGTCAAAAAGGCGATCGCAGGTCTATCTAATCTTGCTCCAGCACATAATCCAGTGGGTTTGGAAGGTATAGAAGCAATTGAAAAAATCTTAGGAGATATCACCCAAGTAGCAGCCTTTGATACCGGATTTCATGGCACTTTACCCGATGCAGCAGCAATCTATCCCGGCCCATATCAGTGGGTAGAGCAAGGTATTCGTCGCTATGGGTTTCATGGTATTAGTCACCAATATTGTTCTCAACGTGCTGTCCAAATTCTCGGTCGAGATGTCGCATCTGAGCGGTTAATTATCTGCCATCTGGGTAATGGTTGCTCTTTAGCGGCAATTAAAAACGGTCGCAGTATTGATACCACTATGGGATTCACGCCCCTAGAAGGGTTAATGATGGGTAGTCGTTCTGGTTCAGTTGATCCGGGGATTCTGATTTACCTATTACAGTACTGTAATTACACTGTAGAAGGGTTGAATCATGTATTAAATAAAGATTCTGGTTTACAGGGAATTTCGGGTGTATCTAGCGATATGCGTGAGGTGAGAGAGGCGATCGCTCAAGGTAATTCCCGCGCTCAACTGGCCTGGGATATCTACGTGCATCGCTTGCGTTCTGCGATCGGCGCAATGCTTACTAGCTTGGGGGGATTAGATGCTTTAGTTTTTACAGCAGGTGTGGGTGAACACTCTTGGCAAATTCGCCAAGCCGCCTGTGAAGCCTTTGGATTTATTGGACTAAAAATAGACCTTGAAAAAAATCAACAGCAGCCTGTGGATGAGGATATTGCTACACCTGATTCAGCAGTACGTATATTAGTTATTCATACTCAAGAAGATTGGGCGATCGCTCAACAATGTTGGCAACTTTTGAAACAGTAAAAAAAAGAATTATTGAAAAAGAATTCAGAATTCAGGAGTCAGAATTAATGAGTGGGGGATTCAGACCCACCACTCATTAAAGACCACTAAATCTCCGATTTAGTGGGGGTCTTAAACGCCGTTTATTCAGACGCTCGTTCGCATGATTGCGTCTCCCCGAATCACATTGGGAGAGGCTAACGCCAAGGGAGAAGACAAAGGCTTAGCTACGCTATCCGCTTTTTCGTTCAAAATTCAATTCTGAATTCTGACTCCTGAATTCTGTTTGTTAAATTTATTATTTATATACTCAAAATCATAGGAACCGACGGATGAGCAGTTTCCCAACTCGTGGCCCGATAAAATTTAAAATATACTCCGCAAGTTTTGGGGCGATAAGTGACAAAAGCGGCAATAATAAGGCATTAACATTTTTAAATCCACTAGCAGCACCAATAAAAACACTAGGGATAAGGCAAATTAGCGACCATGCCCACCAAGTTATAAATTTAGAGTTGATAGAAGTACATCTTTGCAGTTGACTGACGAGTACATAGCGGGTAGTTGCAAATAATATAGTAAAACCTATCAAAGCAAATATTGATAGCATCAAATTTGCTGGATACAGATTATAGACTACTAACGCAGCAGGAAACAGCGAAGCTACCTCCCAAACTAGTAGATTTAATTTAGTCCGAAAGGAGCTTAATACTTGTTCAGTCAGCCAATAATGAGCCGAGACAATTATTGAGCAGTTGGAATTCTGCATAAAATTCCACTTAATTTTGTTAAATATATCACCATGAAGAAGAATAGTGCTTTGCAAAATGATGTCTTCTTCTTCATAAGTATCTGAATTTGATTGAGGCTGCTGATAGTAAGAATTAAAGGTGACTCCAGACTGTAATGCTATTTTTACCCGTGCAGTTTTACTCAAAAATAATTTTAAAAGATTAACTATAACAATAACGTAAAAAACTTTATTAAACTGTTTTTCAGTAATTTGCTTTTTATTTTCAATTACAATATTCTTGCTGAAGCAGGCGTAATACCAGAGAGAAATTATCAGCTTTGGTGGAATATATAGAGAAATACCAGTTTTTTGTGCTTGCTGAATCTGTTCTACAACTCTATCATTTAGGTAAAAACTACACTGTCCTTGATCAACCTTAAGTTCAAAGCGATCGCCCTGAGGAACCTGTAGAGAAAGAGAGAGTGCAACATCAGTTTGGCGATCTATTTTTGTTATATCAGCGTTCATTATTGAGATAAATTTGCGATACTTTGTACCAAACTAATCAAAAAACTAAATGTTCCACGCCACTGCTTCTCACCAGAAACTACTCCTTGATTATGTGTATTAATGATTAAGTTTTTAGCGTCTTCAGATAAACTAAACAGTTCTTTATTGTAACGAGTAATAATATCTCCATCTATCTGCATGACAGTTTGAGCATAAATAATATCAGTTTTGGTACTTGTAATATTAATACCATCCAGGGCAGCTTTTAGTTCAGTCATTTTACGCAGAGTCCGAACAAATTTATCATTTTCTAAAAGTCTTTGAACTTGTTTAAAATTTTCAATCCAATCATCTTGATTATTTCCATCCTTATCATCTAGAACAGGAGTTGGAGCCGGTAGTATTGGTTCAGCTAGTTTCACGTTCTCCTGATCGGCTTCAACAAGATTTTGTTGATGTTTTTTCGCCTCTTCAAGGTTCTGATGATATCGTTTTACCCTCTCATCCTGAGGATTATAAAAATCTGAACCCTCCTCAAGAAGAAGGTAAAAATATTCTCTTTCCAGTTGGTCAAATAAACTTTTATAACGTTTACGCAGTTCTTGAGCTTGAGAACCTTCTTTTGGAATTCCTTTTGCCTTAAAGTAATCTGGATCGCGTATCGAATATATCTCTTGATATGCCTGCCAAGCATTAAACTTTGAGGCATTAATTCTATCCACAACCATCGTATTCACTTCTAAAGCTGTAATGTCAGAAACTAATGTCTGTACAGACGATACTAAATTGTTTAACAAGCCTCTAGCTTTTTTTTGAATATCTTCAGATCGAGTACCATTTCGGTCTTTAATTTTAATCTCATTAGACATAATGTCTCATCCTCTTACAGTTCTGACTAATCTGGCTGTAGCTTTGTGTTGATAGCTAGATATACGCAAATGAACCTAAAGATGTTGCTGTTGATGCTTTAGTTTGAATAACTAACAAATAATGCTTACAGTTGTGGTTTTTTGTGAGATTTAACTATTTCCATCAAAAATCCATATAATTTTTCCACGCTTTCTATATTCTTGTGAATAATCTCCCGACTTTCTTTAACTTGAGTTAAATGAAATTCGCGAATTTCTTTATAGGGACCGCTATCAGTAAATTGACTACCAATTTCATTTTCTATATCCCCATGAACAAGATTAATTCGAGTATATATTCGATTGCCTGGTTTAGCAGATGCCGATGTTATCTCATTTTGTGACTGCTCTGATGACTCTGCAACCCAAGTAGTGATTTTTAAATCAATCACTTCAACGATTACTGTTTTGATAGCATTAATAATTTCGTCAACATCCAATCCCTTTTTATCAGCATTAAGATTAGTGACTATTGTTTTAAAATCACTGTTTCTTGCACTAACAGCTAGTCCGTTACTTTCCAAGTTATCCGTAATTATAGGATTTACAGTATTTACCATAATTTTCTGGAAGTAAAAGGTTATAAATTTCAACAAAATCTCATTTTATATGATGTTGGAAATTTTACCGCCTTTACTTAATAAAACTAAGTAAAAGCAAAGAAACTTTAAAATTTTCAGAACTTGCTGCTCAATACACTGGCAGAAATTAAGTTAAAAATTATACTCTATATCTTTAAATATTAATTTGCAATATAACACCTATTTTTTTGTACTGAGTTTGCTGATATACCTATTTTTAGGTTTGCTTTAGGAAAAGATATAGCAATCTATAGCAGGAGTTACAAACAAAAATATCCCTGAATTATTAAAGAAGTCAGGGATCTGAGCCTATGGTGGAGAGTAAATCAAATAGGATTGCTATAGACTAGTTCCGTTCTAGTTGTTACCAAAGAGTAAAGTAGCGGCTTGCAAGCAAATATTACAACCTTGAAAAAGTCTCTGTTTATTCGTTACATCACCGCTAAACTCTTCTGACTAAAGGTTTTTTTATCTGTTCGAGCGTGGATGTTCTTCTGTCTACTGTATCACTGAGTAATTTTACATAAAGCATATTATATACAATAAGTTATATACAATAAGTTGCTTATGCCTGGGAAAACAAGAAAAATATGTTGTTGTTATCGCGTAAAGCTATTACTACACCTTTTGTAATTTGGGCGTGTATTTTAGGAGTTGGCTTGATTCAATTTCCCCAATTGCAAAAACTAATAAATCGCAAACAATCTGTCTCTTTAGAAACTCTACAGAAAGAAATAAAATCTGAAAATCTCCGTCTTAAGTTTCTCCAAAAAATGCCTAGTTTTAGTTATGATAACTTCATTGCAGACTTAGTATATCTCAACTTTCTACAATATTTTGGAGATGATGAAGTTCGGAATAGAACAGGTTACAGTTTAAGTCCAGAATATTTTGAAGTCATTCTAGAACGTGACCCGCGATTTCTAGCAGCGTATCGGAGTCTTTCTACCAGTACTTCATTGTATGCTGGCATGCCAGAACGTGCGATCGCACTATCAGAGAAAGGCTTAAAATCACTATCTCCCTCGGTTCCCGAAAAGTCTTATTATGTGTGGCGTTATAAAGGAGTTGATGAGTTATTATTTTTAGGTAACGCTAAAGCTGCCCAGAAATCTTTTGCAACAGCGACAAACTGGGCTAGTAAATTTTCAGATCCAGAGAGTCAGGTGATAGCTAATACTTCCCAAAGAACTGCTGAATTTCTGAGCCGAAATCCTAACAGTAGATATGCTCAAATTTCTAGCTGGTCAATGGTTTTAAATAATCATGTTGATCAGAGAACTCAGAAACGAGCAATTAGGGAAATTGAAGCTTTGGGAGGAAAAGTAATTACAACTCCTGAAGGTACTAATAAAATTGTACTTCCCCCTAAAGATTAAAATAATTCTATTGCCCAGTTATTTACAAATTTCTCACTTATGATTTAGTCGGATAATAATGATATCAATACAATTGGCAGAATCGGACTTTCACATATTAGGGTGTTTTCCTGTTATTTCCCAGTTGCGCCCTCACCTTGAGCAGACTAAGTTTGTAGAAAAAGTTAGATATCAAATGCAAGAAGGATATAAGCTTGCATTCTTGGAAGGAGAAAATCAAGCTGTAGCGGTCGCCGGATTTCGGATTTATAATTGTTTATCATCGGGAAAGTTTTTATACATTGATGATTTAGTTGTTGATGAGTTGAAGCGGTCACATAGCTATGGTCAACAGTTATTTCAGTGGCTAATTGAATATGCCAGAAATCATGACTGTAAACACCTTAGTCTTGATTCTGGTGTTCAGCGATTTGCAGCTCATAGATTTTATCTCATGCAGCGTATGAGCATTACAAGTCATCACTTTTCAATGGAGTTGTAGCGACAGACAATCTGATTGTGACAAATAATATTTTTTGGTATGACCAAGCCCCTTCGGGGCGGGAACAGGGAAGAGGGAACAGGGAACAGTGCAAGAATTAGCCCCGAAGATTTAGGGTACAAGCCCCTAAATTTATTTATGAAAGAAATAAAAACATTTTTTAAGGGGACGCGTAGCGCAAGAAAAAATACGTCCTTGTACAAATCCCCTAATTTTAATTATGGGGATTTCCCTGTTCCCTGTTGCCCGTTCCCTGTTCCCTTTTACGGCAAATTAATTCACTCTCAAACCCTAGAAATAAACATTAACGATCCGGGTTTACCATACTCAGTACTGAGTGCTGAGTAAAGAAGATTGAATACTCAGTACTTTTGCACTATGGTAAAAGCCCCGCCCCTTGTGGGTGGAATCTTTTGGTCAGGAGAAGGTTGATACCCCGCCCGCAAGTGGCGCGGTCTTTCAACTCAGCACTCTTCATTTTATGGGGCGACTATTTTTACAACATTGCGAGTTGATCAGAACTCGCTAGATAGTAATTTAACTAATTGGCAAGCACACTGCGATCGCTTACTTTTCTCACTACAAACTTTTGGTTGGCAGCAACCAGATTGGAACCGTCTACGCAAAGGCGCTCAAATTCTACACTAGCGAACCAGTACTAGAGCGCCGGTCGAGTAAAAGTAGTTGACAAAAGATACAATATTTGTTGTGTCCAATCTTCGAGGTTAAAGGCATAAGGGGTATAAAATGCG
>NZ_JBALDZ010000130.1:0-3472 GCF_036917155.1 Nostoc sp. | reverse complement strand
CTCCCTCATCTCCCTCATCTCCCTCATCTCCCTCATCTCCCTCATCTCCCTCATCTCCCTCATCTCCCTCATCTCCCTCATCTCCCTCATCTCCCCCATCTTCCCCATCTCCCCCATCTCCCCCATCTCCCTCATCCCCTCCATCTCCTCTGAATTTGTGAGAGCAGAGTCACGGTTTCCGCTAAACTGAGACGAAGGTTTATCTGAATTGTAATCAGGCATGGAAATCGGACAAAAAGTTAAAGTCTTTCGTTTGCGCGATCGCGTTTCTCCCCCAATTGTAAAAAAACTCGGACAAGTGGGTATCATCCAAGGCTACAAAGTCACCGATGGTGGTGGGATCGGTGTAGTGGTGCTGTTTGACGACAATTCTTCCACTTGGTTTTTTGAAGATGAAATCAAAGCTGTGTAGTAGCTAAGGAACTCAGATCCGAGTTTTTCTTGGTATCTAAAATTTCCAGCACAGGTTGAGAGTCTTTGTTGAGTGCTAAGTTGGAGTTGAAAAGCTCGGCGGTGAAAATAGGAATCAACTAATGGCTCTAATATTGACATTTTTGGGCAAAGGCGGCACCGCTCGTACCAAAATTGCGATCGCCGCCGCCAAATTATTGGCAAGTCAAGGCAAGCGCGTACTCCTAGCAGCACAAGCAGAACCAACATTGCAAATCCTGCTGGGGACTCCCATTGCTGCCGATCCCCAGGAAATAGCTCCTAATTTGCAAGTAGTCCAGTTTCAAGCATCTGTACTACTAGAACGCAGCTGGGATGAAGTCAAGAAACTTGAGGCGCAATATCTCCGCACGCCCATCTTCAAAGACGTTTTTGGTCAAGAACTGGTAGTATTGCCGGGGATGGACAACGCCCTGGCATTGAATGCTATCCGCGAATATGATGCCAGTGGCAAATATGATGCGATCGTCTACGATGGTACGGGCGATTCTTTAACGTTACGAATGTTGGGTTTGCCAGAATCTCTGAGTTGGTATGTCCGGCGATTTCGGCAATTATTTGTCAACTCCGATTTGGGGAAGACAATTACTGAATCACCTTTGATTCAACCGCTGATTAGCAGTTTTTTCAATATCAACTGGACAGCAGATAATTTTGCAGGGCCCACTAACCAAGTCAATAATTTCTTAGAAAAGGGGAGAGCTGCTCTAGCCGATCCCAAGCGTCTCGCTGCTTTCTTAGTGACTACAGGAGACCCCATTGAGGTAGCAAATGCTCGTTATTTGTGGGGTAGCGCTCAACAGATCGGTTTAACTGTTGGTGGTGTTCTGCTTGTGTCTACGGAGACAAATGTGAACCTGTCAGAGGAGTTTATACCCCTACAGGTGAGCGTCATTCCCGACTCATCCACAGGTGACTGGCAACCACTAATAGACGCTCTACCCAACTTTGAAGCCCAAGCTTTACAGGCTCCCAAACCAATTGAAATAAACATCCACAATCGTCAGGTACGCTTGTTCTTGCCAGGATTTGACAAAAAACAAGTCAAGCTTACCCAATATGGGCCAGAAGTCACCGTAGAAGCCGGAGATCAGCGACGCAATATTCCCTTACCACCGGCTCTGAGTGGTAGACCCGTTGCTGGAGCAAAATTTCAGAATAATTATTTGATAATTTCGTTTTAAGTTATGGGACTGGGGACTGGGGGATGGGGGATGAGGGAGATGAGGGAGATGAGGGAGGAGGGGGAGCAGGGAGCAGGGAGCAAGGGAGAAGAGTTTTCCCCTCAGCAAGAGCAGCACCCCGCCCCTCTGCCTCTTTTCAATGCCCAATGCCCTATTCCCAATGCCCTATTCCCAATGCCCTATTCCCAATGCCTTAATTAATCAGTAAATTTTATGTCAGAATCAACTCCCATTACCCCAGACCCTAACCCGTCTGAAGCACTAGACTCAGTGGCAATTAATTCCAGTGAGCAAGTAACAGCAACGAGCGATCGCAGTGCGAAAACTAGGCAGTTGTTGGGGATGAAAGGTGCATCTCCAGGGGAAACTTCAATCTGGAAAATTCGTTTGCAGCTCATGAAGCCGATTACCTGGATTCCCCTAATTTGGGGCGTAGTCTGTGGTGCGGCTTCTTCTGGAAACTATACTTGGACGCTAGAAAATGTGTTGAAGGTCGCAGCCTGTATGTTACTGGCTGGGCCATTGATGACAGGTTACACCCAAATCCTCAATGATTACTACGATCGCGAAATCGATGCCATTAATGAACCCTATCGCCCTATCCCCTCTGGGGCAATTCCCCTACCCCAGGTAATTATTCAGATTTGGGTATTACTGATTGCTGGTATTGGTTTAGCATTTGTGCTGGATGTGTGGTCTGGTCATGAATTCCCGACAATTACAGCGATCGCGATTATCGGTTCTTTCATCGCCTACATTTATTCTGCACCTCCCCTGAAACTCAAACAAAACGGCTGGCTAGGTAGTTACGCCTTAGGTGCAAGCTATATAACTCTACCTTGGTCTACAGGACACGCTTTGTTTGGTGAACTGAATTCTACAATTGTGATTTTGACAATGTTCTACAGCTTGGCTGGATTGGGCATTGCTATTGTTAATGATTTTAAGAGTGTAGAAGGCGATCGCCAGTTAGGATTAAATTCACTACCCGTAATGTTTGGCATCACCACCGCATCTTGGATTTGTGTAGTGACGATTGATGTCTTTCAGGGATTGATTGCAGCCTATCTCGTCAGCATCCATGAGAATTTGTATGCAGCAATACTAGTATTGTTAATCATCCCGCAAATCACCTTGCAGGATATGTATTTCTTGCGCGACCCCGTGAAGAATGATGTTAAGTATCAAGCCAGCGCCCAACCTTTCCTGGTTCTAGGAATGCTCGTCACTGGTTTAGCGCTAGGTCATGCTGGCGTTTAACTTATAGGTTCATAGTGAGAAGTTAGGAATTAGGAGCAAAGCCGGAGACGCTCCGCCTCTGGTTAAGAGGTAATATACTTTTAATTCCTAATTTGTATCAGGACATACCGTGTTTAAACTGATATCTTTCCTCATTAATGGGATTCAACCTTTGTTAGTCCCAATTTGCTTTGTCGTTGCTTGGACTGTAATTATTCTCGTTATTTTAAGTCTTTGCGCGGCAGCACGAGATAGTCTGACTACAGCCAAGCAAATGCATCAAATCCCCTGTACTGGGTGCCAATTTTTTACTGATAATTACCGTCTTAAATGTACTGTCCGCCCATCTATTGCCAATACAGAAGAAGCGATTGATTGTTCTGACTATCAACCGAAGACGAATCCTTATCTGTATTAGGGACTGGGAGAGATGAGGGAGATGAGGGAGATGAGGGGACAAGGAGAATAACCAATGCCCAATGCCCAATGCCCAATGCCCAATGACTATTAACCCAAGTTGCTAGTTACTAGTCAAGGGCGATCGCAATGGGTGTGTTAAGCAATAAAATGCCCTCCAAGAAGAAAATTAGGAGGGCTAT
>NZ_JBALDZ010000129.1:0-65469 GCF_036917155.1 Nostoc sp. | reverse complement strand
AACTCATAACTCATAACTCATAACTCATAACTCATAACTCATAACTCATAACTCATAACTCATAACTCATAACTCATAACTCATAACTCATAACTTTCTAACAACTCCTAACTTGATTTCTGCAAACCGCTTAAGAAGTAAAAAGATAATCCCCATAAATAAATTTAGGGGATTTAATAAGGACATATTATTTCTCTCTACGAGACGTAATCATGCGAACGCGCTGCGCCACTCCTTATAAATGTGGCTCTCCCAGACTTGGAATGATAAATTAATACTAAAAATAGGCTAGAATTATTGATATAATAGGGTTTTTCTAACATAGAATGATAGATTTAATAAAAATATACTTTGTTTTTCTTGAATCCCTTGCTATGTCATAATTTGAGCTAATATTAAGTATTTATTTTTTATAGATAGTCTTGGAGAGCCATAAATGTTTTTATTTCATTCCATAAATAAATTTAGGGGCTTGTGACCATTTTTATTTTTCTTTATGAGTGCCTTAGGATGGTAATCAATATCTGCTAAGAGAAAATTTAAGGATGTAAAAAAACAATAATTTACACCCACACTGTTAAAAGACGCGATTAATCGCGTCTCTACTTTTATGCTTCTTCTGAATTGTCTCTTTTATGTCCTGGAGATGCTTCGTAAAGTGCATCAAGATGTTGACGCGCATCTTCAACGTTAATTGAACGCATTACCAAAAGTGGCTCTTTAATTAAGTTTCCCGCGCTATCTAATAACTCTGGATGGGGTACAAACTGTTTTTTTGATGAATAATAACCGTAGTTACCTTGATTATTCATTGACGAGGAATTCGTCGGGTAAGTTCGCTCCCGATCAAAACTGAACATGATCAGGTTACGAATTAAGTTGCCAACAGCTATAAATGCAAGGATTGTAAAAGCAAGAATGTAAAGGAGATGTAACATTAGATTTTCCTCCAGGACAGGAATTTTTTAAACTTTATTTTGTAACACTTTGTTTCGTCTATACTGTGACTCACAGTTTAAGACGAGTCTTTTACGCACTCTTTGCGCGCTTACATCTATATGAGGCTATTTGTCAACCGTTATTCTACCTAAGGTAGCATGGGATACATTATCTTGTTAATCCAAATAATGTTAAGAAATTGTTAAGAATTTTTCACGATTACTTTGACGACTGATTTAGCATCTGGCGTAGACGTTTCCTCGGCAAGTCAAGAGATATTGGTTAAGTAGTCTACCGAAATTTAGCAGGTACTCCCAGCTGCTGCTTAGACTTCACGTCCTTGACGAAAGCGCATTGCGACATTCCAGCATTCTGTTACTAATTGATGCCAAGGCATTAACGTTGCCATCTCAATCCCGACTTGTTTATCAGTTGCATTAAACAGCATCTTCGCGGTATTTAGTTCATCCTGCGCTTGCTTAACCCGCAAGAGCAAGTCAGATTGCTCTTGGTGACTCATAAATGATAGTTGCTCAGTTTCGAGTAAATGGCGCGATCGCATAAACCAATGCTGAAAATCTTCCAGCAGCGGATCTAAAACCGTTTTCAGCAACTCAGTCCCTGGTAAATTCGAGTCTGGCATAAATTGAGAGGCATATTTCAAACTTGCTTACTAATATTAACGTTATTTACGTTTCTTAACACTTTTCTGGTTTCTCTCATAATTCCGAGGATGTAAAAATATGTAACAAAAAACACACAATTTATTATATAGTCTTGATGTCTGGTTTGTACAGTGCCTTTGGAGAGGCATCTATAGGTATATATGACACCGAGTTGCAATTCATAGGATAAATTAGCGATGTCTACGACGGGCTACGCCTACGCGCGCAATCCTGAATTGTGACACTCAGGTAACAAATCAAAAATTTATCTTTATCCCCTATCACAAATTAAGTCAGTAGTTGGAAGATAGAGCTTAACTGGCAAAAATCAAAGTCGTTATAGTTGAATAAGCCTACAGATTCAGATAAATCACCTTTTGTAATCACTTCGCCAATGGTTCAGCAGCCAATGTCGCCAAATTCATCAAATCAGTCCCAACAGTCAGAACAAGTTGAAAAAATTTATTTACCGCGCACTAGCGAATCGGAGAACTTAAAAAAGATTCGCCACACTGCTTCCCATGTAATGGCAATGGCAGTACAAAAGCTGTTTCCCAAGGCACAAGTTACAATCGGCCCTTGGATTGAAAATGGTTTTTACTATGACTTCGACAATCCAGAACCTTTTAGCGAAAACGATCTCAAAGCCATCAAGAAAGAGATGGCGAAGATTATCAATCGTAAATTGCCAGTAATTCGGGAAGAAGTCAGCCGCGAAGAAGCCCAACGCCGGATTCAGGAAATTAAGGAACCTTACAAGCTAGAAATTCTGGCAGATATCAAAAACGAACCAATCACGATTTACCACCTGGGGAATGAATGGTGGGATTTGTGCGCGGGGCCTCATCTGGAAAATATCAGTGAATTAAACCCGAAAGCAATTGAACTAGAAAGCGTTGCTGGCGCTTATTGGCGTGGGGATGAAACTAAAGCCCAACTACAACGCATCTATGCTACCGCTTGGGAAAACCCAGAACAACTTACTGAGTATAGGCGACGCAAAGAAGAAGCGCTGCGACGAGATCACCGGAAACTGGGTAAGGAACTGGGATTATTTATATTTTCCGATCTAGTAGGGCCGGGTTTACCTTTGTGGACGCCCAAAGGCACTCTGTTGCGGAGTACCTTAGAAGACTTCCTTAAGCAAGAACAGTTAAAACGGGGTTATCTGCCTGTGGTGACTCCCCATCTTGCTAAAGTCGATTTATTTAAAAAATCTGGACACTGGCAGAAATATAAAGAAGATATGTTCCCTTTGATGGCGGATGACGAGGAAGCGGCTGCCAAAGAAGAGGGGTTTGTTCTCAAGCCGATGAACTGTCCTTTCCATATCCAAATATATCAAAGTGAGTTGCGCTCTTATCGGGAACTACCGATGCGACTGGCAGAATTTGGTACTGTTTACCGCTACGAACAATCAGGGGAATTGGGCGGTTTAACACGAGTGCGCGGTTTTACTGTTGATGATTCTCACTTGTTCGTTACTCCAGAACAGCTAGATAGTGAATTCCTCCGTGTGGTGGATTTGATTTTGTCGGTGTTCAATAGTCTGCAACTGAAGAACTTTAAAGCTAGACTCAGTTTCCGCGATCCTGCTAGTGATAAGTATATCGGTTCCGATGAAGTTTGGGATAAAGCCGAAGGTGCAATTCGCCGTGCGGTTGAAACCTTAGGGATGGAACACTTTGAAGGTATTGGAGAAGCGGCTTTTTATGGGCCGAAACTTGACTTTATCTTTAGTGATGCCCTAGATCGGGAATGGCAATTAGGAACTGTGCAAGTAGATTACAATTTGCCAGAACGCTTTGAGTTGGAGTACGTCGCCGAAGATGGTGTTCGCAAACGCCCAGTGATGATTCACCGTGCGCCTTTTGGTTCACTGGAAAGGTTGATTGGCATCTTAATTGAAGAATATGCGGGTGATTTCCCTTTGTGGTTAGCGCCAGTGCAAGCTAGATTATTACCCGTGGGTGATACACAGCTAGACTTTGCTAAAGATGTGGTGGCGAAAATGCGTGCGTTGGGCATCCGTGCAGAAGTTGATACCAGTGGCGATCGCTTAGGTAAACAGATTCGCAATGCAGAGAAAGAAAAAATACCCGTGATGGCTGTGGTGGGAGCGAAAGAAGTAGAAACCAACACCTTGAGTATCCGTACCCGCGCCTCTGGAGACTTAGGTAGTATTTCTGTCGATCAAGTTTTGGATAAATTACAAGAAGCGATCACTAACTTCGATAACCTTCAGATAGATGTCACAAGTGCAGATTAATTTCAAATAGCAAACAGTCGGCTGGGTAATTCCCAGCCCCAAAATTAACTGAAAAATCAGAATTAATGCCAGCCAAAGACATTTATCATGATTGTGTAAACTAACCCCCGCCCTGAAGGATACAGCTGGCGAATAGGGGGTAAGACCCCTCAAGATAAACCAGTTAGACAATAATAGAGCAATCAATAGGCAACCTCAAAAAGGTGCGGTAGGTATCACACCTTTTTGAGCATGACAATTGAAGACCAAAGCACAAGCAAGTGTACTTGCAATACGGTTCGGTTAAGGCAAGAGACGCGATAAATCGCCGTCTCTACAATAGACATCTCCGAAAAACAATGTAGAGACGTAGCACTGCTACGTCTCTACAAGGGTTATGGGTAAAGCATATTTAATTTCTGGAGATGTCTAATAATCAGGCTTGTCATCAAAAAACCTTATCCGAACCGTATTGAGTGTACTTAGACAGAAAGTTAAGATGAAAAACGGCTTGAAGATTTAAGTAACATTAACACCTAACTTATCAAGCCTTTCACTCTAAGGTGTAGGGAACATGCCGTGCCCCTACGGCTGTACCTGAATTCTGACTCCTGATTTCTGAATTCTGTTTTGATAACCAAGTGCTGAGTTCTAAGTGAGATTTTTCACTCAGCACTCTTGAATCTATTGAGGTTTGTAAATAATTTGTATTTCTGCAAGGAATATTCCTTTAGACTGAATTTCAACTGAAAAATGTGGGAATAAACAAAGATGCATTCGTTAAATATACTTTGTCACGAATTTGTAGTTGCTGTTTCCTTCGTAGCTTGCATTATTGGACTGTTGTTACTGTGGGACAGGAAGCAGCAAACAAATAATGTGGAAGAAACAGAGCGAATTCTGTTCAGAATGAGCTTTAGTTACTGGCTAGTTTATTGTATAGCTTTTGGTCTAGAGAAAATGGTTTTACCCAACTGGGAATCTGTACTCATGACTTTGAAAATAACTACGGCTTTGTCATATTTCTTAACTTTTTCTTGCATTGTTAGTTTGCCGCTACACAAATTTGCAGTACATCGGGTTGAAGAATAGTTATTTTGGGATTGGGGATTGGCATGGGGCATTGGCATAGGGTAAAACTAGTTCCGTTAGCGGTAGCGGGGCATTGAAACCGTTCCGAGTTCCCATTCAGCACTCTTAAAGGGCATGAGGAATGATTAACATCTCATAGCGATCGCTAATGCTGTTTCTAATTTATCTTGGGGTAAAGTCGTTAAAATAAACACTTCTTGTACTGTCTTACCCTGCCGTGCAATAACTTTATAACCACCGCGAATCGGTACTGAAACGCGGAGTTGCATTTTTGGACAGTGACCTTTTGCCCGCCCAATCACTCCTGGCGTCACAGTTTGGATACCATCGTGCTGACAAAGACGTTCTAATATAGGAATCAGACCAGAAAGATGTGTCGAGTGATTCCAAACTAGTCTAGCAGCTTTTTGTGAAGCCGTGCGGAGAGGATCTGCGGTGGGTTTGCCCATAATAATTAAGCTGCTTCTAGAGGTGCCATTGTCAAACCTGCTCGGTGCAGCTGCTGGTGATAGAGTTCCGCAGGTTCTTGGGGCCCGACCCAGACGATCGCTTGACCTTCATAGTGTACCTGATTAGTCAGATCCCACGCGCGATCGCCACTCATCCCCGGAATATATTTCATCAAACATTCAGCCACATGTGGGAATGTATTAAAATCGTCATTTAATACAATCACTTTGTAATTCGGATAAGTCTTACGGATAACTTGATTAGACCGTTCAGGAGCTATAGTTGGTGCTGTAGCCATTCGGTAAACATCTGCTGAAAGTGTCATAACCATACAAAAATTGGTCAAGATAATTTTACAAAACTACACTACAAGTAACTAGTTTAGTCCATTGTTTGGGGAGTGGGGATTGGGGATTGGGACTAGGGACTGGGGAGTTAGGAGTTAGGAGTTAGGAGTTAGGAGTTAGGAGTTATATCAGGTTTGGTTAAACACTTGTAATATTTTTAGGTTGGGTTAAGGAACAAAACTCAACATTTGATCTCTGTTCATGTTGGGTTTTACTGCTTTCAACCCAATCTACTGGCGTGGCAAGCAAAAAAATTGTGCATTAGACGTAGGTTGGGTGGAGGCTTTGCCAAAGCCTCCAACGCCACTTGCTACAACGCTCTTAACCCGCGCAACGCAGTGGCTCCCCAACCGACAATTTTTTTGCAACATTTTAGCCTTGCCACGCCACTACATTGATAGATTTTATTACAAGTAATCACCTGAACTTAATACTAGAGTTAGGTATTGTGCATTGGAAAGAATTTAATCCCCAATCCCCAATCCCCAGTCCCCATTACCCCTTATCCCCAGAGGGGGCCCCACCTTCCCCAATCCCCTATTTCCAATTATCCCAGTTTTCGTTAAAAATAGATGTATCTGGGAAAGCGGTAGGGTTGCCATTTTTTTGCAAAAGCCGTTTGAGTGCTTCTAGTTGTGGCTCTTGTTTGGGTAAATTATCAACTAGTTGGTAAGGTGCGATCGCATTTTTAATTGCAAAACTAGCAACAGTTCCCGCAGCTGCGCCAGCTGACCACTCAAAGGAGTGTACCCGATAGGCGGCGGAGGCGATATGACTAGTAGCAATGCTTTTGCCTCCCACCAGTAAATTGTCAATTTTCTGAGGAATCATCGCCCTCAGAGCAATTTGGAAGGGATAAGCTTGACCAGCACCACGTCTTTCACCTGGATGTTCTATATTACCAGGGGCTTCTGGAGGACTATTTACCATGCAAGGATGGAAATCTATGGCGTAGTGACCAATTCCCACAGCATCGGGAAAAATCGTAGAACGAGTCCGTCGCATTGCTTTGTCTGGTGGAACTTTCCCATCAATTACTGATACTGCTTCTAAACCAGCAAGTGCTGCTCGTAGCCGACGATACATATCTGCTGGCAGAGTCTTGGAGTAATACTCATCGTTATAATTTCGGCGAGAAATATCAATTTCCCCGATAGTAAAACCTCCAGGCTGTCCCCAACTGGGGCGACCAATGATGCGGCGTCCTTCTCGCATATAAGGATATTTCGATAAACCATGCACTGTCCCCATTGGGGAATTTAAACCAGAAACAAAGCGGTTATTAGTTTGCTGCTGCTTGACACCATCCCCTAGTTTAGAATCTGTAGTCCCAGCTACCAACCAGTAATAGAAAGAGAGGGCATTTTCCTCAGCCTTGCGGAGGGTTTCTGTCCGCAATCCTCCCATCCAACCCCCTGGTTGTAACTGTCCAGTAGCTTGTAACTGTTGGCGAGTGTAAATTAGATTATCCTTGGCTGTTCCGGGGCGGTAGTCGTTACCCCAAGTCCAGTTTTGCATGGAGATATCCCCTGGTGTCGGCGCAGTAAAATCTACACCGCCAAATTTTTCTGATTTCCCTTGATTTGGACTCCAAATGCGACGATAGGTAAAAACTAAATCAAAGTTAGCCAGTCGTGTTAATTCATAGCTGAAATATGGCGCATATTGTAAATAAAATGGAGGCATTGTCTGTGGTTGTGGTTCCTTAGTTGCCTCCATTGCAAAGGTGTAGGTAAAGCCTTGAGGGCAATATGGATCGTTGTTGGTGTCAGAAGCAGAAGGTTCTAGGTAAGAACGGGCATCAATGCCTAATCGATAGGGAACATCAGCAAGGGCGATAATTTCTCCAGTTTCGCTGGTGTCTACAACGTACCATTTAGGAGCATCCTCTTTCGCTGCCTTGGGAATAAAACGGAGAATAGTTTTGGTAAACCGAGATGAGTTTTCGTAGCTATAAGAATCTTCGATAGTTTGAGATAAAGTAAAAGTATTGAGAGGTGGTGCGCCTTTTGGTGGTTGATGTTGAATTGCGATCGCACTATTAATTATTTTGCCATCAGTAGAGATTTCTAAATCCTTAATTACTGTGTTGGGAAACCATTGCAGCTTCCCTTTGCCCTGCTTTTCGGCATCTTTAAGCATCTGGGTCAAAATAGTGTGAGCATCACGGGGAAGAAAACAAGATTCACTTACCCAACAGTCGCCGGGGTTAAGCTTACCGTATTTGCGCCCAATGCGGTTTCGCAATTCCAGATAGCCACGAGAATAGAATTTTAGAGCTCGCTGAGTTGGGCGTTCATCTAATGCAGATGTCCCTTGAGCAGAAATTTGCCCTCCCAGCCAGTCAGTAATTTCCGTCAGACAAACCGTTCGTCCTGCTAGCAACCCCTCATAAGCTGTAGCAACACCAGATAATCCACCACCAACCACTAAAATCTCACAATTAACATTTTTGTCTGGGGTTCTTGGTGGTGCGGCCTTCGCTCTATCAAATACAATTAAACTAGATATTAAATTGAGACTGATCAGTGATGTTAAGCTAAAAGCTACCTTGTGTTTACGCTTCATTGTTAAAAAAACCGCTCCAAATCCTGTGTCACCTTGTAGAAGGTAGCATCCAGCAAATGTTCATTACAAGCTAATTGAATGTATTTGTAATAGAGCGATCGCAAGTATAGCTTGGGGCTTCTTACTTAATAGACATCTCCAGAAATTAAATATGCGTTATCCAGAATCCTTGTAGAGACGTAGCAGTGCTACGTCTCTACATTCTTTTTCGGAGATGTCTAATAGATATCTGGTGAAATTAATTATGCGTTATCCATAACCCTTGTAGAGACGCGAAATCTTGCGTCTCTACTTTTTCATTAGCAGATGTCTAATAGCTAACGAACCGTTCCCCGCAGGACTTCAGTATCAATTGGTTTGATGAGGTAAACTAACAGTAGATTCCAAACAATTGCTGCAATCAAAGGTAGTTTGCGAATTAGCTTCACCAATTTTGGCCCAGAACTGCCCTCAATCTCTGTAATTTTCAAGTTGTAACCTGCACAGCGTTGCAGGCGGGGGAAAAACTTGGGATGTTCGGTATTCAACATCACAGGAAAAGCCCGTCCTGCGGTTTCATTAGTGTTGCGGACAACTTGGAGATCAAATTCTGTGGCATCAAGTCCTAGTGATTTGTAGAACCCAGAACGTTCATGAACTGTCAAGGTGTGGGTAGCAAATACCGATAGTAAGAAAAAGCGACTCCACAGCCGAGATTTCCAGGTGTTCCAGAGTTGCGGTTGAGAACGTAAGAGTGCCTTGAATATATCCCCGTGGCGGTTTTCATCCTGACACCAACTCTCAAAGTAGTGGAAAATGGGGTAAAACTGGTTTTCTGGGTGCTTTTCCAGATGTCTGAAAATAATAATGTAACGCCAGTACCCAATCTTTTCTGAGAGGTAAACTGTGTAAAGTACCCACTCAATGGGGAAAAACGTATAAGTGCGGGTTTTAGTAACAGTGGCTAAATCAAGGGAAACTTTAAAATCGCCCATTGCTTTGTTGAGAAATCCGGCGTGGCGGGCTTCATCACGCGCCATCAGTTGAAATATTTCCGCCAGCACTGGACTGCGATTTTTTAGTTTGCGGGATAATTCCTTGAATAGCAAGAAGCCGGAAAACTCGGAAATACAAGAGCGTTCCAAATATTCTATAAACGCCTGTCTTGCTTCACCGCCAATGTGTTCCCAAGACTGCTCAAACGCTTTATCACGAACAAAATGATGGCGGTTATAGTCTGTCCGCATTTCTGTCAACATCGCCTGCAATTCCGTTTCTTGGGCAGACAAATCCAGCTGGGCTGCGGTTTCAAAATCTGTAGTATAAAACCGGGGGGTGAGTACAGTTTCTTTGCTGGGGGTTTTAGTTTCGGGTTTGGGTAGGGTGTTAACCATGAGTAATGAAGCGGAGTCAATAGTTCTATAACTATTAAGTTATGACAAATACGATTATTTTGCTAGACCTCTTTACAATCCTTCAGTAAATAGGACTTACGCAAAACTACACCCGAAGTGTCACGCCGAAGTCTTTATTGCTGGAATAGTTGGATTTAGGGTTTTTTATAAAGTTATGTGTTTTATACTTAAAAAATTGTATCGATTATAGCAATGGAGATAGTCCTTTGATTTTATTCAGTAGCTACAAAGTAACTGCATCTAAATGGATTACCATATTTGACTCACCATTTTACCCAGATTCTTTAGATGAGGCTAAAATGCTCTACGAAAAAGTTTTGGAGCGTTTCATAGAATTGGTACACGAAGCAACAAACTCTGCAAATTTACTCGAAATTATTACAAAATGCATAGGGGTGGTCAATATAAATTAAACTAACTTTACCCGCGACAGTATCATCGTTCAAGAATGAACTCAGAACTCTTAGATTCTCTCCATAGATGAGTCTGTTTCTTGGATGTTCATCTATACTTATTATGCGATGTAACTTGGCTACAGGAATTTTTAAGATATCTTCTATAGGGATTTTTCCTTCATATTCTATACGAAAAGGAATTACATTTTGTTTTTGACTTTTACGACTATTTTGACTAGGTATTCCTGTTGCCATTTGAGTTAATATTTTATTCTTCTTGTTTTCTACTGTTATTTATTTGTAAGAACTCATCTAAGTCTTTTTGTCTGATACGCCAAATTCTTGGCCCCACTTTTGTAGCTTTAAGATTATTTGATGATATCCATCTTTGTACAGTTCTTTGGTGAACACGAAGAAGTTGAGCTACTTCAATAGTTTTTAAAAACGAAATATCTTCTTCACTCTCATTATTGTTATGTTCTGCATCTTGTCGCATTTGTCGCTAAGTTCGCTAGAGTCGCTATTATACTACTAATTCTAGTATTTTGCAAGGTTCAGCAGCACCACCAGTACTTGAAACCCTTATATAAATCACTTTTAATTTAGTGAAATTACAATATCTGCGGCAAAATTACGTAAATTATCCTGTCGCCACTTGGCATCAGCTTTGCGGTTTGTCTGCAACTCTAAAACCCGAATTCCTGTAGCTGGGAGCGGGTTTAATCTTTGCTGCAACAATTGCCAAGAAGTAATCAATTCATGCTGCACCTTATAAGTTGCACACAACTGTGCAAAATCAATATCTTGCGGTGTGCCAAAAAACTCTTCAAATGGTGGCTCAAATTTGGCAATGGGTAACATTTCAAAAATTCCACCGCCATTATTATTAATTAACACAATCGTCAGATGTCGCACAAACTTATTGCGGATTAAAAAACCATTGGTGTCATGCAGCAAAGCCAAATCTCCCGTTAACATCACACTACTTTGCTGGCGATGGGCAATTCCTAAAGCGGTGGATAATGTACCATCGATGCCATTTGCACCCCGGTTAAAGTGCGATCGCACTCCTAAATTATTCGGTTTCCAGAAATATTCCACATCCCGCACAGGCATACTATTGGCAATAAACAGAGGCGTTCCGGGCGGTAAAATCTGAGAAATTAACCAAGCTGCTTTACTCTCAATCATTTCATCTATTTTCCCCATCGTCTGGTCAACAACTAACCTGACTTTAGCTTCCGCATCACACCATTGCTGCAAATAGTCTGAAGAAAGAGATAAATTTATCTCCTCTGCTTTTATATCTTCTACAGATATCCGTAAATGCGTCGTTCTTCCATGCAAAGGGTCGAGGTTTTGGTCACTGAGGTCAATTACCCATCGTTGGGGTTGAGTTGCATCTATCCAGGTACGCAGTTCTTTACTTGTAGGCATTTCACCCACCTGAATCACCATTTCGGGTGCTAACTGCTTTGCTAGTTGCTGATTTCGCAAAATCAAGTCATAAGTGGAAATCAAATAAGGGTTGAGTTCGGCATAATTTCTGACTGGGGAAAGTCCCTCAGCTAGCACGGGCCATTTGAGAGTTTGGGAAAGGCGCGCGATCGCCCTACAATATTCCTCTGGTTGCGACGGTTGGGCAACACCTGCAATGATGATACCGCGATCGCATTCTTTCCACTCTTTGGGAATTGGGCATAGGGCATGGGGCATAGGGCATGGGTTTGCTATTCCTGCGAAAAAGTCTTCTGGGTGAAACTGTGATTGCAAATAACTCAAATCAGTTCCATCAGGTACAGGTGCTAAGGGATCGCGAAAGGGAATATTCAAATGTACTGGCCCCTTTGTAGGAGTTTGCGCCCTTTCCCAGCTATGAATTACTGTTTGTCGCAGATAAGCTAGCATTCCCAAATCGGCTGAGGGCAAGGCTAACTCTGTTTGCCAATTTGGGTAATTTCCATATAATCTCAATTGATCTACAGTTTGCCCAGAGTGACAATCTCGCAATTCTGGCGGTCTATCGGTGGTTAATAGCAAGAGTGGTACACGACTTTCTTTAGCTTCAATGACTGCTGAATAAAAGTTTGCCCCTGCTGTACCAGAAGTACAAACAACTACCACAGGTCTTCCGGTTGCTTTTGCTTGTCCCAAAGCGAAAAAGGCGGCGGAACGTTCATCGAGAATGGAAATCGCTTCAATCTCAGGTACTTGTTGAGCAAAGGCGATCGCTAGGGGTGTAGAGCGCGATCCAGGGCAAATGATGGCACAAGTCAATCCCAACCGCTTTAGTGTCTCTGTTAAAATATAAGCCCAAAGTTGATTAACATTCCTATAAGCGATCGGCATTAAATCAAACATAGCGATAAAACAATCTTAAATTTTAGATTTTGTCTAGGGAAATTCAATTTAAAATCCATCAATGCGGTCAAAAGAGGCAAGGGAGCAGGGGGCAGGGGGAAAGACTGAGACGGAGCTTGTACTCCGCCAAGCCTTCAAGTGTCCTGGAAGGACGGGGCTTCATACCCATGTTCCGCAACGCTTGTCGCTCTTGAGAACGGCTTACTCCCCGTGCTAAGAGCACCCTTCCCCTCTGCCTCTTCGGTGATGGAACCCAACACCGCCACGCGAGTTTCTGGGAAAGAAAATCTCCAAGCAAACTTGCTCCACTTTCTACAAAATGCCCAATTTGCTCTCAAACTTTTATGGACTGCATTCATTTAACGGGAATTCGCGGCTATGGCTACACTGGATATCTACCAGAAGAACAGGTGCTAGGACAATGGTTTGAGGTGGATGTGAGGTTATGGTTGGATATCTCCACAGCGGCCAAGACTGACGCGATCGAAGACACTTTAGATTATCGCAGCGTCATTAGCTTGATACAACATCTGCTCAAAACGTCTAAATTTGCTTTGGTGGAGAAATTGGTAACAACGATCGCAGATTCTATCCTCCAAGAGTGCGATCTTGTAACAAAAGTCCAAATCACTCTCAGTAAACCTGCCGCACCTATTCCAGACTTTGGTGGCAGAATCAGCATTGAATTGACTAAAAGTAAATCCAATCTATAAGGCATACAATATGTTTTTTTTCAATATCTATCAGCTAGCAAAAAAAAGGAGTTTATGTGGAGCGTAGAAGTATCTCATAAAGAGAATTTTTCCTGCCATTGCCCCCAGCATTGGCTCACGATCAAAAAACTAAAAAATTCCGCGATTGGCTGATGAGCATTTAACTTGCACATTTTCAGATCGTCAGATTTTTGATTGAACAAGAATTCAGAAGTCAGAATTTAGGGGCGGAGCAATAAAAGCTCTGCCAAGGCGTTAGAATCACTCTCGTCGGAGATTCAGAAGTGAATTCTGGCTCCTGACTCCTGAATTCTTTCTTGTTAAGAATTAACCAGCAGCAATGAATAGTTCTAAGTAATACCATTTCACTCACCATTCAAGATTTAAGACAGTTTCAGACGGTAATTTAGACCCAGGCTGAGACAAAAACTATTTCTAGATAAAGTGATATTAAACTCTTAAATTCCAGATAATGATTAATGTTTAATATCAATTGAGTGAATGTATATTATTATATTACGTACAACACACTCTATAATTTTCTTAACTTATATGAAAGTAGTATATCGTGATTTCATGAACTTTTATTCTTGATTAATTTTTACATAAATACTATACTTAGTATTTATGCTTCTCCGAAGAAAAATTATTGTATACGTTTTAAAATCAGTTATTGAATGCTTGTAATTACATGGTAATTTGGATTGGATGCTGATAGCATGATATTAGCTGTATGAATTAATTAGAATTAGCTTTGACAAGTACAGAAATTACCGGAGGTTAATAACATAACGCTATTTACTCATTAATTTAGTATTGATATCAAGCAAGAAGACAGGTTACTTAGAGATTGTTTGTGATAAAATAATTACTTTTAGAATCGATTTGACACTGACAGCAAAAATCTTAACCTTAGCAAACAGGCTATTGTAATATGCTCGCCCGCAAAATCCTAGTTGTTGAGGATGAAAAAATTCTAGCCTCAAATATTAGAAAAAGTTTACAAAAACTAGGTTATTCCGTTTCAGAAATAACTAAGTCTGGGAAAGAGGCAATAAAAAAGGTAGCAGAAACTCATCCACATTTAGTATTAATTGATATCTGCCTAGCTGGGGAAATTGACGGTGTACACGTAGCAGATATTATCCAGAATCACTTTCATGTACCTGTAGTATATCTAACAGAGTGTTTGGAATATAAAACATTACATAAAAATCAGCTAAGTGAGCCTTTTAGCTACATAGTCAAACCAGTTATTGAAAGAGATTTACATTTTGCGATTGAAATGGCTCTGTACAAACATCAAAGCAAAAAGATATTATACGAAGAAAAACAGAGGTTAGCGACAATTATTAACAGTATGGGCTGTGCAGTGATTGTGACATACACAAATGGTTCTATTCAAATGATGAATCCCATCGCAGAACGAATCACTGGTTGGAAGCAAAGTGAAGTATTTGGTAAAGATTTAGTAGAAATTGTTAACTTAGTTGACAAAGATGTAGGAGAAACAATTGCAAATTTAGCCACAGATGTAATGGAAGCAGGTGAAATTTTCAATTTACCGGAAAACTGTACACTGATTACAAAAGATGGTAAAGAAATAGCGATTGGGGATAATGTTTCGCCCATCCGCGATCGAGATGGTAATATTACTGGCGCGGTTTTAATTTTTCAAGATATCACCAAACGCAAGCAGACAGAGGCGCGACTGATCCGTAATGCGTTTTATGATGGGCTGACAGCATTACCGAATCGTGTTTTATTTTTAGATCGGCTCAGACAAACTATTGAACGTAGTAAACGCAGAAGCGATTATTATTTTGCAGTTTTATTTTTGGATTTAGATGGCTTCAAAGAGATTAACGATCGCTTTGGACATGGAATCGGGGATGATTTTTTAATAGCGATCGCTAGACGTTTAGAGTCGTGTTTACGTGGTGGCGATACTGTAGCACGATTTGGTGGTGATGAGTTTACAGTTCTTTTGGAGGATATTAAAGACATTACCGATGCTACCAATGTTGCCAAACGTATTCAAGACTCCCTACGATTGCCAGTTAACCTCAATGGATATCAATTATCTACTACAGCTAGTATTGGTATTACTTGGAATTTTAGTAATCATGAGGAGCCTGCAACTTTGCTACGGGATGCTGATATTGCTATGTACCGAGCTAAACGCCAGGGAAAAGCTACTTATGCCATATTTTAGTTAATAGTCCTTTCTACTGCCACTTCAAATAAGTCAGTCATGGAAAAAACTGAAAAACAGAAAATGCTCGCAGGCGAATTATATTTGGCAGAAGATCCAGAATTGGCTGCCGAAAATAAGCGAGCTAGTCGTCTGTTGCGAAGATATAATTCTACAACCGAAGAACAGCAAGAGCAACGACAGCAAATTTTGCAAGAATTATTTGGCAGAATCGGTGAAAAAATAGCAATTGTGCCACCTTTTCACTGTGACTATGGCAGTAATATTTTCGCTGGTGACAAATTATATATGAACTATGGCTGTGTAATTTTAGACTGTAATCCAGTTCACATTGGTGAAAATGTCTTGTGCGCTCCTTATGTGCAAATTTATACTGCTTATCATCCTACAGAGCCAGAAATTCGTCTTTCTGGCAGAGAATTAGCTGCTCCAATCAACATTGGTAATAATGTCTGGATTGGTGGCAGTGCAATTATTTGTCCAGGTGTAACTATTGGTGATAATACAACCATTGGTGCCGGCAGTGTAGTTGTCAAAGATATACCTGAAAATGTTGTCGCTGCTGGTAATCCCTGCCGCGTCATTCGGTATTTGTCCTAGAATTTAAAACTTATATTCTCTAGCAATCCAATAGAGCCAGTCTGCGATCGCTTCTTGAGTTTCACTATCAGCGTCAATGGCTGCTATTTCAGATAATTTTGCAGAATATACATCATCATCTTTACCATTAATATAAGCCACTTCTACAAACATATCTTTTAAGCACTCATCATCTGGGGCCATTCCCACGACTTCGACTTGTTTCTCCTCAGCGGAAGCTGATTTGCGTCCCTTCTTAGTCCATTTTGCCAGAAAGGGAAAATTTAGAGTCTCTTCGAGGTAATAGTACCAACCCATAGCCCTGTCTTCTTTGTCTTCAGCATCTACAACAATCTCTGTTTTAATGCGATGCTCTCGGTTTTCGTCGGCTTCAACACTAGGCATAAAATGACGCGTTGCGTAAATACGTTTTGATAATATTAGCAAAGTCTTGACTAAGAATAATTTTTCTCAAACATAGTTAAATATATCTAATGTTGTGTCCGTTTGATTACTTAATTAAACTCTAAGAACAAAGAGGCTAAAATGTTGCAAAAAAATTGTCGGTTGGGGAGCCACTGCGTTGCGCGGGTTAAGAGCGTTGTAGCAAGTGGCGTTGGAGGCTTTGCCAAAGCCAATATCCTGATATATGTTGCGCTCCGCTCCACCCAACCTACGTCTAATGAACAATTTTTTTGCTTGCCACGCCACTATCGTGTATAAATAAGTCTGATTGCCAAATGAAGAGATGAGAACTTACGCAGCAAAACTCTACCGCGATTGGTAATTTAAATTTGCAAAGCCTAACTGCGCTTTACAATTAAGTAGACACTGTAGCTAATTACTGCTGGAGGTACTTAAATATGCGGCAGCTAAAATCCGCCGAGGAAATGCCTGGTAGCTATGGCTTGCCCATCTTAGGTGAGACTTTAGAAATATTTCGGGATTTAGAACTGTATATATGGCGACGATTCCAGCAGCATGGTTCAGTTTTTAAGACGAGTGTTATGGGATACAAACGTGCTTATTTAATTGGCCCTGATGCTAATCGGCTGGTGCTGGTAGAACAAGCGGAAAATATGTCGTCGCGGATCGGGTGGTATTTCTTAGAATCAACATTTGGCAATAATATTTTATTACAAGATGGGGAAGAACATCGGCTAACTCGTCGCTTGATGTATCCAGCATTTCACGGAAAAGCGATCGCTACATACTTCGATACCATTCAAAATATTGTGCAAGACTTCCTCAAAGATTGGGGGGAGGGGGAAACGATTCCCTTAAATTCTAGTTTCCGCCAGCTTACCCTGATAGTTGCGACTCGCCTGTTCTTGGGAAGTCAGAACAAAAGCGAAGTTGAGCAAACCAGTCAGTGGTTTACACAACTGATAGATAGCAGTATGGCAATATTGAAATGGAATGTCCCTTTCACTTTATATGGTCGCGGTCAAAATGCTAGGGGTAAGTTAGTGGCTTTCTTGCGTGAAGTGATCGCCCAACGTATGGAGCAGGGTAACTTAGAAGAATCAAAAGATGTGTTGGGATTACTTTTAGCGGCTGTTGATGAAGACGGCAATAAGTTGAGCGAAGCACAGGTAATCAACGAAGCATTATTATTGCTGTTTGCTGGACATGAGACTACAGCCTCCTTGCTGACTTGGGTAATATTTGAATTAGGTAATCACCCAGAATGGCGAGAACGACTGCGCCAAGAACAATTAGCAGTTGTGGGAAATAATTCCCTTAACTTGTCCCATCTCAAACAACTTCCGCAGTTAACCAACGTACTAAAAGAAGTAGAACGGCTCTATCCGCCAGTGTATGCCTATAATCGTGGAGTTCTCAAGGATATTGAGTATGGAGGCTATCGCATCCCCGCTGGTTGGTTTGTGACTATTTCGCCAATGTTGACTCACCGTTTACCAGAACTGTACACCGATCCCGATCGCTTCGACCCCGATCGCTTTGCACCACCTCGCGAAGAAGATAAGAAACATCCTTTGGCACTAATGGGTTTTGGTTATGGTTCGCACAGTTGTTTAGGTATGGAATTTGCCCAAATGGAAATGAAAATTGTGCTTTCCACACTGCTTCGTCATTACGACTGGACAGTAAAACCGGATTATTCTGCGATCGCTCCAGTTCGTCAGCCTTCTAAAGTTAAAGATACTCTACAAGCATATATTGAGCCTTTGAATAGCAGAAGCTCATCTCATAAATGGTCAACCTAGTATGTCAAGCAAGTGCTACGCTACAGTTAGCAAGATTGAGAGGCAACTATGACTGCCCTGATTCTGAACCTCAGCCCCACCATTGAACTAACAGATGAGCAGTTCTTCCAACTGTGTCAGAATAATCGAGATTTGCGACTTGAGCGCACAGCAGAGGGAGAATTAATTATCATGCCACCAACTGGATGGGAAAGCGGAAATCGAAATAGTAGACTTACACAGCGTTTAGGTAATTGGACTGACGCTGATGGCACAGGTTTGGCTTTTGACTCCTCAACGGGTTTCAAACTCCCCAATGGTGCAAACCGTTCTCCCGATGCGTCTTGGGTGAGCCGGGAGCGATTAGAAGCCCTAAATCCCGACCCTGCTAAATTCCTACCGCTTGCTCCCGATTTTGCGGTAGAATTACGCTCTGCTTCAGACAGCTTAAAAACTGTGCAACAAAAAATGCAGGAGTACATAGAGAATGGTGTGCGTTTAGGTTGGCTGATTGATCCGCAGAACCAACAGGTAGAAATTTACCGCCCAGGACAGGAAGTTGAGGTTTTGCAATCACCTACCAGCTTATCAGGTGAGGATGTATTGCCTGGGTTTGTACTGGATATAACACAGATTTTGAGTTAGGCGCTCCATATTCTGTTAAGATTATCATATAGCGTTTCGCATGATTGATTATCGCTTGCGAGTGTATCGCCGCTTTCCCCAAAAGCAGATGCGTCAAGTGGTGATCTATCTTAAAGAAACAAGCTCAGAATTCGTGCAACAAAATACTTTTACTATTCCTGGTACTCGCCACGAGTTCAGGGTAACTAAAACTTTGTGCTTGTCAACCCTTCCATCATTTCCTGATTACTGATAAATTTGCGTTGCTTTCAGCATGTGGTAGGTAATGATCAACTGAGTCAGAGCTAGAGGATAACTTTGGAGTGTTTCTCCAGTTGTACCAGCAATTTTACCCAGCTCTGGATTACTTTCGCGATCGCAAATACTTCGTAAATGGGGCATATCAGAACAAATAATATGCTCTAGCTTATTCACCTGTTCTAAGGTGGCATGGCCATCAACTTCTAAGACATCCACAGGTTTACTCATATCCCTGTCAAGACCCAGGCGGATCGCTGAGTCAGAATTACCATAGCCAGAGTTGATAATCTGGGTAAAATCTGGGTGGGGAATTGTCGGACGTAGTACCAGACGGACATTCAGATGTCCATTGATTTCATCATCATTCTCAGCGGGTGGATAGAAACTAATGACTATATCAGACCACTGTCGCTGCGGACGAATAAATTGTGCTGAGTCTGGTTCGCGTTTTTCTAGTTCCGCTATTACCTGTTCAGCAGTGTAGCCGCGCTTTTGGGTATCCCGCTTGACTTTCCACTTAGCGCGTAGTTCTTCAGGCGGTGCAAGGTAAACTTTTACGTCGTAAGAGTCACGGGCGGCACGAGTAGAATAACCGAGTAATCCCTCAATGATCACAAATTTACTGGGCTTGATATACTGCGGTGGCTCGAATGTGCCAGTTTTATGGCTGTAAACTGGCTTCAGAATTGGCTGTCCTGTGCGTAGCAACGATAGGTGTTGCTGCATAATATCTAAGTAGTTGCAGTCAGGGTGGAGGGCAGTGATACCAATTTCTGCACGTTGTTGGCGATCGTAACGGTGATAATCATCTGTACAAATGAGCGTAACATTTTCTGGGCCGAGTACCTGAGCGATTCCTCGCGTTAGTGTTGTTTTACCAGCAGCGCTGTCGCCGACAATACCAAGAATTATTGGACGGCTCATCATACCTCCCACATTAACAATTCAAAATTAAAAACATTTCAGACAGGATTTAAACCCCGACTGGAACTGATACTATATATAGATGTAGGGGTCTTAAACCCTTGAATTTACGATAAAAACAAGTTTATTAATAAAATTCCCTACAATAGTTTTAATTCTAGAAGGATTTAGGCGAGTAACTCAACCAAAAGCTTGGTATGCAATATCTCTACATATAGAATGTCTGTGCGCTGGTTTATTGCATAATAATTACAATCTACTTTATCTCGCAGTCCAAGAGTATGACCGCGACTATCTCTCATATCGAATTTTGGGGCTAATCCCATAATCAGTTCTTCCATTCCATGTAGGGCAATGTTCGCAAGTAGAGGTGAAATTACCCCGCCTTGTGGTGTGCCTTCATTAGTTGGGAACAGACTTTTCCCATCCATAACACCAGCTTTTAACCAAGCTCGAATTTGTCTTCGTAAGGTTGGATAGGTATTTAGTTTTTTGAGAAGTACTCTCCCCTTGGGAGAAGACACTGAGCTTGTCGGCAAATCGTGTTATTTCTTGTCAGGTTGAAGTACTAAATCTGACATAAAATTATTAATTGATATAAGCTCTTACGCAGCTTAATAAAAAATCCCCACCCAGACAAATGCCTGAGTGGGTAATATAAGGTCGGACAAAACCATCTTCCCAAAAGAAGTAAGGGAATTATTTGCTCTCTGTAAAATCAGCGTCAATCACATCGTCGCCGCTACCAGAGCTAGATGTAGAACCGCTATCTTGAGGTTCCGCACCTGGCGCAGCACCGCCACCAGCTTGTTGATAGATGTTGCTACCAACAGCGAATAGCGCTTGTTGCAATTCTGGGGTCAGCTTCTTGATTTGCTCATCGTCTTCTTTAGCAACTGCTTCCCGCAGTTCTTTCACTAAACCTTCGACTTTAGTTTTATCAGCATCGGGAACTTTATCGCCCAATTCTTGTAACTGCTTTTCAGCTTGGTATGCCAAAGAATCGGCTTGGTTCTTGCGTTCAATCTTCTCACGCCGCTCTTTGTCAGATGAAGCATTTTGTTCAGCTTCTCTTACCATCCGGTCAACGTCATTTTTATCCAGGGTTGAAGCACCTGTGATGCTGATGGACTGTTCTTTACCAGTGCCTTTATCCTTAGCGGTGACGTTAAGGATACCGTTGGCGTCAATATCAAACACTACTTCAATTTGAGGGACGCCGCGTGGTGCAGGAGGAATACCATCAAGGCGGAAGGTTCCTAAGCTCTTGTTATCGTTAGAGAATTCGCGTTCACCTTGGAGGACGTGAATTTCTACGTTGGTTTGACCATCCACAGCAGTAGAGAAGACTTCCGATTTCTTGGTGGGAATTGTGGTGTTGCGGGGGATAATTTTCGTCATCACGCCACCCAATGTTTCCACACCCAAAGATAGGGGTGTCACATCTAACAGCAAGATGCCAGTTACATCACCAGCCAATACCCCGGCTTGAATGGCTGCACCAACTGCTACGACTTCATCAGGGTTAACGCTTTGGTTGGGTTCTTTACCCAATACCTGCTTTACAATCTGGTGGACTGCGGGAATCCGGGTAGAACCACCAACTAACACGACTTCATCAATATCGCCTTTGGTTAACTTGGCATCCCGGAGGGCGTTTTCTACAGGAATACGGCAACGGTCGATTAAGTCAGAGCAAAGTTCTTCAAACTGAGCGCGAGTCAGGGTTGTATCCAGGTGCTTGGGCCCATCCTGGGTAGCGGTGATAAATGGCAAGTTAATTTCTGCTTGGGTAACGCTAGAAAGCTCAATTTTGGCCTTTTCTGCGGCTTCAGTCAGACGTTGTAAAGCTTGTTTATCTTTGCGTAGGTCAATACCTTCGGCTTTTTTGAACTTCTCAGCTAAGAAGTCAACTATTTTTTTATCAAAGTCGTCACCACCAAGGTGGGTATCCCCAGATGTAGCTAGTACTTCAAAAACTCCGTCTCCTACTTCCAGCACGGATACGTCGAAGGTACCACCACCAAGGTCAAATACAAGAATGGTTTCGTTACTCTTCTTGTCAAATCCGTAAGCCAGAGAAGCAGCTGTCGGTTCGTTGATAATCCGCAGAACTTCAATCCCGGCAATTTTACCAGCATCTTTTGTCGCTTGCCGCTGGGAGTCGTTGAAGTATGCGGGAACGGTGATTACAGCTTGGGTTACGGTTTCACCCAGGTATTTGCTGGCATCTTCAACTAGTTTGCGAAGAACTTTTGCAGAAATTTCTTCAGGAGCAAATGGTTTACCAGCTATCGGACAATCTAATTTGACATTGCCATTGCTGCTGAGGACTTTGTAAGAAACTTCCGTAGCTTCGTTACTCACTTCATCGTAACGGCGTCCGATAAAGCGTTTGACTGAGTAAAACGTATTTTCGGGGTTCATCACCGCTTGACGTTTGGCGATTTGGCCAACCAAGTTGTCGCCATTTTTTGCAAATGCAACTACTGATGGCGTTGTCCGAAAACCTTCAGCATTAGCAATTACTGTGGGTTTACCACCTTCCATCACTGCCACGCAGGAGTTCGTTGTTCCTAAGTCAATTCCAACTACTTTTGCCATTTTAGGTGCTGGCTCCGTATAACTACAAATGAATGAATGAGAATATAAAGGACTAAATTTTGAACCAACAGGGTCAATAAATCAGCCAGTTCAGCATGAATACCTTTGTTTTGGCTCTTCTGGGGTGAAAACTCCAGATTATGCTGATATATATACTGAAGCTTAGTGGTAGCCAGTCCATGAAGGGTGGTTTCCCGAACCTTGCTTGGGACGGTTAAACTAACTAAATTGTGTTTTTAGTTGGTTCATAGATTAATTTGCCTTCACTCTGTCTAATGTAGAAGAATTAATACTTTCAGCAATTAGGGTGAACCGTAACGTCTGAGTGGTGTTTGCCGTCTTTAGAGGTAACAAACTACAGAAGCACTGAGAATATAAGGGTGAAAAAGCGCGTATGTGTAGCCTCAACCCAGGCACCGTTTCCGTAATTTACTATAAAATAGAGGCGCAAAGAGTAATTTTGCGCCTCTATTTTGGAAAGTTCTGTTCACTCTTGGCGTTAGCAAAAACAGACACTTACAAAATTGCTAATTCTGTGCTATTGCAAGAAGCCGACGCCCAGACTTTTCGCTGCGTTTCTGTGTGAGATGTTCCCTACTTACACCATCTCAGAGGAAGCCTGCACCAGTGATTGAGGCTGAGGCTGGAACATAAACAACGAGTACACCACATCTCGGCGAATGTTAACCATCATATCCAAGAACAATTCATACCCCTCGCTCTTATACTCAATTAGCGGGTCTTTTTGTCCATAGCCACGTAATCCTACAGATTCGCGCAAGGCATCCATTTGTTGCAGGTGTTCCCGCCACAGGGTATCAATGCGTTGCAAGATAAAGAAGCGTTCTGCTTGGCGCATCAGTCCGGGTTGAACTTGGTCAATCTGTGCTTCTTTGAGGTCATAAGCAATTCGCACCTGTTCGTGGAGGAAGGCTTTAATCTCGCTGACGGTGATATCTTCTAATTGACTAGCTTGTAAATCTGCTAGCAGATAGACGAATTCTTTGACTTTCTCAACCAACTTTTCTAACTCCCACTCTTCCGAGGGCAGGTCTATGTTGATGTAGTAATCAACGATGTCATCCATCGTTTTTTCGGCGTATTTAATCACCTGTTCTTTCAAATCTTGACCTTCTAGCACTCGGCGACGTTCAGCATAAATAGCACGACGTTGATTATTCATCACCTCGTCATACTCAAATACTTGCTTCCGAATGTCGTAGTAGTAGGTTTCAACTTTTTTCTGTGCGCCTTCCAAACTGCGGGTAAGCATCCCAGATTCGATGGGCATGTCTTCTTCCACTTGGAAGGCATTCATTAATCCAGCCACGCGATCGCCACCAAAAATCCGTAGTAGGTTATCCTCTAAACTCAGGAAGAATCTTGTGGTTCCGGGGTCGCCTTGTCGCCCTGCACGTCCGCGCAACTGGTTGTCAATCCGCCGCGATTCGTGGCGTTCTGTACCAATTACGTGCAAACCACCGATTCCCACTACCTCATCATGTTCGCGGGTCGTAAATTGTTCATATTCCTGCTTAACCCGGTTGTAAGCTGACCGCAATTTTTGAATTACCGGGTCATCTATGGGAGCTTTTTCTGCGGCTACAGCTACCTTATCTTCAGCTTCCAGTTCGGGTAAGCTACGTTCACCGTACTCACGCACTGCAATTTCTACTGCGTCTTTGAGTAGTTTTTCTGTTTCTTTTGTTAATTGGGTAGGGAAAATTTCTGGCGAAGCCCGCCAAGTTTTGACTTTCTTACCAGGGACAAAGCCTTGACCCCCACCATGTCCTGTGGGCAATCCGGCTGGTCTTTGAACGCCAAATGCATCTTCATCTTCTGGCTGGACGATCCGGGGCATGAAATATTCCCGCAGCTTTAGACGTGCCATGTATTCGGAGTTACCACCCAGGATGATGTCTGTACCTCTACCCGCCATATTAGTAGCAATGGTAACAGCACCCTTTCGTCCTGCTTGGGCGACGATTTCCGCCTCACGTTCGACGTTTTCCGGTCGGGCGTTGAGTAATTCGTGGGGAATTTCCAGCTGCTTCAGCAGCCGACTGAGAAGTTCGGATTTTTCTACACTAGTGGTTCCTACTAATACAGGTCTGCCGAGTTCGTGCATTTCGGCACATTCTTTGGCGATCGCCCCCCACTTGCCTGGTTCTGTCTTGAACACCATATCAGACAAGTCTTGGCGTCTTCTGTCACGATTGGTAGGAATTACCGCAACTTCCAATTTGTAAATTTTTTCAAATTCCGGTTCTTCTGTTTTTGCCGTTCCTGTCATTCCGCCGAGTTTTGGATACAGCAAAAAGAGGTTTTGATAAGTAATTGTCGCGAGAGTTTGAGTCTCTGGCTGAATATCTACGTGTTCTTTGGCTTCAATCGCCTGGTGTAATCCATCGCTCCAACGCCGTCCAGGTAGTACCCGACCAGTAAATTCATCTACAATTACAACTTCCCCATTACGAACGATGTAATTTACATCTTTGAGGAAAAGTTCTTTGGCTTTAATAGCATTGAAAACGAAATGCGCCCAAGGATCTTCTGGATCAAATAAATCTGTGACTCCCAAAAGATTTTCAGATTCCGCAAACCCTTCATCTGTCAACAGCACGTTCCGAGCTTTTTCATCCACATCGTAATGCTCATCTTTTTTGAGCGTGAATGCTATTTCAGCTGCTTGCAGATATTTTTCTGTAGGTCTTTCCACCTGCCCAGAAATAATTAGCGGTGTCCTCGCCTCATCAATTAAAATCGAGTCTACTTCGTCAATTACGCAATAATTGAACGGGCGTTGCACCACATCTGCCATTGATGTTGCCATGTTATCCCGCAGGTAGTCAAACCCTACCTCGCTGTTGGTAACATAAGTGATATCGCAATCATAGTTTTTCTGGCGTTCACTAGGAGTCATACTTGACTGAATTAGCCCCACACTCAGCCCCAAGAACCGATGCACCTGTCCCATCCATTCCGCATCCCGACGAGCCAGGTAATCGTTAACGGTGACGACGTGTACACCTCTACCAGTAAGGGCATTTAAGTAACTCGGCAAGGTAGCTACTAATGTTTTACCCTCGCCGGTTTTCATTTCGGCAATTTGCCCTACATGCAGAATGATACCGCCAAGGAGTTGGACATCAAAGTGTCGCAAGCCTAAGACTCGCCGTCCTGCTTCCCGAACAACAGCGTAAGCCTCTGGCAATATGTCATCCAGAGTTTCACTTTTGGCGAGCCGTTGTTTAAATTCGACGGTTTTACCTTTTAACTCATCATCAGAAAGAGCCTTAATTTCTTCCTCTAAAAGGTTAACTTCAGTAACAGAAGGTTGGTATTTTTTAAGCTTACGAGCGTTGGGGTCGCCCAACAAAAGTTTTAGCATGGCAGGTTATAGAACTGAATCAAAGGGGATGGGAATTAAAGGGTCGGCATTGATTATAAACATTTAACCCAGCCTAACCGTCTTGGTCGTGGATGGGTGTGAAATGAGAATTACCTCAAAAACAGGAGAAAAACTATCCAATCAGTCTATTACAATGATTGGTTACTTATCTTGCCCCTTTGAGATGAGGACAGGCGTTGGACACTCGCCTGTAGATATCCTTCGGCATCGGTGCAATAATCATGCTTTTAAGAAAAACCTTGTCCAGTCAGGATATTTAACTCATTACGTGCGACATCGAATCGCACTAGTCTTTCTTCATAGTATCATTTTGCCCCCAGATGGGGCCAGAGAGGGAGTGGGGGAATAGAGTTAGGAGTGATGAGTGATGAGTGATGAATTTTTCAACTCCTAACTCCTAACTTCGCACTCCTAACTTCTCTCTTCACTTCCACTCTGCTGTCAGGCGACGGAAATTGTAATCACTAGCACTGGGATGACAACTGACACAACTGCTAATCTGGACTGGACGTGGTAACTTCACTTTTGGATGCAAAGCTTTGAAATAACGCGAGTTGTTGAGGCGATATGGTGTTTCTTCGTCGTCTAGCTGCACGCGAGAGAAAGTCGAAAGATATTTCCACACCAATATGCGCTGCGGATCGACTAAAGGCTTGAGTTGTGCGCCGTAGTGCTGCGAATCTTGCAGAAGATTTTTCCAAGTTTGGGTAGGTAAAACTGCTGGTGGTAAACCGATGTGGCATGTGGAGCAGTTTTCTAAATACAGTTCTTGCCCTAGTTTGTATTGTGCAGGTACTACGTCAACAGTACCAATTTCGGCAGTGGGAGTAGCACTTTGGGCGTTAGTTGCCAAGGCTAGAATCCAGCCCATAGCTAAACTCCAGGTTACAATTACCAGAAGTAAACCGAAAAATTGGCGTTTGAATTCACGTTCAGCGCTTTGCTGTAGCGCTTGGCGATTGCCTAAGAGCGATCGCGTTTCACCATCGCGGTTTTTGCGCTTAACAAAAATTGACATTCCTCACATTCCCAGATATTTAAAAGTGGCGCTTGTGCTAATCATAAGACTTACGCAGTATTGGTAGTGTTTTAAATTTTGCGTAAGTAGTTTTGGCAAGCAACGCATCTTTAACATATCCACAACAGTAATTTGACATCCTCCCCACCGTAAACGGTCGGGGATTCCTAAGACTCACGACTTAGGTTTCTGTTTCTTTCCATTGCTGGTTTTTTGCAACTGCCTTTTAGAGATATCTCTATCGGGTCTTATGTTCGCTCCACAGACAAGCCAGCGCGGTCTTCTCCCAAGGGGAGACGCCAAGGGCGATGGGGGTTTCCCCCATGAGTGACTGGCGCTGAAACTGCGAGTCCCGCAGCCAAAATGTTCTTAGCAGCATTGACATCTCTATCGTGATGTGTACTGCATTCTGGGCAATCCCACTCTCTGATATTTAAAGGCAACTTATCAACAATATGACCACAATGCCCACAACGTTTAGAACTAGGAAACCATCGGTCAATCTTGACAAATGTACGACCATACCAATCGCATTTATTACGGGCTACGTCTACGCATTTCCCAAACTTTCCAAAAACCGCTAACATGTAAGTACATAACGTATATACATTACATAATGAGTAACTCCTACAGCATTCGCAGTACCAAAATAGGTAACAGTGCTGGGTTTCGATTACCTGCGGAGTTTTACCGTGAGTATCCCCAGTTTGCAAATGCAGATGGTTGGATAGAGGTATTATCATCCGATACGGCAATTTTGCGGATTGTACCTAAATCAACTGAAGCCGAAGAAGAGGATTCGTTAATGATGCGGCTGTTTCTCGATTTTGCAATGACCGAAGCGCTGAAAAAGAATACATTGCAACCTTATACAACCGAGATGTCTGATGCTGCTCACAAACTACTTGAGGGTGTCGAATTAGAAAGCGAGTCGCCAGAAAATGGCTAACTTTGTCAGCAATGGCTGGGAAATTTATTTTCACCCGCAATTATTTGGCACTCAATATCAAGAATTATTTAACCGGGTTTCTCAATTACGCGAGAAGTTGCCGGAAGCTGAGTTTAAAACCCATACGACTGTTAAGCTATTTGCCGCTCTTACTATTGTCATTGAAACTAAAATTCCCTCCGACCCTTTAGCAAGTCATTTTGCGCTAACAGGGGCATTAAAACGGTATGGGAGGGTGAAAAAAATGGGCTTACCCGAAAGATATAGACTATTTTTCAGAGCTTTTGATACCTCACCAATGAAAGCGATCGCAATTTTGTGGTTGGGTTTTCCGCGTAAACAAGGTGCGAGGAATGACTGTTATGAGGTATTCACTAAAATGGTAGCGCGAGGAACTTTCCCTGATAGTTTGGATGAATTGATAGCAGAATACGAACTGACGCAAGACGAACCGGAGTAGAAGCGCAAACAAATATCCTCCACAGCCAGAAATAGAGTTACCGCCACTCTAATACTGCTCGGATAAGCAGGGGAGGCAAAATTCTTCTCCTGCCTCCCCTGCTTGCCTCAACCAAGAAATTCCAAAACCTACGCAGTATTGACCGCCAAGTTTTTTAGTTCAATACAGTTCAGATAAGAACAAAACACTTGTAGAGACGGCGATTTATCGCGTCTCGAAAACATTTATCGCGTCTCGAAAACCCACGATTTTGTACAGATAGTGCTTAACCCAAGTGTATTGTTTTTTAATTCATCAAACTCACCTTACATTAAGGAATAGAAACCGATCGCAATAATCGCTCAACAACAGTTCTGGAATTGCGTCCTCCTCTAGGGATAAGACGATGGCAAAGAACATGAGGGACGAGAAATTTTACATCATCAGGAATGACATAATCACGACCTAATAGAAAAGCTAGCGCTTGGGCAGCCCGTTGTAATGCTAATGTGCCACGCGGACTGACACCAAGGGCGATCTCCTCATCTTGGCGTGTTGCCCGCACCAATTCGAGGATGTACTGTTGCAAGGAAGTTGCCACTTTTACTTGAGAACAGAGGTAACGCAATTCCTGTACTTCTGCCAAGGTAATGCAAGGCTGCAAATCAGCAACTTTTACACCCTTTTGGAGATTTTGCAGCATCAAGAGTTCTTCTCCCTCAGAAGGATAGCCTAAACTCAGGGACAACATAAACCGATCCATTTGCGCTTCTGGCAGAGGAAAAGTACCTTGATACTCGATCGGGTTTTGAGTGGCAATCACAAAGAAGGGCTGGGGAACTGTACGAGAGACACCATCAACGGTTACTTGATGTTCTTCCATAACTTCCAGCAACGCTGACTGAGTACGGGGTGTAGCGCGGTTGATTTCGTCAGCTAGTAGTATGTTGGTAAAGACTGGGCCAGGAAGAAAAGTAAATTCGCCGCTTTTTGGGTTCCAGATGTTAGTACCAGTAATATCTGTTGGTAGTAAATCGGGGGTACATTGTAACCGTTGAAACTTGCCATCCAGTGAACGAGCTAGGGATTTAGCGAGCAGGGTTTTACCAACACCAGGGACATCTTCTAGGAGAGCATGACCACCACCTAACAAAGCAACTAGCACTAAGCGTATTGCCTCAGCTTTGCCAACGATGGTAAGAGCTAGATTTTGTGTTAAAGCGTCGATTTTTTCTCTCATGCGTTGCGGGGAGTAGGGAGTGAGGGGATGAGGGAGCAGGGGAAGAGAAACAAGTTAAAAGTTAAAAGAAATATTGAATTTATCTTTCTTTTTACTTTTTACTTGGTTCTTTTTACTTGTATGCCCCATGCCCCATTTCCTATCTATTGTTCCCACTAAGAACTCAAAACTTCTCTAGCAACAACGCAGTCAAGTTGAATTTGTGTTTTCAGGGCTTCGAGAGAAGGAAATTTTTGTTCAGGGCGCAAAAATTTAACTAGCTGCACAACTAGTTTTTTGCCATACAAATCACCAGACCAATCAAATAAATGTACTTCCGCAGATGAATAACTACCATTCACAGTTGGGCGATTGCCGATATTCATTACGCCCAAGTTCTCACTAGGAGCGGTATCTGATATTTCGCTGAGAGTGAAAACGCGGACAGCGTAGACTCCTTGGCGGGGCAAAAACTTATCTTTTGGTAGTTGGAGGTTGGCGGTGGGAAAGCCAATTGTTCTGCCTAATTGTTGACCTTGAACGACATCACCAAGGAGAGTATAAGGGCGTCCTAGTAGTAGATTTGCGTTTTCGATGTCGCCATGCTCAAGGGTTTGACGGATCAATGAAGTGCTAATGCGGGCATCTTGAGTCGGAGTAGTGCTGACGCAACTACTTTCGATGGGCGATTCACCTGTATAAGTTTGTAAGGGAACGATAGTAACGGGAATATTGTGTTTGGCGGCGAGTAATTGCAAATCTTTAGCAGTACCACTACGCTTTTCGCCGAAACAAAAATCTTGCCCGATACTAATTTGTTGGCATCGCAGCTGTTGCACAAGAATTTTTTCGACGAATTCTTCGGGGTTCAGTGCAGACAATTCTTTGTCAAAGGGTAGTAGTACCAGTTGTTCTACCCCAAGCGATCGCAATTGTTGGACTTTTTCATCCAGTGGCGTTAGCAAAGTCCGGGGTTGCCCCGTAAAAAACTCCTGTGGATGGGGGTCAAAGGTGACAACTGTTGAGTAAGTATATTCTTGATTTGCCAGTTGATTTTCCTTTGACTGCCGACTACTAGCTACTGACAAGTTACCACCAGCGTGCAAGACTGGTTGAATTACTCTTTGATGCCCAAGATGAACACCATCAAACTTGCCAAGGGCAACAGCAGTCGGCGTTAGCAGCCCTTCGCTTGAAGAAGCAACCCGCACAGAACACCCATTTTTAGACAAATTTAGCACGTGGATTCTGAGATTTTAGGTTTATTTTAGCTATCAGCAGGAAGCTACCCTATGGTAAACCGCTTTGAATTGGGGACTGGGGAAGATAAGTATGAGGATTCATACCCCAAGCAAATCTTAAAAGAATTTCTTCCCCAGCATACAGTACCCAATACCCAGTCTTGGAGCGCTCATTCCTGAGGCAGTGCGGTCTTCTCCCAAGGGATTTGCCCAAGTGGAGCAACTGCCATCCCTAACTTGCTGGAAAGGAATCGGTGCAACCTGTTGAGGAGGAAAGCTTTTGTAGATCGTCTGAACTTCCACCAACTGCATCTGAGGTCTTGTGCTATCAGCCAAAAGCCTAACCCAAAGAAAGTTGCCCTAACAGCTAATAGCTAAGTCCAGATAATCCCAAATACTAGAGCTAAAAAGGCTCTAGTTTCGTATTGAGACTTACCCCGACCATCAGCCGCAAGAGAGGTCATCTGTGGGTGTCTGGGCTGTGTTGATGAATCGATAAAGTGTGTCCTCCTGTTGTCGCCCCGATCCCGTGGCGCTTTGACAACTCTAGGCAGCGCTGTCTTAGCGTCCAACAGGTACGCTCTCGCGCTGAAAGCTTCTGATCACCAATCTAATCTAAAATCTCCAATTCCTCCGATCGCAATCTTTAGGTAGAAAACTTACTAACAGGAAAAGATTCTGATAAGGCTACTGAGGTGGGAATCTGAAGCACCAATCCTTCCCGTGCCATAATAGCGCCAGGAAATTTTGCAGCGGCTTGTTTGCCTACACAGTCCAAAAAGTCGTCATCGTGCGCCGGATCGTGGTGGTAAATCACCAGAGTTTTGACGTTAGCAGCTTGTGCCACTTTCACCGCTTCTTGCCAGGTAGAATGTCCCCAGCCAATTTTCGGGGATTTTGGGGAGTGGTATTCCTCGTCTGTATAGGTAGAATCGTAAATTAAGATGTCGGCATTACGAGCTAGCCACAGCACATTATCATCAAGTCGATCGGGAAAATGTTCGGTATCAGTGATATAAGCAGCAGCACCACCACGCCAATTGACACGGTATCCTATAGCTTCACCTGGATGATTTAAAGGTGCTGTTTCTACGGTAACGTCATCGATGTGGATTGGTTGCCCCAGTCGAATGTCGTAGAAATTTAAATTGGCCTGCATAATCTGCAAGGGTACGGGAAAATTCGGGTGTAACATTTGATCGTTGAGGCGCTGTTCTATGGTAGAACCATCAGGTGCGATCGCCCCGTAGATATGAAAGTCATTCCCCTTCACAAACCCTGGGGTAAAGAAGGGAAAACCCTGCATGTGATCCCAGTGAGAGTGGGTAAAAAATATGTGAGCTTCTAACGGCATTTGGCGCAACATAGATTGCCCCAAAACATGTAGTCCTGTGCCAGCATCGAAAATTAAGCGCTTATCGCCCGCTTGCATTGATATGCAAGGGGTATTACCGCCGTAACGAACGGTGTGTGGCCCTGGACTGGGGATGCTACCGCGAACGCCCCAAAATTGTACGGTAAATTGGTTCTCTATCCTAGACATGGGTGTTGCTTGCTGGACTGAGCGGGCGATAATTGGAAGAATTTTTACTTATTTTGTCTAAGTTTATGCTGTCTCACCGATTTTGCTAGAGGGAGGATTTCTTGGTAAAACAGCATACCCTGTTTCTGGTTGATTGTGTAAATGTGAATGAAATACTGTCAGTTAGAATCAGTTAGAATTTTCCGCGTTTTGGGGTGGATGTGTATCACTTATTTCAAGAGTGTCCCTACGTTATAGCCTACATTTTTCTATGATGCATTTACACAACCCCAGTTTTGTCCTGATAAATCAAATGATTCAAGGAAAATTGAATTCCCACTCAGATAATTTATCTAGTCCAGTTGCATAAGTAAGATTGTATTGTAACGGCGTTACACTGATGTAGTTTTTACGCACAACCTGCACGTCTGTCGGTACATTTTGAGGCAAGTTTAATCCGGTTGGGGGTTCCACGTCTTCAATTACCTCTCCAGTTAGCCAGTAGTACGTTTTTCCACGAGGATCAACTCGTTTATCAAATACATCAATGTAATGCCGTATTCCTTGACGGGTGAGAGTAACACCAGCAATTTCTTCCCATTTGACCGCAGGAATATTGACGTTGAGCAACATCAAATCTGGCAGTGGTTTTTGGGCTAACTGGTCTAAGAGAATTTTGGCAAACTTCGCAGCAGGTTGAAAGTCTTTCGATGTGTGACTTATAAGACTCAGTGCTACACTGGGAATGCCTTCAATTAGACCTTCCATTGCCGCAGAAACAGTACCGGAATACAAGATTTCAGTTCCCAAATTCGCACCTTGATTAATGCCAGAGAGAACCAAATCGGGGGGAGTCGGGAGTAAAGCCCACAGCGCCAGTTTGACACAATCTGAAGGCGTACCATCGCAAGCCCAGGCTTTGATAGCAGGATGAAAAATCCCTTCAACAATTTCGGCACGAATGGGTTGCTGTAAAGTTAACCCGTGTCCAGTTGCCGATCGCTCTCGATCTGGACAAACTACACTCACATCATGACCGGCCTCTGCCAAGTAATTGGCTAGGGTACGAATCCCCAAGGCAGAAATGCCGTCATCGTTGCTAATTAGTAATTTCATAGTCATTAGTCATTGGTCATTAGTCATTAGTCATTAGTCATTGGTCATTAGTTATTTGTTATTTGTTATTAGCCATTTGTCAATGTCTGAGGTCACAAGCAGCAAAAAAACATGGATACTGACTAGTACACCGTGGCAGAAGTTTGCTTACTTTTAAGACAAGTTACTCAATCCCTAAGTCTTGTTAACTGGGATGTTAGGCGGATTTTTTCGCCCACTGTACTAGCCCAACCTCTCTAACTGATAAATAGAGATTTAATTTCGACTCTCACCTTTAGCTGATGTTAATGGATATGACGTAAGTTTATTTATCGACCAGTTCACAGCTTTTGACTATAGACTAATGACTAATGACCAATGACTAATAACTAATGACTAGCAATTTAGAAGCTCAACTTTTAGCACTGCGGCAAGAAGGAGAAAAAGCGATCGCAGCCGCCGACACCCTAGAACGTCTGGAAGAACTCAGAGTTAACTATCTGGGTAAGAAAGGGGAACTGGGGGCACTGTTGCGAAGTATGGGGCAAATGAGCGCAGAGGAACGACCGAAAATTGGAGCGATCGCCAATACAGTCAAAGAATCCCTGCAAACTAGTCTAGACCAGCAACGTGCTACCTTAGAAGCCGCACAAATTCAGGTACAGCTAGAGGCGGAAACTCTGGATGTGACTATGCCGGGAATTTACAGCCCCCAAGGTCGCATTCATCCCCTCAATGGCATTATCGATCGGGCACTGGATATCTTTGTTGGTATGGGCTACACCGTAGCTCAAGGGCCAGAGATGGAAACAGATTACTACAATTTCGAGGCTCTCAATACCCCGCCTGACCACCCCGCCCGTGATATGCAGGATACCTTCTATCTACCAGATGGGAATCTTTTACGGACTCATACCTCATCAGTGCAAATTCGTTACATGGAAAGAGAAGAACCACCGATTCGGGTTGTGGCTCCAGGGCGAGTTTATCGGCGAGATAATGTAGACGCGACTCACTCAGCAGTTTTCCATCAAATAGAACTTTTAGCCATTGACGAGGGACTAACTTTTACAGACCTCAAAGGCACAATTAAAGTATTTTTACAAGCAATATTTGGCGATTTACCTATTCGTTTCCGTGCCAGTTATTTCCCGTTTACTGAACCCTCCGCTGAGGTAGATTTGCAGTGGAATGGGCGGTGGCTAGAGGTGATGGGCTGCGGTATGGTCGATCCAAATGTACTTAAGTCTGTGGGTTATGATCCAGAAGTTTATACAGGGTTTGCTGCTGGTTTTGGTGTAGAACGCTTTGCAATGGTGTTACACCAAATTGATGATATTCGCCGCTTGTATGCTAGTGATTTGCGGTTTTTGCAGCAATTTTAGGACTTATGTAATAGTTATGTACTGCAAGCAAGTTAATCATAAATAATGACTTCATTCTCCAGGTTAGATCAAGTTATAGAAAGTATCGAAGACTTATCAGTAGATGAACAAGAAGCACTAATTGATCTGATACGTCATCGGCTGGCAGAACGGCGGCGTTCTGCAATTGCTGCTAATATCGCTCAAGCACAGGTAGAATACCAGACGGGTAAAGTGTTCCGTGGAACGGTTACTCAGATAATTGATGAGTTACGTAAGTGAAAACTGTAGTCCTGGCATCCTCCTTTAAACGAGCATTTAAGCGATTGATAGGAGTTGCAGACCCATAAACTTAAGGGCAAACTGTCTGGAGCTTGGGCGTGTTCAGTGGACTATGATTGTCGTATTGTCTTTAACTTTGTGCAAAATATAGAATCTGGTGAAGAGGAAATTTTGCTAATTGATATCGGCACTCATGATGAAGTTTACTAATTTTTAGGTGCTGTTATAGTGTTTTGCTCACGTTAGCAAATCATTTTCTTTCAAAGTTTCTCAAACTGATTGAGAGAGGATTAATGCAATGCAAGATGAGGACATTGATCTTTCTGACATTCCAGAAGTGACTGAAGAACAGATGAAGCAAGCGGTGCTGCGGGTTGGCGGAAAACCTGTTGAACTGGTTCAACAACGTGGCAAACGTTTAACCCTTGAAGAATATTTAAAATATGACGATCGCACGGATAATCAATATGAACTAGTGGCAGGTGAGTTAGTTGCAATGCCACCCGAAAGCCCAAAAAATGTCCAGATATCTCTCTTTTTACTGGTCAATTTCCTCAAGTTCATCCCGTTTAATCGGTTAAGTAACAAAGTTGAAATTGTTGTTGCTGGTTCTCGTGCGACAACTCGCATTCCTGACTTAGTTGTGCTGACGGATGAACTTGCAGCAGCTTTAGAAGGCGCAACGCGATCCACAATTACCTTGGATATGCCGCCTCCAGCATTAGTTGTCGAAGTAGTTTCTCCTGGCAAAGCTAACGCAGATCGGGACTATCGCTACAAACGTTCCGAGTATGCAGCAAGGGGAATTGCTGAATATTGGATTGTTGACCCCCAAACAAATGTAGTTACCGTACTGAGATTAGTTGACGGGTTTTATGAAGAAACCAGATTTACCAGAAATACTGCGATCGCTTCTACTATCTTCCCAGAGTTACAGCTAACCGCAGAGCAAATACTTAACGCTGGAGAAAGCAATGTGGGTGATGCCATCTCTTAGTTGAAATTATACAGAAAAGCTTGGATATCCTTTGGCTGAGTTTCTTGATATATCTAGGTTTGGGCGTAGGCGTAGCCTAACCTAGCCATCGCACAGCCTTTTTTCTACAGTAGACTGCACTAACGAATTAGCCGACGACTGAATCCCCTTCTCAAATAGCCGATAACTGATACACTATATTGTAAGAGGTATCTGAAGTGTCATACTTAATAATATCACCAGATAGTCTTTGCATCCTTAACACGTTTTAACGTGTATAACCCATGAAAAATACTTCAGATTTAATTCTAGAATTTGAAAAACTATTCAGACAAAAATTACAACTAAATAATTGTAAGCTCAGAAAGAAAAGACAAGAGAATAATTATGAAATTATTACTCCAGCTAAAGACATTTTTTTGATGTATTGGTCTGAATTTCCAGAAGTGAATTTAATATATCAAGCTGTAGGGGTACGCACTCAGCAGACTGGAGTTTATGAGCGAGCTATCCGTTCTCACATTAGTTGTTGTTTAAGTAGTATCCAGGAAAATCCTACCTCTGAATCGCCATTATTGGTGAAATAACTATACTCATCTAACACAGAGAAAATTTACTAAACTCTCGTTAGTTACCTGACAACACTAGCGAGAGTTGACACCAAAAATCTGTTGATCGAGAGATAAAAATGCAATCCGAAAAAAATCAAGATCGAGATCAGCTAGATTATAAAACCTTGTTAGCCAATGCAAAGCAAGCCTTAAAACTTGAATACCAAAAATCATCCGCTTTAGCATCCCAACTGCAAGCCATAAAAACTCAGTTAGAACAAGTTCAGACTGAAAACAAAACTTTGAGGGAAAGTGCTTATGAAGATGTAATTAGGCACTTTGAGGCACGGACTCAAGCAGCGGAAGCACTAGCGCTAAAAACAGAAGTACGCCAAAGATTCCTTGAAGCTAATGGTTGCAAGGATGATGAGAGCTTTGATACTCTATGGGATAGCATTAAGAATAAGATTCAGATCCAAGACGGTGAAGTGAGAATCGTTGCTCAAAATGGCACTCCTAAGTTCACCTTAACAGGCAGTATGATGACTTTGAGGGATTTTATTCAATCCCTCAAACAAGAGCCAATCTCTAGAAAGTTTTTCTTGAATTAGAGAGCCAAGTTGAAATAATTCGTAATTTGTAATGACGCTCTCTACGAGACGCTAAAAGCGTAGCTTGCTTCTCTGTAAGGGTACGCGGACTCGCTACCGCTACGCTAACGTAATTCGTAATTCTCGCCTCCGACAAGAAGCCAGCTACGTAATTCACAAAAAGTTATTCATCTTCGTCTCCTGGCGGTCGTTCGCTCTCGCTTTGTTGGGCGTTCCACTCCAAAACAATGCGCTCCAACATCTCAGACTGCGTACAGTTATTAACATCGGCGTACATTTTAATCAACTGCCTCACTTCAGGACTAATGTGGCGAATTTCTAGTTGGTTACTTTGTACCATGTCCATTAACTTTTAGTGTCTATCACATTATGTTGAACTATTAAACTATGTCTGTTGTAATAAATTTTGTTAATGGCAATCGCTCACTGTCGCCTGCTATGTAATTATTCAGTATTAAAATCATTAACCTGGGGGGGCTGCTTCTTCAAAGGGACGGATAATCGCCGGGGCTGGTGTAACTTCTGGTTTAAAAATTCCCTGCAATGCTTGCTCTAAGGTTTGTGCCATGACAATCCGGTTTTCGTAAGCCACGACTACCCGCACCAAAGTTGGCAAACTATTCTGTGTGGCTTCTAGATAGATTGGCTCAACATATAGCAGCGATTGGTCAATGGGAATTACTAGGAGATTGCCTTGAATGGCTCTCGACCCCTGGCGATTCCACAGGGAAATTTGCTGTGAAATTACTGGGTCTTGGTTAATTCGCGCCTCGATTTGCTCTGTTCCATAAACCAGGCGTTCTTTAGGAAAGACGTACAAAACTAGCCTACCATAGTTCTTGCCATCCGATCGCGCCGCTAGCCAAGCGATTAAATTAGTCCGTTGTTTGGGAGTATAGGGTAGAAGCAGGATAAATTCTTCTCTGCTAGAGGCTTCTCTTTCAGAGACGCGATCGCGAACCCCAACAAAAGGTACTGTGGGTAGACTAGTAATTAAATAATACGGCTCTACCGGACGAGGCTCACTGCCATAGATTTCGTTGGGGATTTGCCACTGGTCTTCCCGGTTGTAAAATACCTGAGGATCAGTCATGTGGTAAGTCATCAACCGCTCAGATTGAATTTTGAAAAAGTCCACCGGATAACGGGTATGACTGCGGAGATTGACTGGCATTGTACTGAGCGGTTTGAACATTTTGGGAAATATCGCTGCCCAAGTGGCAATGATTGGATCGCTTGAATCGGCAATATAAAAGTTAACAGTGCCGTTGTAAGCATCAATCACGACTTTGATAGAATTGCGAATGTAGTTGATACCATCGCTACCAGTGTCAGAGTAAGGATAGCGATCGCTCGTTGTATAGGCATCAACAATCCAGTAAAGATAACTGGGATTACTGGGAAAATCTTGATTAGCAGCAGCAGCGACTAAATAAGGATCGCTGTCAAATTTCAGAAAGGGTGCGATCGCTTGAATTCTTTGCTTAACATTCCGTCGCAGTAGCAATTTTGTCTCTGGCAAAAAGTCCCGCGTTAGCACCATCTGCCAATCTTTCAAATACATGGCAAATAGCCAGCGCCGCCATGCTGAACCGATTTCAACGCCACCTAGTCCATCGTAAGAGTTGTAAACATTGTCACTTCCACTAGGGTAGTCTAGCTCTCTAACTCTTGTGCCAGTCATCACATAGCTATTGGTAATCTCACCGTAATAAATTCGGGGTTGCCCAATGGGAATGCTTTGACGAATGGCTTCACTGGAAGTTGTGAGGGCACTACTATTACCGCTAATATCTTTAACAAAATATTCTGGTAGCCCACCAGGCCCAACTGTATTAACTGGGCTAACAGTAAACCCGAAACCGTGGGTATAAATCAAATGGCGGTTAACCCATGTTTGAGCTTCCTGTGGTACTGCACTGTAGTCTAATTCTCGTGCAGCAATCAGTACTTGCCGCCGTTCTGATTCAACTGGTTCTAGCGGTTTTTGCGGGGCAGATGGTCGGTGTGAAGTTATATCTGTTACTAAAGTGTATCGATCGATATCGGCATCGGGGAACCGATAATACGGTCGAATTTGTTGCAGTTGGCGGTTAGTTTCTAATAGTGGCCGCTGATCCCAAAGGCGAATATTCCGAATTGTCAAGTCATTCTTTTGAATATCTGCTTCAGTCAATGTTCCTTGCGGGTTGAAAGTTTTAGCATCGATTGCCTCTAAATCAAATGCTTGGCGAGTTAAGGCGATAGTACGCTGAATGTAGGGTTGCTCTCGTTGCAACTCATTCGGTTGGACAATTAAATATTGCACTACAGTAGGTAGAACAATGCCAGCTATTGCAACTAATAAGAGATAAACCCCTAAGCTATAAAATACCAAGCGGCGATGCTGAGATTTTGATCGCCAGAAAAATGTTCGCCAAAGTAGGTAATAGGCGATCGCAACTGCCAGGATGCACAAGACGGTGTAAGCTGGCAACTGGGCTGTGACATCCGTATAGCTGGCACCATAACTGACTCCCCGACTAGAATACACGAGTTCATAGCGACTCAACCAATAACTCAGAGCCACTACCAGCATCAATAAGCCACCCATACCATATAAATGACGCTGCTGCTGGGGCGAAAAACCGGGGAAAATTCCCTGACTTAAACTGTTCCCTGACAGAAGATAAGTGAGAGTAACGGCGACGAAGCCATACAAACATAATCCCATTAGCCAGAGTTCTAGCAGTTCCCAAAAAGGTAAAGAAAATACGTAAAAGCTGATATCTCGACCAAATAAAGGCTCAGTGCTGTTGAAAAGGGTAGGGTGGAAATATTGCAGCACCTTTGGCCAGTGTTGGAAGAGGATGAATGCAAAAATGGGACTGAATAAAATGGCGATCGCAGTTAATAAAAATTGGGGATAAACTAAGATTGCGATCGCTACTCCCCCAATTAAGCCCAGATACCAGACTTGAGAGCAAATCTGCCTCAATAGTTGCCAGATTGTGAATGGTCGAAATAGCGCGGGAATGCTTAGATTAGCCTGATTAACGGGAGAATGCAAGTATAAAAGAGCAATTTGACCATAGTGAGCCAGCATCAACCCGATCAACAAGCTCAGTACCAGAGTTAGAGGTAATAACCAACGCAATCTCAATATTTGAAAGCGTTGTGGTGCAAGTATCCGGGCTTCGTTGTGTCTTCGATAATCAGGACTGAGAAAATTTGTTAATTCACTGCTGAGTTGTGCTGACTCAATCTTCGGAGACTGGGGATATTTTAGCCGTTGTGCCAAAGCCAAGTTTATCAATAGATAGACAGTGGTTATACCAGCCACCACTACCCACAAAACCCCACCAGTCATCACCCTCAACAGAAATACTTGGAGATAGCCGACTTCTTGAAACCAAAAAATCTCTACTCCCAAGCGGGAAGCCGAATTCAATAGTAGCCACAGCCCTAAGAATCCGATTAATAGTCTAAAGCCCCATTTCCGATACATTCCGTTGCAGCCAAACTATCTGCAAAGCTAACCTTACTGCAATAAAAGGGATTGGGGATTGGGGACTGGGGATTGGGGACTGGGGAAAACTAACTGTAACTTCTCTCCTGCTCCCTCATCTCCCTCATCTCCCCACTCCTGAATACTTTCTACAATAGCTGAGTTTAGCAAGGCCTTAAATTCTATATCCTACACTAAAATAAAAGCCATGATCTTGAGCGTTTTCACCTCGATCATCTAAGTTAATTAAAGGAAGACCATAATCTAGCCGCATATTTAGATTTGGTAAAGGTTCCCATAAAACTCCTAGACCCACACCTGCTAAAAATCTCTGTTTCTGTAATTGGTTGGGGTTATTATTCACATTCCAAATGACTCCCGAATCAAAAAATGGAGCAATTTGCAGCATCGAATTTCCAGATTCGTCTTTTTCTAGAGTGATGCGGTCTTCTAGTGAAAATCGGACTCCGTTATCGCCAGCACGAGCATTTTGCCGATAACCGCGCAAAGATTGACCACCGCCAATTACAAACTGCTGAGAGGGTAATAAACCATTGGGTGTTAATTGTACTTCGGCTTGGGCGATTAAGAGATTATCATTAGTCAACCGTTGCACCCGTTGGACTTGCGCCAACCAACTGAAAAAACGACCATCGGGAATAGGTTCAGGATTGATAGTGGCATCAAAGCTACCAAGACCTAAACTAAATAACTAGTCAAGCAAAAGCGCAGTTACGCGATCGCGGTCGGGCAATTACTGTCAAAGTGCTTGCTGGACAAGGTTGGGGTTCAGGGATTTTAATTAAAAAACAAGGTCAAGTTTACACAGTTATAACTAACGCCCACGTCCTGAGGATTGGTAAGAGTTATCAAATCCAAACTGCTGATGGCAAGATTTACACTGCACAGCCGATTAAATCCACTCAGTTTCCAGATGATGATTTAGGATTACTGAGTTTTAGGAGTGCGAATAATTATGCGATCGCAGCGATCGCTAGTTCATCGTTGGCCGTTGGGGATGAAACCTTTGCAACTGGTTATCCTGATGAACAACAAGGCTTAGTTTTCACAAGATTGAGAAAAATTTATTGACGATTACTTGAATGGTATAGAGAAAGCTATTTCCAGAAGTGGGAAGTTTTGAGGCGTTTAAATATCTACACGTTGGGATGATTTTAGATATTAAGGGACAGCCAACTGTGAATTACCCTTCCCATCGGCGTTAGCCTGCCGTTATTTTCATGGGCTTTTCCGCATGACGTGAAAAGTCATAGCTAATCATCCCTTCGTTTAGTAGCGTCTTTTTTCTTTTCCATGTCTTAACAAGCATCTATTGTGGGCATCATAATCCCAAGCGTAATACATCAGCTAGCAGCCAGGAAATTTTTTGGTAGCAAGTTTTTTATCTACAACTATAGTATCAACCTATGGCAGATAGTTTTAGACGTTATTTCTTTGTTTCTCGATCTAGTTTGTACACTGAGTTTATTTTGGGATGTCTACAGATGAAATTGGGATTAATTTGTAGTGTAGGTATTTGGATATTATCAGAAGCTAAGTTACAAGCTGCCCAAGCACATCAAAACTGGAAATTGTCTTCAGAATTGACTGAGCGAGCTACCACAGTAAATCCTGAGTCAGTAGAGCAATACTCAAAGCTTACAACTCATAGAGAAGTCAGAGTTAGCACCAGAGCTTCTGACTTTGCTAAGGGGGAACTGAACTTTGATGACTTAGAACTTTCAAGACCCCTTCCCTATCGATTAGGGCCAATACCCATTTTGATGGCAGCACCCGAAAACTTCAATCCTGATTTGCGATTACCGCCAGTGCTACCCGAACCACCGCAGAATTCCAGCCCACCAAAAACTTCCACCGAATCAGGAAAGCCGGATGCTGTTTTGGAAAGTAGCCCACCAAAAACTTCCACAGAACCAAGAACACCGGATGCTGTTTTGGAAAGTATTGATACGGATTATCACTATGAGTCAGACAACTTTGGCCAAACTAATTTTTTCCTGGAACCAACGATTCAGTTTCGATTGAGTAATGGCAACAAAATATTTTTTAGGACGGGTTTTAACTATTTTGGGCAACGCGGTGTTGAATCAATTACCAATTTTCCTTTGCAAATTGGATGGCAAGGGAAAATTGGGCAAGTGACTCTGCAAACAGCAGCCGGGGTTGATATGTTCAATCGTTTACCCACAGCTATCAATCTCAATGCTAAGGTGGAGGCTCCCATTTCGCCGCCGCAAGTTTCGACATCAGGTCAATTACTATCGGCGGTAGTACTATCAGGTAATTTAGAACAAGGGCCTTATAAATCTAATGTCCGAACTTTAGAAAATCAAATTACTGCTTGGCGATTTGGGCCTGATTTATTTTGGCAGATTGACCGTAACACCAGTTTATTTTCATCATTGCGTTTGGGTAACTACAACGATGGTAATTCTGATGTGCAGTCTTTTAGCCGATTAGAGCGCAAGTTCGGACAATTTTCTCTGGCAGCTAACTTATTCACTTGGAGTTTCGATCGCGATTTAGAACGTACAAGTGGCTACTTTTCTCCACCAGACTTCCTAGTTTACAACGGTGAGGTGGCTTGGGAAGGAGATATTGCTAATTTCTTACGCTGTCGCCTCGCTGCCAACTTAGGACGGCAGCGACTTAAAGGAGAATTTGACAATGCTAATACCTATCAAACACGCTGTACGGTAAAGCTGTCGCCCAATATAGAAGCAGACTTGGGCTATAGCTTTAGTAATGTCCGCAATCAAGAAACCGGAGGAAGTTCCTACGGTAGTAATTCTTTGACAGGACAGTTGCGGGTCAAATTTTAGGGGACAGGGGACAGGGGACAGAGGGGGCAGGGGGCAGGGGGCAGGGGACAGAGGGGGCAGGGGGCAGGGGGCAGGGGGCAGGAGATAAATCCTTATAAATACGGCAGATTTAGGTAAATGAGATACAAAATTTAAGAAAAAGTCATATACCAAGAGATTTTTAGCCCTATTCCCTGTTCCCTGTTCCCTATTCCCTGTTCCCTATTCCCTATTCCCTATTCCCTATTCCCTATTCCCTATTCCCTATTCCCTATTCCCTATTCCCTATTCCCTATTCCCTATTCCCTATTCCCTGCTGTAATTCAAAATCTAAAATCCAAAATCTAAAATCCAAAATGGTATAAGGCTGAAGAATGAAAGCACCATTACCTGATAACGAAACACAGCGAATCGAATCTCTTTTGCAGTATAAGATTCTCGATACTCCAACGGATGCTGCCTTTGACGACCTCACCCGTTTAGCCTCATATATTTGTGGAACTCCCATTGGCTTAATCAGCTTAATTGATACTAATCGTCAGTGGTTCAAGTCAAAAGTTGGTTTGGATGCCCTAGAAACACCCCGCGATTTGGCATTCTGCGCCTATGCTATTATGCAACCTGAAGTTTTTGTTGTGCCTGATGCCACAGAAGACGAAAGGTTTGCGACAAACCCGCTAGTCACGTCTGACCCGAATGTTCGGTTTTATGCTGGTGTACCCCTGACTAACCCCGAAGGATATGCGCTAGGAACCCTTTGTGTAGTTGACCATGTACCAAGAAACCTCTCTTCAGAACAAATTGAAGCACTACGAATTTTAGGCCGCCAGGTAATCAAGCAACTAGAAATGCGGCGCAGTTTAGCAAGTTTGGTATTGGCAAGTGATGCCCGCAAACAGGCGCAGAAGACACGCAAAGAATTTTTAAAAAAGGTTGCCGCCGGGTTTGGATTGGCATTGGCAATTTTAGTCTTGATTGGCACGATTTCGTATCAAAGTACGCAAGTGTTAATTCATACTAGTAAAAAATTGAACAATACCCAATTGACAATCAACAATTTGCAAGAACTGCTTTCTAACATCAAGGATGCGGAAACGGGACAACGCGGTTATATACTCACTAAACAGGATGCGTATCTAAAACCATATCAGACAGCAATTACTAAACTTGCTCCTGAAATTAAGGAGCTAAGAAAATTAACAGCAGATGATTCTAGACAACTGAGTAAACTCGATACCCTTGAACCCTTAATTGCAGTAAAACTGAACGAGTTGAAAAAGACTATCGACTTACGCCAGAATTTAGGATTAGATGCTGCATTGGAGGTAATAAATACAAATCAGGGAAATAACTTAATGAGTGATATCCGCAATATCATTCGTGAGATGGAAAAGAAAGAGACGGAAGAACTTCAGCAGCAGTTAAAAATCACCAAAAATAGTGCCCGCAATACTCTTTTGATGCAGGCGATCGCAATTTGCCTAAGTTTTCTGATTTTGGCTACAGTCTACTACTTTATTTATCGTGAGGGAAAAGAGCAGAAATTAACAGAGGAAACACTGAAAACAGAACGCAACTTTATCTCAGCAGTTCTGGATACAACCAGCGCTTTGGTCATAGTTCTTGACTCTAAAGGGCAAATTGTTCGCTTCAATCAAGCTTGTGAACAAACCACTGGTTATTCATTTGATGAAGTGAAAGGAAGGCATTTCTGGAACCTGTTTCTCATTCCTGAAGAGATAGAGCCGGTGAGAGCAGTTTTTGAGGAGTTACGAACTGGTGAAGGCCCTAAAAAATACGAAAACTATTGGCTAACGAAAGATGGCAGTCGGCGGCTGATTTCTTGGGCTAACACTACCTTACGAGACCATGAGGGCGACGTTGAATACGTTGTTGCCACAGGGATCGATATCAGTGATGTCTTTGAGGAACTGCGCTTACGCAAACGAACTGAACAGCATCTAAAAGCAGAGTATGCTACAACCCGCGTCTTAGCAGAGTCAACTACAATCAACGAAGCCATGCCCCAAATTCTGCAAGGAATCTGCGAAAGTTTGGGATGGGATTTAAGTGAATTTTGGATGGTAGATCAGCAAGCAAATCTACTGTCATTGTCAAATTCATGGTATGAAATTTCGCTGCAAATGCAAGAATTTGACATCCTCAGTCGGCAGACCACGTTTAGACAAGGAATTGGGCTACCTGGTCGTGTCTGGGCTAGTGTTGAACCTGTATGGATTGCTGATGTTGTTAAAGATCAGAATTTCATCCGCTCTCAAATCGCTGTCCAAGCAGAACTGCATGGAGCTTTTGGGTTTCCGATCCGTAGCGATAAAAAAATCATTGGTGTCATTACCTGCTTTAGCCATGAGATCCAGCAAGCTGATCCAAATTTGGCAAAAGTCATGAATTCGATTGGTGAGCAAGTAGGGCAGTTTATCGAGCGTAAGCAGGCAGAAGAAGAACTCCAACGCCAAAACTTGCGATCGCAACTATTTACTGAAATCACCCTCAAGATTCGTCAGTCTTTGCAAATCAAAGAAATTCTCCAAATCACTGTTACTGAAGTCCAAAAAATTCTTCATAGCGATCGCGTTTTAATTTATCAACCTTTGGCAGATGGATCTGGAACCACTGTCGTTGAGGCAGTAGTTTCTGGCTGGCTGGCAATCAAAGAGAAAAAGTATACCGATGCTTACTTTGAAGCCGAATACATACAGCAGTACTATCTACAGCAGTACCGTCAAAAACGGAATCTGGGGCTTGCTGACTTAGATATAGTTGAAGCCCAAAAAAACCACATCGAATTACTGCAACAATTTGGAGTCAAGTCTAATTTAGTCGTACCCCTGCTTGTCAAAGAAGAACTCTGCGGTTTACTGATTGTCCATCAGTGTGGCAGTACCCGCCACTGGTCTAGCTTTGAAACTCATCTTTTACGGCAAATTGCTGACCAAGTAGGTATTGCCTTAGCCCAAGCCCAAATGTTAAATGCAGAAACTCAACAGCGACGAGAACTCGAAATTGCCCGTCAACAAGCTGAATTAGCTTCTCAAACCAAAAGTGCCTTTTTGGCCAATATGAGCCATGAAATTCGGACTCCGATGAATGCTGTGTTAGGGATGACAGGCTTAATGTTAGAAACTCCCTTGAACTCAGAGCAACGGGATTTTATCGAAACAATTCGCATTAGTGGCGACGCTCTCTTAAGCCTAATCAACGAAATTTTGGATCTGTCCAAACTTGAGGCTGGGGAGATGATGCTAGAAACTCTAGATTTTGACTTATCTACCTGTGTAGAAGAAGTGTTGGAATTATTGGCTCCCCCGGCTCATAACAAAGGATTAGAAATTGCAGCGTTAATCTATCCCAATGTCCCCACCCACCTCCAAGGCGATGCTGGCCGCCTGCGGCAAATTCTGATGAATCTGATCAGCAATGCGATCAAGTTTACCAGCGACGGAGAGGTAGTATTACGAGCAGAATTGCGATCGCAAACCTCTACTACAGCTACCATTTATTTTGCCGTCATAGATACCGGTCTTGGCATTACCCCTGAAGACCAATGCAAACTCTTTAAGCCATTTACTCAAGTAGATGCTTCCACCACCCGTAAATATGGCGGCACAGGTTTGGGATTAGCCATCTGCAAGCAACTGGTGAGCTTGATGGGAGGAGAAATGGGCGTAGAAAGTCGGTTGGGGAAAGGATCTAAATTTTGGTTTGAAGTAACTCTCGCCAACCAACTTTACCCTATTTCCTCAGAAAGCGATCCCGAACTTTTGCTCAATCGGCGCTTATTAGTGGTGGATGATAATGCTACTAATCGCAAAATCATCTACCATCAAGCTACCCGTTGGGGGATGCTGGTAGATCAGGCGGCTTCGGCTACTACTGGTCTTAAAGCTATTCAGGAGGCTGCCAAGCAAAAAAATCCCTATGACATAGCTGTGATTGATATGCAGATGCCAGAAATAGATGGCATGACTTTAGGAGAACAAATTAAGGGAAATTCCGCGATCGCTGGGCTACCTTTGATTATGCTTACCTCTACTAATCAACGCGATGAAATCCAGCGATCACTAAAAATAGGATTTGCGGCTTATTTAGTCAAACCTGTTAAGCCATCCCGACTCCTCGATACCATCATGAGCATCTTAGGAAGGCAGGATAGCGCAGCGGTAGCGAGTCTGCGTTCGCGTAGCGTCTCGCAGAGAGCGTCGGCTGGAGGCAGAAAGCAGGATTTCAAACTGACTCCTAACCCCCGACTCCTAGCTTCTAATTCTCATAAATTAAGAATTCTCTTAGCCGAAGATAATTTGGTGAATCAGAAAGTTGCTTTGAAGCAACTCCAAAGCCTTGGTTATAGTGCTGATGTTGCTGGTAATGGGAAAGAAGTTTTGCAGTTATTAGAACAAATTCCTTACGATTTAATTCTGATGGATTGCCAAATGCCAGTTCTCGACGGTTTAGAAACGACAAAAGAAATTCATCGTTGGCAAGAAAGCAGCTTTGTCAGTGGTCATCGCCCTGTAGTAATTGCGATGACAGCTAATGCCATGAAAGAAGACCAACAAATGTGTCTGGATGCCGGCATGGACGACTATCTGAGCAAGCCAGTAATGAAAGAAAAATTGGCTGCGGCCCTACAGCGTTGGGGAAGTCTGATATTCATGGTAAAGGAAACAGCTGCCACAGAGCAGACAGTTCCTACAACAGATGTCGATTCAGTTGACCTCCCAATTGATTGGGAACGCTTACATCAACTCTCAGAAAATAATCCAGAATTTGAATTAGAACTACTGCAAATATTTGTTGAAGATATTCAACCTCGTCTGGAGTTAATTAAAGTAGCGATCGCAGATTATGACTTTGAGGAAATAGCACGAGAAACCCATCAAATTAAAGGTGCTAGTGCCAATATGGGAGTTACAACCATGCATCTAGCAGCAGAAAAATTAGAACAACTAGCTTATAATCAAGAGCGTCGAGGTACTAGTAACTTAATCTTAGAGTTAGAAGACTTTGTTAAACGCATCCAAAAATTCTTGAACGCTAAAGATAGTAGCGCCAAAACATGAAAAATAATAATATTTATTAAATAATTAACATTAACGATTTTTTCTGAGTAAGGAACGTGGATTAAATAAGATGCTTCAGATCAGCCCAAAACACTTGTAGAGATGGCGATTTATCGCGTCTCAAAAACCCAAAATTGTTGCAAGTAGCCCTTAACTAAACCGGATTGCGATATAACTTGTGAACAATTGGGAATAATAACTCTAATGTACTAAAAGTATGTTCGATGAGTTAGCTACATCATAAGCTAAGAATTTTTAGCCTAAATGTCAGTTAAATGCATCACCTTCTATTCCCAATTGATTCCCGAAAAGCGAGGTTTTCCTAATGAGTCAGATGAGTAGAGACGATGTACGAGAAAGGCTTGGCAATATCGATCAGATCCGCGATATTATTCTTGGAACACAGCTAAGAGAGTACGAAAATCGGTTTAGCAAGCTGGAGTCAGATATATCTCTCCTGCAACAACAGATGCGATCGCATGTCGATCAACTCAAGTCCAACTTTTCGGCTGAACTAAAAGCGGGGTTTGAGTCGCTAGATAAAAAGCTGAAATCACTCAACCTAGCAACTCAAGAAGAAACTCTTGACTTACGGCAACAGGTTGATAGACTTAATAAAAAGTTCTCTAGCAGCGTTCAGGCGCTTGATGAAACCTTAGATAGCCAAACTACCTCCATTCGAGATGAAATCTTTCAAACTAAAGTCCACTTACAAGATGATGTCACGGCATTACGGGATTTAATTTTAGAAGAAATAGATCGGCGCTTTTCGCAGTTGACAGACACTAAAGTTTCTAAAGATGATATGGCTGAAACTTTGTTTGCCTTGGGAATGCGTCTGAAAGAAACTGAATTTATTCCTAAATTGCGAGAAGCAGCCGATGAACGCAGCGATGAATATACTGCTGTACCACTTCTAGAAACTACAAAGTTGTCAAAAGTGTTAACTCACTCTAACAGTACGGCAGAATTACATTCGTGATTATTAAGCCAGAAGGTAAGGAGAGATGATGGAGATCGGGAAGATGAGGCAGTAGGGGGAAATAATGACTCCTAACTCCTAACTCCTAACTCCTAACTCCTAACTCCTAACTCCAAACTCAGCACTCAACATTCAGCACTCTTAAAAGGATGACTCAGGTGGAAAATTCGATTTCTCAATCTGTTGAGTTGAAGCCAGAAAAAGCTGTGCAGCTTGATAATTTGCTGCATTTGCTGATCGAACTCAAAATTATTGAATCACCTGAGCAATCTTTTTCTTTATCACCATTGGAAACTGATCGTAAGAATGAGTATATTCTAGAAGAAATTGAATTACTGCAACTTCCTCCAGTGACATTAGAAGTATGTGAAGCTTATTTGGAGTCAGATTTTAATTTTCCTCAAGATATATCTAATTACTCACAAACTACTCAAGAAGAATCTATTGAAATATTTGCAGAATTTGAGGAAAAGTTAGACAACTCAGAGGATGCCTTGCAAAAATTACGGGAGATATTGGTCGGATATGAACTAGCAGAAATAGACAATATTACAGCTAAACTTGAACAAAAGTTAACAAAAATAGAGAATCAAATTTATGACCCTAAGGAGCTAGTAAATCTACTACTACCGTGGATTTCTGAGCTTTTAAGGCTGACGATTACAGAGTCGCGAGAAGAAATTGTCCAGATAATTGCTCCTATTATCGATCAGACTATCCGCAGTCGCACTGAACAGGATAAAATGAGCATGAGTACAGCGATCGCACCTGTAATTCCTCTCGCTATTTCCCAACAGATTATTATAGCTCCAGAAGAAGTTTCAGATGCGATCGCTCCGGCGATGGGACGAGCGATAAAAAAGCAAATTGAAATTGAACAGAATATTGTGGTAGATGCACTCTACCCAATTATTGGTAGTACCATCGCCAAATATATGGCAGAAACAATCCGTGCCATTAACCGACAAGTTGAAGAAACCCTCAGCGTTGAAGGCATCAAACGTAAAATTCGTGCCAAATTACAGGGAGTTTCAGAAGCAGAGTTAATTCTTAAAGAAGCTTTACCATTTAAAATTCAAGCCATTTTCTTGATTCATAAAGCATCTGGTTTAATTATCTCAGATATTCAGCACTCTGATGTAGAGCAGCTAGAGGCTGAAATGGTAGCAGGAATGCTCACAGCAATCCGCAGCTTCGCCAATGATTGCATCAATCAATCTGGAAGCATAACCGAATTAGATGCAATTGAATATGGGACATCCAAAATAATTTTAGAAGTTGCAGGATACTGTTATTTAGCCATCGTTGTGCAAGGAGAACCAAGCAAAAAGTTTATTGAAAAAATGCGGCAAGTATTCAGCACAATTGTTAGAAAATATGGCAATTTAATTGAAAATTTTGACGGCGATCCAGATTTAATACCTATTGAAGTTCATACACTTCTAGAAGAACTGAAAAATACAGGTATTCAGGATAAAAAGAAAACAAAAATATCACCGCTACAGATATTAGTCTTAACAGTTATCAGCAGTATTCTCATTCCTTGGGGCATTTGGCAATACCGTAGCGGAGTTATACATTCCATTGAAAATCAAACTTCCTTGGCTCTAACTTCTACTCCAGAACTAGCTGTATATCGGCTCACTGTACAAATAGAACACAATAAATTAAAATTAACAGGACGATTACCTAATCAACTTCTTCGCCAGAAAGCCGAGCAAATTGTCAAAATAACTTCTCCAAATTGGTTGATTGACAATCAAATTTTATTAGTAGAAGTACCAGCAGACCCCGTATTAGCGGCTGCTGAAGTTAAACGAGTCACAGCAGTTTTAAATCAGACTGACGATATAGCTATTTCCGCTCAATACATCGCTGGTAAAGTCGCTGTTGAAGGAACTGTCAACCGAATTGCAGATGCTCAGATTATTGCTAATGCATTTGCACAAATTCCCGGCGTAAAATCTGTGTCTAGTGCGGTGCGAGTGCAACCCCCACAGATTGAAATTCGATTTTACTTTCAACCCGACTCAGCGAGTTTAATGAAAACGGATTTACAGCATAAGGTTCAACAGGTCAAGTTTTTCCTAAATCAGCATCCAAATAAACATTTAAAAATCATAGGTTATAGTTATGACCATACTAGCGTGAACAAATCTCAAAAATTGGGACTGGCGCGAGCAAAAGCTGTACAACAAGCACTGATTAAATTAGGTATCGAGCCATCTCGTTTACAAGTCATTGGTAGGACAAATTTACCACCAGGAATCGATGTAACTCATCCCTTGTGGTTAAGTCGCTGTGTCGCTCTAGAACCGATAAACAAGCAATTTTAAATTTATTAGGACTTACGCAAAGGTAACGAAAAACGTAGACGCGGAGCGGCTTGCCGCAGGCTACCACAGAGGACGCAGAGACCACGGAGGAATGAGAGTTTGAGAGGGTTTTTGCGTAAGTCCTATTTATATTAGCTATGATTTGGATAAAATATTCTCTACTTTTCCCCAACTATGTCTACAATCTCTAAAAAAATATGCTTATTTGGTGATTTTGGTGTTGGTAAAACTAGTCTAATTCGTCAATTTGTAGAGTCTCAATTTAGTGACGAATACCTTTCAACTGTAGGAGTAAAAATCTCTCGTAAATTGGTTAGTATTTCTGAAAAAGACCTACTTAGTAGACAAAACTTACAGTTGATAATTTGGGATATTGAAGGCAGCAATAAATTTAAAGAAGTTGCTAAAAATTATTTTCAAGGTTCTAAAGGTGCTGTAATAGTTGGTGATGTGACACAACCAGAAACACTCAATCATATCCAGGAGCATATTCAAACTTTTTTAGCTGTTAATCCTAAAAGCTATATTGTTGTTGCGCTGAATAAATCAGATATGATTGCAGCCGAATATTTAGAGAAAATTCGTCAAATGTATCAATTCACCGATCAAGCTAATATATTAGATACATACATAACTTCAGCTAAAACTGGCAATAATGTTGATAAAATATTTCAATCTTTAGCCAATCGGCTAATTTAGTAAGATGAACTCATTGTTGACAAAGCTATTATCCGTATGTGGTATTGAATATTTAATAATTGATGAAAACTTGAAGATTCTAGAGATGTCTTTGGGACTAAATCATTTTGCCGACATTCCTAATGAAGTTAAGCTAGGTCAGGATATTCGGATTGTGTTTCCTGAATTAGAGGGACTTGAAGATATTTTCGATGCAATTAGACAGGGAGAGCAAGATAATTTTGAATTAAAGGGAATTATGCGATCGCATAATTCTGGCTCTCCCTTGTATATTGATATTCGGATTACTGATAATATCCAAGAAGACCATTCTAGGAATCGAATTATCATTGTTGTCGAAGATGCAACCGAACGGATGGTTCTTGAGCAATCTTTGTTTCAAGGTGCAAATGAAGCAAATCTTTTGCTACGTAACTTAAAGGCTTCTAAACAATATATTGACCAAATTGTGACATCAATGGCAGATGCTTTGTTAGTGACCACACTATCAGGCGAGATAAAAAAAATCAATTACGCTGCACAAGTTTTATTGCAATATAATGAAGTAGAACTAATCGGACGATCTATCACAAAAATTATTAGAGAAGTTAATAACTATCCACTGATAGTTGCAGATATAGAATGTATTGATATATCTCATGGTCAAGACATAAATACTTTAGTAAAAGAGGTGGAAACCGTTTGCTATACCAAAAGTGGTAAAACAATTCCTATAGCTTTCTCATCCTCAATAGTCAAGACAGAAATTGAACATTTTCAAGGTTATGTTTATATTTTGCGAGACATGACTGAACGAAAACAGGCAGAACTTGCTAAACAGGAATTTTTAGCGATGATTAGCCATGAAGTTCGGACTCCGATCGCATCAGTAAGTGGTATGGCTAGTTTGTTGCTATATACTGAATTGACTGCCGAACAGAAAGATTTTGTTGAAACCATCTACACAAGTGGAAATTCCTTACTCAAAATTATTAGCGATTTCCTTGATTTCTCTAAAATCCAATCAGGCCACTTGGAACTAGAAGAGGAACCTTTTGCTTTGCGAAATTGCATTCATGATGCTCTTTATATGCTTGGGCCGACAGCTAGAGAAAAAGGTTTAAAACTCACGTTTTTAGATACTCCTGAGCTTCCTACTACGATTGTGGGAGATATCACTAGACTGCGCCAAGTCTTGATTAATTTACTCAGTAATGCGATTAAATTTACCGAAACTGGAAGCATAGAAGTTTCAGTTACAACCCGCAAAAATAGCAATATTAATCATTCTGCTGCAAATACTGACGAAATTCAGTTTAGGGTTAAAGATACAGGCATTGGAATTCCACGCGATCGCCTGGAGCGTTTATTTAAAGCTTTCAGTCAAGTTAACTCCTCCATTACTCGACAGTATGGCGGTACTGGGTTAGGTCTAGCCATCTGCAAGCAACTGTGCGAGTTAATGGGTGGCAGAATTTGGGTTGAAAGTGAGCTAGGTGTAGGTAGCACATTTTACTTTACGATTGCCGCTTCTATTGTTCCAGAGGAGTCAGCAGCAGCCAATGCAGTCTTCTCAGCGATCGAGTCTCCCCAAGTGAAGCAACTGGCCTTCAAGAGTCAGGAGTTATTCAGCGTCCCCGATTCTTCTTCCCCGTCTCCTGAATTCCATAAATTAAGAATTCTTTTAACTGAGGATAATTTGGTAAATCAGAAAATAGCCTTGAAGCAACTCAAAAGCCTCGGCTACAGTGCTGATGTCGCTAATAATGGGAAAGAAGCATTGCAGCTATTAGAAAAAGTTCCTTACGATTTGATTCTGATGGATTGCCAAATGCCGATTCTTGACGGTTTGGAAACCACAAAACAAATTCATCGTTGGCAAGAAAGCAGCTTTGCTAGTGGTCGTCGTCCGGTAGTAATTGCGATGACAGCTAATGCCATGAAACAAGACCAACAAATGTGTCTAGATGCCGGCATGGACGACTATTTGAGCAAGCCGGTGATGAAAGAAGATTTGGCGGCGATGCTTGAGCATTGGAAAAATGTAATATTCAGAGCAAAAGAAATAGATGCCACAGAGCAGACAGTTTCTACAACAGATGTAGATTTAGTTGACCTCCCAATTGATTGGGAACGCTTGCATCAACTTTCTGAAAACAACCCAGAATTTGAATTGGAACTACTGCAAATGTTTGTTGAAGATATTGAACCTCGTCTAGAGGTCATAAAAATAGCGATCGCAGCTCATGACTTTGAGCAAATAGCGCTCCAAACCCATCAAATTAAAGGTTCTAGTGCCAATATGGGAGTTACAACCATGCATCTGGTAGCAGAAAAAATAGAACAACTAGCTTACGACCAAGAGCGTCGAGGTACAACTGACTTAATCGTAGAGTTAGAAGAATTTGTTAAACGTATCCGAGAATTTTTAATCCAAAGTTAAGTAGCCTTCATTAACTACTGCTATTAGCATGTATGAAAACATATTTTCTTGAAGTTTATTACTCAGCAATACTATCTGTACAACTGTCGGCAAAACCTCCTAAATAACTGGCTTTTCAGCAATTTTTACAGGCAGGGATGCTTGGGTTACTGTAAATAAATATTACCATCATCAGGTTGACTTGAGGTCTAAAAGAGAATTAGCCTGGAAATTAATTGCAGCAGCAGCAGTAACAACCTTTGGGAGTGCTTTTATTCCTATACCTGGTTTATCAACCGGAGCAGCAAAAAAATAGTGCATGAGACGTAGGTTGGGTGGAGCGGAGCGCAACCCAACATCCTGATATCTGTTGGCTTTGGCAAAGCCTCCAACACCACTTGCTACAACGCTCTTAACCCGCGCAACGCAGTGGCTCCCCAACCGACAATTTTTTTGCAACATTTTAGCCTTGACACGCCACTACAGTACCTAATTTTGTTCAAAAATCAAATAGTAATCCTATAGCTATTCTTACTAGTTCGCAAATTTAATAATATTTACTAATAAATAAACAGTAACGATTATCTCCTGTCGGCTCATAACTCAACTTGTCGGCAATGGCGGACATAATTTTTAAACCCCGCCCACGCTCTTGCTCATTCTCTTCAAATTCAGATGTTTGACGCAATTGCTGTTCTAAGTCGAAGGGTTCGCCTTGAGACCAGATGCGAATTTCTATGTATTCATCTAAGCGCACAGCTTCCATCTCAATGGGAGTTTCAATAGGTAAACTTTTGTGGGCATGTTCAACAATGTTAGTAAAGCCTTCTATCATCAGCGTTTGACATTGCCACCAAATTTGTTTATCAAGAATAGGTGGTTGATTAATCTGCTCAAACCAAGATAAAACTTGAGGTGAAGCTTTAAGGTCTGTGTTGACTTGGAGATAAATTTTATTATTCACTTCTTAACTAAGAAAATATTTTAAAATCATCATATTCGTTAATTAGTTGATTAATTTGAGTAATTTTACTATACATTAAAATCTGAATTTCATATAACTTGAATTAAAGCAACTATATTACCGATAATTTTACTTCATAAAGTGTAATCTATGTTTAAAATTCTAGTTATTGATGATGACCCGACAGTGCGAGCAGTACTGAAAAGCACACTCCAAAGGCAAGGTTATGAGACTACTGTAGCCAGCAATGGCGAAGAAGGAATTATACAAGCACAAAGGCTACATCCTGCTTTGATTATCTGTGATTGGATGATGTCTCAGGTAGATGGGCTAGAAGTGTGTCGTCGAATTAGAACAGATCCAGAGTTAGCAACTACTTTTTTTATTCTATTGACGGCTAGAGGAGCAGCTCGAGGAGAGGAGGAAGATAGAGTTAGGGGGCTTGACGCGGGAGCAGATGAGTTTATCTCTAAACCAATAGAGATGAATGAATTGAAAGCACGGGTAAGAGCAGGATTAAGGTTACACCAGCTAAATCAGGATTTACAAAGTCAAAAGCAAGTTTTGGAGACATTAAATCAGGATTTGCAAACTCAAAAGCAAATTTTGGAAGCAGAATTGTCTGAGGCCGCTGATTATGTGCGATCGCTTTTACCCTCACCCCTTGTAGGATCGGTAACTACAGAAAATCTGTTTATTCCCTCAGCACAGCTAGGGGGTGATTGCTTCGATCATCATTGGATTGACGAGGATCATTTGGCAATTTATTTGTTAGATGTATCAGGTCATGGGGTGGGTTCAGCCCTCCTATCTGTATCAGTGCTGAATGTTTTGCGATCGCAATCTCTACCAAACACTAACTTTTGTCAACCAAGTGAAGTTTTGAAAGCACTCAATCACGCCTTCCAAATGAGGAAGCACGGTGATAAATACTTCACAATCTGGTATGGAGTTTATCACCGCCTAAAACGTCAACTCATTTATGCCAACGCCGGACATCCACCAGCTTTATTGTTATCTAATACCTCTACGAACAGCATTGAAGTTAAACAGCTAAGTTCTTTAGATTTACCAATTGGCTTTTTACCAGAAGTTCAATTTGAGGATGCTGTTTTTGAGGTTGAAGCAAACAGCACTTTATACATCTTTAGTGATGGTGCTTATGAAATTAATCAGTCAGATGGTAAAATTTGGGGTATTGATGCTTTTATTGACTTACTAACCAAATATAGTCATAAAGATACTTGTAATCTTAATCAACTATTAGCGAACATTCTCACCTTAAATGCTCAAGATAATCTTGATGATGACTTATCTTTAGTAAAAGTTAACTTTGGTTAGTATAGTCAAATACAGCAGGGAATAGGGAACAGGGTTGAAAGTCTCTTGGTATATGACTTTTTTATTAAATTTTGTACCTCATTTACCTAAAATATGCTGTATGCAGCTTGAAATTTGGTATTGTCTAGTACAACACGGCGTAAATAAACCAACCATTTAAAATAGCCAGAAAGCTTACAAAATAAGCATTCTTTCTTTTTACTTTTGCCTTCTTGTACTAGCAGCTTACTGTATTGCCAATACTTGGCGATTGAAGTCATCTTGATCAGCAAAGGTTTGAAAAATTCTATCCATTTTAGTCAGTTCAAACAACATTCTAACTTGATCGCTGATCGAACAAACAAACAGTTTGCCATTAGCAGCTCGTACCATTTGCATTGCTGATACCAAAGCACCTAAACCAGAGCTATCAATAAACTTTACTTCTTTCATATCAAGCAACAAAACATCGGCTCCATTTTCCAGAATATTGCTAACTTCACGACGTAATTCATTACCTCTAATACCATCTAAAATTCCAGACAATTCTAGTATTTTTACACTCAAATTCATGGTTTTATTTCCTTGTATTTTGGTTTGAAAACTATGTATTTATATTTTGGCATTGATATCAGGAAAACTGCAATAGATAGAGCAATGCTTTTGTGTTGCTTATCCAATTAGCTCTGTTTGACTACTTGGTGATGACTATTATTTGCTATGGCAGTAAAAAAGCTAGCATCAACCCATTGACGAGAAATTTCAAAAGCTTCAAAATAGCCATCTTTTTGACCTAACTCTCGTGCCCAAAAACGAGATAAAACCAGTATGGCATCAAGCTGCATAAATGCTTTATTTAGCTCTGATTCATAACAACCAATAGCTGCAACTTTTTCTTCAATTACAGAGGTGATATCTACAAAAAAGTTGGGTTCAAAACCACGTAAGAAAACAGGTGGTGCTGAATACCATAGAGGTATGTTTTTGCGGGTAGCAACATTAGAAACTGCGATCGCACACACTTCATGATCTCTATGCCCATATTTTTCTGGTTGTGGTGCATGAGTAATAATCAGATCGGGTTGCCAGCGTCCCAAAACTTCTTCAGTAACTTTAATTACTGCTTGGGTTGAGAAGTTGCACTCTTCAAGGGCATGAAACTCGTAAGTTGCACCGATAATTTTACCTGCTGCATCTGCTTCTTGATGACGTGTACCTTTAATAGGCGAACTAGAAAGACCGCCATCAGTCAAAATTAAGCAATGAACATTCCACCCTGCTTTAGACATCAAACTGAGAGTACCAGCAGCAGGTAGAACTTCATCATCAGCATGAGCATAAATTGTTAAGACATTTCGCTGACTAGAGTTGTTTAAGTCTGAATAAGTGTTCATAGCTGTTTTTTTCTAGATTGAATTTGCAAGTAACTCAGCACTCCTCATTAGGCCTCTTTTGGAGGTTGCCAAACGGAGGCGCGGATGATAGCCGACAAAAGCAATAAGTTATAGATGGCCCATGCACCATTGAGTAAGTGAACGCCAGGATAATTCAGATGACCGATTGCAAATTGATAAAGACTCCATAATATTCCTAAAATGGTCAGGATAAAGACAACTAATTGTGGCCAAACAAGTTTGAGATAAATCCCAGATTGCCGTTGCTTAGGTGTGACTTGAAAATTGAGTTTTTGTCCTGTGAATACACTCCATACAGCTTGGATTAATAAGGGGAATAAAGCGATCGCATATTGTTCAGAGCGCCAAACTTCTCTAGCTGGAATGCCCCAGGTGGCTGCTATAAAAGTCAGACGGTTGATAATAAAAGCGGGAAAAAAGTGTAAGGCAAAGTCAGGGCCATAGGTTTTAACTGGAATAATATCCGTAAAAAAATAGATAATTGGACAAGATATAAAAACCAAAGTTGCAAAACCAGAGAAATAGCTATACATCGTCTTAAAATAGTGCAATCTTTGCCAAAAACTTAGTCCTGGTTTGGTGAGCGGGTTTTCTCTCAATAGCACTTGGATAGTTCCTTGTGCCCAACGTAGTCGCTGTTTCAGAGTAGAACTCAGGTCATCTGGTGCTAAACCTTCTGCTAGAAGTTCATTATGATAAATAGATTTCCATCCAGCACCATGCAGACGCATCGCTGTATTCATATCTTCTGTAATACTGTTGCTGGATACGCCACCAATTAATTGAAATTCATTCAGACGTTTTTCATCTTTGGCAAACTCATCAGCAAAATGTTGTAGTCCCACACTAATCAGTGCTTCCCGCCTCAGAATTGCATTTGTGCCTGTATAAAAAGCGGCATTCATGCCATCTTTGCCTTGTTGAAGTGGGCCATAAAATAAATTTGCTCGATGTCCAAAAGGATCGCCTGGAGGAATATTGTAAAAATCTTGGCGGGTCTGAACAAAAGCAATTTGATTCTGATCGTATTTACCTGTGAAAAGATTATAGGTGTAGAAATAAGGCAGAACTCGCTTGAGAAATTGTGGTTTAGGAATATGGTCAGCATCTAGGGTAAGAAGAAACTGTCCTGAAGTTTCTCCCGAAAAAATCGCGTAATTGAGATTACCCGCTTTCGCATGGTGGGGTACACCAGCTGGTTTGGGACGGGCAATGTAGCGAAAACGAGCGAGTTCAACTAGTTCTAGTTCTTTCTTGCTAATAGCTTCTTGTAAGGCTTTGCGTTCGCTAATTAGGCGATCGCTAATAGTATGATGTTCGGGAGGTAGCCAAAGAATTAACTGTCGCAGACTTTGCACAAATCCAGCAGCAGAATCGTTAACTACTGATTTTGATGATGCTTGCAGCCATTGTTCAGCAGCTTGAGTATTAGTTGTGAGATTTTCTAGTTGCTTCAAGCGCTCGAACAAATAAGAGCGTTCTGCATCAATTCGCACTACTTCTTTCTGTAATTGTGCAGACTGCAAATCCTCAATACACAATCTTTCGGTCATCGCTCGCATATCAGCCGAATTACCATCATCCAGCACATAAACGCGTAGCTTTGTTGGCGGATAATCCATTGCTAGGGCTGCTTTAGCAGTTTCTTCGACAATTTCCGGTGGCTCGTTGTAGCAGGTTACAAACACATCCACTGTTGGCCAGTCGGCTCTGGGTATAGGTGGGGTCATTTGGTCGAGAGACTTAATTTGTCGGACTAAAGGTCGCCATAAGCCAATTACAAACATTACGCCACCAAAATAGCTATAAATCTCTGCTATCAGCAAAGGAATAGAAATCCAGAGGGCATCAAAATTGATGGAATGGGTGATGCGCCATTGCAAATACCAGATGCCAAAAATTAAATTGATTTCTGCTAGATAACGAAATAACAGGGTTCTTTTTTTGAGTAATGAGCGGCTGTTACCGGAAAAGTTTGCGGAATTATCAATAATAGAAGCTGAAGTCATTTTAGTACCGATAGTTAATGTATCTGCATCCCCCTCAAAACAAGTATTCCCTAGTTAAATTTATAACTAACAACTTATTCTCGATTAACCCAAAATTGGCGTTGCTGAATTGAGGTATAAATCGGATGTAAAGACGTAGCACTGCTACGTCTCTACAACAATTCTGTTATTTTGTGCCAGTTACTAAATGGGTATTTTTACCATCTGAAACCCAGTAACTTCCAGAACTATCAGAAATTAACTTGGTTTGTTGTGTGGCAGTGCTAGGTAGACCCCGCCCAGAATTTCCCTCGGTGACAGCTTGCCACCAAAGAGAGTTCGTGATAGTAGTCGGCCGAATTAAGGGTTGTCGATTTGTCACGCTGTATAGCAAGGATTGCAAAATTATACTGTTGGTGTCGCTAGTGAAACCAATTGCTGTTTTGCCGGTGGTTTCGTAGAAGCCCTCATAAAATCCAGCTAATGGATTATATAAGTCAGTCGTCCCTTGGAGTAACTGTTGACTATACTTATTTTCTGGAAGCAGGGCATTATAGGCAAAAGCTACTGCTGTACTTACCAATCGCCCCTTTGGTACTGGTTTACCGTCATCTCCTAAAGCTGCCCAAGGCTCACCTTGTCCAGTAATTGTACTGTGGACAGTGTAAGGTTTATGGTCAATCAAGGTGGTAGCTGAGGCTGTGAGCGTACTGGTGCGACGGTAACGTTCGGCTTGCGCCTGGAAAATTGGCTCAAAGAGCGATCGCATTTGTGGATCTAGTCCAAACTCCAGGGCATAGAGTACAAAAGGATTGCTCACTGTGTATTGGTTAACTTTGGAATTAGTATCTGTGCGATGGCGTTGAATTGGGACTTTCACCCCTTCCACTGAGGCAGTTTGATATTCTCCCCCAACAGCAGAACGCTCAAGATTAAACCCCCATAATTGAAAAGCACGAGCGGCATATTCTTCATAACCCAAGCGGATTTCTGGGTTAATGCGGGTGAGATATCGCCCATCTTGCTCTTTGGTGACAGTGGCACTGGAGAGAATACCTTCGCGCACCACACGTAAGTATGACCAATCCAGCACAATTTTATCTACCGCAGCCGTGTATTCTGGATGACAGGTTTTTAAGTTGTAAAGCGCTGCCAGCATTCTACCTAAATCTAAAGCTGACCAGCCGTTTCCTTCTGGAATTGGATTTCCACCATAATCTACTGGTTGGAGCGATCGCGTATCGTAACTCCGACTCGGCAATTCTCCAGCAAATAATGGTAACTTTGTCAACGCTGCCAACAGATGGCGAGTGCGCCCGTCAAATTCCTTGGGGGTAATTATATCGAGCGATCGCGCTGCATGGAGGGCTGCGAGATAATTTCCCAATCCCCAGAGAGTCGCGCCTTTGAAATCACTGCGATCGTCGATCAGCCCATTCTTAGAGTGATAATTGGCTTGAAAGTATTGCCAAGCCGCCTCTGCATAGCGCCGTTCAATAACCGTCAGTGGTCGATCTAGTTTCAGGTTAGATGATGGACTATCCACTGGTGGAATCGGTGCAACAGCCACTTCTATCGGTTTAGAATTGTCCGCAGGAGTTGCGATCGGAGTCTTAACAGTAGAATTCGATTGATTTGCGGGTGTTACTGGAGAAGCATTTTCACTAGGCTTACCAGTAGAATTTGATTGATTTGATGGTGTTGCTGGAGAAGCATTTTCACTAGGCTTACCAGAAGCAATTAAAGGGTGATTTCCCCTAGCTTTGTAGTATAAAATCTCCAAAATTAACCCATTAGTATTACCTGTCAAAGCTTTATTGGGTTGTTTTGATTCTTCATAAATACCAGCATAGTAACCACCATCATCAGGACTGCGAAGATCCTTGACTGCATCAAAAACTTTTTGGGCATAAGCATTATCTGGAAACAGATAGCGCCAGCCAAAAGCAGCTTTTGTACTAATGCTGCGAAACTGTGGATAAGGTTGATTGGCATCGGTAATAGTTGCCCAGTTGACACCGTTGGCGTAGACGGTGTTGTAGAGAAAATAAGGTGCTTGGTCGATATTATCTTCTGTGACGGCAGTTAACTGACCTGTGGTATCAAAACGCCGTTTTTGGACATCTAAAACCCTGGCAGCAAAATCAGCTAACTCACCTTGCAAGCCAAATTCAATCCCATCCAGGATATAAGACTCACTCACAACATAATTATTAGCATTGGTGCTTTGAAAGTCACGGCTATCAACAGGAATTTGGACACCATTAATTTCGACTAACTTAAACGGTTCTAAAGCAATAGCCTTGGGTGCAGAGAAACCCCAGAGTTGATAACCCCTAGCGCCGTATTCTTCGTAGCCGAGTCGTCCTTCTTGCACCAGTAACGTTTTGTTGTCAGGGAGAACAGTAGCACCAAAAAGTTGTCCATCTTTGAGCGATCGCGCCACCTGCCACTTTGCTACAATCCCTTTGAGCCACTCATTATATTGAGGATGACAGGTACGGATGACATCAAAAGCAGCCAGAATTCGCCCAACATCCAAAGCCGACCAACCAATACCCCGCTCTAGTGGATTGTTACCATAATCAACCATCTGTGCAGTGGCCGCGTTATAAACTTTATTTGGCAGCGCATCTTCAAATAACTTCAGGGTGTTGAGAGTCGTCAAAAACTTATTGAGGCGAGAATCAAAGTCTGCTTGGTCAGTCAGATTCAACCAGCGTGCAGCATTCAACGCCATCAGGTAGTTACCCATATCCCAGAGTGTACCCGAAGGATAACCCCCAGTAGAATTGGTAAACCCCGTTGCTGGCTGATAATTTTTGACAAAATACTGCCAAGCAGCACGAGCATAAGTTTGTTCTTCAGGTGTGAGCGGGGCTGTAATATTGCTACAGCTATTGGAATTTTGGGATAAGACTGGTGTCGGGATGTAAAACAACAATTGCAGAAATGTCCCAACTAGGAACAATGCAATCCATCTCAACAGCTTTTGTTGAGGGGGTTTGTATATCATAGTGTAAAGAAGGAATTAGGAGCGTCATAGCCCGTCTGTACAGTTATAATTCATAAATCGAGTTTTCATCAGGTCTAGTTAGCTACAAGGAGAATATCGTTGCCACTTAACAAATACAGAGAACTGGGAGATTGGCAGCAGAAATTCATAGATGTGTATGCTGTATCGAATAGACATCTGGTGAAAATGAATGTAGAGACGTAGCACTGCTACGTCTCTACAAGGACTCTGGATAACCCATATTTAATTTCTGGAGATGTCTAATGCTCAAAAATCACTATTGGTTGCAGCGAGCGGCACTGGAAAAAGTATTACAGCATTAAGTGCTGCGAGGAAGAAAATTACTGATGGTGCTGTCTCAAATATGTGATTTTGTTTACCACATTTTTTGCTATTCTTGCGGTGTTGATGCACATCTTGGACATTGCATAGTGATGTCTACAACGGGATACCCACACCTTAATTCATAAGTTTTTCGGTAGTATGGAGTTAGTTTCAGAGAAGCATTGAGATAAGCTGCCACGCATCTAGTTTTTTAGCTGACTCTAGGCTATGGAAGGGTTTTAGACCCAATATTATACAATTTAAATGCACGACAGCTTATGACTCTGGCATCAAATGGGCAAGCAGCTATTATTCGCACAGAACGCGGACTGACGATCGCAGGCACTCGTATCACTCTGTATGACGTGATGGACTATGTAACAGAACAGTACCCACCTAAGTTTATCCGAGGCTTGTTCGATCTGACCGAAGAACAAATTAATGCTGCTCTAGCTTACATTGAGATAAATCGTGCCGATGTTGAAGCTGAGTATCAAATAGTTCTCAAGGAAGCTGAAGAGCTTCAGCAGTACTATGAAGAGAAAAATCGCGATCTGATTGCTCGAATTGCTGTAAAGCCTCCAAAACCCGGAACCGAAGCGGCTTGGGAAAAACTTCAGGCAGCTAGGGCAAAACGTGAATCTAAAGTATGATTTTTTTGATCGACCACAATCTCAAAGGACATGCACTGGTTTTTTTTGGTGCGATCGCTAGTCAAGGTTGGCTTGATACAGTCTCGATTCAATTTGTCACATTTGCTGAGATGGAGTTGTCAATCAATAGTGATGACAAGTAGCTCAGGAAAACCAGATGATTTTGCTCACAGCCAATCGCAGTATGAAAGGGAAGGATTCACTAGCAGCTTGTCATGCGTGAAGAAAACACTGCAATATCTTTGCCCGTGATTCCGATTGGAAATACCGATCGACTGCTAAATGACTCCAAATATCGTGAACGGTGCGTCGAACGTTTGATTGAGATTGTGCTTAATCTATAGAGGTTCGATGCGGATTTTTATTCCGTAAAGACTTACCAATAATTTGCACCCCCTACGAATTATTAGGAGATTAAGCTATATGGCAAGATTAAATTTTAGATTAGCTTTAGCTTTATGTTTATATTAGACATCTCCAGAAATTAAATATGCGTTATACAGAATCCTTGTAGAGACGTAGCAGTGCTACGTCTCTACATTCATTTTCACCAGATGTCTATTGATTAGGGTGTTTCTCAACCAAGAAGCCATAAAATTGAACTAGGTCTATCATAAGAATGTCAGGGTTCTCTAGTTGAGTACCAACCCCATAGCTGAAGCTAGGGGCTTGTAGGAGACTTCACCTGACCAGACTAACCGTTTAGAGCAAGA
>NZ_JBALDZ010000128.1:0-9949 GCF_036917155.1 Nostoc sp. | reverse complement strand
CGAAAAAGGTTAAACACAGAGGTACTGGAACAATAACCAATCCTCCTGTGTTTGTTGTTTCAAGCACTGCATAGCCTTAACTGAACCGTATTGGGTTTTATTTCCATTCGCAAAATATTGGTCGAAAATTTTCCGAGCGTAAACTTGATCATAATCTTTTAACGCTAATGATGATTCCAATTCAAATAGCCACCAATTCAGATTAGATTGCTCTAGTCAATCAGTTACTAACCCACCGCAAGCAGTTGAAAATACAGCAGCAGTAGTTTCAACTCCGACACCAGACGACAAAGCCATCCCTAAATATGACCATATCTTTGTGATTGTTGAAGAAAATAAATCCTACGGCCAAATTATTGGCAATCCCAATGCACCCATCATCAATCAACTGGCAAAAACATAATCTACATTCTTATCATTACTTATTGCGAAAATATTAAGCGCTCATTTTAAGTCTTGGAAAGTAAATCAAACAGTAAATGCTGATTTTTTCTTCGATTTTCAACTTTGGTTGCGATCTTGAGTAATGTCGTTCGATTGAACATCTATTCCAGCTTCAACTCCGACTGACTCTATCAGGTTTTCTGACGGAGTAAACTCATCAATCAGCGTAATTATCACTGCTGCCGCAGGCACTGCAAGTAGCACACCAATAAATCCAAATAGCTTACCCATGACCAAAAATGTTACAATCACCATCACTGGATGAATATTAACTTGCTGACCCATCACCAAAGGCTGAACAACATGGGCATCTATTTGATTCATTACAAAGAAAAGTATCAACACAAATACTATTTTTAGCGGTGAAATACTCAATGCTACTAATGCTGGTAAAAAAGCGCCAATCACCGAACCAAAATAAGGAATTATTTCAAATAATCCCGCAATAATCCCAAATGGTAGAGCTGACGGAATCCCCAAAATCAAAAGTCCAAACGTTGCTCCAACACCCAGAAATATCATCGCTATTCCTGTCCCGAAAATCCAGCCTCGCAATCTTGTCTCACAAGCCTTAAGGATTCGTTTAAACCGTTGATGATGTCGCCTTGGGACTAATCTTAAAATCCCTTTCACTAAGGAATTAGGATCGTAAGCCATGTAAAGCGCTAAAATTAACGTCGCTACCAACTCTACGGTTAAACTCAAAGCTTCACCTAAAAAAACTGGTACTCCCCCTAGTAACTGGTCGGTCAAATTCCGTAATTGTATTAGTGCTTGGGAAATGTCAGGAATAAAAGCAAATTTCTGACGCAGTTGCTCAACATCTCCTGTCAATCTATTGAGATAAGTTGGTAATGTTTTGATTAATTTTTGAGATTCAAATGTCACACTAGGTAGGACTACAGTAGCTAATACCACAACAAATCCGATGATTAATCCAATTAGTAACAAAACAGCAATATCCTGTGATTTGACTAACTTTTGCAAAAACCTTAATAGGGTTCGTAAAATTAAAGCAATCAATGCTGCAACAACTAAAAGTTCTAATACTGGTAAAAGTTGGTATAAAATATAGAGTACCACCGCTACCATTACTGCCAATGGCGCACCGCGAGTTAACTGCGACCATCCATTCTCTGTATCTCTGGGATTCGCCATTACTATCACTTATTCTTCTGTTTTAATTTTACAAATTTAGTGCCTGGGATGGCGCATAATTTTTCAGAATAGCTATGAGCCTGATTAAAACAAGTCTCGTTTTTCTCTCTTGTTTGTGCCCATATAGTCAAGTCAATTTTAATTTGTTTAGATATTTTACTTCCTAGCTAAAATTTTATTCTATTTACCCTCACAGAGGTCTAGAAATTTAAATTATCTTTCTTGAAAAAGAAGTTTAACATTTTGTGCATTTGCATAAAATTATCCTGTTTTCTTGAGTTGAGCTATTTCAAATAGTGTCGCAGCCATGACCACAGTTGATTTTTGAACTGAACAGGCTCTGGTGATGGTGAATAAGTTGATGGTTTTGTTTGAGCAATATTATTCATTGAAAGTACACAAATAGTTAGTTCGCCATCTGTAAAATATCTGTCACCTCCTCCGTTACGACCAACCCATGTGGCCCCTATACCTGTGACTTGATATAATTGGGCAATCTGGTGTGTCAAATCAATACTTTTAATTACGTTATCTCTTTCTTGATCAATGTCTGCGTCAATATGGTGAGTAATCTGTCCTGTGCGGTGGCTAAGTTCCACGCTTTGGTCAAATGTTGCTGAACCTAACCATAAGGGTCTACTATCAGCATTCAGGTTGTTTGATTGCCACAAGCGAATGTGATGTCTAGTTTTGGCATTGTTTCCTGTAGGTAGTTCAAAAGCTAAATCCTGTTTACGGCCCCACAGATATAAATTACTTACAGGTGCAGTTGGGTAAGAATCCTTAAGGAGAACACTTTTAGCAATTCCAACACTTGAGCCTAAGGTGATCGGGTCTGCCGGATACCAGCCTGCTGCCAGTAGCACCTGCACCACTTCTGCTGTTGTACCGACAAATCCAATATTCAAAGGATCTCCAGAGATCCCTTCTGCCGTTTGCGTCGTTTTCGGAGAATGTTCCAGCTTGGGGTTATGTTCGTAGTGACGCCACAGTGCTGGTAAAACCACATAACTCACCACTCCATATAAGCCGAGTAAACCAACTGACGTTCCAAAAATATACCAAAACCAATGTCGATGTTTTGGGTGTTTATCACTATTTGAGTTAGAGGCTTGTTGCATTTGAATCCGGCGACCAAGCTATATTGACTTTTTTAATTAATCATCTCTAGCTAATGGGTTGTACCACTGATCCCTTGGCAAGAGCAGTTGATCTGACTCAGGTGGACCCCATGTATTTGGCTCATACTCATAAATGGGTGTGACGTTATCGAGAATTGGCTGGACAATCCGCCATTCCTCTTCTACGGTATCTTCTCGTACAAACAAGGTGGGATCGCCCCGCATAGCATCACCCAATAGACGTTCATAGGGTTCCATTTCGTCGCCACCTCCGTAAAAGGCTAGGAGTTCAACCGTAGAACCGATCATATCTTCTCCAGGGATTTTAGTGCGAGCGCCCAATCCCACAATTACCTCTGGATCTAGTAAAAAACGAACATAATTACCGTTTTCTTGTCTTCCCTCCTGGAACACATTTAAAGGTGGACACTTGAACTTGACCATCACCTCAGTAGTTTTGACAGGCAATTTCTTCCCAGCCCGAATGTAGATGGGAACTCCTGACCACCGCCACGTATTAATAAATAACCGCACGGCAACAAAAGTTTCTACTTGGGAGTCAGGCGAAACACCTTCTTCGTTGCGGTAATCAGAAAATTGACCGCGAATAATCTCATCGGGTTGCACTTCCCCTATAGCTTTGAGAATACGCTCTTTTTCATCCCGGATGGAATCGGTAGCCTTACTGGCGGGAGCATCCATACACACTGAAGCCAATATTTGCAGCATGTGGTTTTCCACCACATCCCGAATTGCGCCAGTTTCCTCATAGAAGCGCCCCCTTCCTTGAATCCCAAAGTCCTCTGCCATCACAATCTGGATGCTTTCAACATAGTTGCGATTCCAAATGGGTTCGAGAAAAGAGTTGGCAAACCGAAAATAGAGTAAATTCAGCAGTGGTTCTTTGCCCAGGTAATGGTCGATGCGATAGATGGATGATTCGGGAAAAACTGATCCCAGAATTTGATTTAACTCGCGTGCTGATTTAAAATCCCGTCCAAATGGTTTTTCAATTACCACCCGCGCATTTTTAGCACAGCCTGATTCGCCCAATCCTGACACTACTTGTGCAAACAAGCTCGGTGGAATTGCCAAATAGTAGAGGGGATGAGTAGCATCACCAAGGGCAAGACGTAATTTTTCGTAAGTTTCTGGTTTGTTATAGTCACCAGCAACGTATTGGAGTAGACCAGAAAGTTTCTCAAATGCGTCTTGATCTATACCACCATTATGTTCTAAGCTATCACGTGCCCTTTCCCTAAGTTGATCCGTTGTCCAAGATCGTCCGGCAACCCCAATCACTGGGACATTGAGATTCCCCCGTCGTACCATTGCCTGAAGGCTGGGGAAGATTTTCTTGTAGGCCAAGTCACCTGTTGCCCCAAAAAATACCAGTGCGTCTGAATCAGAAGTTTCCATGACTAACCTCTTTAAGAATTAGCTTTTTCATCATGCCCGCCAAACTGATAGCGTATGCCTGACAAAAGTTTGTCGGCAAAGTTTGCTTCTCCACGCCAGCTAAAACGAGCAAAGAGCGCGTAACTTTTCACCGGAGTCGCTACAGATTCAATTGCTGCGTTCTCATTCTGGCGCCCTTCGCCAGAATTTGATACACGACCACCAAACTCTTCTAAATTGCGGCTTGTCAATAAGGCGATCGCTGTCAACCAAGTTGCATAGATTTTTCGCCTTCTGGTTTTGACCAATAATCTTTACCATAATTTATTGTGTCAATAAGCTTTAACTCCTATTTTTAAATGATTCTGGAAGTCCCTTAAGGGTTTGCAGTGGTGATTGCTTCTAACTATTGGAGTAATAATCTCTTGGGTATGGACACACATGTAGGTCTATTATTTGCCGAAAAATGTACATACAAATACCAAGCTTTGTATATTCTTTACATTCTTCTCCTTTCTAAGCAATATTTTTTATAAATCAGTAGTTGACCACAAAAAAAGTGATAAAGAATACATAATTTCCTTTTTGAATGTTGCGATCGCCTCGCCATTCTCACGCTTCTAGAGTAATCATCAAATGAGAAAATTACCACTGGGTAAATCGGTAAATCGTACTTTAGGCACGGGGAATTCTGCCGAATTTGTTAAAAACTTCATTTAAGTTCGTGGTGTATAATCCTTGAGATGTCTTTTTTCGCATTCCTAAGTAATGCGATAGTTATATTTTAAACTTTCAACTTACATACGTATTTCATGCCTCGAAAAACTACAGTCCCATCGCAATCAATTAAAGTAACTCCGCTGGCTCTGTCTCAATTACATATCCGCTTAGAATTTTTAGAAAAAGAACATCAATCACTACTCAAACAGATTAAGAGAAAGCGCACAGAACTGAAGAACTTTGTTGAACAGATGCGTTCTTTTGGCACAGAATTTCTCAATAAAGCTACTCCCGGTTTCCGAAAAATGGCTGAGTTAGACCAGGAAATCCATGCTCTGTTTGAGGAGATTCTTACTACTAGAAAGTTCGGTAAACAAACCCTCAAAAATATACAAGCAGTTTACCGTAACCTACAGATAACTGGAGCCATCAGTCTAAAACCCAACAGCCAACAGTTAGATACATTAGACGAATCATTTGACAATGAAGATTCCCAATCAGATTTTTCAAAGGAAACTAGTGAACAACAGCATCAATATTGGCAAGGACAACAGTCTGTAGACTCTGCCTCTTTTGTCAGAACAGATGACCAAAGAAAAATTCGTCAAACATTTCTGAAATTAGCTGAAATCTTTCACCCTGATAAAGCCAGAGACACTGAAACACAGAAGTCTCACACAGAAATCATGAAAGAAATTAATAAAGCCTACCAAGAGGGGGATTTAGCAAGACTTCTTCAAATTGAACAAAGTCAACAACCCTTAGAAATTATTGACAATAATAACGAGGATGATTTAACCCGTAGATGCCGAACTCTAGAACAGCACAATCAAATCCTCCTCGCTCAATATGAAAAATTGAAACAGGAACTGCGTTTGACAAAAAATACTCCAGAAGGAACGATGGTTTGCGATTCTCGAAAAGCTGCTAAAAAAGGCATTGACGCTATGGCTGCGATCGTAGAAACAATGGAATCTCAAATTAACGTCGTTTCTGAGATTCGGGATTTTGTTAAGGATTTTAGAGAACAGAAAATCACTATTAAAGAATTTCTTGCTGGGCCAACACATCTGCACTCCTTAGATGAAGAAACTATAGAAGATATTTTGGAGCAGATGTTGTCAGAATTAATGAGATAGCAGTTTTTTCTGAAAAATTTTCGCTTTATTTGTGAATGCTCTGCTCAACTTCAAATGATTTTACAGAACTATGCCAATTAAAAAACACATTAATCTGAATGTTGGAAGTTTTCTTAATCCCGCAGATAAAAAGATAGTTGTCAATTTAGCTACTGGAGATATTTTAACTTTAATCACCCAAGAATTAAAAACTCGTTACTCCCCAGAAACTCAAAAACAATTACTTGAGGAGAGTTCCCAGTTGTTGCCTGATTTCGTGCTTCAAGAATTATTAAAGCGCCAAGAGCAGGTAGTAAACGTTAACCCCGACACCTTAATAGTGGTTAACTGTCAAATAGCAGAGACAGAAGCCGATGATTTAGGATTTGATTTAAATGTCGAAGCATATTTTGTCATTGCAGATACAACAGGTCAAAACCATTTTCGGGCTAATATAGCAATCCGGAATCATACGTGAGAAAATGCTTAACCCATAAATGTAGTTTCAAACACTCATTGATGACTTGATTTGGAGACTAGAATTATATACATTGCATAATATATAGCTTAAAAATTAGTTTTATAAATCACGTTGTATATCTCCGTATATTCTCATAAATCATTTAGGATTGCTATAAGATAGTCCTTTGGTCAAATATATGGGGTGATGAAGAAAAACTTTTTGATTTAGAAGATGAACTAGGCGACCAATTCTGGACTAATTATCAAATTCAGTTGCTTTTTGATGAAAAAAATCAGCAAACAATTGAACTGTCCGTCTCACAAACAGATGATTATGCAGCAACGTTAGAATTTGACCCATCGCTGAAAAGGTTTTCACCATCTATAGTTCCCTTTACGGATAATGATTTTTAAAATTTATTCACTATACAGAACGTTGAAACACTACTGAAAGATTATTTGCTGGCATCAGGTAAATCTGTTTCAAAGTGAGATTTTGTGCGCTAGCTACTGCTACAACATCATCCAAGTTACGCACACCCCACTGTTGGTTTTCGGCGCGTAAATATTCGTCAAAAGCTGCATTAGTTGCTGCTGTATGTTCCCCACCTTGTTTGAAGGGGCCATACAAATAGAGGATACCTCCTGGTTTTAGGATACGACCTGCTCCTGCCATTAACCCCACACAGGCAGACCAAGGTGAAATGTGAATCATATTGATGTTGACGATGGCGATAATTGGCTCTCTAAGGAGCCAATCAAATGCACCATTTTCCACTGCCCAAACTGGTTCTCTGACATCAAGATATTGCGGTGCATAAACGTTATCACATTCATTGTGTTCAGTCCATGCAATAATACTCGCTCGTAATTGTGGATTGACATCTGTTGGTAGCCACAGACAATCCCTGAGCCTGGACGCAAAAAAGACTGCGTGTTCACCAGTACCACTTGCTATTTCCAAAATAGTGCCACTCTCGGGCAACACTTGTAAAAGTACTTCTAGAATTGGTTCGCGGTTACGCTCGGTTGCTGGTGCATATTGTCGTGCGTCTTGTGGTGTCATCTGTATCCTTCTACCTTACGCTACCAAAAAATTACATCTTCACGGACGGAATCAGTAGCTAAATCTGCTTTAAATAACTTAGTCAATAATATATAACTTGTTTTTTTCATTATGTGTAGCTATCGCCTGCTAAAGTATTGCTTATTTAAATTACAACGGCGATGTGAGAGCTAATTCATCAGCCATCGCTTACCGTTAATCCCCGTCAGCACAAAGTTATTCTTCCTCCTCCTCGTCATATTCATAATCTGCATAATCCTTCCCGTGTTGCTCGTACCAGAGGCGTTCTTCTTCAATAGCCGCTTCCCTCTGTATCGAATGGCACTAAGAAAAGCGTAAATCCCTGCTATTCCTAGCTTTTGGGTGTGGGGTGTAGGGTGTAGGGTGTGGGGAATTAAGAAGATGTTGAACTCCTTGACGTACTGGCATTGAAATTGTCTGAATCCCCAGTGACTAAAACTTGTTGTCCTGGATCTGAAAGCCGCATTGTTTATATAGAAGGGCGGCGATTTGGGTTATCCAGTTAGCCAGCCGATTGAATTTATGCTCAATAGCTTTGCTGTTATCGTTGAGCCGATAGATGTAAATATTTTCTTTATCGCCTTCGTATTGAACTAAATGCCGTTCTATTTTGCCTTCAGTTGAGTTGAGCTTATTAAGTAAATCATCTTTAAGGGCATCAACCTCCGCCAACATATTTCTTTCAACACCAGAAATCCTAGCATTAATATTAGCTTCCACCTGAGCTAACCTATAGATTGCTCCAATCAAGCCAAGCAATCCACTAATAATAGTTAACGTACTAACAATATCTATTTTCATTTGTTAAAAAATATTGTAGCGATTACAGAAACAACATTAGACTTGCTTCTGTAATCACTGATGTAATTAGGATTGGGATTGAGTTGGTGTCTCGTCAGTTGTAGTAGGTTCTACTTTTTGAGCTTGAACAGTTAAGTAATGCTCAATGAAGGAAGCCACTATCTTCAAAAATTGTCCGACAGTAGAAAGTGTTATGTGCATAATTTTCCGCAGAGTTAATTAGCGTTTTATAGCAACATTGCAGATTGCAGTATTTTGATCTGGAATGTTACCGTAAAAATTCAGCTAATTGGGAATTTTACTTTAATGTTAATGAGGCAAGGCATCAATCTTGCTTTCAATTCGCGGCAAGTCTACATTAATGATTTGATTAACCAAGTCATCAGTAGAATCGCTTTCTGTTCCGGTGTATTCAAACAAGGTAAACGTTACATCTTGAAACCATTTAGGCACGTCAAAAGTGACAGCGTAACTATCAACCAATTTCGGGAAAATAATCAAAGTTAGCCGATTAAGGTAAAGCCGCCGCTTTTGTACTGCATCCGAATCTGGTAAACCACCAACAGTTAAGCCGAGATTAATTCGCTGATTTAAGAATCCGCCAAAGTACCACGTCGGTTTCTTGTAAGAGCAACTAACAGAGACAGCAATAACATTACTTTCCAAAAGCGTCGGAACAGTAATAGTAGGAATTGGAGTGTAAGATTCTCCATTGTTACTTACTGCCTGAACGGTGGTGCTATAGAATAAATCCCAGTTAGCGGAATTGCCTAACTGCAAAACTGGATTACCCATATCAAGCTTTAAGCTAGATAAATTTCTATCAAGTTTTCTTCAACTTCTTCAATGTAGTCGTCCATGTTTTCAATAACAGGCTCGACCATCTCCAATAAGTCTTCAGGAGAGATTGCACCAGAAAGCATCAGCTTTACAGCCGACTCAACCAGCATTGAATTCCTGATTGCCTGCTGCATTTCTAATAAAGGGTCGGTGGGAATGAGTAAATAAAAACATTCCCCAACCGAACGCTGAAAATTGATAACTTCTGTTTGCATTTCCTAGTTTGCAGGGATATCGGTGACAGTGCCTGAACCAGTTGGTTTCGCAACCCCAAAGAAACCTGCTTCGGGGTGATGACTGAAAAAGGGGGGTACTATCTGGCTGCTGTTCGGAGCTTGGTTTTTGGGGTTTTTCAGAGTAATCAGGAACTTTTGGCATTGAGGCAAACTATATTTTAGTACACCATAGGCTAAATAGTGTTGACCAAAATATTCACATTCAGCGTTGGCACATTCTTTCCCCTTTCCTGCCACAAACATTGCTCCGTTTAGGGTTTGAATGGTTTTTCGCATGTGCCAAGATGGAAGGCTAACTAATCTTGTGTTGCAATGGATACACAATTCTCGTTCACATTTTACAATTATTCGTTTGGCATCCGGGAAATGTCTTTGTGGGCGATGCCGAGGCTTTTTTTCGATCACGAAGCTTTTACTGCTGGTAGGTGCTGTTTTTACCTTACAACACTTATTAGACAGTCAGGGCTACCCCAATACGGTTCAGTTAAGGCTATGCAGTGCTTGAAACAACAAACACAGGAGGATTGGTTATTGTTCCAGTACCTCTGTGTTTAACCTTTTTCG
>NZ_JBALDZ010000127.1:0-45291 GCF_036917155.1 Nostoc sp. | reverse complement strand
TATGGTTTTTAAAGACGTGACGGCGAATAAATTCGCCTGCCCCTTGCCCCCACGGATGAATCCGGGGGCTTCCACGGGGCGAGGTGTTTGGTGAGTGCGTCTCCAAGAGTTGCCCCTAAATTTATTTATGGAACGAAATAAAAACATTTATTTCGATAGCGCAGCGTAAAGCCTTCTCTTCGAGAGGCTTCGCCAACGGCATGGCTTCGCTTAGAGCGAGTCTTCTCCCTTGGCGTTAGCCTCTCCCAATGTGATTCGGGGAGACGCTAAGAGCGAACGAGCGTCGTGGAAAGTGCTGCGTTCGCATGATTGCGTCTCGTAGAGAGAAAGAATACATCCTTAATCATTTCCCCTCAATTTATTTATGGGAATTATCTTTTTACTTTTTACTTTTTTCGCCGCCATACCAGCGTTCGGCAAGTGCATTGAGTTGATTAAGAATTTCAATGAGTTCCTGACCACGTTCTGTCAGTCCGTAAGTGACTTGGGGCGGAACAGTTGGTTCATAATGGCGATAAATAATCTCTGCTGTCTCTAGCATCCTCAGTCTTTCTGTTAGAACTTTGGTAGAAATACCCTCGACTAAGTGCTTCAATGCACCAAAGCGATTAGGCCCACTATTACATAACACCCACAGTATATACATTGTCCAGGGGCCTGATAGTAAGGACATCAGAATACTAATTGGGCAAGCATCAGGATTTTTAGAGACAGACATCGATAAGTTAGCTAAAATTTTCTACAGTTACTTTATGGTAACTACTTTACTTTAGTAACTAGTTACTTTTAGTATCTGATGTAATGCTTTGAAATTTAGACTCAAAAACAGTCAAAGCAGAAATCCTAGCTAATCAGGAGATATTTGGTGGTAAACATTCTACATATTGATTCCAGCCCCCGTGCTGAACGATCGCACTCCAGAGAACTATCTAAGGAATTTATCAGTGCTTGGAAAGCCGCGCATCCTGAAGATGCGATCGCCTACCGAGATTTAGGGCATCATCCAGTTCCTCACGTTGATGAAGCTTGGATTGCAGCGTCGTTCTCCCCACCAGAAACCCATACCCCAGAATTAACAGAGGCCATCAGGATTTCTGATGAGTTAGTAGATGAGTTTTTGGCAGCCGATCGCTACGTCTTTGGAGTGCCAATGTATAACTTCAATATACCTTCCACCTTCAAGGCTTACATTGACCAAATTGTTCGCATTAACCGGACTGTTGCAATAGAAGCTCAAGGTTTTAAAGGGTTAGTCCAGGGTAAAAAGGCAGTTATCATCACAGCACGCGGCGGTGACTTTAGTCCGACATCTCCTGCCGCTCCCTATGACTTCCAAGAACCCTACCTGCGAACAATTTTTGGTTTTATTGGGATTACAGACATTCAATTTATTAACGCTAATAGTCTAAACGAAGGTGATGCCCGTACCAAATCTCTATCAGAAGCACGGGCAGCAATTCAAGATGCGATCGCTCAGTGGTAAGAAAAATGTGGGGAATGGGCAGGGGGAGATGAGGGAGCAGGGGGAGATGAGGGGGCAGGGGGAGATGAGGGAGCAGGGGGAGATGAGGAAGAAAATTTATCTTGTCCCCCTCATCCCCCTCATCCCCCTCATCCCCTCACGGTGACAACCGCTCAATTTTCCAAGTGCCATTATCTAAACGGCTATAAAGCAAGCGATCGTGGAGACGGCTAGGGCGTCCTTGCCAAAACTCGATTTCTGTGGGGATCACTCGTAAGCCTCCCCAATGAGGCGGTCGTGGAATCTCCTGATTTTCATATTTACTGTGGAACTTCTGTAAACGTCGCTCCAGGATTTCTCGGCTTGCTATCACCTCACTTTGATTCGATACCCACGCACCCAGGCGACTTTTGGCAGGGCGACTTTCAAAATACTGGTCAGACTCAGTTTCGGAAACTTTCTCCACATACCCCGAAATTCTGACTTGACGTTCCAGTTCTGCCCACCAAAAGACTAAAGCCGCCTGGGGATTTTCTGCTAGTTGTTGTCCTTTGTGACTGTTGTAGTTGGTAAAGAAGGCGAAGCCTCGTTCATCAAAATCCTTGAGTAACACCATTCTGGCTGAAGGCTTACCATCTGGTGTGACAGTAGCAATGGTCATGGCATTGGGTTCGGGGAGTTGTGCTGCTAGTGCCTGATCGAACCATTTTTTAAATTGGATCAAAGGATTGAGGTCTACTTCTAGTTCGCTCAAACCTTCCAAGGTGTAGTCTTTGCGAAGATCGGCTATGGTTTTGTCCATTGTGATTTGTTTCCTTGATATCAGATACGCTTATACATGTATTTGTTAAAAATATCTATGATGATGATAATCAGCGCCATCAAGAATTTTACAAATTCTCTCAAGAAATAACTAAAATAGGTTGCATAAGATGCGCCGTTCGGCCTCCCTTCAACGCCTGTTAATTTATGGTCTGAGCGGTCCGATTATCGCTCTCAATGTCTGGCTACTGTCCGTGCTTTTTCGCTATTTCCAGCATCCCATTACCGTCTTGAGTATTGCGGCGATTCTGGCTTTTCTTCTAAATTACCCGGTTAAGTTCTTTGAACGCGCTCGAATTACCCGCACTCAGGCGGTGATCATCGTTTTACTTGCAACCTTAACCCTGCTTGGGATTCTAGGCGTTACCCTAGTGCCGTTGATCATTGAGCAAACCATCCAACTGTTAAATAAGATTCCTGATTGGTTAACCGCTAGTCAAGCAAACCTAGAGCAGTTTGAAATGGTGGCCAAACAACGACGTTTGCCAATTGATTTGAGGATTGTGAGTAGTCAAATTAATGCCAATATTCAGAATTTGGTGCAACAGCTAGCTTCTGGTGCAGTAGGATTTGCTGGAACACTACTCTCAGGATTACTTGACGTAGTGTTAGTCATTGTGCTTGCATTTTATATGCTTTTGTATGGCGATCGTGTCTGGTATGGTCTAGTCAATCTTTTGCCCTCTAATATTGGAGATCCCCTGACTGCATCCTTGCGCCTAAATTTCCAGAACTTCTTTCTCAGCCAGTTGTTACTAGGACTATTCATGGTGCTAACCCTGACGCCAATTTTCTTAGTGATGAAGGTGCCTTTTGCTCTGTTATTTGCCATATTAATCGGTATTTCAGAACTTATTCCCTTCATTGGGGCGTCTCTAGGTATTGGTCTGGTGACGATTTTAGTACTGTTGCAAAATTGGTGGTTGGCAGTTCAGGTTGCGATCGCGGCGATTTTAATGCAGCAGCTTAAAGATAACCTGTTAGCTCCCAGGTTACTCGGCAACTTTATCGGGCTAAATCCTATCTGGATTTTTGTGGCTATTTTGATGGGATTTGAGATTGCTGGGTTGTTGGGGACGCTAGTTGCTGTTCCCATTGCTGGTACGATTAAAGGTACTTTTGATGCGATCAAGAGCGGCAAGCCGAGTGATTTTGTCTCAACTTTCACTATTACCCATGACCCACCGCCTGATTAAGACTTAAATTTGTTTTAGGAATAAGAATTAAATAACATACAATTTATGTCCCTGGTTTACCTCACCCTCAATCCCTCTCCTTTATAAAGCTACGGTGTACACACAAGTCTGAAATAGTGCATTAGACGTAGGTTGGGTGGAGCGGAGCGTAACCCAACATATATCAGGATGTTGGGTTACGCAAAGCCTCCACCCAACCTACAATTTTTTTGCAACATTTTAGCCTTGCCACGCTAGTAAGGTGCATTATGTACATGCCAAAATAACAAATGAGTTCGCCAAAATAACAAATGCGTAGGCGTAGCGCACCGTAGGCATCGCCATGATTGCAACAATTTAGCTTTGTCACACCAGCATAACGCACCGCAAATCTTTGGTGGATGAAGTTTTTCCGACTTGTGTGTACATCGTAGCCTTTATAAGGAGAGGGAAGCTAGAGACAGGATAAAGTTTTGCATCTTATTTAATCCACGTTCCTTAGCATATCGTTTTTCCGTATCGGCTCAATTAGATGACGATCGCGATCGCAAAACCATCGTATCCTTTGCTGCCCACAGTCTGGATTGCCGTAGCATTGACACGCGGCTCAGAGGCAAGCAGTTCATTGAAGCGGCGCACTCCCTGGACGCTAGGATCGCTGCTGGCAGCATCAATCACCGCTCCATTACGCACAACATTATCGGCGATGATCAGGCTGCCGCGACGAGAAAGTTTGAGTGCCCACGCGAAATATTCGGGATTGCTTGGCTTGTCAGCGTCAATGAAGATCAAGTCAAATGGGCCCTGATTCTCGGCGGCAATCTGTGGCAGTGTAGAGAGTGCCTGTCCGAGCCGGAGGTCAACCAGTTTGGACAAACCAGCGTGGGCGATATTGGCGCGGGCGACTTCGGCGTGTTTTGGGTCAGCTTCCAGCGTGATTAGGCGGCCGTCGCTGGGTAACGCCCGCGCCAGCCAGATTGTACTATAGCCGCCCAGCGTACCAATCTCCAGGATGCTTCGCACCCCTTGAATTTGTGCCAATAGTAGCAGCAGCTTGCCCTGGTTCGGTGAAACGTTGTGTGGCGGCAGTCCGGCGGCGGCGCTAGTCTGGAGGGCTGTATCTAGTGCGGGGTCTGACGGTACAAGCAAATCGGTAAAGTAACGATCTACCGCAGTCCATTGCTCTTGATTCATAGATTATCGCTTTTTACGCCATCTTTAAAATACTCAAGATTAGGAGTCAGAGCTTGCTTCATGGGAAAGGATGGTAATGATTTCATTCAACGGGCGATCGCGATTAGACTCCTCTGGTGTTTCCTTACCCAAGGAGGTTTCTTTTACCAAACGGTAAACGTCGGCTGCTCCATAAAAAATGCGCTCTGTTAAACCCAACTCTTTAAAGGTTTCTGCAATCTCTTCCATTTCTCCTATCCAACGATGGGCTTTCGGTGTCATCGATGGAATGGAACGGGTTAATATGCTAGCAAGTTCTGGTTGGCTACTAGATACTTCATCCCATAGTTCTTTATCCAAGCCTAAACGATGGGCTGCAATTAGTAATTCTGTGCCGATTGCTGTAAGTCCTTTTGTCAGGGCGGCGTAGGACATTTTCAACCCGGAAGCCTGACCAATTTCATCACCAATCACTCGCACATCTAAGCCATGATCCCGCAGTTGTAGGAGTTGATTTGCTTGTTTTCCTGAAGTGTAAATGCGGGTGCGGTTGGGAACTCGTGGTGGTGGGCCAATAATTGATCCATCTACGAATGTTCCCCCAACTGATTCAATGAGTTGGCCGATACTGATAACTTTCTGGGGTGCGATCGCATTACAGTCAACGTAGAGAATAGGTTTACCAACATTGCTAATCGCCTCAGCTACTTGCTGCGCTGCTTGGTTAGCCGCTGCGGGTACTAGAACTGACAGCACTACATCAGATTCAATTACCAGCTGTGTAAGGGAACCCACATCTTGAATGTTGGCTGCGGCTGCTAGTTGCCGAGTTCGTTCACTGCGATCGTCTAGGGCTGCAATAGTTTTCAATCCGTGTTGATTGAGAACAGCTGCGATCGCCTGTCCCATATCACCCGGACTTAAAATACCAATAGTTTGGATAGGCATGGAAAGTTTTATATTTACTTTGTGGCTGACAAGTTAATTCAGATAATCGAGTCATCAATAAACCACACTAAGCTGATTCAGATGCCGTATTTTAATCAAACCACGGATCAGCTTTACAAGCAAGCCATCTGCTGAGATATAGGTAGGAGGTATATCAATACGGTTCGGTTAAGGCAAGAGACGCGATAAATCGCCGTCTCTACAATAGACATCTCCGAAAAACAATGTAGAGACGTAGCACTGCTACGTCTCTACAAGGGTTATGGGTAAAGCATATTTAATTTCTGGAGATGTCTAATAATCAGGCTTGTCATCAAAAAATCTTATCCGAACCGTATTGGGAGGTATCTTTGACATCCACCCCAGCCATAAATGGCGGGGATTCTAAGAAGTTGCCTTCTGAGGTTTTCTGCTTCTACGAGTCGGCTTGCTTGGAGGATTTGCATCACCCAAGTAGAGGTCGTTCTCATCCACAGACGTTAACGTTCCCGTGTGCCCCACGGTACGGAGTCCGATCTCAAGTATGTTCAGTGCTGCATTCTGGTCACGGTCTAACACCGTTCCGCAATGGAGACATGAATGAGTTCTAGTGCTAAGAGATTTTTTGACAACCTGACCACAATTAGAACAATTTTGACTCGTGTTATGGGGTGGAACCGCAACAGTTGCCACGCCAAACACTTTGCCAAAATATTCAACCCATTGCCGGAATTGAGTCCACGCGGCATCACTAATTGACTTGGCTAAGTGATGATTTTTTACCAGATTTCGCACCTTCAAGTCTTCATAGGCCACAATGTCGTTAGACATCACTACGCACCTTGCTAATTTCACAGCAAAGTCTTTACGTTGGCGACTTACCAAGAGGTGCTTACGGGCTAATTTATTTCTCAACTTAGCCCGGTTCTGAGAACCTTTTTTGGTTTTAGAGAAACGACGTTGCAATCGTTTAAGCGATTTTTCCGACTTTCTCAAAGCCAGAGGATTCTCAACTTGGTTTCCATCACTATCGGTCAGAAAGTAGTTTAAACCAACATCTAACCCAACTGTTTTATTAGTTGGAAATCGATTTTCTATTCGGTCAGAATCAATGCAAAACTGGCAATAATAACCATCTGCACGACGCACAATGCGAATGCGCTTAAACTGCTTCAACTGATAAAAATGCAGGTCACGAGTTCCCCAAAGTTTAAAAGTTCCTGCTTGAAAACCATCCGAAAAAGTGATGTATCTACGGTCTTCAGAGAGCCGCCACCCACTGGTCTTGTACTCAACAGATCCATGTGTTTGTTCTTTCTTGAAGCGTGGAAATCCCTTTAATCCTTGTTTGTTTTTCTTGCAGTTATCAAAAAATTTGGAGATGGCAGACCAAGCTCGTTCTGCGCTGGCTTGACGAGCCATAGAGTTGAGATTGGCAACCCAAGGAAACTCTGTTGTTCGCGCAAGTACAGCGCAATAAGCGCTTAACTCATATCTACCAATACCTTTGTTATCCATCCAGTACCTGACGCAACTGTTACGAACAAAACGAGCAGTTCTAATCGCCTTATCCAGCGATTGGTACTGCTCCTTTGTTCCTTCAAGTTTTGCCTCAAATACCAGCATAATTACGTTGCATACACTAACGTAATTATATCACAAGAGACAGCATCACGGCGATTAAAATCGCCCACACCTAGCCCCCATAAATAGAATTTAGGGGCTTTCTCGGCGCGGATAGCTCGGTAAGTGTTTCAGACGTTGCGCGGATGATACTTGGGCTATTAATGGGGTGAAATGCTTGCTGGGGTTGAGATAGAAGCACTTTTTTCGGGCTGTGGAATTTGTACACCTACCCTTCCGCGCATTGGACGTACAGAAATGGCTTCAAACCCTATAATAGTGATCGCTGCAATTCTGGAAAAACTTTAGACACTTTACTCAACACGTAATCACCATAGGTTCCGCGAAAATCATGGACATTAGCTTGATCCCAGCGATCGCTATGATCATTTGCCACGATATGATCTAATTCAATGGGCTTGACTTCAACATCGAAATTGGGATCGAAAAAGAAGGGGAACGAAAGGCGATGATTTCCCGACTGGTTTTGCACGCGATGAGGCGTAGAACGATATAAACCTGCTGTCATCTTCTCTAGCATATCGCCGATGTTGCATACAAAGGAACCGGGAACGGGAGGCGCAGCAACCCAATGTGACTTGGATTTAACTTGTAATCCGCCTGAGTTGTCTTGCTTGAGAATAGTCAGAACGCCATAATCAGTATGTTCGCCAACGCCCCATATTGGCTCAACATCTGACGGTGACAAGTTTGGAGGATAATTAAAGATGCGAAACAACACTAAGGGATCTGAGGTGTAACGGTCAGCAAAGTAGGATGCTTCCAATCCCAAACTTAGGGCAATACCAGTCATGAGAGTGTGTCCCAAGTTTGTCATTGCTTCTATGTATTCAAGGACTGTTTCGCCAAATTGGGGGATGTTGGCGGGAAAGAGATTGGAACCATGCATCTGAGTACCAGCTTGCACTAGTGGGTGTTCCTTTCCTAGTTCAGCACCAAAGTAAATACCTTCCTTCAAGTCGGGTTTACCGGATGTCAGTTCGCCACCAACGGGGAAATAACCTCGCCATGCAATACCTGCTAAAGCCATGCGGATTTTCAGTTTCGTTTCTAAATCCTGGGCGAAAAACTGGCGGCTGAGTTCTTCGAGTCGCTGCTGCAAATTTTCGTCCACGCCATGCCCAATAATATAGAAAAACCCTGATTCTTGGCACGCTTGGTTGATTTGTGATGCTACGGAATGGCGTAGACGCAAAGCGGCTTCTCGACAGAGATCGCCTTTTCCAGAAACCAAGGCGCTAATATCAATAATCGGGAGGTGTGAAAACTCTTTATCAGCAACTTGTAAATTAGTAGTCTGTCCCATTAAATTTGCGGTTCGTTCTCTTATCCCTCAAATTTAATGCGATACACCACTAGTTACACTATTAAAACCGCTGACCTGTAGTAACTTCAAATCTAACTTCTCCTTGGTCGCTAATTCCTAAGTCGCCTCGAATCAGCCCAAAGGATGACTTCACCCGCAATCCTAAGCCGTAACCAAAGCCACTTCCAGGTTTGTTTCGCAGCACTCCTGGTTCGCCTAGTACAGTGTCGCTAGACCCGAAATCTGAGGCGAGGTCAGTAAACAGAACTCCTCCGATTGACTGAAAGATTGGGAAACGATATTCCACCGAAGCTAAACCATAACTCCGACCACTGGCGACTTTTCCATAACCGTAACCCCTGACAGAATCTAGTCCACCAATATTAAAAGCATCAGCTGGTGGAAAGTCTCCAATAATCGTGCCAATTTGGAAATTAATCGCCAACATTTCAGGATTGTCGGTTGGTTTGCCGTTACCAATCCAACTGACTGGTAAATATTGAATATAATTTCCCTTTAGGCGATTGCTGGAAATATTGCCCAGTCCAATGGGAATCGCTTGTTCTGTGCTGAGTGTCAGGATTGATCCTTGAGTCGGATTGTTTCGGCGATCGCGTTGATCTCTGGATACAGCAAATGATACGGTAAATAAGTCATCAATGCCAGTACCGCTCACAGATAAAGGACTCCCTAATCTATCAACCTGTGCAACGTTATATTCGCGATCGCGTAGGCTAATTCTGGTATAATTAAGACTTAAAGCTGTATCCCACTCATCAAAAGACTTTAAAACTCCTACAGAACCGCCAAACCTTCCCTCGCGCACTCTGTCACCGTTAGACAATCTGATATCTTCGTTGAAGGTTCCCGATATATTACGACTACGAAAACCTCTAATGGTGTAGCCTAAACGGTTTGGTTCTTCAGGACGATAAGGACTAGTGAACTGGCCATGAAATTGGACATCTTTACCGCTGATTTGCAAGGTTGTATCTAATTTATCGTTAAGACCGCTGATATTTGCATCTCTATAACCCACTTGACCGTAGAGACCCACATCGTCGTTATTACCGCCTCCGAAAATTAGAGAAGGGAATTCACGCTCTTTGATTTCATAGATGAGATTAACGCTTGTGGTATCTTCTTGTCGATAAACGTTGACTTCATTAAATGACTCTAATCTTCTCAATCGTTGCAAGTCTGCTTCTAGTAAATCTTCGCGGAATACCTGACCAGGTTTGAGTTTCAGCAGACCAATGATAAACTCTCTTTGAGTACGTCCTTTGATTGGCTGACCTTTGTCATCAAGTAACTGATCTTTGTTATTAACAAAACGAATCTGAATATCTTTGACAATTCTCTGGGAAAACTCCACAGACTGAGTATCTACTGGAATTGAACCGATATAATCACCATATTTTGCATATCCTCCCTCTATCTTTAACGTAGATTCTACGCTATCTTCAGTAGAAGATTGCGAGTCTGCAATGGCTTCGAGATTTTGCCCACCTACTAACATTACTGCGATCGCAAATACAGCTATTTGAATATGCATAAATTCAGCTTTGTCATTGCACCCTTTCTTCGGTAACTAACGTTAGACTAACCCATTCGCCTTTATTGTTGTAACTGCGAATCATTCGCTGGCGCAGATTTGGCTGGATTAACCAACCCACTTCCAGAAAAAATGGTTGGCGTAACTGCACCTTGAGAGGAGAAGTTGCAGAAGCGCCATCTGGTAAAAATAATACTTGCACCTGCCTTTCTGGGTCTTGGTCAAAGAGAACAATGGGGCCTTTGATGCTAGCAGTTGAGGTAATTGTGCGTTCTGCAAACGAGGTACTTTGAATTAATCGCCCAGTATCATCAAGTTGTAATTTGAAGGTTGTAGAGTAAGTATCAGACGAACGCCAATCTGGATATATTGTAATTGCTTCGCCTTGCCATTCTCCCAACAAATCACTTATCTGCAAGGGTGGGCGTTCTGCTGCTGGCGTTCCAGCGAGATGTTCTCGAATTAAGATGAGTTCCTTTAGCTGACCGGTATTATCAAACAGTTGCACCAGACGCAAGCGGCGATTTTCATGAACAAAGGCGAGTTCTCCACCAAATTCGGAAAATGGCCCTAGCTGAATTAAACCTTCAGAAAATGAGCCATTTTCAAAAAACAGCAGACCCCCTCCCACAGAACTAAAATCTCTGATTACATCTTGTCCTGAACGACTCAGAGTTAGACGCACTTTCTGGCTATTGTTTAAATGTTCTAGGGAAAGACAACTAGGAGTATCGTTCAAAAGTATTCCTTGGGGAGAAAAATTGGTAAATGAACCTTCCCAAACACCGAGATTTTGCAAAAAACATTCCCATTGTGATTTTGTCATTTGTCATTTGTCATTTGTCATTGATCATTGGTCATTGGTCATTGGTCATTGGTCTTTGGTCATTGGTCATTGGTCGTTTGGTCTTTGAAATTTTCGAGTTCAGAGGTCGAGTTTCAAGTTCAAAGGACTAACTAATGACAAAGGACAAAGGACTAATGACCAATGACTATCCTTTAGCAAAACGTCGGACAGCAAATAAGCTTCCCATTAATCCTACAGCTGCACCGAAACTCAAAAGAATCAGGGGCAATAATAAAATTTCTCCTGGAGTGAGTTGCACCCTGTTGGTGATGACTTGGATAAACTCAGGTTGATTGACTAGCAACTTACCGAGAAACTGTTGAATCACAGAAATGAAACTCCAAGCGATCGCACCACCAACTAAACCAAAGGCAATTCCTTGTAAAATAAATGGCAGGTAAATCCAAACAGAAGTTGCTCCCACTAGCTGCATAATTTCAATTTCCTGGCGACGCGCCATGACAATTAGCCGAATTGTGGTGGTAGTGACTGCGATCGCTGTTAAAGTCAGAATAATCGTAATTGTGAAAGTAATCCAGTTCAAACCTCGGTGTAACTGGGCAATGCGTTTGACTGCTTCATCAACATACTGTACCGTTTCAACTCCTGGTAATTTAGCCAACTGGGTTGCTAAGTTTGGCACAACTTGAGAATTCCGGGCTTTCACCTTCATCTCATCAACCAGAGGATTTTCACCTAGTTGCTGGGTAGCACCTTCAATATCAGAAATTCTCATTTCCTTAACTAACTTAGTCCAAGCTTCTTCTTTGCTAATGGTTTGTATCCCAACCACCTCTGGCATTTTAGCGATTAGTGGCTCGATATTTTCCATCCGCGTATCTGGTTCGAGAAAAACTGATACTTCTAGCTGGCTACCAAACTGATAGAGGAGTTTTTCGACTTGCCAAGAGGTTTGCAGACTCAAGCCGAATAAAAACAGTAACACCGTCACAGTACTTACGGCGGCCCAGTTCATCCAACCTCCCCGCAGTAAACCGAGGAAAGTTTCTTTCAGTAGATAGTCAAGTTTCGTGAGAGATTTAAACACAAATCACCCCAGTCAATAATTCTTAATTCGTAATTCATAGTTCCCAATTCCCAATAGACATCTCCGAAAAAGAATGTAGAGACGTAGCACTGCTACGTCTCTACACGGGTTCTGGGTAACGCATATTTAATTTCTGGAGATGCCCAATGCCCAATGCCCAATTCCCCACTCCTCAACTTGATAGAATTAAAATAGTAAGAATTTTCACCATCTAGCCGTCAAGACTCATGCCCTCTGAAATTGCTGTAGAGAAAAAAAAGTTAAAAAATCCACCTTTGGAGCTTCATTATTTAGGCGATCGCGTGTTGCGTCAAGCTGCAAAGCGGATTTCTAAAGTTGATGACGAACTTCGCCAAATAGTGCGCGAAATGCTGCAAACTATGTACAGCAAAGATGGCATTGGTTTGGCTGCGCCCCAAGTGGGAATTCATAAACAACTAATTGTCATCGACCTGGAACCAGAAAACGCAGCGAATCAGCCTTTGGTGTTGATTAACCCCACCATTAAACAAGTCAGCCGCGACCTCTGTGTTGCCGAAGAAGGATGCTTGAGCATTCCTAATGTATTCCTACCAGTGAAGCGCCCCGAAGTCGTGGAAATCGCCTATAAAGACGAATACGGTCGTCCTCGAACATTAAAGGCTAATGATCTCTTGGGACGCTGCATTCAGCACGAGATGGATCACCTCAACGGTGTGGTATTTGTAGACCGTGTGGAAAACTCCTTGACTTTAGCCCAGGAGCTATCTAAGAATGGCTTCTCGTATCAAGCGGTGAAACCAATAGCATAAGGGGGCTAGTAGTGTATTTAACTCCAAAAAGCAGTTTATTTCTGGGTGGTTCTTGTGTAAGTGCGATCGCCGCCGTCGGTTCGATTTTTGAACTCGGTTACGGACAACCAGATTTTGGTGTCACAGCCACGGCGATTATCCTGGTATTGAGCATTCCACTCACAGGATTATTTTTCTTTGCCGCAGTTAAGGAAGCAAGGGCTAACATGAAATAAGCATCAGGTACATAAAAAAGGTAAAGGGATGAAGGAAAAAGGCAAAATTCATTCTTTTACCTTTTATTTTTGCTCTTTATTTTCCACTGCCCCTAAAGCTTTTAGCGTTACTAGCTGCGCTGCGGTTAGCCCTGTAACCCCGGTGATATCCATTTTTTCGTAGGGTCGTGGCGATCGCAGTGTTCTTACGCACTCGCCCGTCGATACATCCCAAAGCTTAATTGTCTCATCTTGGCTGCCACAAATCAGGGTTTGACCATCGGGACTAAAGGCCACTGACTTTACCCAATTAGCCCCTGACAAAGTTTTCAGACACTTGCCATTATGGACATCCCATAATTTTACTGTTTGGTCTTCACTAGCACTAGCTAAAATTTGTCCATCGGGACTAAAGGCAACTGACCAGACTCGATTTGTATGTTCTTGCAAGGTTGTCAAGCACTTGCCCATATAAACATCCCATAACTTCACTGTTTGGTCATCACTGCCACTAGCTAAAGTCTGACCATCGGGGCTAAAAGTCACTGACCTGATGCGATTGCTATGTCCCTCCAAAATTTGGATACATTTTCCTGTATAAATATCCCATAACCTGACTCTTTGGTTTTCACTGCCACTAGCTAAAGTTTGACCATCAGGACTAAAGGCAACCGATCTTACCCAACTGGTATGCCCTTTCAAGGTTTGGAGACATTTGCCGGTGTGGACATCCCATAATTTCACTGTTTGGTCGTCACTGCCGCTAGCTAAAATTTGACCATCGGGACTAAAAGCAACTGATCTAATTCGATTGGTATGTTCCTGCAATTTTTTGAGGCATTGTCCCGTCTGAACATCCCATAATTTAATTGTTTGTTTTTCGCTACCGCTAGCTAAAATTTGACCATCAGGACTGAAGGCAATTGACCGTACCCAACTGTTATGCCCCTCCAGAATTTTGATGAACTTATCTTTACGGACATCCCATAATTTTACTGTTTGCTTTTCACTGCCGCTAGCTAAAGTTTGACCATCGGGACTAAAAGCTACTGACCTGACCCGATTGCTATGCCCCTGCAAGGTTGTCAAAGATTTACCATTCTGGACATTCCATAACTTCACTGTTTGGTTTTCACTGCCGCTAGCTAAAGTTTGCCCATCGGGACTAAAAGCAACTGACCGTACCCGATTGCTATGCCCCTGCAAGGTTTTCAGACAGTTACCATTACGAATATCCCATAACTTCACTGTCGGGTCGTCACCACCGCTAGCTAAAGTTTGCCCATCGGGACTGAAGGCAACTGACCAGACCCGATTAGTATGTCCCTGTAAAGTTTTCAGGCATTTACCATCATGAACATCCCATAATTTCACGGTTTGATCATCACTGCCAGTAGCTAAAATTTCTCCATTGGGACTAAAAGCAACTGACCTTACCCAACTGCTATGTCCCTGTAAGGTTTTCAGGCATTTACCATCATGAACATCCCATAACTTCACGGTTTGCTTTTCACTACAACTAGCCAAAGTTTGACCATCGGGACTAAAAGCTACTGACATAATTCGATTGGTATTTCCCTGCAAAGTTATCAGACATTTGCCTGTGTGGACATTCCATAACTTCACTGTTTGGTCTTCACTGCCACTAGCCAAAGTTTGACCATCGGGACTAAAGGCAACTGACCTGACCCAATTGCTATGTCCCTGCAAAGTTTTCAGGCATTTACCATCATGAACATCCCATAACTTCACTGTTTGGTCATCGCTGCCACTAGCTAAAGTTTGACCATCGGGACTAAAAGCTACTGATTTTACCCAACTGCTATGTCCAGTGCAGCTAAAAAGTAGCTTGCCATCGTCAACTTGCCACAAGTAAGTTTTGCCATCAGCATCACCTGTAGCCAAAAGCTTTCCATTGGGGCTAAATGCTACTGACGAAATACTAACTAATGTTTCTGCAAAAACGGACTTAGCTAAATCAGCATTGGTAAAATTCACTCGATGCAAATTCACACTTTGTAAATATGCTTGCCAAATAATCAAGTTAGAAAAGTCATAGCCGCTAAAATCAGTTTGTAATTGACAAAGGATATTTAGCAGATTTCCACCTGCATAAGCTGCTGTTTGGGGAACCTGTCGCAGATACAATAAAATTTGATATAGATGATGTTCAATATTTTTAGCATATCTAAAAATATTTAATAATCTATCTATTATTGGTTTAATAATCAGGGTAATTTGAGTATTTCTAATATAATCTTTGGCCGTGGCTTCCATTAAAGCATGGCTCATAAATAGTCTCAAATCGCGAGTGTTAATTTCGTGACAAACCTGTTCAACCAGTCGGTCGGTCATGTATTCCATCACCACAGACTGGAGGGTGAAAATTGCTGTTCTTTGTTCAATTAGCGATCGCCGCCGCAGTGATTCTAGCGCTTCCATCATTTCCCTTTTGGGCAAGGGACGCACAATATCATTGAGCAATTCGTCTAGAGAAACTAACTCGCGCTTGATTGCTAGCCAATAAATTATTTCTTTTTCAATCTCTGATAACCGCTCAAATTGCTGGTCTAGTAAATTTCGGGTGTCGCCAAAAATTATCTCGCCTTCAGCCAGAAAGGCAGCAATATCACCACCAAATAACTCCCGAATTGGTTGAGAAACTAGCTTTAACGCTAAAGGATTACCAGAATACTTCTCAACTAGTTTGGCCCATTCTTGTTGTGAGCCAAATAACCCTTTATCTTGGAGAATTTCTTGCCCTTCTGTTTTTTCTAAACCGACTAATGATAATGTTCTAACTGGTGATTCTTGTCCTTCTAAAGGAGCAAATTCTTTTGGTTTTTCGCGAGATGTCAGCACCAAACAGCTTTGATGTAGTTCTTCTCCTACCCGTTGCAGTAGTTGACCATAATCTTCGTATTCTTGTCTATAGTGTCCGGCGCGATCGCCTTCTTGTAAAATTGTCTCTGTATTATCAAATACCACAAGACAACGATGCTCTCGTAAATAATTAATCAGCAGTGTTACTCTAGCATCTATGCTTTCTGGCAAATCTGTTTCCCTCTCATCAGATAAAAATCCGATCAGGTTCGCTAACATTTCGGCTATGGGTGGCGCATTGCGGAGACTTCGCCAAATCAAATACTCAAAGTTTTCCTGAACTTCCTTCGCCAGTTTCACCGATAAAGCAGTTTTGCCAATTCCGCCCATTCCCAATATTGCCACTAGTCGGCAATTATCTTCAATTAGCCACTGCTGTAGCTGAGATAATTCTGCTATGCGTCCCCGAAAAAAGCAGACGCCAGGCGCTTCACCCCAATCTTGGCAATTTTGGGTAATGGATTTCTCATTCAATAAAGATGCTTGATACTCAGATTCAATAACTTGCTGTAACTTAGTGAGCTTACCTGGGCCACTACCAATAACATTAAATTTCTTGTAAACTTCGCTTAATCTTTTGCGTACTGCTTCGGCACTGATTGCCAATTTTTTCGCGATTGCATTTGGCGATTGTCCCTCAACAGCATATAAAAATACTTCTATCTCGCTGCTAGACAAGCACCGTTTTTCGGCGAAAGCCAAAAGAACGTTTTCGGGAATGAAACTCATACTCACACAAAGACACACTACAAACCAATGTTACCTCACTATGTGAGATAACATTACAGACATTTGTTGCTGTGGGAATGCTTTCTTGGGCTTTGTCGTTCTTTTTCTGATGAGGTGTGCGATCGCGCCAATGAGTTTATTGTACCTCACTTAAAGAGTGCTGAGTAACGAGTTCCAAGTGCTGAGTTTAGGAGTTAGGAATTAGAAGTTAGGAGTTAAGAGTTAGGAGTTAGGAGTTAAAAATTTATTTAATTGCGAATTGCGAATTGCGAATTGCGAATTGGTTTCATTATTCTCTCCCTGCCCCCTGCCCCCTGCCTTATCCCAACGATAATTATTTACGCCGATCTACTTTGTTTGTGCAACTGGCTGCACGCGCAAGCCCTCTGTCTCATCAACCGTAGGAGTAGCAATGAGCGATTCTTTTCCTGTCAGACCTGATGTAATTTCTACTTCAGTACCATAATCTCGCCCAACAGCAACTTTTTGATAATGCACTGTTTTATCTTTAGTTACAGTTGCAACCTGCGTACCTCCGGCGTTAACGACTAAGGCACTATCTGGCAAAATAAAGGGAGGATCAGTGCGCTTAATGTCTAATTTGACATTGGCATACATCCCAGGTCGCAACGTAGCGTCGGAATTGTGTACTTCTAATTGTGTGAGCAAAGTGCGAGTAGTTGGATCTATAGCATTGCTAGTACGCACTACTTTACCTGCAAACACTCGTTGTGGTAACTCCTTGACTGTAACTTGTGTTGTTTGACCAATCTTCAGTGACCCTGATAAACTTTGTGGAACATTGATATTTACATCTAGCTTGTTATAATCAGCAATAGTGTAAAGGCTAGTGTTGCTAGTATTGGTGCTGGTGGTGCTGATGCTACTACTAGTAGTAGTGTTGCTAGTACCTGATGAAATTAAAACACCTGTATTGACGTTCCGTGCGGTGATTATTCCCGCGAAGGGAGCAGTGACTTTAGTGTAAGACTGCAAGAGGATATTACGCTGGTAGTTTGCTTGACTGGCGTAGAAGCTAGCTTGTGCTGCATTGAGGTTAGCAGAGTCAGAGTTAATCGTGTTTTGTGCTGATTCAACGCTGGCAAGATTAGCTTGATATGTAGCATATTTTGTATCTGCATCTTGTTGAGCTACAGCACCTTTCTTGACAAGAACTTGCCAGCGCTCCCAACTCTGACGCGCTATCAAGAGATTAGCGCGGGCTTGCTTCAAATCAGAAATACCTTTAGCCAAATTAGCACGAGCTTGAGACACATTGGCTTGTGCTTGCACTAACTCTGCCTTCGCTTGCAGAACTTGCTGATTGGTGTCTGGTGAGTCAATCTCAGCCAACAACTGGCCAGCTCGGACGCGATCGCCAATATCTGCATACCACCGCCGTAAATACCCAGTACTGCGAGCGTAGATGGTCGTTTGATTCAGGGCTACAACATTGCCAGGTAGTTCCACTTTCGTAGCACCAGTAGCGCGGCGGGGAGTGATTACGTTGACTGAGGGGACTATGCTTGCTTCCTTGACTGCTGCTTGTAATTCTGACTTTTGACCCAACCGGGGTAGAATGCCTATGGCCAGTAGGCTACCAAAAAAAACAACACCAAGTACAGCCCAACCAATTCCACCGATGCCGCGTTTTTGTTTTTTAGAAGTCTTTTGTTCTTCAGAATCAGGAGATGGACGATGTTGAGAATCCATAGATAAACTGTCCTGTATTTTCTAATTTGCAGAAATTTAGCATGGGGACTGGGGATTGGGGACGCAGAGACGAATGGCACTAAGAAAAGCTATAAGCTTTGCCCTAACTGGTTCCCAGCCTGGAGGCTGGGAACCTATTCTCGGAGGGCTGCCGCCTCCAGTGGCTTGACCAAAGGCAGCAGCCCCTTGGAATACATTCCCAGTCTGAAGACTGGGAACGAGGTGACACAAGCCTTTTGCCTTTTCTTAATGCCATTCGACGCAAAGACCAATGCCCAAGTCTCGTAGAGAAGTGAGAAAATCCTGAGCGCGACCTTTTGAATTGCTCATGACTTGCCTTGAGATGATGATAACGAGTAGGCTGTCTTGGGATCTGAGAAATTTAAATCGTCATGCTCTTCATCAATAGGACGAGGTGGTTGACGCCGCATAATGCTGTACACAACAGGCACAAAGATCAGAGTCGCGACTGTTGCCGCAGACAAGCCACCAATTACAGCGCGACCCAAGGGTGCATTCTGTTCACCACCTTCACCAAGACCGAGAGACATTGGCACCATCCCGATTAGCATAGCTAAGGCAGTCATTAACACCGGACGTAACCTTGTATAACCCGCCGCTAGGGATGCTTTATAGGCATTTTCCCCTTCTACACGTTGCTCGTTAGCAAAAGTGATCATTAAAATACTGTTTGATGTCGCCACACCAATACTCATAATTGCACCCATTAACGAAGGGACGCTTAGGGTGGTGCGGGTGACAAACAGCATCCAAATGATCCCTGCTAAGGCACTTGGCAGCGCCATCATAATAATCAGGGGATCGAGCCAAGATTGGAAGTTCACTACCATTAAGCAGTAAACCAACACAATTGCAAACACAAGTCCTAAACCAAGTCCCAAAAACGAAGAGTTCATCGTTTGCACTTGCCCACGGACATTAATCTGACTTCCCTTGGGCAATTTTTTCTGATAATCAGCGATGATTCGATTTACATCGCTGGCAACTCCCCCCAGATCGCGACCAGAGGAGTTAGCGTAGATATCGAAAACTGGCTGAATGTTGTAGTGATTCACAACTTGCATCACTGTATCGCGTTTGACAGTAGCCAAATTACCCAAAAGTTGGGGTGCAGTTTGACCGTTGCTAACTGGTGTATTTTTCAGGCTGTCAATAGAGTCAAGTTTATACTGGGGAACTTGTACAGCCAGGGTGTAACTCACGCCTTTTTTGGGATCGAGCCATTGGTTGATTGCAGCTTGACCGCTTGAACTTAAGGAAGTGAGGACGCTATTGGCAACATCACGCTGGGTCATCCCCAGTTGTTGAGCCTCGGTGCGATCGACATCAAGACGTAATTTTGGGGCATCGACAACTTGCTGGAGATGTACATCTACAGCCCCAGGAATACGCGTCATCCGCGCGGCGATTTGTTGGGCAATTTCAAAGTTGGCTTTTGAGTTTTTCAGAGGGCCAGATATTTGCACGTCAACAGCAGCAGGCAAACCGAAATTGAGAATTTGAGTCACAATATCAGCCGGTTCAAAAAAGAAGGTGTAGCTGGGAAATGTCGCTTTCAATTTCTGGCGGAGTTCCTTGATGTAAGAAGAAGTTGCACCAGATTCTTTTAGGGACACGAGAATATCAGCATCAGCAGACCCAATTGTGGCACCGTTGTAGCCATAAGTAAGGTTAATGCCACTGGTGGGTAAGCCGATGTTATCCAGAATTAGAGCAAGATTTTCTTTCGGTACAGTTTGACGGATAACGTCTTCTACTTGGCTGACAATTCTTTCTGTCTCTTCCAAACGAGTACCAGCTAAGGCTCGAACATGAAGGCTAAACTGACCACCATCGACTTCAGGGAAAAAGTCTTGACCGACGAATGGTAACAAAACTCCTGCACTGACGATAAAAGCACCAAATAGCACAAAGACTATGCGACGGTGATTTAATGCTGAGGTCAGGATACCATAGTACCAACTGCGAAATTTCTCAAATTGTCGGTTAAATTTTTCGTGTAGTTGCCAGATCCAATCTTTTTTCACAGGTTCGGCAGTGTTCGTTGCTGCATCTTCTGTTTGGTGGTGGTTATCGCTACCATTATTGTTTTGGACTGGCGAATCTAGATGATGGCTGTTGTTACCATTATTGTTTTGGACTGGCGAATCTAGATGATGGCTGTTGTTACCATTATGATGCTCGTTTTCTCTATGCCAGTCTACTTCGGATGGTAAAAGATAGCTTGCCATTGTCGGGACTACAGTCCGAGATAGCACGTAGGAAGCAAGCATCCCAAATACTACCGCCATCGCTAGGGGGACAAATAGATACTTTGCCACTCCACTGAGAAACACGACCGGCACAAAGACAATACAAATACATAATGTTGCTACAAGTGCTGGAGTGGCGATTTGCTGCGCCCCATCTAAAATTGCTCGCTTGATGGGTTTACCTTGGCCGAGATTTCGGTGGATATTTTCAATTTCTACTGTGGCATCATCTACCAGAATACCAACAGCTAAGGACAAACCACCTAAGGTCATGATGTTGAAAGTTTGTCCCAAACGACTCATCACAATAATCGAAACCAGCATTGAGAGGGGAATTGATACGGCTACAATTACGGTGCTGCGCCAACTTCCCAGGAAAATTAAAATCATTAGCGCAGTCAGACAGGCTGCAATCAATCCTTCTTTGAGAACGCCTTGAATAGAAGCTTTCACAAATATAGATTGATCGAACAAAAACGCTAAATTCAGTTCTGGGGGCAAGGTGGACTGGATGCGAGGCAAAGTTTTTTTGACTCGCTCAATCACATCAATCGTTGAGGCATTGCCACTCTTCAGGATACTAAGTAAGCTCGATCGCCTGCCATTCTGACGTACAATGTTCGTTTGCACACCAAAGCCATCTCTTACCTGGGCGACATCACGAATGGAAATGACAGTACCATTAACTTGCTTAATTGGCAAGTCATTAAGGGCTGCTACCACGTCTGGACTATTGTTGATTTGTACGGCGAAGTCGCGATCGCCTATTTTTATATCCCCTGCTGGTAAAACCAGGTTTTGGGCACTGACAGCATTAGTCACATCTTGGGCAGAAATGCCATTAGCCAACATCGCTTGGGGATCGATATCAACCATAATTTGCCGGGGTTTACCACCATAGGGTAGAGGTACACTCGCTCCTTGCACTGTTGCTAATTGGGTACGGACGAAGTTGGTAGCGTAGTCGAAGAGTGCTTCTTCTGGCAAGGTTTTGCTACTGACACTCATCTGGATAATCGGCACTGAGGAAGCGTTGTATTGAATGATGAATGGCGGTGTAATCCCCGGTGGCAAAGGGCGGAGAATGGTTTGGCTGACAGAGGTAATTTGAGCGACTGCTGAGGCAATATTAGCGTTGGGTTGGAAAAAAACCTTGACGACACTAACACCACTTAAAGATTGAGACTCAATGTGTTCGATGTCACCAACGGTTGTTGTCATGGCGCGTTCGCTAATGGTGACGATTCGCTGTGCCATTTCCTCAGATGTAGTACCAGTGTAAGTCCAAACTACGCTGACAACGGGAATGTTGATTGCGGGAAAAATATCAACTGGTGTACTAAATATCGTGACTACACCCAGGATCACAATCATCAAAGCGGCGATCGCGAATGTATACGGAAGACGTAAGGCAATTTTGACGATCCACATAGTTAGTTAGGATACTTCAAAAGTTTTTGGTGTTAAAACTGTTTTACTCAGCACTCTTGATTGAGGTTGGCGTTTGAGCTAGTTGCAGTTGTTCTATTTGGAGTTGCTCAACTAGCCACTCAATCTCCGATTTGATGACTTCAATCGCCCGCCCTCGCACTTTCCCTTGATATAAATCATCAGTGACTTCCAGTGCTTTTTTCTCTGCAAGGCGTAACTGACATGACATCAATCGATGTTCAATTAACCGCACTCGTTCTTCGGGTAATAAATGACCAAAGAAAAAAAATTTGATTAGGAATCGCGATCGCGCATTCACCCAGCTTTCATGAGGATATGCCAACATCTCTCGATACCAAGTGTTTTTGCCAAGGGGTGTAATCTCATATACTTTTCCACAATGTCCACCTTCTTCTATTTGTTCTGCACATAAGCTCACTTCACCTTGTTCTTCCATGCGCTTCAGAAGAGGATAAATCGCACCATAGTTGACACAAATACTGCCACTCATAAACATCTCTAGTTGCTGTTTGAGCCGATAACCGTTTAATGGCTCTCGCTGTAATAGACCTAATACTGCCAACTTCAGCATTTTGATATATCAATCTGATATGTTGATTAACCATATCAAATTGAGCCTTTTTAGCCAAGTACTTAAGGTTCAGTTGTCAGAATTCCTTGTGATGCCGCAGGATGCTTGGTAAAGGTGAAGCCGCATAAGTTACCTGTGGACTGGCTATGAGCAAGTGAGACAATTTAGTATTTTTAGCAAGAAAGGCAGGAGTCCTCCTGCCTTCTTCACTATTTGGAAGTCCCAAAAGTGAGGATTAATTTGGAGACTTCAGCCGAGTTTGTAGTATCTTATGCTATTTAAATAATTTTCTTTATAGTTTACCTTGACCTAACTCACTTAGTTATCTTATAGTGAGTTTAACAGCTGAAACAACGGTGACTTAGTAAGCTTACGGGTAAATAAAAGAAACTTAGTGAGTGATAGATAAAGGCAAAGGCTGTAACTGCAAATTCTGAAAAAGGCAAGTATACAAATTGCCTGTAGGAATTTCGAGGGTTCAATGCGCGTAGTGCGCTTCTGTGCGATTACGCGCATTGAACATCTAACCAGATTGCCCTGGTAATTCATCAAAGAGCTTAATTTTTCACGACCTGCAAATATTACGACCACCTTCGTTGGCATTCCCGCTCTACTCAGGAGTAGGACTGTTGTGTATTTTGACTTGGTGGGAGCAAAACTGTGGATATTCGCTGTTTCCTTAGTGTGGTCAGGGGAGTGCTAACTGCTGCCTAGATTCAACTTTCAAAACAGGAAAAAACTATGAAACCCAGTCTCAAAGATAACGATAATCTGCTGTTCAAGTGGTTTTTTACAGGACTCAAATATTTTCTGCTAGCGCTGCTGGGGCTGGGAATAGCCTTGGTTGTGTCTCACACTTTCGGGGCTAATACGATAGTTGGGATGCTTTTATCCGCAAGTCTACGGTTATGGGTTGCGAGGATAGCAATTTTCCTAATCTGTCTATTTGCGATCGCAATGATATTTGAGTCTTGGGGTTAAGTCCCATCTTGGCAATAAATAGCCTTTGGTTAACTTCCACTTAGCCAAAGGCTTCGTAACTTTCCATTTGGAGATTATATCATGCCTAACAACAACAACGGCTCTGAGTTAGAACCAGTTTCGCCACTTTTAGTTATCTTAGTGGCAGGATCTATTTCTTTAGCGATCGTTAACAAAGCTAATCACCCGGCATATTTTGACATCGTTAAAATAGCTATGGCCTACAGCTTTGGTTCAATCAAGTCTCAAGGAAAAACTAAACATTCCAATCACCAGGATGAGGTAGATCAAGACGAGTTGAAATAGCAAATATACCAGGCGATTAGAAATCGCGGCTACACAAACTTTCGTCCGCCTACACGGACTTAAAGAATTTGAAACCCACGGATATGGGTTTTGTCTGTATAGCTGCGAATTCCATTCGCCAGGGCAGGTATGCCTTTACTGCCAAAGGTGAGTTGAGATTATAATTTACTTCTAAAATAGAAGAATGCTATCAACTTCAACTCAAATATTGCGACTGTCTCAAGGACAACTTAACTTACTAGAAACTTGTCCGCGTAAATTTCAACATACCTACTTAGAAAAACTCAATTCGCCCTCAAATCCAGAACAAGAAGAACGACTAGCTTTGGGTAGTCGCTTTCACTTGCTAATGCAGCAGCGAGAAATGGGTTTGCCTATTGATAGTTTCCTGCAAGCAGATGCTCAATTGCAAAGCTGGATGCTAGGTTTTGCCGATGCAGCCCCAGAAATCTTAACGACTGCATCTGATAATCAAACTTTCCGTGAAAGTGAACACTATCGCACTCTGCAACTTCAAGATTATTTGCTGACAGTTGTCTATGATTTATTGATTGCAGATAACCAACAAGCGCAAATTCTCGACTGGAAAACTTATCCAAAACCACCCAATAAACGCAAGTTAGAATCCAACTGGCAAACACGGCTTTATCTGTATGTATTGGCAGAAACTAGCGACTATTTGCCAGAAAATATTTCCATGACTTATTGGTTTGTCCAATCTGAAGGAAAACCCCAAAATATTAAATTTAATTACAGTACTGCTCAACATACACAAACAGGAAAGAAACTTAATCAACTGTTAAGCCAGTTAACTAATTGGCTAGAAAATTACCAAAATAACCAACAGTTTCCGCAAGTTGTGGCGGGTAGTAAAAACTGTGATTATTGTCAATTTGCCAAAAGGTGCGACCGCATCCAAGCTACTGAAGAAGCAGTGAAAGAATCATTGCCAAATTTTGACAGGATTCAAGAAGTCTCACTCAACCCTATAGATTAGAGGATGTTTGTAAAATCCAATCAGGGTATAAAGAAGTTATAACTTTTAAAATTATGTAAATTTATGTCAATCTTTGATGAAACTGAAGCAATTTATGTACGCGAATTAGGAATTGACGACATTGCTCCCGTTTACCACTTGGGAGAAGGCTTATTTACTAGCGATTTATATCCTTATTTATACCGCACCTGGGACGAGTGGGAGGTAATTGGACTTTACAACACCGATCCAGAATACTGTCTTGTGGCCGAAACAGATGGGGAATTAGCCGGATTTATTTTGGGAACCATCATCACCAAAGCATCCTGGACTTACGGATATATTTTATGGCTGGGAGTTAGCCCAAAGTATCAGCGTCGAGGAGTAGCAGACAAATTGGTTGATAAAGTCGTCGCTCGGATGATTGAAGATGGCGCGCGGTTTATGCTAGTAGACACTGACCCCACCAATACTTCAGCATTAAAGTTTTTTAACCGCAAAGGTTTTGGTAATACCCGCCAGCATATTTTCTTGTCGATGAATTTAAGCAAGCACGAATATTATGGCAGATTAATTGATTACGAACACCAAAAAGCTGAAAGAGCCGGTTACAGGCGGTCGCGTCCAGCAATTCGTGCCCGGAAAGCTGATAGTGTAGCTAATGAAGTCATCCTCAATCCTCTAGTGAATGAATCTCAAACAACTGAGGATCAATCCCCAACCTCACAAAAGTTAGAGTAGCCCTTTCGTGGGTAAAATTTTTAGACAATAATTTCTCTTTTCTCCGTGTTCTCTGCGCCGCTGTGGTTAAATAAATTACTTTTAAATCGCAGACGCATAGAAAACGCAGAGAGAAAAGCTTAATTTTAAATTTAGAGCAAAGCGACGTGACTTATGTGTATAGAATTTGGGCGGGAAATCTGCGGCAATCTTGACATTGCAGAATCGCGGGAGTGGTTAGTTACTAACGGTATTGGTGGTTACGCCTCTGGGACTGTGGCTGGTTTATTGACTCGCCGCTATCACGGACTACTAGTAGCAGCATTGAAACCACCTTTGGGTCGCACTTTAATGCTGACAAAACTAGATGAAACTGTATTGTATGATACCCGCTCTTATCCTCTAGACACGAATCGTTGGGCAAATGGTACTGTCAGTCCCCACGGTTATCAACATATTGAGCGTTTTTCTCTGGAAGGTACAATTCCTGTATGGCGTTTTGGTGTTGCCGATGCCTTGCTAGAAAAACGGGTGTGGATGCAACAAGGCGCGAATACAACTTATGTCCAATATATTCTGCGTCGTGCCACTCAACCCCTGAAGTTGACACTGAAAGCAATGGTCAACTACCGCGATTATCACAGCGACACTCAAAGCAATGGTTGGCAGATGTCTGTTGAGGAGGTGGAACAGGGAATTTGTGTAACTGCTTATCCGGGTGCTGTACCACTTTATCTAGTGAGCGATTCACGCGCTAGTGTATCTGTTGTCAACAATTGGTATTATGACTTTGACTTAGCAGTTGAACGCTATCGGGGATTGAGCGATAAAGAAGACCACCTCCACGCCGCCACCTTTGAAGTTACACTGAATCCTGGAGAAGCGATTGCCTTTGTAGCCAGCACAGAAAAACAACCAAATCTCAATGGTGAAGCTGCACTGAAGTTACGTCGCACTCAAGAGCAGAAATTAACAGGATTTTGGAAAACTAATCGACCCCTCAAGACTAAGGAATCACCTAGCTGGATCAACCATTTAGTATTAGCTGCTGACCAGTTTATTGTCGATCGCCCAGCGCCAGAAGACCCCTACGGCAAAACCATCATCGCTGGTTATCACTGGTTTAGCGACTGGGGACGCGACACCATGATTAGTCTACCTGGTTTGACAATTTCCACTGGTCGTCCAGAGATAGCGCGCTCAATTCTTCGCACCTTTGCCAGACACGTAGACCAGGGAATGCTACCTAATCGCTTTCCCGATGCGGGTGAGCAACCAGAATATAATACTGTCGATGCCACTCTCTGGTACTTTGAAGCAGTCCGCGCCTACTACAGCGCTACAGACGATGATATTTTACTTAGTGAACTCTTTCCCATACTTGCAGATATCATTGATTGGCACTGTCGTGGTACACGCTACAATATCCACCTTGATGCAGCCGATGGCTTACTTTATGCTGGCGTTGCTGGTGTACAACTGACCTGGATGGATGCCAAGGTTGATGATTGGGTAGTTACGCCCCGAATTGGCAAACCGATTGAAGTTAACGCTCTCTGGTATAATGCTTTACGGACAATGGCAAAGTTTGCCCGTCATCTTGGTAAACCACACCAAGAATATGAGGCAATGGCCGATCGGGTAAAGTATAGATTTTCTCGCTTCTGGAATGAAGGGACAGGTTATTGCTATGACGTTTTAGACAGTCCTGATGGTGATGATGCGTTGTTGCGTCCTAACCAAATATTTGCTGTGTCATTACCAGAAAGTCCGTTGACAGCGGCCCAGCAAAAGGGAGTGGTAGAAGCTTGTGGGCGAATGCTGCTGACTTCTCATGGATTGCGATCGCTAGCTCCCGACCATCTTCAGTACCAGGGAAAATACGGTGGAAATCGGTATCAACGTGATGGAGCTTACCACCAGGGAAGCGTCTGGGGTTGGTTGTTGGGGCCATTTGTCTTAGCACACCTGCGCGTCTACAAAAACCCTGAACAGGCTCGTCAATTTTTGGAACCAATGGCTAATCATCTCACTGCCCACGGTCTTGGTAGTCTCAGCGAAATTTTTGATGGTGATGCGCCAATGACTCCACGGGGATGTATTGCCCAAGCGTGGACAGTAGGTGAAGTTTTGCGTGCTTGGTTGGCGACGGAGATTTGATGCGGGGAATAAAGGAGGCAGGAGGTTTTTTTCAGAAGTGGATTCAAACCCCTCCTGAAAAAGAGCCACCAAATTGAAAATTTGGAGTTCTTATCTTAAACCCAAGACCCTAGCCAATACTGCTCGGATAAGCAGGGGAGGCAAAACTCAACGCCAGCCTCCATTTCTACCCCTGCTTCCCCTGCTTGCCTCAACCAAGAAATTCCAAAACCTACGCAGTCTTGAGACCCTAGCGATCGCGGCAGTTCTTGCTGAGGGCAGTTTTCCTCAAGCAAGAACTGCCTTCTTTTTACTTTTGCCTTCTTGTACTAGTGTATTGTTGTGATTCTATTTACTTAGAAGTTGTAGCCAACTCCTAATAGTATTCCTACATCAGTATTATCGACAAAAGCAGCATTTGCACTACCCGTTAGCGTAAATTTAGAACCGAGAGGAATATCTACACCACCAGTTAGCAGTAATCCAAAATCAGTATTATTATTAGCGGCAATAGCTACACCAGCACCCACATAAGGAGATATAGAGAACGTTTCCTTACCCACTGAACCTGCTGTGCTAGGAGACCAATCCAAAGTAACGGGAACCAGAAACAGTGTATTATCCCCAAATATTACCGATGGTCGCACTGATATATTACGTGTCAGACCAACTTTGCTAATCACTGCAAAGTTACCCTGGCCTAAAGCTGTACTGTCTCCGGTCAAACCAATATTACCAGCAACTCCGATATAGCTTCTGCCACCACGAGTAGCTCTACCTACTGTCACGTCAGGCGTACCATTATTTCCTGTTGGCGGTTGATTTAACTTACTGATGTTAACATCAGGCGGGATCAGGACTTGGTTAATTGCATGGATAATACCATTGCTAGCTTTAACGTCCGCCTGGAGAACTCTGGCATTATTCACCAAGACTTGATTGTTAGCGCGATCGATTTGAATATTTACAGGTTTTTCTTCAACTGTTTCCAGTTTCCCAGACGAGAGTTGACTAGCAGTTACCGCACCGGGAACCACATGATATCTCAAAATCTTAATCAATGCTTCTCTGTTCTCTGGTTGCTGTAACTCTTGTAAAGTAGCAGCAGGCAAAGCAGCAAATGCTTGATCGGTGGGAGCAAAAACTGTATAAGGTCCAGCCTGTTGAAGAACATCTGCTAAACCTGATGTCTTTAATAAAGAAGTCAGAGTTGTAAAAGAACTACTGGATGCAGCAAGAGAAACAATATCGGTACTGGTTGGAGTTCCAGCGACAACATACTGACTAGCTGGAAGATTGCTAGCAATGGGTTGCAGCTTTCCTTGCTTAACTAAAGCTTGATATAATAGTGCCGCAGCTTCAGCACGAGTTAAAGATTGTTGCGGATTGAGTTGTTTCACATCCGGGTAATTCACAACAAGATTACCTAGTGTCGCTGCTGCCACACTATTAACAGCATAGTTGGGGATAGCTGAAGCGTCGTTGTAGTAACTACTGAGAGTATTAGCATCGCCACCAGACAAACCCAAGCCACTACTTAAAGAAACAATCCCCTGCACTCTAGGAATTTCTTGATTTGGTTTAAACACGTTGCCAGGATAGCCTGCCAAAAATCCAGTTTCGTAGGCGTTTTGAATTGCAGAAGCAGCCCAGTAGTTAGCAGGAACATCACTAAACCCACCTGGACTTAATTGCCGAACTCGATTTTGGTTACTGAAAGCTTTTTGAATCAAGGCGGCAAATTCAGCACGAGTCACAGGTTGATTTGGTCTAAAAGTACCATCAGGAAAGCCAGCAATTACGTTATTGTCGGCTAGGGCTTGAATGAAGGGACGCGCCCAATAATCTGAGGAGACATCAGACAAGTTAACTGTTGAAGTTGGTGCTGGTGTACCCGATGGTGTAGATGGAACAGTAGTTTGAGATAAAGCTGGTGTAGAAATTACGATGGGAGCTATTGTCGCAGCTGTCATTCCCAGAACTAGCAAAGCAATCTTTGTTGATGACCAACGAAACAAACTAGACATGGAAATATCCTCTTTTCAATTTCTTGGGTTGACTATTGGAAAATACACGATGCAGGGTTAAGTGAATACAAATATCCAGATGACTGGTTGGTTCACCTCGATATGAAAACCAGAAATGAAACCCGTTAACTCTGGAAAATTAAAATGTGGGGCATTATGAGTGGCTGCTCTGACATCTCATAAAATCAGGATTTACGCAAACAATAGCCGAAAAGAAGGATTTTCATAGGGGGCAATTCATGTAGACGCGGAGCGGCTTCCCGCAGGGTATTGCCCCTGAGTGCGTGTAGTTTTGCGTAAGTCCTAAACATTTATCCCAATGTTTCCCACACGGTATAGGATTCCGGTTTTTTTAAGAACCGCAGATCACACTAAATATAAGCAGCTAGACGGTGGCGATCTGAATATGTTGCAACAATAAAGATAATTAATGCAAGTAGGCGATTTTATCAATTATAAAATTGCAGTCAAGCACTAAAACAATTGGCCTTTCATAGCCATCTCTTTATAATTGCCGAGGAGGTTTAATGCCGTCAAACTTAATGTATCATGATCTTTAGTAACATTTAAGAAATAAAGTTTTTCTTTGCGATCTGATATATTCTTAATCTTTGATTGAGATAATACAACTAACTCAGGGCTAGATTTCGAGGAAAAACTTTCACTCTTTAGATAGTTGTCAATGATAGGGAATTTGAAAATACTAGACTGAGAATTAGCGATCGCAATCAAAAATTTCGAGCCTGATCGTGCTAAATTCTTTGGCTAAGAATTAAGTTGTTTGCAAAAGACGATTTTATGGAAAGGAATCCAAAGATAAACTAGGATTTGGAAAAGGTGTCTCATCTGTATCAATCTGGCTCACAACTACTCTGGAGCTAGGGCAACAAATCCGATTTTGACTCCACGCTTGAACCCTGCTTTTTCATAGAAGTGCAAAGTCTCCTCGCGTTTTGAGCCACTCAGAAGCATCACTTTATAACACTGCTGCTGCCATGCCAAAGCTAAAGCATAATGCAGCACTTGCGTACCAAATCCCTGTCGTCGATAATCGGCGTGAGTGACAACATTTTCAATAATGCCGTATGAACGTGCGCCACGGGTCAAGTTGGGAACAATAGTTAAGTTACACATTGCGACTAACTGGTTATCAACATCAGCCACAATGTAATACAAACGGGGATCGTGCAAAATCGCATCCCAGATGGATTGTAAAACATCGTTAGCAGGTAGAGGGGCATCGATGGGGTTTAGGTGCTGATACAACGCCAGAAGTTGAGGAAGTTCGTCACGCGTAATCAGGCGAACGGTAATTATAGGTTTAGACAAAACTGTATTAAGGTAATTACGCCAGGAAGTATGTTTGAAAATTTCAAATCAGGACTTATGCAAAATAATGAAAAACGAACCGCAAAGTACGCAAAGGAATAAGAGTTTTAGAGTGTTAATTCAGTGCGAACAACTCCAGCACGTTCATGACGGGCTAGCAGTTTAACTGTGCTACCTTGGGGCACACGCACCACCCATTCCACCTTCGCCCGATCCTTGGTAGGATCGCTGTGCCGTCTAATGGGAGTTGAAGGTTTGTAGGCTCGTCCCTCTAATTGACAGCGCTTACTAGCTTCCCTAGCTTGTTGTCTGAACTGTTTAGCTTGTTCCCGATCTGTCAAACACACTTCAGTTGCTTTTTTACTAAATTCTACAGCTTGACTACTGAGTTCTTTGATCCGAGTCTTTAATTCTTCAATTGTTTTCATTTCTAGCCCTGTTAACCCGGATTTCTCACCAGATTTATCAAACCGAAGTGCAGAGGTCGTAGGGGCGGGTTAAGGAATAAGAATTAAATAACATACAATTTATGTCCCTGGTTTACCTCACCCTCAATCCCTCTCCTTAAAAAGGAGAGGGAAGCTAGAGATAGGATGAAGTTTTGCATCTTATTTAATCCACGTTCCTAAGTGTCCAGAATATCAACATGAGTTCAAGCCACCGGAATAAACGGCGAAATACTCCACAATGGTGCTTCCAAAATCGGGTACAATCCCCACCCAACATAGAACTAGTGTAAGTGTGGGGTTTTAATTCGGCTTACCCATAATCGTAAAGGCTGCCCAATAATAAGGATGATTATAAAGATTTTTATCTGATGCCATTTTACTATTTCTATATAGTTGTGTTGCTAAATAAGTTTGAATCCGTACTTCCTCTGGATGCAGATTATTCAAAATATCTTCATACCATTTTGTCAATTCTCCAGCAGTTAGTTCTTTCAGCCATCGTGTTGCTTCGGCTAAGGCAGTAACGGCTGATTTATTGGGCTGTAATCGTCGATAAAACTCGATCATCACCAAGGCACTAGCCGAAGATTCTACACTCCAAAGAGTACTCACTACATGAGGTACACCCTGACTGACAAAACCACTAACTAAACTCACATATTCGCTGCTGATAGTGTGGTTGCTAGTAATCAAATTTTCACAGGCAGAGAGGGTAATCAGGTTGTAACTTGCGAGATTTTGTTGGTAGATTTCATCTAGTGTAAGTCTATCTTCACCTGCTAATGCTAATTCTGACTTTTTAGGTTCAACTAAATTATTAGTGACATGACCCGTAAAATGTAAGATGTTGTAATTCTCAGATAAAGCATTTACGACAAGGTTTTTTGTAGCTTCCGCTCCCTGAATTCGTTGGATATTATTGAACATCTGACTAACAATTTCAGATTCCAGTTTGGCAAATTTAAGCGGCGGATAACCTGTACTTTCAGGATGTTCAACACTGAGCAATAACTTATTTTGCCACTGCCAAATATCCTCATTTCTGATTGATAAACCTATTTGGGCACTGGGTAAATAGGTGACGGTGAAATTTGATTCCACATTCGGTAATTCTTCGCCATTTTCAGAAGAGAGATGGAAAAGTGTATGAATGGGCAATCTGTATAAGTCACGGTGAGGAATTAAAACCAGTTGGGTGATGCCTTCGAGTTCCTGTGCAATTGTGGAAATATTCAGGATTTCATACAGTTGCAACAACTTCTCTTCCATCTCAACTCGCCAAGCATGGTGGCTTTTACTTTCTTTGTCTTGGGCTATGCTGCGATATTCTTGGTATTGTTGATGCCAATCTTCTAGCCAAGTTTCAAATTCAATTAGGCGTTGTACTGCTTCGGGTAGGGGCAATTCATTTAGACGAATAGCATCTTCTCCTAAAGATAGCCCCCCAACGTCTTGCATCGGTGTAAAGAGCAGAATCGGTGATGGTGCTTGATCTTTGAGGATAAAAGTCTGTAGAGCAACTGGACTAATATGCCAGTAAATAATTGCTGTTGTGGGATTAAATAGTTGTTGAATTGCGTCATAATAAGGCGAATAAATATGATCATTCCAGCCAGAAAGTAGCCAGTTTAAACAAGTATTTTTGCCTTGTTCGGCAATTTCCCAAGCTTCTACTAAATCACCAGACTCGACGGCTAAATCTACTGCCAATTGATCGAAGCCTGCAAATTTCAAAGCTAGTTGTTTTTTACTTTCGTCTGAGCGAGTTTCTTCACTCAGTAATTGTCGCAATAAGTCTGTACCGCGTTGCAGTAATTCTTGAATTTGTGTGGTTTGTCCCAAGCCCATCAGCACTTTGCTGAGAGATTGCAAAACCTCTAGATGCAGCTGGGGAAAATACTCTAGTGTGAGGGTTAATAGCGCCTGATGGTATTCAGACGCGGCTTTGCGCCAAGAATCGCGGGGATTGGGATGTTTTTTGCCTTGGTCGTAGTAAGTATTAGCGATCGCAAAATGCAATCTACCCCAACCTTCTGGATGGGTATCTGTCCGCAGATGCTTTAAACCTTCTTCGTAGCTGGCTAATTTTCCTTCGTAGCCGCCCTGTTGTAAGGCAGGATTGATCGCTGTGATACTACTCGATAAATTCCGCAATTCGTCAGAGTTCACTAAATTACCGATCGCAGTTCCCCGACCAATCCAAGCTTCCCAATAATCTTGTTTAATTTGCAAAGCGTTGTCATAACAAGCGATCGCTTCGGCAAATTGTTCTAAATAAAACAGTGCTACTGCCTGATTATACCAAGCTAGGTGGAAGTCGGGTTTAATGGCGATCGCTTGCCCATAGGAGGCGATCGCTTCTTCTCTACGTCCTAAGTTGTCTAATGCTATACCCCGGTTGTACCAAGCTAAGTAGAAATCGGCTTGAACTGAAAGGGCTTTATCCCAGGAAGCGATCGCTTCTGACCATCTTCCCAAATTAAACAGCACTACACCCCTGTCTATCCAAACTTCGTGGTACTCTGGGTTAATTTCTATAGCTCTGTCGTAAGATATAATCGCCTCGGCAAATTGTTCGCTGACAGCTAGGGCGATGCCTCGGTGATACCAGTTTTCCTGGTCTTCTGGTTCGAGTTGCAGGGCTTGGTCATAACTAGCAATAGCTTCTGGTAGCCAACCTAATTTCAGCAGTGCCAAACCCTTGCTAGACCAAGCTTCTTGGTAGTCTGGTTTGATTTCTATAGCTTTGTCAAAAGAAGCGATCGCTTCTTCAAAATATCCTAATTCTCCGAGAGTTCCACCCCGGTTGTACCAAGCTTTGTAGAAGTCGGGTTTCAATTCTATAGCGGTTTCATAAGAAGCGATCGCTTCATCAAAACGTTCTAAATGGAACAGCGTTAAGCCTCGGTTAAACCAATATTCGGAAAATTCGGGTTGCATTTCAATGGCTTGGTCATAGGATGCGATCGCGCCTAACAAATCACCTGTTTTCGCTTGTTGAAGACCTTGGTAAAACCACCCTTGAGCGTGGGTAATCGGATTATCGCTATGTCGCTCAATACTAGCAGAGGAATTACTACTTTGAACTGCCAAATCCGAAGCAAGTTGCTGGACTAAATTGGTACTTTGATCCAACCTTACCCACAACTCATCTAAGGTATTAGCTACATTTGGCTCTAAATTCGTCAAAGTGTTATCCCAAGTTTCCACCGAGGAAGACGTTGCTAATTCAGTCCTTTGCCTAGTGGAAAGGAGATTTGCTGGTGTTGTAATTTGAACAACTTCTTCATCGCCGAACCTCAGTTGGGCTAAGGAAGTGATTGAATCTTCCAGTGGGGGGAGAGGAACATTTTCAGGTATTGCGGTTTGGACGTTTTCCCCTTCATACTCCGATACCAGTTCCTCTAAATTTTCGGGTAATCTTTCCTCAAAAGAGACATTTTGAGGTGCTGACGTGATTGGTTCAACATCTGGCACATCATATTCCCATAACTGTTCGCCTAAGCTACGGATTAGCTCTTGTCCAGGGGAACTTGGGATAATAATTTCTTCATTTGTCGCGATCTCTACAAATTCTGGCTCATCATACTCCCATAACTGCTCGCCTAAATCGCGGATCAGTTCTTGCCCAGGAGTTATTTCTACAAATTCTGGCTCATCATACTCCCATAACTGCTCGCCCAAATCGCCGATCAGTTCTTGCCCAGGAGTTATTTCTCCGTCATCTTGCGGCTGATTGTCCTGATACTCTATTTCTGTGGGTAAATTTTGCATTAGCCGAATGCCAATGTCATAAGCAACATCTCCAATTCTGCCAACACCAAGTTCCCCTAATTGCACCATCTGTGTTGCTAAAAGAGGATTTGGTGTAGGTGAAGCTAGTAAGCTTTCACCAAACATCACCAACCAATCTATCCAGCGTTCAGCCGGAATGCGATTTTCAATCCGTTGCAGATACCTCAATGCCCACTGTCGTCCTCGTGCTTGATGCACGCCTTCTAACAATTGGATAAACAATTGTTCCAGATCCGCATTGGTTAGTTCTGGTAATATTCCCACCAGATTGCGTCCTCTCACACCCTTGAGAGAAGTAGTCTGTTTACTTGCAATGAGGCGCTTTAAAAACCTTTTAAGCGACTGCGATATCCGCCTGAGCATCTGCCACACTCTTGGATTTTGTTTTTCTAGATTGTAGCCATCGTTGTGTTAAAAAAATCATCAATTACGTAAAAATCCATTAGATTCGGACAGCGCTTCCGTAGCAGGTTAGCAAAAAATATACAAATCTTCAAGAGCATAGCATTACAACGTTACAATTCCCAGATTTAACTCTTGAGTTTTGACCCTGCCAATTTTAGATTTTAGATTTTAGATTCTTTATGTTTCATACCTAACTAACGTCCTGCTATGCGCTTTCAACCTTCGGAGGTGAAACAAATCCAGAATCCAAAATATTCGAGATGCATCTGTTTATCGATGGGGTCAATCCAAAATTTAAAATCCAAAATCCAAAATCTCTTGACTCTGGGAAGCCATTAATTTTCTGTTTGCTCTGTAGTCGATTCACCACCAGGATATAATTGGCTAATCAATGCCTGGACAAGCACTTGTGGGTCATCTGTTTCAACGGCAAGCTGTTGAGCAATCTGCTGGCGTAAGTTTTCATCCTCCTGTAACATCACAAACAACTCTTCTAGGGTGACAGTTTGGTATTCTCCCTCCGGGGGGTTCTCTGGCGTATCTGCTAACTCTGATACTGGGGTAGTTGGCTCAGGGGGCAAATTTATGCTAACGGTATCTGGCCCTGCATATTCCCAAATGGGTTCGCCTGGATTGCGTGTCAACAACTGCATCCCAATACTATAGGCAACATCTCCGATTTCTGGGATGTCCAACTCACCCAGTTGCACTAACCGCGCAGCCATTTCATTATTGGGTGTAGGTGATGCAAGCAATCTGTCACCAAAGCGCCCTAACCACTCAACCCAGTCTTGAGTTGGGATACGATGTTCAATATTATACAGCCACTTTCGTGCCCATGCTTCGCCTCGTGCTTGATGAACTCCTTGCAACAGTTCGTTAAAAAGAAATTCCAGATCCGTATCGCTTAGGGGTGGCGCTGGTTCCTTTTCCACATTTCTCCTAGATTTGGAGGCAGTCTGTTTTCCACCAAACAAGCTCTGAAAAAGCTTTTTGAACCATTGAAATAGCCGCTTGAGCATCTGCTGCACCATCGAATATTGCTTATCCTAAGATTGTAGCGATCGCACTGGACTAACGTATAGTCATTAGTCATTTGTCAAGAGTTTTTCTCTCCGGTTCGCTTATCCCCCAGTCCCCAATCCCCAATCCCTCAAATAGAACAAATGTACTAAGTGATATGCTATAATTCCCATACATTGATGTTGAAATCATAGTAGAGGATCAGCTGTAGTTTCTTGCTTTCCTGAGTGCCAAAATATACGGCATTAGTTGAGTACAAGGGCTATGGCAACATCGATAAATAAAGCAGGTACGAGAGTTTAAAATAATTGAATCCTAAACTCGACTCGGTGCTACTAATTAACGTTGAAAGGCATTGAAGTCTATATTTCCATGTCTTATGAACCCCTGCACCACAAATATCGCCCCAAGAGTTTTGCTGAACTGGTGGGCCAAGAGGCGATCGCTACCACCCTCACGAATGCGATCGGCACATCCAAAATCGCCCCCGCCTACTTATTCACTGGGCCCAGAGGTACGGGGAAAACTTCTAGTGCCCGAATTCTGGCTAAATCCCTCAATTGTCTCAAAGGCGACAAGCCCACGGCTGAACCCTGCGGCGTGTGTGAGGTTTGTCAGGGAATCACCAAGGGCTACGCCTTAGACATAATTGAAATCGACGCGGCTAGCAATACTGGTGTCGATAATATCCGCGAGTTGATTGAAAAAGCCCAATTTGCTCCTGTACAGTGTCGCTACAAGGTTTATGTAATCGACGAATGCCTAACTGGAGATTCTCTGGTATTGACTGATAACGGACTTAACAGAATCGATGATCCCAAAATCAAAGGTAAGAGGGTTCTGAGTTACAACGACTCATCAGGTAAATGGGAATTCAAGAAAGTTGTCAGGTGGTTAGATCAAGGAGAACGTCAAACCTTCGTTATCAAGACAACTAACCGAGAAATTAGATGTACGGGTAATCATTTAATTAGGACAAACCAGGGATGGCTACCAGCAAAGGACGTAAGAGAAGGAGTGAAGATACTATCCCCTGTGAATGTGGATGACTTTTCACGGGATCTGGAAAACCTCTCTCCTTCTAGGCTACGGTGTACACACAAGTTATCGAATCACAACCAGTCTGCCGAATTACCCCACCCTAACCCTCCCCTTATAAAGGGGAGCCACTGCGTTGGGCGGCTTTGCCGATTTGTTCGCGCAGCGTCTCCGACAGGAGAAGCATGTGGCGTGAGGGAACTAGATTTCTTTTTCCCCCCGTTTATTGGGGGGATTAAGGGGGGTAATTCGACTTGTGTGTACACCGTAGTGCAAAGGGGAGAGGCTTTGAATTCTGCCCATTCCCTAGTAGAGAAGGGGGCTGGGGGGTTAGATTCACGCAACGTGAAAAGTCGGGTGAAAGTGGATACGGCATCCTCATGGATTACAAGTTTGGAGACAGTCGAATCTGTTCACCTCGCTGGGGTTGAGCGAGTTTATGATATTGAAGTAGCAGATAATCATAACTTTGTAGCAAATATGCTCTTGGTACATAATTGCCACATGCTCAGTACCCAGGCATTCAACGCGCTACTGAAGACCCTAGAAGAACCACCGAGACAAGTAGTTTTTATATTGGCGACAACAGACCCGCAACGGGTGTTACCAACGATTATTTCACGCTGTCAAAGGTTTGATTTTAGACGCATCCAGTTAGAAGCGATGGTGAAGCATTTAAGTGCGATCGCATCTTTTGAAAACATTCATATTTCACATGATGCTGTCACCCTGGTAGCCCAACTTGCTCAGGGAGGGTTACGGGATGCCGAAAGTCTACTTGACCAATTGGGTTTGTTAGCGGGTGAAGTGACACCAGAGCGAGTTTGGGATTTGGTGGGGACAGTGAGCGAACAGGACTTGCTGAGTCTTTTAAATGCGATCGCTCAAGATAAACCGGAAGCTGTTCTAGACTGTACTCACTACATCCTAGATCGTGGTCGAGAACCCCTGACTATTTTGCAAAATCTCGCCGCCTTCTACCGCGATTTACTCATAGCTAAAACAGCACCCAACCGCCACGATTTGGTTGCTTGTACTCAGCAAACCTGGACAGCGCTGATTGAGTTTGCTCAATACTTCGATATGAGCGGGATTTTGGCGGGACAGAAACACTTGCGAGAAGCTGAAGTGCAAATTAAAAATACCACCCAGCCGCGTTTGTGGTTGGAGGTAACATTACTAGGATTGTTACCCAGTGCGACGAATATTCAGCCACAAGCCCCAAGTGTCGCACCACGAGTTAATACACCTGCTGTATCTCCAAATTATCTTCCAGCAGTTGCCCAAAATCACCCAGTCTCTTCTGTACCTCTAGCTGAACCGCAAATAAATCATAATTCTGCAAACCATCATCAAGCAGCAGCCCAAAATCAGCCTGTTACTTCATCTCATCCTATTGAACAGCAAACAAATCACAATTCTGCTGCTAACTCAGTTTCACCACCAACCCCAGAACCGATATCCGTTACTGTGCCACCTGCAAACGTTGAACCAGTAACTTCAGAAGTTGTTGGGGAAGCAGAATATGACTTAACTCAGGTTTGGCAACAAGTGCGTGCTAATTTTCCGATGCCTTCTAGGCAAGCTTTACTGGGGCAAATGTGCCAGCTAATAGAGTTTAACGGCACTGTAGCGCGTATTGCTGTTAAAGGGTCTAAATGGTATGAAACACTTAAATCTGATCTCCCGATGATGAAGACAGCTTTCCAGCAGACTTTTCAACGTGAAGTTCAGGTAAATCTGGAACAAGTCAGTTCTACAACTCCGATCTCAGCCAAAAAAAAACCTCCGCTAAAAGACTCTACTCGCGTTCAGCAACCACCCACACCCAGTTATAACCAGCAAGTTCCGCCTCCAGCGCCAGTACCACAGTCAACCACTCCACCATCATCACCAACAGCAGCAAAAAATGGAAACGGCGTAAATGGAAATGGCGTAAATAGAAATAGCGTAAATGGAAATGGGGCGCAAACTTTGCCTCCACCCCCAAAACAAACACCCGCACCTGATTGGGAAGTTGATGAAGTAGCGATCGCAGCTCAACGTGTAGCAGAATTTTTCAACGGACAAATTATCCGTTTTGCAGATGATTTCCCAGAATTCTCTGATTCCATAACTACACCAGAATGGGTAGAAGAAGCAGACGTGGATGATGAGTGACATCACTCCGACCTAAAGGTACGGAGCTTCTAAGAATTACTTCTTAGATTTCTTGGTTTTTCCCTTACGGGGTTTCGACACTTGCCTAGACTGAGTTTCCCCAATCCCCGGTAGACCGTCTGCACAAGCACTTTCAATTCCGACGTGTCCCGCCGTACTAATCAGTTTTATCCCTCTGTTTCTAATTATTTGTCCGCTAGCTACATCCCTATCAGTCGTATATCCGCAACTCAGACAATGATGCACTCTAACACTCAAATCCTTTTTGACTTGAACACCACACTCAGGACACTCTTGAGAAGTCCCCCTGGCGCTAACTTCACCAAAGAATTTACCACGTTTCCAGCAAACATATTTGGTAATGATTCGGAACTGTCCAAGCCCAGCGTCAAGCATCTGTTTGCCAAGCATCCCAGAGCCAAGAGTCCGGTAATCCAAATCTTCCATGAAGACCAGATCACCAGCATCACAAAGGGCGTGAGCTTGCTTGAAGTGGAAGTCTTTACGGGTGTTATCAATAACGTGGTGAAGTCTGGCAACTTGAATGCGCTGTTTCTCGTAATTCTTGGAGCTATTCTTTTTTCTAGAAAGTCTGCGTTGCAGCAATTTCAGCTTGCTTTGCATCACTTTCAGAAACTTGGGCGACTTGATCAGAACACCATCACTAGTTGCCAAAAACTTTTCAAGTCCTACATCCACTCCAATTGGGTGTCCATGCGGCATTGGACTCGGAACACTAACATCACACTGGATATTAATGTCAGCGTACCAAATATCCGCTTTGTTAATTATCCGAACCTGTTTAACCACAAATCCATTAGGGATTGGTCGATGCAAGTTAATTGGAATCAACCCAAGTTTAGCCAAGGCAATATGCACTCCAGTCACCGGATTCTGTTGAAACTGGGGAAACAACAAAGATTTGAATTGCCCAAACTTTTTGAATCTTGGGAACCCATGCCCAATATCAAGAAATCCTTCCCATGCTCGATGCAATTGTTTAATCGCTTGCTGCAAAACTTGACTTGGTACTTCACCCAATCGTGGGAATACCTTTTTAGCGTTTGGCAGGGCATTAAGTTGCTTTACAACACTTGGGAAAGGGCTATCAGCAGTCATGATGTACTCATGACTAATCGAGCATCTGTCAACCAGACATTTCCGACTATTGCACCAATCCTTAATTTCTCGCAGCCCGTAGTTATAGGCAACGCGACAAATGTCCATCCACTCAAAAAGCGATTTCTCTTGAGTGATGTTTGGATAGATTCGGTAGCGGTAGTTCATAGTTAACATTCCACTATTTTAACACAACACATTTAGTGGAAATCGTGTCTCTGGTAAATATAAAGCCGTCCTACAAGGACGGGGTTTGAAACCCAAATTTCTGATAAAAGGGATTAGGGTACTGGGGACTGGGGATTGGGGAGTGGGGACTGGGGACTGGGGACTGGGTATTAAAAAAATTTCCCCTAGTCCCTACTCCCCAGTCCTATTCCCTATTCCCCATGCCCAGTATGCAAAGTTTTCACCCATTTTAGCCGCTTTGGTCTTACTGACATCCGGGCAGTAGTACTGCTCATGACGACTAACCAGTGCAACATATATAAACTGCCACGCAGGGTTTGCACCAGCATTATAAAATATGTAGAAAGTGGGAATTTTTGATCTTGACGTATTCGTTTCAGACCTGTAAACATCCCTACTATCGACATAGTAACGGACAAACCGGTGATGGGACTTAACATTGGTGGACGATGACGAGCGATCGCCATCAATAAATCTGGTATTGCTGCTGTCGGCAAGATATACATAATCAGCATAAAAATCAGCAAATCCCAGCTTTTGCGCGTTCCCATACGGTTTTTGAGAATTAAATCCCAATAATCCAGATAACGCTGATAACCACCTTCTGCCCAACGGTTGCGCTGATGCCAGAGTGCGATCGCACTTGTCACACCTTCTTCTTGTACCGCTGGATGGAAAACACACTCAATATCCCATTTATCCAAATGTAAGCGGATTGTCAAATCCAAATCATCGGTAATGGTTTCCTCATTCCAGCCACCGCAGCTTTCCAAGGCGGAACGCCGGACAAATTGACCATTACCCCGCAGTTCGCCAATGCCACCAAGGGCAGTCCGTTGTTGCTGAAACCAGGTATCAAGGGCCATTTCGGACATTTGACCCTTAGTCCAAAAGTTTTCTTTAGCGTTGGCGATCGCTTTTCGCACCTGCACCGCCCCCACATTTTCTCTTTGAAATAAAGGTACTACCTGTTGCAGCAAATCTGGTGTCACTTGAGCATCAGCATCAAATACTGCGATGATATCGCCCTTTGTCAGCGGCAATACCTGATTCAACGCCCCCGATTTGCCACCAGTAGATTCTGCTGAACGCCTTAGTACTTTCAGTTGGTCGTGTTTCTGTTCGAGTTCTGCTAGTAAAAGTGGCGTGCTATCACTGCTGTGATCGTCAATTATCCATACTTCGTATTGCCCACCTGGATATTCCAGATTACAAAGATTTTTGACTAATTTAGCAATTACCGCTTCCTCATTTTTTGCAGCCACTAGCACAGATACAGAAGGCAAATCTCCCTGTATTTCTTTTGGATAGCGGCGGGATTTAGTAAACACTACCACCAAAGCATGAAATCCTAGAATGGTGGTCAGTCCTAGAATAAAAATGGAAGCCCAAGAAACTAAATGTAGAGCGATCGTGCCACTCCAGACGATAGTCAAGACTAGAGCCGCTTTGCCTCTACGACCTTGAAACCGGGATGTTAGAGACACCGGATCTGTCTCTAACACCGACTCCTCATCTACTGATAGGTCAGACAACAAGGAGTTGAGCGGATCAAGCTCTTGATAAGAATCTTCTTCGGGCCAGGAATTCGCTGGCATAGGTTAGGTTGCTTGATTCAAAAACCAGTATTTGTCTACAGTTAGTAATTTTACGGACAAATATCCCTAAGCTACTTTTCCCGATATTAATCGGAATGGGCAAACTGCAATACCCGCTATCCCTAAGCCAAAAGCCACTGGGACTACCTTTGTTGTCACCGCCACTCTGCGTAATTACCTGACATTAACCACGTTTGCTACTCTTAGACAGAGGCTTGATTCCTTTGATAGCCACTTGGGCAGGAAGCTTGTAGAGTCCGACTTTCTCCAAAGAGAACTCCGGTTTGGGCAAAGTAATAGCAAGGTAGCAGCAGCTTTTTGTTGGGAGAAACTGCAATAACGTTATCCACCACTTTACAGTCGGGATTTTTAGTGTTACCGTTCCCAGATTCGATAACAGTTAATGCAGCATTATTGTAACCGAAATTTTAATATTTCTTAGCAGGAACTTCATTTATTGGGCATTGGGCATGGGGCATGGGGCATTGGGCATTAATTATTCTCCCTCATCCCCCTCATCTCCCTCATCCCCCTCATCCCCCTCATCCCCCTCATCTCCCACTCCCCTCATGTGCTTTAGATACATCTTTTGGGAATACTACTAACAGCCACTAATATCCCCAGTTGCAAACTAACTTGAGGAATATTTAATAATGTCTATTGAGCAACTTCAGCCTGCCACTCAACAACAAGCCAGTGTTTACTTACCTTACGTTCAGGGCGCTAGGCGCAATTTCTTACCCTATGCCATCAGTCTTTATCAAAAAGGGGTCTTGGAGGGACATCGGAAGATAGAAGCTAGTGAACATGTCCCTTTTGTCGCCTCCTGGAATGTTGCTACCCTACCTTCAGACTTAACTCGTTGCCGAATTCAGTTTGATGGCAACGCTGACCTGAGTTATGAACTGATGATGGCTAGTTTCGAGTTTATTAATTTTTTAATTGAACTTATGGACAACTATAAACGTTATCGCATAACCGATTTTTCACAACCGTTTTACCGCAAACTATTGCGTATAGATGATTGATTAAACTCAGCCGGACTTTTACAAGTTCGGCTTGTATTTAAAAATATTAGTTCACCACATCAACGGGTTGCGCCATTCCTCCCCGACTTGCTGCGCCGAAGTCGGAGAGGAATGACGCTCCGGGACTGGGGACTAGGAAGAGTTTTTTTTTAACTTGGTTGGGGTCTGAATCTAGGCTGTTGACTTTGTGCATTTTTCGGGAATTTTTGGGAAAATTATTCGTGTTATTTTTTGCATGAAGTCTTATTGGGTAAAGTGTTCAGAGTCAACACCCTAGTCTGAATCCCCGAACAATTTTCCCAGTCCCTAGTCCCTTTTTCAAAACATCTTCTTAGGTTCGATGTCTTTTCTTCTTTTCAAAATAATACCAAAACCAGCTACCATCAAGGTTCCGAGAAGGCTAGTGGGTTCTGGAATAGAAGTTTCATCTATAGGTACTTTAATTCTCAAATTTGCCAAGGTAGCGTTAGTTATGGTCAAGGATGTTATAGTTGGCAAACCTGGAATATCGGACTGGAAATCAAAGACTGTGGGAGTTAAACTACCATTGGGATTACTATATCGCTCCCCATATCCACTCACTTCAAAAGTGCCTTGGTACTGCTTTCCGGTGTCTGGGTCGGTGACAGTGCCAGTGTAGAAAGCCTTTGTGAGATTAAATTCATCCTGAACTACTCCTTGAAATGTAGTTCCTGCTAATTGTCCCTGGTAAAGGAAGGGTGTCAACTGACCACCAGAGAGAACTGGCGATGTGAGAACACCATCAAAGGAGACAATTGGAATACCTTTAAAATCAACAAAGTAATGCAGACTTCCATCAGAGCGTGTTTGTACCTTTAAATAGTCTGACTGGTATACAGGAACATAATTAGGATTATTATTAGTACCTAAGTTCCGGTAATAAGTTCCAGTGTCATCCGTATCAATACGAGTAATACTGTTATTGAAATTGGGATTATTTCTGGGAAGTTCGATTGTTCCTGATAACGTACCAGTGCTTTCAATTGTGATGAATTGGGCGGCAAAAGCACTTGCGCTACTGAAAGCGATCGCTACTGTTGCTAAACAACTGCTGCTAACAACTGCAAAACCTAGCTTAATCCCTGATGATCTCACTTTCATTAACAAATTGTTCCTTTAATTGCCGATGGTAAATACACCTAATCTGCTGAGATTCATTGCAAATGTTTCTCCCGCACGATTTATTATTCCAAGCTTCTGATGGAAGTTTCATCGGCAACAAAAAACATTTTTATAGGAAGCTAGAACATTTGATCTAAATTATGCTTTAGCCGAAACCTAATTGATCGCAAGCATTTTTTAATTATTTATTTTTAGCTGAATTTCACTAGTAACCCAAGTTGCGGGTTATCGACTGATCTGTGCTTGTTACCACTCAATTGATGCGATCGCGTGCATCGGTACGTTGGCGCGTAGCGCCAAC
>NZ_JBALDZ010000126.1:0-20355 GCF_036917155.1 Nostoc sp. | reverse complement strand
AGCCACGATGTTTCAATGTGTCCTTGTACAAATCCCCTGATTTTAATTATGGGGATTTCCCTGTTGCCTGTTGCCCGTTCCCTGTTACCTTTTAATTTTTACTTTTTACTTCTTTCTGGTACAGCATTATCCTAATTTTACTCTCATTTTCTCATTTTTCCAGTCTTGATGATTATGCAATTTCATTCCAGCCTCCCAGCCGTGACGAACACCTACAATAGAATCTTCAATATATTGAAATAACAAAGAAAAAGCAAGATTGTGAGTAAACTTAAGGCGTAAAATTCTTAACAAACAACGGTAGATCAGAAGTAAAGTGAGACGGATTAAAAACATTGGGAAAGGTAGTTTTTGACAACCGTGTTTTAAAGCAAAGTAAGTAGTATTTTTAGCTAAAGAATACCAACAGGTGAGATGTCGGCGATCGCGGCGATTATGACTAGGTTGGACATAGTGTTCTACAACCACATCTGTATGAGCAACCGTGTACCCAGCTTCCAGCAAACGCAAACAGACATCAGTTTCTTCTAAAAAATATTCAAAAAACTCATCAAAATAGCCAATTTTCACTAAAGCTTCTCGTTTATATGAAGCATTGGCTCCCATTACACCACAAAACCATTGAGGGTTGGAGATATATCTAGTTGTCTCTGTCGCACAAAGAACAGGTCGAGATTCGCTCAAACGGCTATTGACGCCTCTAGCAAATTGCAATGCACCATTTGGTTGAGTTTTATCTATAACTGCTCCACCCACACAACCACAACTTGCTCCCTGTTCTCGGTAAATTTGTAAATGTAAATCTATCCAATTGTCGGGAGGAATAACATCATCATCAAGATAAAAAATAATGTCTTTTGTTGCAGCTTTTAAACCTAAGTTTCTAGCCACACTCACATTTCTTTGCTCAGTCAAAATAACCTGATTAATAATATCCTTATATTCTAATAAAACTAACTTTGTATCATCTTGTGCCGGACCAACGACTAAAATTAGCTCTTGAAAAGAACATCGCCAAAGCGAAACGGCACTCATCACTCTTGAGAGAAAGTTACACCTATCTACAGTACAGATAATCACAGTTGCAGAAAGAGATGACATTAAAAATAATTTCGTGATAATTTAGTTGATAATTAGAAGCGATCGCACACAGCAACATATCGCCCACATCCTTGTAGGATGACGGCAGGATTTTGGGATAAGGAAGGGTCTGGGAGCATCTCACCTTTGCAAATATACCAGGCGATTAGAAATCGCGGCTACACAAACGAAGTACGCCTGCGCGGACTTTAGGAATTTGAAACCCACGGAGGTGGGTTTTGTCTGTATAGCCGCGAATTCTATTCGCCAGGGTAGGTGTGTTTTTACACTCATTGAGATGCTCCCAAGGGTCTTACCCCTGATTCGCCAGCAGCATACTAAGTCGGGGATCTGATTTCTCACGATTTATGCTTTCACACATCTGGAACGCTCTCCCCGGTTACTAGCAATCGAATTATCCACAAATTTCAAGCCACTTTTCGATTTTTTAGCTTTTCTTCATAATCATGTGTATTTTTTTTGACATCTTTCATAAATTCTTCAATGCATGTCTCTAAGAGAGGTGATACTTTTAGCTACCATTACCAAAAATTAATAAATGTAAAAAATATTCTGGAAACAGAAGTGGTAAGGAGTGGAAAGTGTATGCTGTCAAGCATTTCCCATGTTTGTTAAAAATTTATGCTTCTGAAGTAGTATACTTTCTCTGAGTTCAATCAGCAATAGGTATTTAATAGTACAATTGTAATACACGTAAATACGGTTGTTAATTCCAAGACATTGACCAAATAATTACTAATTCGTAATTCGTAATTAAAGAGCGTACAAGCCCCCACAAAATCTGCATATTTGGTGGTTAACAAGACAGTGGTGGGTTCAGAGCCAACAATGATTGTAACTACGAATTACGTAAGCGTTGCGGTAGCGTACCACTCCGTGGAAGCAAGCTACGCGCAGCGTCTCGTAGAAAGGAACGAGGGTCATTATCAATTACGAATTATGTTGACACTATTAATTTAGCGGAATTATTCTCAAATGCGTAAAATTCATCAAGAACTTGAAAAGAATGGATATGCAGTCATTGAATTTCTCAATAAAACTGAAGTAAAAAGCCTCCTCAAATTTAACGAAAAGTATTCTTTTCCTAATAATTTGGCAACTACTGGTATGACTTTTAGTATAAATACCTCAGATTTATCATATCGGAGGCTACTTACTCAGGAAGTAAAAAGACATTTTACTTCAAAATTGAAAATTTTATTGCCCGAATATAGAATAGTGCTTTGTAATTTAGTTTTTAAAAGCCCTGATGTATTATTGAGTGAAATGCCTCTCCATCAAGACCCATCTTTAGTAGATGAAACATCTTTAACATCCTTTGGAGTGTGGTGTCCTCTAATTGATGTAGACGAGCAAAATGGCTGTCTTCAAATTGTCAAAAAAAGCCATTTGTTGAATTCAAAACCTAGACCACTTTTTGTTTTTGATGGCTTTCCCTACAGTCAAGATATACTGTCAATTTTACAACAAAATTATCTCAGCAGTATCCCGATGAAAGCTGGACAAGCGCTGGTATATGACAAGCGACTTTTTCACGGATCACCACCTAATACAACTATTGTTGAAAGAGTCGCAGCTATATGCAGCTTAGTTCCTCAAAACATCTTGATCCATTTTTGCTACAGAGAGACGCTAACCTCTGAAAAGCTAGAAGTATTTGAGGTAGAGGATGAATTTTATGATCGCTACATCGTTGGACAAAGACCAGAGGGTGTGAAAAGATTGGGCACTTTTAATTATGAAGTTGACCCCCTAACACCAGAGCTACTTGTAGAAAAATTAGGGACAAAAAATTCCAATTTAAGAGTTCCTAATTGGGCAAACTTTGAAATTAATTTTCAGGCTCAGTTTTTAGAAAAACTTAACCCCTCCCCTCAAAAAGTAGCAATCCTCGTCAGCAATGAATTTGAAGGTTTTTCTCAAAATGGTGGCATAGGTACTTACTATACAACCTTAAGTCAGAAACTTAAATTTGATGGTTGGTATGTCATCCTGCTTCTTTGTCAAACTGAATCTGACTTTCAAGGAGAAGCAAGCTTTCCTGATGTCGATTGCGTCTTCTCTACTCACGAAACAAAACAGGTTTTAAATCTCCAACCAATTCATCATCAAATTTTAGCTAAGACGCAACAAGATGCAATTAACAATAGCTTCGACTATCAGAGTTGCTGTTGTTTATTCTTCACTCAAGCAGTCATCACTAACTTATCAGATGCAGTAGTTTATGTAGAATTTCCAGACATTTGGGGGTTCGGCTACCGCACAATTCAAGCTAAGAAAACTGGTTTGCTGGGTGACAGTTGTCTTATCGGTGTCACTGCTCATGGGTGCTTTGAATGGTTGCGCGAGGTTAATAGTCAATATACTCTAGAGCAACCCCAGTGGTTTTGGCAAGCTTACCACTACGAGCAATTTTCCTATGAGAATGCAGACATCGCTTACTTTCCTTCATGCTTCCTCAAGTCCAAATTAGAAAGTTATGGTTGGGAAATATCCCATTCCAAGCATTTACCATACTTTGTACCTACTATAAATCAGCAAGGTAAAAGTGAGGGATTTGCAAATCAAAATAATCTCAATGTAGATAAAATACCCGTTGTCTTTTTCAGCCGTCTGGAAGAGAGAAAAGGACTTTGTACTTTTGTAGAAGCAATCAAATTACTGAATCCTATTTTAGTTGAGAGAATTCAGATTATTTTCATAGGAAAAATTATTCCCCTGCAATCGTCCCAACTACAACATCTAGATAGTCAGCAGTATATCGAACAACAACTTGATAGTCATATAACATACAACTTAATACCAAATTTATCCAGTCAAGATGCAATTACATTTATTACTAAATTAAACCACCCAATTGTTTGCTTAACAAGCATACAAGAAAACTTTCCCAATACGGGATTGGAAATGGGACAGTTACCCGTTAGTTTAGTAGTTTCAAATACGGGTGGATTCCAAGAAACTTTAAATTTAATTGAACGTTATGACTGTGTGCATTACTTTCACCCAGCAAATTCCTATTCTCTCGCTCAAACTATAACCGAGGCAATTAATGCTTATCCTGAAAAACCATTAATTCCCCAATATGAATTTTTAGAACAAGTCAATCAACACCTGCTAAACCAAAGATTAGAATATATGAGTCAAGCTTTTATTAATGCCGCTCCTAAAGAACCTCAAACTCCTAAAGTCACAATTGCTATTGTCTGCTGGCAGACAGTAAATACTATATTAGAGTGCTTAGAAAGTCTTGCTGCCCAAACTTATAAGAATTTTGATGTGATTATCGGGTATCGAGAATCATCTAATGAGTATTTACAAGAAAGAATTACTCAAGCTCAAACTAAGTTTCCTAGCTATAAATATTTAAATTTAGATGCGAACTGGAGTTTGGGAGAAAGTTATAATTACTTAGTCGAATTAGCAGCAGGAGAGTATGTTTTACAGTTGGCTATAGAACATATTGCGTTGCCAGATATGCTAGAAAAGTTAGTAACGGCGGCGATCGCATCTGATGCAGATGTGGTAGTATGTCCGCAGGTTACACTGCAAGAGGATGGAGAACTAGAAGCGATGCCTGCGGCGGTAAACTACGCCTTCATCGATGGTTCCTTGCTCAAGTTGCTGGAGTTTAACCACAACCAAGATATATCTGCGTTATTTTCTCTCAAACTGCTGCAAGAATTTCGCTACTTCCCAGAAAGGGGATTGTTCGCTCTCAATTGGCACATCTTAGCAGCTGCGATCGCCACTGGTAAAGAAATTGCTTACTACCCTTATCCTCTCTACGCCACTAGCAATTCTGACTCAACAACTAATCCTGTAAATCTAGCTAAAGAACGGTATTATCTGCGTCAATACTTATATCAAATTGAGCCTAGTAAGTGGAATCAACGCCAGCTTAATTTCCTGCTGACAGGTATTGAGCAACTTCTGCAACAGCAAAATTCAGGTAAAGTATGGCACTTTACTCATCAAAATAACCAAAATTTATCTCCTCAGTCTCAGGCTTGGATGCTAACTGCACAGCAAATTCAAGACGAACTCACACAAACCCAAGAAACTCTAAAAAGCGTGCAAGCTTGGAATCAACAGCTACAAGCTGGAAAAGATTGGCTAGAGTCTCAATGGCAGACATGGATGCTGAGGACACAAAAAGCCGAGTTGGAGTGGGAACGATGGCAATCTTTCAGTACGATGATGTCTGTGAGTAAGTTTTGGCAACTCCGCAGTGCTTGGTTAAAATTTAAACGGCTTCTCGGTGGGAAAAAGCCCGACTCACTTGTGTTAGCAAATCAAGTTAACTCCGACACTCGGATTCGAGATTTTGTGGCTCTGATTGCTAGTCAAAAAGTGAGATTTTTTCAGCCTGAAGCTTCTGAAGCTCCTGTAGTTTCGATTATTTCTGTGTTTCTTAACGACTATCAGTATTTTGAAACTACCTACAGAAGTGTAATTAACCAAACCTGGCAAAATTTTGAATGGATTATTGTCAATGACGGCTCGACTAACTCCGATGCGATCGCATTCATTGAGTCATTGTCTCAAAGAACGAACAAAATCAAAGTCCTCTCTCATTATAATCAACAAGGTGACGCAGCAGGACGCAACACAGCGATCGCTCAAGCCGAAGGCAAATATTTATTTTTTATCAATTTGGTTGACATTTTTGACCCTACATATATCGAAAAAAGTGTTCTGTTCTTAGAAACCCATCCCGAATTTTCCTTCGTTAACTCCTACTCTGCTGTCTTTCAAGCACAGGAATACTGGTGGAATCATGGCTTTAGCCAACCTGCTTCATTCTTCTACGAAAATCAGCCTATAGGAGGATTGCTGTATCGCAAAGTTGATTTTGAGCAACTAGGGGGATTTGACGCAGACTTAAAGTTATATGCAGATTGGGAACGGTGGCTAAAAGCGATCGCCAATCAACAACTTGGATGGACAATTCCTGAATATTTAGAGTGCAGTCGCAGCATTAACTCTTTAGAGCAAGATCCTTGGGAACTCAAGCGAGTAACTGAATTAATCCAGTCGCGCTACCATGATTTTTTTAGCAGCACCCCAACTGCAAATATTTCTCTCAACCATCAATCACTTAACCCGCAGCAACTCAAATATAAAATAGCCGGACAAAACTCCCTTAAGCGCGACAATCCTGGGAAACGCTTGCTGTTTTTCTTTCCTTCCCTCTCCAATAGCAATCTTGATCAATTTCATCTGGACTTAGTGACGCTACTGGGAAAAGAGGGTTATGAAATGGCGATCGCCACAACCTTAAAATCAGAGCATCCTTGGTATGATTCTTTTTATCGCCTCACACCAGACATATTTCATCTACCTAATTTCTTAGATCAAGTATATTGGTTGGCTTTTATCCGCTACATGATCCAATCTCGTCAAATTGATATTGTTGTAATTTCTCACACAGACATCGCCTATTACTTCCTCCCTCTACTCCGTGCTGAATTTCCTCAAGTTGCTTTTATTGATTGGACATACACTGGCGAGTCCAATTCCCAAAGCAATAATTACTCCACTATCTCTAGTCAATTTAGTCAGTATCTTGACTGTCAAGCTTTATTCTCTCCACAGATGACTGCGGTTGAGAAAGATATTAATTATCCAACTAAATCTAAGTTGAGAGTTTGCTCCAATAATTTTGAAATGATAAACATTTTTACTGAAGCTATCCAAACACGTCAAACCCAGATCCAATCAGAAATTGACACGGACTTAGCAACTGTAGCTTTATTACTTGCACTCAGGTAAATTTCATGTCCATCTAACCTCCGGGGTACTCCCGCCACATTGGTACTCCAATTGGCGATGACTTAATCATTTTTGAAAACTTGAACATTAGAGGCTTGGCTAGGACACGATTAGCAAAGTCTATACTAGATGTTGCGTGGGGTGCGTTCCTCTGTTCTAACCAAAAATCCTCTAAAATATCAACAATGAAATCGCTCGTAACTTTCGATTCTGTAAAGTATAAAAATAGCTCATTAAGCTCTGGAAGGAAGATACCATAAGGAGTTACAGTTGTTTTTGGATTATAATCATGGTCATCAGCTTTCGCTCCATCCCGGCTTTTACCTCCTCGATCAAATGAGCCAATCTTAACGCGGGCTTTTCCGTCCATACTTAGCCGTAAAACACTCTTATCTTCCGAAGCGTCAATATTAACTATGTCTAATTGCTCGAAGATTGCATCAGTTTGTGGGATTTTTTTTGAGGCTGAACTTTCTTTACCCTTCGGAGCTTGTAACCTAAATTATTTAATTTGATGCGAATTGTTTCTGATGTATGTAAATTTTCATCACTATAACCAGACTTTTCAATTAATTGTTTTCTAACTTCGGCGGCACTAAGTCTGGTATATAGTATGCACAAGAATAGTAGACATTGGCTGATGGAGGAGCGATGAAGCTATATTACATTCCCACAACAAGAGCAGTACGCCCCCGGTGGCTGTTGGAAGAAATGGGAATTGCTTATGACTTAGTTCGAGTCAATATGACCATGACAAAACAATCAGAATATAAAGAACTGCACCCACACGGTAAAGTACCAGTCTTGGTAGACGGGGAAGTAACGATTTTTGAGTCTGCTGCTATTTGTACTTATCTTGCAGACAAACATATAGAAATGGGGTTTGCTCCACCGCTAGATAGTCCTGAACGTGCCTATTACCAGCAATGGCTTTTTTATGCCGCAGTTACCCTAGAGCCACCTGTTGAGCATTATATGTTTAATGTGCTGCCAAATCTGCCAGAAAAACTACTGCCGGGTTTTGTCAGGTCGGAAACTTCCCTGCAAGAATCTCGACAATGGTTTGACCGAGTTGCTCAACCTCTGAGGGAAGTATTGGTTGGCAAGAATTATTTAGTAGCAAATAGACTAACAACTGCTGATATTGTCACTGGAGGAGTTTTGCTGTGGGCTAAGAAGTTAGGAATGCTCTTAGATGATGACCCCCTGAATGAATATATCAATGGTTTGATGCAGCGACCTGCTTTTGGGCGTGCCGATGAAGATTTTTATGCCAAGATAGCTCCCTAGTTATTGTATTGACTGCTGTTCCATTGCATGGAGCCGCTCTTTATAGCGATCGCCTGAGCGATCGCTATTGCAACTCTTGAAGAAGAATTCAGCTATTCTGAATTCAGGAGTCAGAATCAATCAGTCGGGGATTCAGACCGCGCAGGAATTGAAGACCACTAAATTTTCAATTTAGTGGGGGTCTTAAACCCGATTATTCATCCGCCAGTCGTACAGAATTCATTCTGAATTCTGACTCCTGACTCCTGAATTCTGTTCGATAAACTAGCCTCTCTTGCAATCTGGTATATCGCTCCTGCGATTTTGTAGAACGAACGCACATACTGATTGCCTTTTGGCTGCCTATAATAATCGCCAGCTTCTTGGCACGGGTTAACCCTGTATAAAGTAAATTCCGAGTCAGCATCATGTAATGTTGCGTGTACAAAGGCAAAATTACTACTGGGTATTCCGACCCTTGTGACTTATGGATGCTAACGCTCCAGGCTAAAGCAAGCTCATTCATGTCAGCATAATCATAAGTAACATCCCGCTCTTGATACTGGACGATTACTTCCTGTTCTTCAGTATCAATAGTAGTAATAAATCCCACATCGCCGTTAAAAACTTCCCGTTGGTAATCGTTGGTTAATTGAATTACCCTGTCACCAACTCTAAAAATAGTCCCACCCCTGGTAATTTCAATTTTTTCTGGACTAGGTGGATTAATTAACTGTTGCAGTACATTATTGAGATTGCGTGTACCGACTAATCCCCGTGACATTGGGCAAAGCACTTGTACATCAGTAGCAGGATTAAAACCAAGTTTGGGAATAAAATCAGTAATCAACTCACTAATTGCCTGTACCCCATGTTCTGGTTGTAATCCTCCACCATGCCAAAGACAATCAGATTGAGGTGTGTCAGAAATTGATTCAATATCAATGTCCATCTTCTGCGGCTTCACTCAATACATGGGTCATCCCTGCACAGTAACGAAACTCGGAATCTGCGGGAACGCCCAAATTACGGGCAATTTTATCAGCAGTTAAAAAACCAATGCCATAGATATCAGTCGCTAACTGGTAAGGATTATGAGTAACTGTATCTATGGACTTATCACCATATTGCTTGTAAATTTTGACTGCGTAAGTAGTGCTAACGCCGTGACCTTGCAGAAATACCATCACTTCTTTAATGGCTTTTTGCTCATTCCAGGCTCTTTGAATCATGGCAATACGCTTTTTGGCAATGCCCTGAACTTCAATTAGTCGGTCAGTTTGGTTTTCAATAATATCTAGAGTCTCTATCCCAAAATGAGCAACAATCCGTTTCGCAGTAACAGGCCCCACACCTTTAATTAGACCGCTACCTAAATACTTTTCAATTCCTGTGAGGGTGGCTGGTTTGGTTTCTTTGTAGTTAACAACTTGAAACTGCAAACCATACTGGGGATGTTCGCGCCAAAACCCAGTTAATTGCAGCGTTTGTCCTGGCTGGATATCTGCAAAGCTACCAGTAATTGTAGTTAGTTCCTTTGCACCAGGGCGTTGCAAACGTGCCACTGTGTAACCTGACTCTTGACTGTAATACGTCAGGCGTTCTACTACTCCAGTAATTGATTCCTGCTTGGGAGTCGCGTTAACTTGCTGCTGGCTTGGTAGGGGTGTGGTGGACATTACTTTTGGGAAACGGCGCAGCCATTATACTCGATACTCACTGTTTTAGAAGTAATCGGGTTAGCTTTTTATAGTATTTATGTACTATACAAGAAATTTAAGCATTATATAAATATTTCTAGCGTTTCAAAGTAAAGTTTCAAGCCGTTTTTAGTATATACACCCTGCTTTTACGAATATATTTAACTAAATAAACCTTCAAGGAGGTCAACAAAATAAATGAATAAGATGGGATTTGTAGTTGCAGCAGTTGTTATCATGTCACCTTTGACTTTAGCTGTAAACAATGTGCAAGCTGTGAACGAGCTAGTATTAGTAACTAAAAGTAATCAACCAGAACAGTCTGTGCAAAAAACTTTTACAAGCCTCATAAATGCTGTTGAACAAAACAACTACACTCAGTTTATTTCTCTTGGAAATGCTGCTTTCCAAGAAGGTATTACAAAACAAACATTTACACAAGTTAGTGGACAGTTAGCTCCTCGCATCAAAAAAGGGTATTCGGCAGTTTTCTTGGTAAATCTGAAGCAGCAAGGGTATCAAGTTTATTTATGGAAACTGACATTTTTTGATGGTGGTGATGATGTCTTAGCTAGACTTAGCCTCAAAGATGGAAAAATAGGTGGATTTTGGCTGAATTAGGCGATCGCCCAAGAGGTCTAATTTTTCCTCTAAGAATTTTTTATCCTACTAAAAGGGGTTTAAAACCCCATCCCCTAAGGGTTGCTTGTTTTGTGTTGGGGTTTAAATCCCCATCACAAAACGTAATTGCGAATTGCGAATTGTTTAAGGGCGATCGCCCTTAAAACAACTTGTAAACGTTGCCGCAAATCAAACAATAGCGCTTACCTATATTTAGGTAGGCGCTATTGTTTGATTTCAATTCAGGGAGAAAATATAGTGAAATGAGTTAAGAGATTTTTACGATTAATTAATTCCAATTTAATTTCTTAGATTGCACTGCGACGATTTAGCAAGTTCCACAAGAAAACAGCGACAATTGCGCCAATAACCGCTACTGCAATACCAGGAATGCTCAGTGTGGGGGCGGCTAATGTCAAGGTTCCTGTACTGAAAAATACACCCAAGCTACCACCAACAAAAGCACCGATAATTCCTAAAAGAATTGTTGCTAAGATTCCGCCGCCTTGATGACCGGGGTAGATAGCCTTTGCAATAGCACCAGCAATTAGACCTAAAACAATCCAAGCAAGAATATTCATCGTTTTAATTTGAGCAACGTTTTGTACTGACAAATACACAATAGCAATCCCAACATTGACATTCAATCTACCAACAGAACCAATTATTAATAACCTTGAGGATGAATGCTGTTACTTCTGGTGATATACCCACTAAATCCAATGGATAATCAATAAAAAAGCTCCTAGTTGGTCTAAAACCAGGAGCTTCGTTTATTCATTGCTTGATAATTGCAGTATATACATTTTTAATAATTTATCTCATCTACTGGAAGAATTAAGCTAAAGTTTGAAAGCCGAATATTAATTTGATAAGGTGAAGGAGTAAATGGCTTGTAGCTGCAACCAATGTAAAAGAAGTCATCAATCGCCATCATATACCCGATCATATTCGCGTTCGTCCGGGAAGATAGATGTAATCAAAAAGTTGCTCATTTTAGTACTTGTTGTAATACTAAGCTTACTTTGTTACTCCTGAGTTGATATTTCTTGCCGCGATAAATTTGCTAACTCCGATGCTAAGGTTTCTTCCAATAAGTCTACAATTGCATGTGCATCAGTAGGGGACTTCATTATTTCGGCCTCCGGATCAAAGCGATTTTTGACATTGGGAATATCTTGGCGTAATTCCTCAACCAACGCGATGAGTTTAGCGATTTTCTGCTCAGAAAGTAGGTTGAGTTGAAGGCTAAGTTGCGCCCGTTGCTCTGCTAACTTTTCTTGTCGCTCTTGTTTAATCAATACCCCTGTTGTCACCAACAATGAACCCGCAGTCAGTGAAAATTGTAACCAAGGAAATGGAACTTCCTCAAATTTTGGTACGCCTAAACGTCGTGGTAAGAAATTGGGTGTTACCCAGAGAATAATCCCAAGCAGAATACTATACAGGAATACAGGACGACCAAAAAAGACGGTTATCGTTTCTACAAAGCGCTGGTGTTGTGAGACATTTTTTTCAGAACGTCTATGCAATGCGATGATAGTCTCGATATTTTGACCAATAGATTCTGGTAATGGGGCAGTGGGCAGAATCTTTTCATGAGGTATTTGACCCGATACTTGCGGTGAGGCAGTCGGAGTCTTCTCTGCGAGACGCTCCGCGTTCGCGAAGCGTTCCGAAGGAAAGGCGGCTCCCGTCGACTCCGAACTGCCGGAGGGTGAATCACTTGGATTTGGTTGATTGTTGGTTTGCATTGGTAGTCTAGCGTTATGAATGATTCCTTCAACTGACTAACTTCAATTTTGACTGCAAAGCGATACTTGAAGGCAGAAAAAATGCATGAAAGTACCCACAGATAGATTCTCTTAGATTGCTATTGCTACTTTGGCGATTGCATCTAAATTAGGCTTGACCACAACCAAGGTTAAAAATCAACGAAAGAATAAGTATTTATCATTCCAGGCTCAAAGCGATGCCAGGACGAACGCATCTAAATATTGATGAACTTCTGCTGTTGCTCAACACGAGAGTAAGGCTTGCCCGTAGCTATCAATAGTTGGCTGGGCTGGTTTGGGTTTGAGGAAACTTAAGAATGGAATGACGATGAGAAACGCAACTATTACCAGGGTGTGCGATTCGTTGAGGTGCGATACCTAGCTTGGGCCAGAAAGCGCGATGGCGTACCCGCCATAGGCATCGCTGTTGGGGTGCAACTTTTCCTCTCTTGATTTTTTTGGGGCGATGGTCGGGAGCGATCGCTTGTATTTGCTGGGGAGCGATCGCTTTTCTACCCCCTGAATGGTTACAAAAGATTCTTGATAAAAAGAAAGGCTCCAGCGCTGAGGACAGAAGGCAGAAGGAAGAAAAAGGTACAAACCTTGCCCGCAAGTGGCGCAAAAAATTAAAAACATTCTTTGCGAGATGCGTAGCACGAGAAAAGATGCGTCCGCTTCATACCTCTCCCATAAAGGGAAGAGGTTTTCCTTCTGCCTTCTGCCTCCTGCCTTCTGCCTTCTTTGATTTGAGCTATTTGCCCATGCAATTAGTCGTGAACTGGATTGAGTTGGGTTCCATTGTCAATGGTAACACCGCTTGAAGCTCGGCGATTATTGGCTTGACTATTGTCTTTTGCAGCTTGAGAACGGGTTTTGGGTGTGACACAAACATAGTCATTGGGAACAGCTTCGCGCCAAACATAGCCTTGACGACAAGTGAAAGAACCATAGGGGCCTCCTCCTGGCTGAATCCGATTAGCGACTTGACTATTATCTTTTGCAGCTTGAGAACGGGTTTTGGGTGTGACGCAAACATGGTCATTAGGAACGGCTTCACGCCAAACATAGCCTTGACGACAAGTATCTGGCCCATAAGGTAGTCCTTGCGCTTGAGCAGAATGACCAAACACGAGTGAAAGAGTTGTAGAGCTAACCAAGACAGCCAAAGTAGTTCCAGTTAACAAGGTAGTTGCCGAAAATAGAGATGCAGAAAGTTTCTGAATATACATTGCGTGTTTTTCCTGCCTTGATGGCAAATAATTTGAGATGAACGCCAATACATTGATTTATACTTTGGTGTTGAAAGTTTTATGCAATCTGCCCATCATCCACGGAGAAATTACACCAGCGATTGCAAATTAAGAATGCATCGAATTTTTTTAACGTTTAAAGCCCTCGATTGAAGAATAGTTTTGCCGTCCACTATTATCTGTAAATTCGGTGAAGCTCTGTAAAGAGAGTGCATTTCTGCCTTTGAGATCCAAAGTCAGAAGAGTTTGAGCAAATCCTGGATTGTAGCTAGCAGTCCCATAACGGGTATTTGGGTTTTGTACATTACTGCTATAGGTTGTGAGGCTGGTTTTGCCCCATTTACAATCAGTAGGATGGCATTTACCAAATGCTTCGATGTTTAATTTGTTGCCACCTGCTGAGGTGATCACCAAACGAGTAACACCACTTGTATTTGAATTAGTATTCACCCAAGTACCAATAAAGTCAGCAGGTGCAGCTAGAGCCGGACTAATTAAAGCGGCAGCTAAAGATGCACTAGACAGGGCTTGCACCAAAGAATTTTTCAACATTTAATTAACAGTTTCAATTGGGGATGGGAACTATGTTCCTAAATTCAACTACAGTGGTTTAGAGAGAAGTTACGGAAATTTTTGGCGGGATTTATTATGAAGTTTTTCTATGAATTGATTTTCAGCTAGGCTAAAAAATTTCCCGCTCTTTCTCAGTCAACATTGTGCTTAAACTGCATTTGGGCGAAGTGGTCTTGCAGTAGTTTGTGGATGAAGCGGTAGCGGCCACCAATACGCTGAAGGAATAGGTGATCGGTGCAGTAATTGAGGAAACGGGCGTAGTTCCAGGTTATGTAGCCTGCCCATTTTTCAAGCGTTCGCGTTCAGCGTCTCGTAGAGAGGAAACTTGAGCGATCGCCTGATGCCCAGATGGGGAGCGATCGCTCTTCTAGCCCCGGAACGGTTACGAAAGATTAGGACTTTGAGCCATCTGTTACACTTTTTAGCCCTAACGTGTAATGCTGTATAATCGGGGTAGTGTTGCGTCAGCTGCGGCCAGGGGCATTCGTTATATGAGAGGGTAAATCTACGAATTGTCTCTTCCTACTTTACAGGTATTTCGTCATGACCCCTATACGGTCGGTGTGCAACGGGATTGTTCTGCTGCGCCAATAGCATGACCTATATAGAATATTCAACCTTCGCTTTGTCGAACTGAATTGATAGGAAAACTTAAGCGTTAAAATTAGTCATTGAACAATTCGATGCACTCGATATGTACAAGTTTGCTTCAGCTTCGGAGAACGAACCCATCGTGTTTGGCTGTGCTCAACCAGGATATAGCGATGAGCAAGTTAACAAGTGGATTGAGTTCATGCACAATCAAGACGTCAAGCGTGTCTGCTGCTTGCTGACTGAGTTTCAACTCATTCGCTACACAAATTTACTTGAAGCTTACCGACAGACCTTCGGAATTAACCGGGTTTGTTGGACACCAATCTATGATTTTGATTTTGCCAAGCCGCAAATTCTGATTCACCAAATTCTACCGTTCCTAGCTGCTGCCAACCAGAATGAAGAGAAAGTTGTTGTTCATTGTTCTGGTGGAGTTGGACGCACAGGGCATATTTTAGCGGCTTGGCTTGTGGCTTTCCGAGGACTCTCCAATCAAGCCGCGATCGCAGCCGTCAAAAAAACTGGGAAAAATCCCTATGAAGCAGTTATCGCCGCCCCTTTCAAAGGTCGCAACCCCTGGAAAGTAGCTGCTGAACTCAACCTGCTACTGGATGAGTGTAGTCGATTGAAAGATAAGTTAGCTTGATGCTGCCCCTCGACAGATACTTTCCAACTACTACCCCCACCCGAAACGCAAGCGGCAGAACGTTCCGGTTGAGCGGCGACGAAAGAGCCATTTCGTGTAACAGGTGGCTCAAAGTATTGATTCTTCGTTGGGTGCATCGAGACAACCTATCAAATTGACCATTCTGTTAGTCAAAAACCCAATCTTTTCACCATACTGTTAGATAAAACGCACAGCACGCGTAGCTTGCTGCCATAGGCATCGCCCCCTGGACTAACTTTTCCTCTCTTCTCTACGAGAGGCTGCGCCAACGAGACGCTATTCGCGAACGCTTGAATTCAGCACAGATGCCAGGGCGATCGCCTATTGCCATTATTTGCAAGATATCCAGGCTACTTTTTACAGGGCGTGATGATGCAAGTTGCGGGGATTCGCAGCTGTAGGGGTGCGTAGCTTGCCAACCTAGTCATCGCCCCTTGGACTAACTTTGACTCTAAGAAGGGAGCAATGCGATTTTGTGAGGTCGGACAAAAAAAGTGCGATCGCTAAACCACATAAATTGTTAATAATTTTGGCTCAACCCATTCCCCTATAAAGCCATGCTTGTTTGTTTTGGGATTTTTTCTACCTTTTTTATTAATCCTAATTCTACTCCTGCCACCATCTACAGCAATTACAACTCTCTGGTCTTTAAGTATATTCCCATCAAGTAATTTACCTTGTTGCAAGTTAGATATTTTAGTTTGACGTAAATCAATGCCGATTTGACCAAATTTATATGTCAATCGTTCAATTCGTTTAAGACTAATATTAATTCCCCAATCGCCCAGAATTGTATGTGCAGCTTCAAAAGAACTAGCTATGGCACCACCTAACAGCAATATCTGACCAAACTAATGGGTTTTTGGTCTATCCACAAGGCTATCTCCATCTTTTTTAGCCATTCCACTATTACTGGAATATCATCAATTCTCTCGGAATTAATTTTTACCTGCTCGTTTATTGCCATACGCACACCCATCTCCAGAATATGTCTTACAGACTAATAGAAAATGGTGCTATTACTCCTTATCGCCCTATTCCTTTCCCCTCAAGGCATTAATTCCTCTCACTCTTCAAAAATGAGCGAACGTACAGTAATTAAGAAAAACAGTATTATCTGTATTGAAGATTTACGAGTTGCCAACATGGTCAAAAACCATAAATTAGCCCTGAGTATTTCAGACGCTAGCTGGTCAAAGTTTGTCGCCATGATTGAATACAAAGCTCTGTGGCATGACAGAATTGTGCAAAAAGTTGGTACATTTTATCCATCATCTCAGACTTGTAACTGCTGTGATTTTGTAAACCCATTAGTTAAAGATTTAAAGCTGCGCGAATGGTCTTGTCCCAGTTGTGATAATCTCAATTTGAGAGACGTAAACGCAAGTTTAAATATTCTGAGTGAGGGGTTAAGATTAATAACCGCCGTGGGTATCCCCGAGGCTCTAAACGCGTGTGGAGAACTTGTAAGTCCTGAATTTCTTCAGGCAGAGATCGTTGAAGCAGGAATCACGCCACTTCTAGTGGTGTGAGGTTCAAAGTTACATTGTACCAGTTCTCCCATGATAGGTTATGACTGGAATTGATTACTACAGGCAAGCAAAATTATGTTACCCAATCACCGAGGACAAAGAGTACCCAATGTCACTTTTCATACTCGCCAGGACAATCAGTGGGTAGATGTGACAACTGATGAACTATTTGCAAATAAGACAGTAGTTGTTTTCTCTTTACCAGGTGCTTATACTCCGACTTGTTCATCAACTCATCTCCCTGGGTACAACGAATTGGCTCCAGTTTTCAAAGAAAATGGTGTTGATGACATTATCTGTATTTCTGTGAATGATGCCTTTGTGATGAACGAATGGGCCAAGGATCAAGAAGCAGAAAATGTCACACTAATTCCTGATGGTAATGGTGAATTTACTGAAGGTATGGGTCTGCTGGTAGATAAATCAGACTTGGGGTTTGGGAAGCGATCGTGGCGCTATTCTATGCTGGTGAGAGATGGTGTAATTAACCAGATGTTTATTGAACCAGAGGAGCCAGGAGATCCCTTTAAGGTGTCTGATGCTGAGACAATGCTCAGATACATCAACCCCCAAGCAGTGAAGCCCGAACTAGTTTCCCTGTTTGCGAAAGTTGGTTGTCCCTTCTGTGCGCGTGCTAAGGCAATGCTCAAGGAACATAGCATTAACTACGAAGAAATCACTTTGGGTAAGGATATCACCACACGCTCATTACGAGCTGTTACAGGTGCGACAACAGTTCCCCAAGTGTTTATCGATGGTAAATTAATTGGTGGTTCTGAGGCATTAGAAGCCTACTTCGCTGCTAAATAGTTTTCACTAGGGACGCATAGATGTGCGTCCCTACAACGTATTCAAAGATCACCCTTCTTCTGTTGTGAATTTTAGTAACGGCGATCGCGTTCCAAGTCATAAATCACTTTCTCCAAATACTATGTATCCGATTGACCCTGGTGCTTCTGGCGCTGCTGTTTGAGTAATCGTTCGGCTGTTGTCGCATCACCGGTAAATTTTCGACACAGATAATGCTGTTTTCCTTGATTAAGCGAGTTGACAGCTTGTGCAGAAAGTCATCTCTCAGATTCGTAATTCGTTCATAGGTACGAGCCAGCTTGATTTTCGCTTTGACTCGGTTGCTACTACCTTTGACACTGCGGGGACGAGCGGTTCTCGTGAGAGTATCGCTTAGTTTAACTAAATCACAAATTAACAAATCATCAAAAATCATATATGGCGGTTTTAGTTTGGATGCAATATGTTGTATTTACGTACAGTTGTGTGCGTTTTTAAGAACAACATGGTAGTTGCTGCAACTTTGGAAACCAAAGCAATGAATTGCCTGTTACATTTAATCAAATTAAAAACACCTATTTCAGGAGTGTTGAGTACTGTTAAGGACTTCCAAATTAAAAAACATTCAAAAATCTCATACAACAATCCTCTCTCTTCCTCATCTACTTAGTACTGAGTGCTGAGTAAGTTAAGAAGTACTCAGTACTTTTGCACTTAGTAAATGTCCCACCCGCAAGTGGCGCGGAATCTTTTCTTTTCAGGAGGAGGTTGATACCCCACCCGCAAGTGGCATGGTCTTTTTACTCAGCACGGGCTAAACCTTAGCTATCCGCTAACAGCACTTTTTACTCAGCACTCTTCATTCAGCACTGTTTCGGTGATGTTTCCCAAATTGACACTTGTGCTGATGTAGTAGTCATATATTGAAAAAACAGGACAAGCTTTGGAGTCTGGGGAGATTCTTCAATGCAGAGACGTAAATTAAGGAAGTGCAATGTCAAATTTTGATCTGGTTATTCAGCTATTTCTGCAACTCACAGTTATTTTAGCTACTTGTCGCATTGTCACGATTTTAGGACGCCGCTATCTTGGTCAAACTGATGTTGTTTGTGAAATGATCGCAGGCGTAATGCTAGGGCCATCGCTTTTAGGATTGGTTGCACCAGGTTTTCAGCAATGGCTGTTTCCTAAGCTTCCGATCATTACTGCTGTCGGACTCAAGATACCCAACCCATCAATGTCGATTTTATATGCTATTAGTCAGATTGGGTTGGTAATTTATATGTTTTTAATTGGTTTAGAGTTCAACACTAAACTGTTAAAACATCATATCAAAAGTGCAAGTTTACTATCTGCCGCTGGAATTATCACTCCTTTCATTGTAGGAGCGATCGCATCTTTTTGGTTTTATCACAATGGTGATTTCTTTCAACCAAAGGTAACGCCGTGGTCAGCCGCGCTGTATCTGGGTGCATCGATGACAATTACGGCTTTTCCAATGTTGGCTCGCATTCTTTACGAACGCGGTCTTGCACAAACCCGTTTCGGTACTTTGGCTTTGGGTGCAGCATCGGTAGATGATGGAGTTGCTTGGTGTTTGCTGGCGATCGTGCTTGCTAGCGTCAAAAATTCTCTGAGCATTGCCATATTAGCAATTGGTGGTGGCATTTGCTACGTGCTATTTGCAATTTTTCTCGGTCAACCTCTACTGAAAGCGTTCACACGGATGACGAAACGTGATACAGGTGTGAACAGACAAACCCTGACTTTAATGTTGATAATTTTGATGTTTTGTGCATGGTTTACTGATGTCACAGGCATCTATGCAATATTCGGTGCTTTTGTGTTGGGAGCAGTGACACCACGGGGAGAATTCGCCCAGCAAATTCGCCAATATACGGAGTTTTTAACTAGTTCTTTTTTGTTACCGATATTTTTTGTCTTCTCTGGACTGAACACTCAAATTGGATTGGTAAACACACCTACTTTGTGGGGAATTACGCTCTTAATTATTGCGATCGCAATTCTCGGTAAAGGTGTTGCTTGTATGTTAGCTGCAAAATTGGGCGGGGAAAATTGGCGCGAATCAGCAACTATCGGCGCTCTGATGAATGCTCGTGGTTTGATGGAGTTAATCATCCTGAATATTGGTCTGGAACAAGATATAATTACCCCGACTTTATTCACTATAATGGTTATTATGGCAGTCATTACTACCCTGATGGCATCACCACTGATTGCTTTTTTATTGCACGGTACAAGCTATGAAAAATCTTCTATTTAAGCAAATTGATTACCTAGAAATGAGGTAATTAATCTGCTTTGACAGAAACCGAAAAGGATACAATTCAATACGGTTCAGATAAGGTTTTACTCTTTGTCAAAGTATTTTTTAACGTAGACGCGAAGCGGCTTGCCGCAGGCTACCGCCAAGGACGCAAAGGAAAGAAGAAAGAGAGATATAATTTTCACAAATGATTTAGGACTGCTATATAAGTCCCTAAAATTATTTATGGGTATCATTAATTTTGAATTTTGAATTTGGAGCAAAGCGAGGTGACTCTGGCTATAGCAATTCTAAATAAGTTACCAAGCCCCTTCGGGGCGGAAACAGCGAACTCTTAACAGGGAACAGAAAAAAAATTAGCCCCGAATACAGGGTTTAAAGCCCCTAAATTTATTTATGAAAAGAGATAAAAATATTTGAAA
>NZ_JBALDZ010000125.1:0-38844 GCF_036917155.1 Nostoc sp. | reverse complement strand
ATACTTATCATCCCACGTTCTGTGCTTCACTTTGTAACATCCTAAGATAACCAAATATAGCGATCGCTATAAGCATCGTCCAGCCAATAATTGTCAGTATTAATACTGAATTGCATGAACATTCTTAGTAACTATTTTTGTCTTATTTGTAATACGTTTTGAAGTGCAGAAGATGGGTTACAACCTATCCCCTGTCCCCTGTAACCTACGTGCCATTCCCATCCCCATAGTTGTTTTTCTGCCAACACCGCTATATAAAGCAAAGTCAGCTAAAGCATTGATTTGCTTGATTTGTATTGGTTCAATTTGTCCCAAAATTTTGTAGTTAACTTCGCCAATAATGCCAATAAATTTACTGCGGGAGTCGGCTAGTATTTCTGTGTGAATGTTAATAAAAGAAGGGAAGATTGACTCGATTGCAATCTGAGGAAATTCTATGCCACTGTATTTATTCCACCGCGAAAGTAGGGAATTGAAAACAGATTCTCTGGTAGGAAGGGTACTGTCATACTGTCCTTGACGGAAGGCGGTAGGCGTAGAGAAGCTAAGGTTAATGGAAGAATTGCCATTGCTAGCTTCTTCGTATAATTGAGCGTAAGTACTGGCATTTGCCCAAGGTTGAATAGATTGGGGTGTGCCTTGAATGCTGGTAATATACAAATCAGCCGGGCCAAGGTGCCAAGGGCGATTGGGATTAAGATTTAGCCAGAGTTGGGTAAGTCTGCCAAATAGAGTGTCATCTAATAAGGAGATACGCCACCAACAAGGAGTCCCGGCGGGAATTGGTTGTTGATGTGAGTATTGCAAACTACTGCTAGTAGAAATTTTAGATTTATATTTACCCCGATCCTGTCCCCTATCCCCTATCCCCTCTCCCCTTATTTGTAGAGGCGAGAGGGTGAAAGCTTTATCTGCGGTAGAATCGTGCAAGCGATCGCCTAATGTGGTATCTACAGAACTAACAAGGGTTAAAAATAGGGCGTGGAGATGTCTACCTGTGAGATACTGTGGTGGAATGGGTGATTGAGGTAGCAAATTCAACACTAAGCTATGAGGCATACTTTCTCTTTTTGGTTGTAGACTGAGTGCTTCTTGACTCTACAGTAAACTCAGGGATTTCCTGGAGTTCAACTTCACTCAAACTGTACTGCTCACAAACGAGACTCAGACGATTTCCTGGGGTTTTGACAGCGTTAACCGAATGGGTTAAATCACCTTGAAAATAAACTAAAGTATTGAATTGGGGCTTAATTTGCCCAAGTTGGCGTTTGTGCGATCGTAATACCAGTTCTCCCCCTTCCATATCTGCTGGTACGCGCACATAGAGGACACTCACAACCGCAGGCGGTTCAATGGTTTTGGAGTAGGAACGTAAAGAGCGATCGATATGCGGATCGACGCGGGAGCCTTCTTTGAGTTGTAAAGGATTGAGGTAAAAAGCATTACAATTAGGCTGGAGAGCTAAATCTAGGTAAGGCTTGAAGTAGGGAAACTGCTGTTCTACTTTTGCTAATCCAGAACGCTGAAACACTACAGAAAATCCTTTAGTGGCGACAAAATCGCGGTTGAGGTTGTTGATCGCAAAGTAAGGACAAGTTTGGATTTCTCCCCACAAGTTGTTTAGGTAGTCGCTGGGGAAGGCGTTGGATTGTTGTTGATAGTGTTTCACTGGGGATGTAGGGAGCGTACAGAACTAACAGGGGTTAAAAATTGTAGCGTAATTTGTGACTGGGGAAAAGGTTAAAGACTGTGGAGCATAGATAGTAAGATCCTTTTAAACTGAAACAAAGACTGGATGGGGAGCTAGAGCGATGAGAATTGATGATTACAATGCAGCAAAGGCACTAACTGAAAAACTCAAAGAGAACTTACCCATTAAAGTACGAGCAGGCAAGGAGTTTTTGAAGACATTAAAGCAAAAAGGAGTAAACGCCGATCCAGACAGAGAATTTGAAATTGATTTCGTTGGCTATTCAGGAGATGAAGGCGGGATTATGTGCGGACTAAAGGAGCCAAATAATCCTGAAAGTAAAGAAAAATATGTTTCTTCTATTACTCATCTAAAGATTGATCCTAATCATCCTCTAGCTGATGAAGTGCAGACTTACCAACGCCAGCGAATACGTAAGTTAATGATGCAAGATTCCAGAGGTTTTAAAGCCGAGTTAATGACGATAGAGCCTAGAAAAAATAAAAACCGTAGTAAAGGCTTTGGAAAGTAATTAACTCCGAAACCGATATTCTATCCGCGCTGGAATTTTTAAGTTTTGAATGCCATCAAATTGATAGTATTGACCTCGCATTTGGACATTTTGAATTAAGCTAACAGGAGGCATATTCACAACATCATAGCTAATCACTTGATTAGTGAACATCACATCTAAAGGATTTAATGGATGTGTACAAGTGAATATACCTTCAGCAACTTTAGGTTTTGGTAATGGTTCAACCGTCACTTCAGCCTTACTCATCCATTTACCCAAGCGAATCCACTTTGGTAGTTTGAGTTCTTTTTGGGAGATGAGAAAAAACTCAAATATACTTTCTGCTGCTATTTCCTTCGCTCTGCCAAAACTAGGGATATTTTTCTGTGTTTTCTCCATTTCAACGTGGTAGTTGTTGTTAGCATACTTCCAGGTGTTGAGGATGGAAGAATGATTGAGCGATCGCGCCGGAGTTACGTAAATTTGCTGTTGATTGAGTGGCGTTAAATGCTCCTCATATTTTGGCACTTGTTCAGGGCAAAAATAGCGATAGGAATGTTCTTCAGCAACGGTAGTAGAGTAGATTTGGCTATCAACTAAACCCAGTGCATAACAGAGAGCATAATTGTGAATTATTGCTTCTGTTTCATACAATCGCCCGATTTCACGAGTTGCATAATAGAGACTGTCATGAAGTTCTATTTGACAGCGAAAAATAAACACCATTATTCTTTCCCCGCTTTGGCAGCAGTTTTCTTTTTGCTAATATGTTTCTTGGCATAATCCTTAGCTTCTGCATCAGCTTTTTGTAAAATTGCCTGAATTCCTTTCTCGCTTCCCGTTAAAGTTTTGACTTCGTTAATTAGGGATACAAAAGCATCACCAATGAAATCTGTGTGAACAATAAACTCATCAGCCATTAACGCCTCAATAGCATTTTTAGCAGCAGTAATTACATCATCTTCGTCTAGTGGATCGGGAGCATTTAAAGTATTATTAGATTTCATTTGGTCATATATTGCCTGAGTCCAACGCAGGTTACTTGTGATTTCTCCGTCAGCAAATACAACCCCAATCAACTCATTTCTGACACGACCTGTACGGGTGGTTTGCGCTCCATAATGACGAGTTCGCAGAATATTATTAAAAACGTACAGGAAACTAGCTTCAGTAGGGTCTTTCAAGGTGACAATACTAGGAAAGAAAACTTGCGGTCTAATATGGTCTTGCTGATTAATTCGACTGGTAACTTCACCAGGTTTAGAACCATTTTCACCCTTGGAAGCCATCGTACCATTTTCATAAGGAGCATTGAGGGTAAATGTTTCGTGTGATTCATCAAAAGCTGTAATTGAAAATGCCGTGTCTACCACAACCTTCGATTTTTCAGAGCCAGAGTCACCAATAGCGAAACCGTAAATGATGCAATCAGGATTATCCATTGCGAAATTCACGTTGTATTCGCATTCTTCAGCCGTCATCAAGCCATAATTACGTAGTAATTCCCGACCGACTAAACGCTCTGGAGTAGACTGTTTGCGCTTGAACATTGACAAACGGCTAATTGTGGTTTTGTCTTTAACTCCTGCTCTTACCCGTGCTTTATTCAGTTCTGCATCTGTTTGAAATAGAGGATAAGATTCAGTAATGCGAACAGTCAGAAAATGAACATATTTCCCCATTGGTTTGTAAGGAATCTCAGCTTGAAAGAATTTTGGTTCGACAGTTTTTAAAAGTCCCATGATTGATCTCCAAAGAATTATTTACTACTTGTTTACGTTTCCAGCAAAAATGGTAAGGGTAAATCCCTACTCATTCTCGTTATCTATTTCCACAGATTTTTCATTTTTTCCTGCATTTTCTTTATCATCTTCAAGACGATAAAGAAACTCACAGGTGTCTCGAATTAAGTTGAGTTGACGGCCTGCTAAACGAGCGCGATCGCCTGCAAATGAGTTATCAAATACCTCCACTACAAAATACTTGGCAAAATCTAGAACAGCTTGCCGTTCTTCTTCTCGTTTGCTCATAATCCAGCGTCCTTCAGCAGTAGAAGAATGAACGCGATCCATGAGTTTAAAAACTTCTGCTGCAACAGCTGCAACTAATGTTTCTCCCTGAAACACACTTGACTCAGCTTTGAGTATAGTTTCAGCTGCAATATCAACTGGTTTCAACACAGCATTAGACTTAGGATTATAACGCTTATTAGCTCGGTAAAATCGGCGGTATAAATCTGTTAATTTCTTAGGATGATTCAGACTTGATACTTCTCCCACAATTAATTGCTCCATATTAGTGTCATATTTCACATAAGGGTCAAAACAAGGATAAAAATGATAGGCATAAAGCCTAATTTTCTCGATTCGTGCTGTTTCCGATCCTTGGTTACGCACCCAGCGATTGAGATAAGAAAAGACGTACAACGGACTGGTTTCAAAATCTTTAGCTAGTTCTGTAAATCTCCCCCAGTTGGCATCGTAACCAGTCTTACCTTGTCGCGCATTCACATCTAAATGAATGGCGTAAGCGGCGGTAAGCACATTTAAAGGTGCTGGGTATTGGATGCCGTTTTCGTTCCAACCTTCGAGGATGTAGTCAAGACGGAAGCGATCGCGCCTTACTAAAGCACGGAAAGCATGAGGCGCACTATCAAGGAAAACGCTTTCCTCAAACTCAGCCCCATCATTAAAGGGTGGAATCGGTGACTCTGAAACCACAGTTTTAACATCTAAAATCATCGGGAAAGCAAACGCTAACCAAGTTGGCATTACCCAAGATTCTGTATCAGTGCTGTCTCTTCCTGGCGGGAGCGCCATGAAGTAAAATGTTAAAGGCTGGTCTTCAGGATAGGAAAGTTTAAAGGTGCGATCCTTGTCACGTTGGAGGTTTTCATCAATTAAGAAACTATCTACACTTTGGTAGCGATCGCGCCCCAAGTTTGCTTGTAAATCCTTACTGATAAAATGATTGCGAACGCTGGTATCAAAGCGAGTTTGAGCAATACCATTGTATGCTTTCTGCAAAAACTTGTTAGTCTCTGGAGTAAAGTAATAAGTAGGATAAAAGTAGAGATAGCGATATTTTCCATCTTCAAATCGCTTACCTACAGCTTGAGTTTGATTCATCAAGATTTGCCTCAGCATCATCTCCACACCTGCAATACTGGAGATATTGCGTTTAGCGTTAGAACCTCCTAACATTTGCTTGTTTGTATAAACTTGCGGTGTAAATAAAACTGCTGATTCCATTTGCTCAGTAACCGTATAAGCAGAATGAGAAATGGAGCAGATTAATTGTTTACCTCGCCCTGTTTTTTTGGCAGCATTGTAATTATCTAACTCATTTAGAAATGTTTCAACTTGAGTTTTAACAGATGGCTCTTGATTAGTGCCTGGTAACATCACAACTCGTTTTACCCAAAGTCTTAAATCATCCCAACCATCAGGCAATTTATATTGAGAAATTATCGGAGAAATTAAGGTTATCAAATAGTCAATGACTTGCTGACAAGCTTCGCGGACATCTTCAATTCCTGGATGATGTTCTAAATATTTAGCTGCTAGATAATACCATTCATAAGGTACTCCTCCAGTATTCCCCTTTAACTTGTTTTCTTTGAGACTTTCATTAATGCGTTGAATTTCTCTAATTGGGGGTAAATATTCTGCTAAATTCCAAAATTCTGCAACTTTGTGAGTTAAATCTAAATTGGGAACTGCTGGCAGCTTTTTATCTTTCTTCCGAGCAGAATCAACACGATTAACTGTTTCTTCCCAAATCTTCCGGCTAACTAAATCACCAAATTCTGCTATTTGGTCAATGCGGATATCGTCTTCAAATTTGAAGTCATAATCAGCAGATAAAACATTTTGTTGCTGAAACTTATTCAGATTTTCGCTGCGACTTTTAGCAACAGAGCCTTTATTAGGGTTTAAGATGCGTAACGTAGCATCTAAGGCTACTTTCATCAAGCCTATGTCATCAAAAAATAAATTGTAATATTCGGCATATTTCATGCCTTTGCCATCTCTACCAAATCCTGTTTGTCTGAGGCGTAATTGACCTGCACAAAGCGATTTAATACTGTTAACTACACGGTCTGGTAAATCTTCCGGCGAGATAGCTGGAGCATTGCGCGAAGCCAAGTAAATTACGCCTGTTGGCAGATATAATAAAGGTTCATAGTAGGTATGCTCATCAGTATTGAGACTAGTATGAGCCTGAATTAAAGCATTATTCACCACATTAGTTAAAACACCACGATTCTCAGCAATGCTGTGATAGGTAAATTTTAATTGCCCATCACTTAAGGTATGAATAAGTTCATTTAGTTTGTTATTTTCTGCATCTTGAGGATGTTTAACGATTGAAGCGAGGGAGTCTGCTAAATGAGTTAAAAGGCAAAGACTACGAATAGGTTTATCTTTGAGAACAGGATTTAAACCAAATTCTGAAAAATTCCAGTTAGTATCCCAGCGTCCTTGTGCGTTATAAGCCATGCACAATAAATCATCTAGATACTCTCGATAAGCTTCAGGATTTTCTGGATTTATAAAGTTATCCAATCCTAACTGGTGAACTTTTTTATCAATAATTTGACGATGTTCTGCTAACGGTAACTTGCGGCAGTTATTAGGTACATCAGGGAACTTTTCAAAATCATGTAAAATAAAGCCAGCAATTACCAAACGTCGTTCTCGCTCTTTCACCACTCGCTGCACTGTCGTATTGAGTTTTTCTAAACGTTTCTCAATTAAATTTGCTGGGAATAATCCATTGAGTAAGTGAGTATTCAGTGATTGGTCAGCAGCGTTATCTCGTCTGACTTTAGTTTTTCCTTCAGCTTCTCGCTGTTGGTCAATTTCATCAAAAAACTTACCACCTTTAGCCGTTACACCAATTGCTATCCGCAACAGATTTGGCAAAACATACTCACCAAAGTCTGCCATTACCTTATCATTAGGATTTTGAGATTGAATTGCTTCTCGTAATAACTTGAGTGTTAGTAACTCGCCTTCGGTTTCAATAGTGCGGTCTGAAGAATCACCATCAAAACCAAAATCACCTGATAACCAATCATCATTAGACATTTTCAAACTCCATTTTTTTACTCCACGCCTTCTAGCAACTTGGCAACTTGCTCTGGAGCCGGAAGCTGATTTTTTAGTTCTTGAGGCAACGTAGAAAACAGTTTATAAGTTGCTATACCAATTGGTTTATTCGATTCTCTCAGTGCATACTCAACAATAGTCTTATCCTTGGATTTACAAAGAATAATTCCGATTGAAAGATTTTCGTCTGGGAATCGAGATAAATCATCTAAAGCCGCCAGATAAAATTGCATTTTTCCCACATACTCAGGTAGGAACTCTCCAGTTTTTAACTCAATCGCAACTAGACATTTTAATTGGCGGTGATACAGCAACAGGTCAATAAAAAATTCTTTATCACCAATTTCTAAGCGATACTGACTACCAACAAAAGTAAACCGCCCACCCATTTCTTGCAAGAATGGTTCAACTCTTGCCAAAATCGCCTGTTCTAGCTGTCGTTCACTGTGTTCATCTGCTAGTTCTAAGAAATCAAAAGTATATTCATCTTTGACAGCTAGTTTTAATTGGTTACGAATCTCTGCTGGAACAGTTTTATCAAAATTAGTCTGATTCAACAGAGTCTTTTCGTATGTTTGATTTTCAATTTGGTGAATCAAAACATTCTTTGTCCAGCCAAATTTACGAGTCATTCTGATATAAAATTCCCGTTCTAGGTCATCTTTGCACTTCTCTACAATGACCAGATTGTGACTCCATCCAATTTCTCGCACCATTGGTGCGAGTTTTTCATTGTTGACATAAGATTCATAAAAAAGCCTCATCCGCCAGAGGTTAGCAGCAGAAAATCCGCTAATTCCTGGAAACTCTGCTTGTAAGTCTTTTGCTAACTGTTCTACTACGGATTTTCCCCAACTAGCGCCCTGCTGTTGAGTAACAATTATCTGTCCAATGTCCCAGTAGAGGTTAATCATTTCCCGATTAACTGCTTTTAGTGCTTCGTACTGGGCTGAACGAATACGCTGTTTTATTTCCATTAGTAAATGTCTGTAATTGTCTGAAATAGGGTTACTCATAACGGAAAAGGTTCAACTCGCTCATGACTAACTAGCCGACGCGCATAGACCAAACAGGCTTCTACGTCTTCCCGTTCTAACCAGGGATAACCTTCTAGCAAGGTTTCAATAGTATCTCCTGCCGCCAACATCCCCAAAATATGTTCAACTGCAAGGCGACGACCTCGAATAATTGGTTTACCGTTAAAAATTTTGGGGTTGACTGTAATTCTTTCTAATAGATGTTGTTCATCCATGTTTAGCTATGTAGTGACGATAGATTGTTTTATGGTGTGTACACTCCAAACAGCATCCTAATCTTGTGGGTAACAAAAATTCACTATGTCCTGTAAATCCTCCTTTTGACGAACGTGGTATTCAAGATTTGTCTCTAAAGCACTGATGCGATTCTCAAGATCAGATAGCCGATGGTCTTGAATGGCATTGTGCTGTTGTACTAGATTCACCTCGTTGTATAGAGGAATAGACAGCGACACACTAATCTGGTTGCACTCTGCATTTATTACCACAATGATTTGATTAGGGTTATTGTTTTCGTTCGGCATGGTGAGTTACCTTACAAGGATTACTCACATGGTAATGCAATTAGTTAGTCATGACCATAGCAAAATCGCTCAAATATTTTTGAGTATTTATATTTAATAAATTAGCCTTCTGTTCCTACTCTGGTATCCTAAAGGTGGGAGGGTAAGCCATCTACTCTACATAATTTTGAGTAATAATACCTACTAGGGATTGAAACATGACCTACTATTTGCGGTCTGAAACCCTCCTACAAAATTTTCAAACAACCCATATCTCATCTCCTTTACTTTTAAACGTGTAAGCAAGCGTGTCCAGCAGCAGCGCAGAGTGACCAAAAGCGATCGCATAGGGCGCAGTAGCATCATGAAAGCTATACTGATCGCTGATGCCATAAATTTGAAAATTCATCGGTAGCCTTAGCCGCATCCGCACTTCAGCAAGAGGACGGCGAATCACATAACAAACCAAACCTTCCTTTTTGAGGCGTTTGTTAATTTCCCCAACCCAATAATTGTCAGGTTGCCAAATTTCCACACCTGTCAAAACCTGAACTTTCCAAGCGTCAGCAATTGGCTGCAAGTTTCCAGAATAGGTAAACTTCCAGTTCAGCCGCTCCTCTCGGTAGGAAAGCAACTTCATAAATGCTAGACAATGAGCAAATCTACCTTTGGCAATGGGTTGTCCGGTGCGTTCTGCGGTTTCTTTGAGTGTCCGTATAAATGCCGCTTCCGTCCACATTTCAATTTCTAAATTGCCCAAAATCCCCGGTAAATCGTAGGTTTTAAACCTATCTGCCTCGTTTTCTTCCGTTAAGTCGTATAAACCACATTGCAAAGGGCTAGAACCGCGAAAACTAGCAGCATCCTCAGCAATAGGATTACCTGATTTACCAGAAAGTGCTTGCCAATCTTTCGCCCATCCCGAAACACGTCCAGCCGCAGACTTCAGACTTGTTTCAAATACTTGTTCACAGGCTTCTTGAAACTTGTCTCGGCTTTGGGCATACTGTTGTTTAATTGTGCGATCGCTCAACTGATAAAACAGCCAAAATGATTGCACAGCCCCCCATCGACGATAATAACCACGAAAATCGTTGATTTGTCGATAATTCTCGGTAATTGTATTGTGAAAAGAGGGGCGATCGCAAATACTATTCACTTCTAACGGTGGAGTATCCCCCTTAAACAAGCGCTCTACCAAAAAGTTAGGAACTAGAGCGAAAGCTGTAAAATTATCAAACTTAATTTTTTGACCATCTTTCTCATATTCGTCATGCCTTCCCAAACGTCCTAAACGTTGGATAAAGTTACCTGCATCGGATGATTCAAAAATTAGGAAATTGATTTTGAAATCAACTCCAACATCAATTGTGCTAGTACCAATAACCAAGTCAGCAGCAAGACTTCGCTCCTTTTCTCCTTTTCCCGATAGCCCTGTATTTTCTCCAACTTTCAATCCGTAAAGCTGTAAGATTTCCCGAAAAAATTGAGTTAGGCGTTTGACGGCTGCAATTGAGTTAAGGATGATTGCACCCTTACTTCCTGGATACTGCTGAAACTGAGCCAAAATTAACTCACTATTTTCTTTTAACCAGGTTTCTGAAGCTTTAAACGATGGTTCCAAAGGAATAAAATTTAACGAAATTGTTCGTGCTACCTGCCGCCAGCCCTGTGTTTGCAGTTGCTTTCCTTGCTCTGGTGTATCGGGGAATTGATATTTATCTTGTTTGAGAGGAGCAATTTCTTTACAACGAAATCCTGCTTTTTCTAATCGTCCAATTAAGTTTGTATCTGGTGTGGCTGAGAGAAACAGAAATTTCTTGCGGCGATTTGTACAGCGAATTAACAACATTGTGTTAATCACGCTAGCAATTTGGGGAGCAGCAAAAACATGAAATTCATCAAAAATGAATAAGTCAAAATCCTTATCAATTCTGCCCCATAGCTTATCTGGACTATCGCCACGAATTATGTAAGCACCTCGATGCAGATAGTGAAAAATATCGGGGTTAGTTAATAATGCTTCTCTCTGGTTAGCGAGAGTTGCGATCGCCGCCCCTTTTTTTAAGCCTTCATTTTCTGCATAAATCTCTAAATCAGCCCCACTTAGCCGTACTACACGCGGCTGATTCTCTGGCTGGAATTTCTCAACATATCCTCTAATCTGCGTTTCTTGATCGCGGGCGAGTTCATTGGTTGGGTAAAGTCCGATCGCAGAAAATTCACCCTGAAGAACTTCTAGGTAAGCCGCGAGACTTTTACCATCGCCAGTCATCGCAGTGTTGAACACGACATCAATATTTGGATCGCGCAACGCTTCTAAAGTTGCGGCTTGATGCCAAGAAAGCAACCAATCTTTAGGTAATTTAACTCCGTCAGGTGTGGAGACGGTTTGAGAATAAACGGGTTTGAGAGTAATTTTGTATGCTTCGTTAATATTCACTTTTTTGATTCCTTTTGCAATCCTAAAGGAATTTCTACATAGCTATCTCTTGTCATCTCCGCAGCGTATGCAATACAGGCTAGGATATCTTCTCGTTCCAAACTTGGATATTCTTCCAAAATTGTCTCTATTTTTTCTCCACTTGCAAGAAGGTCAAGAATTAGAGAAACCCAAATACGATGACCTTTAATACAAGGTTTACCGAAACAAATATTTGGATCAATGGAAATTCGAGATAGTAAATCGTTCTTAGTCATTGAAGCTTCTCCAAATTTGTCGTAATTCTTCTCAATGAATCCTCTTCTCCTAATTCTATATTCGGACTTACACTTAAATAGTGTCCGTAACTGGTTGTTAAAAACTATATTGGCACGCAAAATAGAGATTGGCAAGAATTATAAGTATAAAAGTGTCCGTATAAAATATGAGTCGAAAAGGTCAATCTATTACACTGTCAATATCAGAACGTGATAAAGCCGAGCTAGAAGCGATCGCTCGTGAATTCGGTATGATGTGGGGAGAAGACCCTAACATCTCTAAGTTAATTAAAGCGATCGCTCAACGTAAGTTACTCATCGGTAACAATAACGATTGGAAAGAACCACGCATTAGGGCATTACATAGATGTATCAATGCTTTGACAGATATCGGGCAAATTGAACAAGCGCAAATCATTGCAAACTTACTTCTCGAACGCAGCGAACTATCATTACCGTTGCGGGGCGAAATCGAACGTTTCTTAGAGAATTTGCCCCCGCCTTGGCGTTTAGAAATAGACCGCTATATCTTGCGCGAACAGCCCTTTCAGCTTTCCTATCAAGATGCAGCAGAGCGTGTGTTTAATTTTACTGTTCGCTATGCCAAAGTTACACCCCACGAAAAGCGGCAATATCTTGATTGCTGGTGCGAAGAGACAGAAGGAAACTTTGATATCCCAGAACTGATTCACAACTGGAGTTTACGACTAGACAGGATTACAGAAGCTGCTGTCATGCCAATTTCTGGCGAGTGGCGATCTAATTTGGCCCAGATAGAAGTGGAAATGCATCTATTTGCTGGTTTGGCTTTTGCCTATCAAGCTAAACAAGAAGATAATATTAATGAGTGGCTACCAGATAAAGCGCGAGTCAGGCGAGTTGTTAGGCGAGTATCTAGTACATTTTGGTTTAGCCGCGAAGTTATGCAATATGCGCCAGATTGTGTCGTGATATTACCAGAGAATGTGCGCGATCGCCTCAAACAAAAACTCCTCACCCTATGTAATTTATACGATATCGAAACTAGGAGTTAAGTCTTGTGGGTTAGGCATCTTACCTACTCTATTAATTATTTAGTTAATATTCCTGAATGACGAAAACTTGTTGGCTAGATTTGGGCTGATTCTGCTTTTTAACTCGAATGAGGCGATTTTTCAAGTCTTCAGTCAGGGAGGTAATGATTTGCAACAGTGAATCCAATACGGTTCGGATAAGCATTTTGAACTCAGAATAGGGTTTTGGGAAAAGGGTAAGGGTTAAAGGTTTTTTATTCCCCTTTCCCCTTTCCCCTTTCCCCTTTAACCGAACCGTATTGACAGTGAATCAACCAATTGTGTATTCATTTGTTTCTGCAATCCTTTACTTATCGTAAAATCTGGTCAATCATCCGGTTGGCTTGCGAATCATAACCGCCCCCAAATAAATTGAAGTGATTCAGAATGTGATACAGGTTATAGAGCGTTTTTCGGCGTTCATAGCCTGCATCTAAAGGAAAGACTTCGTTGTAACCCTTATAAAACACTGCTGGGAAACCACCAAATAATTCTGTCATGGCGATATCAACTTCTCTATCTGCAAAATAAGTAGCTGGATCAAATATCACTGGTTCTCCCAACGCAGTACACCCAGCATTTCCGCCCCATAAGTCGCCATGTACTAAAGAAGGTTGCACCTGATGATCCGCCAATAGTTCCGGGATAGCTGCTAGTAACTTGTCTTGCTGGGGAAAATTACCTCCTCGTCGCTTTGCCAACTGAAATTGATAACCCAGGCGATGTTTAATATAAAATTCCGTCCAGTCTGCTGTCCAAGTATTGATTTGAGGTGTGGAACCAATGGTATTGTTAATTTTCCAACCAAAACCTTGACTGCTGCTAGCTTTATGCATTGCCGCTAACTTGCGTCCCATTTCTTGCCATCGCGGAGCGTCTCGTAGAGAAGAATTGCTGTTACCGCTACCAAGTTCCAACCATTCCAGGACGATGTAGCTAGAATTATCAGCAGTACTCCAGCAAATTGGTTTGGGGATGCGAATACTAGCTGTTGCGATCATTTCCTCTAGACCCAACGCCTCAGCTTCAAACATCGCAACTTGGGATGCAAGGTTTAGCTTGACGAAGTAGGTTTTCTCACCATTGGAGACAGCATAACCTTCGTTGATGCACCCACCACCAACCGATCGCCGTTGCTGACTCTGAAATTTTTCGCCAGTCACCTGGCTAATATTCGCGTCGATTTGAGTCCAGATCATGCAATTTTGGATTTTAGATTTTGGATTTTAGATTAGTAACTGGGAATTAGGTACTGGTTATTAATTATCTTTCCCATTGCCCAATGCCCAATGCCTCATGCCCTATTCCCAATTTGTAATTTACGGCTTGACAAAAACTACACCATAAGCATCTGGAGAAAGATACTCTTTGGCTGCTTGCATCAAGTCTGTTGCATCTTGGCTCTGAATGATCGCTGGGTAGTTAAAGGCGGGTTCCAAATCTCCCACCAAAGACTGATAATAACCATACAACCCAGAGCGATCGCTTGGTGTTTCGTTCCCAAAAACATATCTGTTAGCTACTCGCCGCTGGATACGAGCAATTTCTGATTCTGTTACCAACTCTGTTTGTAGTTTGCCAATGTGTTGAGCGATCGCATCTTCTACAATTGCTAAATTTTCCACTGCACATTTAGCTGAAATATAAAATATCCCTTGCAGCTCATTGCTCATGTTGCTTACAGAAATTGACGAAACTAATCCCCGCTCTTCCCGTAAGTCCCTCACTAGTCTTGATGTCCTTCCGTGTCCCAAAATTCCGGCTAAAACATCCAATCCATAGGTGCGATCTAACTGTGTCATTCCGGGAACTCGCCAAACCATTACTAGCCTTGCTTGTTGAAGACTTTCATCGATAAATTCTCGACGGACAATTTCTGTAAATGGTGATTCAGGGCTGAGTGGGGAGTGGGGAGTAGGGAGTGGGGAGTGATTAATTTTAGTGGCTTTTGTAAATCCTTCTGCAACAGTTGCAATTAATTCTTCTACTGGCAAATTGCCCACAGCTACAGCAGTAATTGACTGGGGTTGATACCAATTAGCATGAAAATCTCGCATCTGCTGGGGTTTAAGTCCGGCAATCACCGATTCTGGCCCCAATACTGCACGGCGATAGGGTAGACGATCAAAGGCTGTCTGCATCGCCCGCCGATATGTACGCCGTTGGGGATTATCCTCTGAACGCCTAATTTCTTCTAAAACTACCAATCGCTCACGTTCAAAGGCATCATCAGGAATACTCGCATTCGATACTACATCTATTTGTAGTGGCGCAAGCTCGGCAAAATCTTTGGGGGCAGTAGTTATATAGTAATGAGTATAATCTTGGCTGGTAGCGGCATTGGTAACAGCACCCCGCTCTTCAATTCGACGTTCAAATTCGCCGCTAGCCAGTCGTTCTGTTCCTTTAAAAATCATGTGTTCTAAAAAGTGAGCCATGCCGTTAATGGCATCAGGTTCTACAGCAGAACCAACTTTAATCCATAAATTGAGGTTTACGGCTTCAACTGGCATTTGCTCGGCAATGATTGTCAAACCATTGGGCAGCTGGTGCAGTGTCGGGGCATTGAGACGGGGAAGTTTCCGCAGGGTTGAGGTCATTGCTACTTGTGTGTGAGGAGCGATGTTACTTCTTTATCTTATCTGCGACTTACTGCTCAGTGAAGTTTTGTAGTTTTCAGGACTAGCCCTTTCAAAGTGTCAATCTAGGTACGATTACATCTTTTTAATTATTTTGTAGCAAATAAAAGTGGTACTCCATAATTTATAAATTGAGTATCGGAAGTAATTATAATCATCTTTTCTAGTATTGCTTGTGCTATTAAAAGCCTATCAAAAGGGTCTTTATGATGCTCAGGTAACGATGCTGCTTTAACAGCGTGGTGTTCTGTTATTGATAAAAAACTAAAATCAGTATCAGTGATGGCTTGTATTAAATTATCTGGGGTTTTAAGCTGTCATTTTTTCTTTTTATTTCTATTTCCCAAACACTAACAGCACTAACAACCACTTTATTTGAAGAATCTGAAATTTGTTTACGAACTTCAGGCAAAAGACAACAGTTATCTTCAAGTGACCATATTACAGCACAGGTATCAAGTAACAATTCCATAATTAAACGAGTTGAGAGCTTGTGCAGAAAGTCATCTCTTAAATTCGTAATGCGTTCATAAGCACGAGCCAGCTTGATTTTCGCTTTGACTCTATTACTACTACCTTTGACACTACGAGATAGCTTTTTATGGTATGAGCGTAACTTACGAGTTTGAGTTCTGTAATATTTCGGATTATCTACAACTTCCCCATCGCTAGTAACGAGATAAGATTTTATGCCTAAGTCTATCCCAATATTTTGACTAACTTGGGGATGTTTCTCAATCTCTGTTTCGCATAAAATACTGGCAATATATTTACCTGATGTAGTGCGAGTTACAGTAACGTTTACAACATGACCAGTAATTTCCTGAGACTTGTAAAATTTCACCCATCCTAGCTTTGGAAGCTTTAAATGATTCTCTATTACCTGAATATTGCCGTTGGTCAGGTTGGTTTTGTAGGACTGCTTGGAGACATGTTTCTTTTTGAATTTAGGGAAGCCTACACCTTTACCGTTAGCCCTTCGGCTCCGCTCAGGGTTAACGGTGAGCGAAGTCGAACCGTTAGCTTTTTTTAAATCATGAAAGAAGTTTTTGTATGCTGTTTCTAGATTCCTGAGCGAGTAATGCAAGAGCAAATTTATCTACCTCTTTGAGCCATGCAATCTCTTTTTTAAGTAAAGTTAACTGCTGACTGCAAGCGTTATAGTTTAACGCTTTTTTCTCAGTGCTATATAACTCTTTTCTCAGTGCTAAAAAGTGGTTGTACACAAACCTTGCACAGCCAATAGTCTTATTAATTAAGACTTGTTGATTGTGTGTAGGAATTAGTGTAATCTTGAATGCTTTCTGCACGGAGGGCAACTTCAAAAATTGTGTTAAATATACTGGTATTGTAACATAAAATCACGCTCAATATGGAGCGCCTAACTCATGACTATAAGTCACGAGTGTGCGGCTTGTAGAAATCAAATTAACTACAGTTAACGATTAGAAACTAAAATTCTATTCCACCACTATTTTAATCTGTCTAGCCAAGGTTTTTAGACGTGATAGCACTTCCATGCAACAAAGTTGTAGAGGATGCACCCCTACTGATGATTATGGTTTAATCAATAATGTTGTAAAGTTATAAATAGTAATATAAAGATTTATCAATAATAAGTATCAATGTCCAGCATTTCTGTTGAAAAAAGCAAATCTCATGTAGTGGTTATTGGTGCAGGAATCGGTGGACTGACTGCTGGAGCATTATTAGCTCACAGAGGTTACAGCGTCTTAATTTTAGATCAAGCCCTCGTACCGGGTGGCTGTGCTTCGACGTTTAAACGCCAAGGATTTACCTTTGATGTGGGAGCAACTCAGGTGGCGGGGTTGGAAGCAGGGGGAATTCACCACCGCATTTTCTCAGAATTGCAAATAGATTTGCCGGCAGCAACGCCTTGTGACCCTGCTTGTGCGGTCTATTTACCTGGGGAGAGTACACCCATCAACGTTTGGCGCGACCAAGAAAAATGGCAAGCGGAACGACAAAAACAATTTCCTGGTAGTGAACCGTTTTGGCAGTTGATGGCAACTTTATTTAATGCCAGTTGGGAATTTCAAGGACGCGACCCGGTGCTACCACCGCGTAATTTATGGGATTTGTGGCAGCTAATCCAAGCGGTGCGTCCCAGTACATTAATTACCGTACCCTTCACCTTGTTTACGGTAGGAGATGCTTTACGTTTATGTGGACTGGGAAATGACCGACGACTAAGAACTTTTTTGGATTTGCAACTGAAACTATACTCCCAGGTGGATGCAGACGAGACAGCATTACTTTACGCAGCCACAGCCTTGAGTGTATCCCAATTGCCCCAAGGATTGTTTCACCTCCAGGGAAGTATGCAGGTGTTGAGCGATCGCTTGGTACAATCCTTAGAGAGAGATGGCGGCAAGTTATTGATGCGCCACACTGTAGAACAAATCAAAGTAGAAAACGGCAAAGCTACTGCTGTTGTAATTAGAAATCAGAAAACTGGCGAAGTCTGGACGGAAGCAGCCAACCACATAGTTAGCAACGTCACCGTACAAAATTTGGTGCAGTTATTGGGAGAACAAGCACCATCTGGATATAAAAACCGGGTGGAAAAACTACCCCAAGCATCGAGCGCATTTGTGGTGTATTTGGGTGTAGATGCGAGCGCGATTCCGCCTGGGTGTCCTCCCCACCTGCAATTTCTGTATGATGTCAATGGCCCCATTGGCGAGAATAATTCCCTATTTGTTTCTGTCAGTCATCCTGGAGACGGTCGCGCACCGGAGGGGAAAGCGACAATTATTGCTTCTTCATTTGTCGATCCTGCACAGTGGTGGCAGACTGAAGATTATGAAGGACTAAAAGAAAAGTTTACCCAAGAAGCGATCGCTCGTCTTGCTCAATACTTTTATCTCAAACCAGAAACTATTATTTATCAAGAAGCCGCAACACCCCGCACCTTTGCCCACTTCACAGGGCGCGATCGCGGTATAGTTGGTGGCATAGGTCAAAGAATACCTACCTTTGGTCCCTTTGGCTTCGCCAATCGAACACCCATTGAGCATTTGTGGTTAGTTGGTGACTCTACCCATCCAGGGGAAGGCACCGCTGGGGTGAGTTACTCGGCGTTAACGGTAGTCAGGCAGATTGAAGCGCAAATATAGTAATTTGTCAAGTTAGTTTTGAGGGTTTGTAGTAAGGGCTTTAGTCCTTACTAAGAACTTATTTATAACTATTTAGATAGAACAGAAATTTTATTAAAAGGTATAAATCATACTTATAACCGATGGTAAATAGGACGCAAAACTGATGAAATAAGGTTAGTGTTGCTGATCCGGAGTAATGACAGACAGCGTTTTAATTATTGGTGGACGAGGGCGCATTGGTAGCAGTGTTGCTCAGGATCTCGCTACCCATACGCAGGCACAAATTACGATTACTGGACGTTCTGCGGAGTTTGGCAAGGCTGTTAGCTTGTCTTCGGGGGGACAAGTGCAGTTTTTGATATTAGACTTGGCAGAAGTTGACAAGTTGCGAGATGCGATCGCAAACTCTAATTTAGTCATTCATTGTGCTGGGCCATTTCACTACAGAGATACTAATGTTCTGGAAACCTGTATTGCCCAAGGTGTTAATTATCTAGATGTCAGCGATCATCGTTCTTATACCAGCAAAGCTCTAAATTATCATGAACAAGCTGCTGCTGCTGGTGTGACAGCAATTATTAATACTGGCATTTTTCCTGGTATTTCTAACAGCATGGTACGTCAGGGAGTTGAACAATTTGATCGGCCAGAAAAGATCCATTTAAGTTATTTAGTTTCGGGTTCTGGCGGTGCAGGCATTACAGTGATGCGGACAACTTTTCTGGGGTTGCAGTATCCTTTTGAAGCTTGGGTAGATGGAAAATGGGAGACAGTCAAGCCTTATAGTGAAAGAGAAGTAATTGAGTTTCCATCGCCATATAGACGCAGTGGAGTTTACTGGTTTGATATGCCAGAAACATTTACATTGCCCCACGCCTTTCCATCAGTGAAAACTGTAATTACTAAGTTTGGCTCTGTTCCAGATTTTTATAATCATCTAACTTGGATTGCAGCACACGTTTTTCCCAAGTGGTTAATGCAGCAACGTTCGATGATTGAATTCCTGTCTCATGTCAGCCATTTGATGACAGATGTCACTAATAATTTTAGTGGAATTGGGGTAGCAGTTCGTTCAGAAGTTACAGGCAAAAAAAATGGTGAAACCGCCGTTTATTGTTCAACTATAGTGCATGAAAATACAGCCGTAGCTTCTGGTTGCGGTACGGGTAGTATTGCCCAATTATTGCTAGAAGGCAAACTCAAAAAGCCAGGTGTTTTTGCTGTAGAAGAAGCACTACCAACAAATTTATTTGAAGAGGTAATGCAAAGTCGAGGAATTCAAATTATTCATAGTTGGTTATAAGGCATCACTTTGAGTCTGGGATGATGAATAGCATAATAAAAAGGAGTCAGAATACTCCACCTATAAAGGGATGGAGTTTAAATGAGGAAAAAGTTTCGAGCGTTGTTTTCGCCCACATTCGCTTTTAGCATCTCGTAGAGAGGGACGAGGTTTTAAACCAATATTCATCCGCCAGTTGCACAGAATTCAATTCTGAATTCTGGCTCCTGACTCCTGAATTCTTCTTCATAAATGCTGATTTTGTCATCGAAATTGAACTATAGCTAAAAATTAATATACCCTACGGTAGAAGTAAGAACTGTACCTAAACACTTAGGATGCTTGTGAGCTTTAAATATTGAATATATCTATACATGACAGAGGCTCACAAAAAACTAGGAGGGTTTTACCATGCAAAAAATTCTATTAAATCTAAAGCAAGCGTTTCGTTCAAGCCTTTTGGTTATTTGCTTGATGATTTCTATCAGCTTGTCAGGTTCGTTGATTTTCTTTCAGCAAGCTAGTTATGCAACTACACTTGAAGAATTGAAGCTAATACCTCCAGAGTATAAACCAAATTCTGAAGAAAAAATTAATCGCGCTAACGAATACGATTCAGGTGTTGGCGTTCAAGAAGAAAAACGACAAGAAGCTTATGAGCAAGCAATAAAAGATTCAAAAAATCTTAATACTATAGAGAAGACTTACGAAAGAAATTTGAAGGCTGAAAAAGCACAAAATTCCCCAGAAAGTTTTGGTGAAAAGGCGAAAGAGGTTTTTGAAAAGGTGACAGGTAAATAAAGAATATAGATTTGAAGAAGAATTCAGGAGTCAGAATCAAGACGCTCGATAGCGACGCGCAAAGCGAATCCTTGAGCGTCTGACTCGCTTGCCGCCGGCGCTATTAAGCCCGAAATTTGTCGGCGGGTTTAAAACTTAAAATCGAGTTTTTTAATGTGATTAATGAAGCTCTTCGTGAATTGAGCAAATCTTTCTAATCACACCTATCAGTGCCATCATCATATTTCAGGTATTCCTCAAAGGTTAGTTTTGGGGTGGTTATAGTCATTGCTTCCCCTTGTAAAATTTTACCTTGGTTTTACGACCAACACTGAACAATTAGCCTCTTCTACAACTTGACTGCTAACAGAACCCTGAACAATTCGCTTCATCCCCATCAACCCCCGACTGCCAATTATGATCAACTCAGTTTTATAAATATTGGCAAGACGAATAATTTCTTCAGCAGGATCACCAGTTACTAGTTCTAACTCACTTGTGATTGATAACTTTTCCTGATAGGATTGCAGCTGTTTTTCAACCTGAAAATAAGAAAATGTTGGAGACTCTGGCTGAGGACGATCAGCGGGTAGTTCCATTTCTGACTCTGGCGTAGGAAACACGTGACAAAGAATAACCTTGGCATCTTTTGACAAAGCCAAATTATCTAAAGTCTGAATTACTCGTTCTGAAATTTCCGAACCGTCCAGAGCTACCAAAATACTATTTAGCACCGCTCTCGTCTCCTAAAAAGTAGACTCTTTACCGAAAAATTGGGTTTAAAGCCCCGTCATTCTACAACGGCTTTCAATTAATTAGTGTACCAATACACTATACTAATGATACTGGAAAGGTAATCAACCACTTAAAAAACCTTGTCGTCGAAAAACACCTGAAGCTTCTCCCAAGGGGAGACGCTACGCGAAGACAATTAAACGGCAGTTGCTCTATTTGGGGAGACCCCAAGACCGCACTGCCTCATCTATGCGGTTCTACTGCATTGTTCTAGTCTCCTCCTAGCAGTAGGTAAAAGATTTATACCGAGCGTGACGACTCAGATTTTTGAACTATTTGTTTCAAACTAAACAGGACTTGCACGGCAGTTGCAACAAGAGTGGAGAGTCCCACCTCTGGGCTAGGTAACGCAAGGAACCACGTTTTAAGTGGTCTCGTTGAACCAAGAATCCCCGTCGATTTATCACGGGGAGTGTCAAATAAGTATCTAGCAAAATTAGTCGGCAGCGACACTAAACCAATTTTTTATTTGCCAATTAATTAATTATTGTATATATTTGAGGCTACGCCATAGGTAAGTTTAACACTACTTTCATGCCAATGCATTGTAGCAACTTGTCTGGAGAAGGTTTTCACGAGTTTCTGGGAGAGGAAAACCCTCTCTCAGAAACTACCGTCGGTAATGCCCGACTTGTGGACGGATAAGAAAAAAATTAAGCATTCCAAATCACTCTTCTTGCTGAATTCGGCGTCGTACTGAATCAGCATGAGAAGGTAAACCTTCTGCTGTTGCTAGCACATCAATAGCACCAGCCACATTTTGCAGTGCGGTTTGAGAGTATTGAATAATACTGGAGTGCTTGAGGAAAGTTTCAACTCCCAATGCCGAAGCATAGCGGGCAGCGCCAGAAGTTGGCAAGGTATGGTTAGGGCCTGCCAAATAGTCTCCTACGGCTTCTGGTGTTGAGTAACCTAAAAAGATTGCCCCAGCGTGGCGAATTTGTGGTAATAATGCCCACGGGTCTTTGATTTCTAATTCTAGATGTTCGGGGGCAAATTCATTTGAGAGTTCTGCTGCTGCTTCGAGCGATTCCACAACGACAATCAAGCCGTAATGAGCGATCGCTTTTTCTGTGTCTATTCGCCGTGGATGATCTACTAGCTGTCTTTCCAAGGCTAATTGCACGTTTTTTGCCAAAGCAGCATCCGTCGTCAGCAAAATTGCTGCCGCCATTGGATCGTGTTCGGCTTGGGCTAGCAAGTCAGCAGCTACATGCACCGGATTTGCTGTTTCATCGGCAATCACCAGCACTTCGCTGGGGCCTGCCAAAGAATCAATGCCGACGGTGCCGTAGACAAGTTTTTTCGCTAGGGTGACATAAATGTTACCAGGGCCAGTAATCACATTCACTTTCGGAATCGTTTCTGTGCCATAGGCTAAAGCGGCGATCGCTTGTGCGCCCCCAATGCGATAAATTTCTTGTACCCCTGCTTCTTGGGCAGCTACCAAGACTGCGGGATTAATTGCACCCCCTGGCCCTGGTGGTGTCACCATCACCACGTGGGGTACAGCAGCAACATGAGCCGGAATTGCATTCATTAGCACTGTACTGGGATAGGCGGCACGGCCACCAGGCACATACAACCCGGCTCGATCTACGGGGGTGTAGCGTTTGCCCAGCACTACTTCATCGTCGCCAAAATGTACCCAGCTTTTCGGTACACGCTGACGATGAAACGCTTCAATTTGGCGGCAAGCTAGCCGAATTGCATCAAGCAATTCCTTTGACACCTGTTGATAGGCTGCATCTAATTCCGAGCCTGTAACTCGGAGTTCTTCTGCTTTCAAGGTTTGTTTGTCAAATTCGGCTGTGTAATGCAATACAGCTTTGTCGCCTTGGCGCTTCACTGCTTGCAAAACTTCCCGCACCGTTGCTTCTTTGTGAAGCACCTGTTCGTCATGGGTGCGATCGCAGATCCGTTGTAGTTCTGCTCTAACGTCTGCCTGCTGAGTAATGATTCGCAGCATGGAGTAAGGACAATGCCAAAATTATAATATTGCCACCTGAGATTTAGTATTGCTCTTGACCCACTGGGGTGTGCAAGCTGACTCTAATTCTCTTCTCTAGCTTAACCTGAATTTTTTTGATACTCTCAAGACTACCAGCATATAGTTTGCTTGATAAGGCAATTTAATTGCTCAGTCCCACAAGCTTTAGTAGGCTAACGGCAGGAAGCAGGCTTGCCATTTTCTCCTCACTCCTTATGGGGTACAGGTGGTATGTTGACATATCCGATCCCCCGGACTTACATCTATATCGGGGGGATTAAGGGGGGTAATTCGACTTGTGTATACACGGTAGGGATTTACTACCCCTTCGGAGCGGGAGTAGGGAGTAGGGGAAGAAATTAGCCCCGAAATTGAGGTTTAAAGCCGTACAACTCTTAGAGACGCTACCGCGAACGTCCCGCTACGCGCTAACGCCTGCAAGTGGCGCGTTCGCGGTAGCGTTCGCACGAGATAAAATCCTTGTATCCCAAGGTAGGTTGAAACCCCGCCCGATGTTAAGCCTGATTTGTTTCCCCACTCCCTACTCCCTACTCCTTTTCATCTGGGGTCGGGTCTTGCTAGAATTTTTTTAGGAAATTATAACATTGGCAATTTGGATGCTATATTAGTAAGTCTAGTAGTGTGTGTACATAATTAATAGTATTTTTGGAATTGACTGTGGCGAATACAAAGTCTGCTCTCAAGCGTGCCGAAATCGCAGAACGTAACCGACTGCGTAACAAAGCTTACAAATCAGCAGTCAAGACGCTGATCAAGAAATACATTAATGCTCTAGCTGCCTATACAGCTAATCCTAGCCCAGAATTAAAACAAGAAGTACAAACCAGGTTATCTGAGGCTTACGGCAAAATCGATAAAGCGATTAAACGGGGTGTCCTTCACCCCAACAACGGGGCAAGGAAAAAATCAAGATTGGCTCACAGACTAAAACCCCTCACCCAAACAGCTGAGTAGTCATTGGTCATTTGTCCTTCGTCATTTGTGACTAAGGACAAACAACAAAGGACAAAAGATGCAACTGATAGACACGCACGTACATCTCAACTTTGATAGTTTCCAACCGGATTTAGCAACAGTGCGATCGCGGTGGCAAGAAGCAGGTGTAGTGCGTTTAGTACATTCCTGTGTTCACCCGGAGGAGTTTGCCAGTATTCAATCCATCGCCCAAGAATTTCCCGAAATCAGCTTTGCTGTGGGGTTACATCCTTTAGATGCTGAAAAATGGAATAGCGACACAGCCGAGAAAATCAAAACTTTAGCAAGTTCTGACTCGAATGTGGTAGCAATTGGGGAAATGGGGCTGGATTTTTACAAAGCTGATAACTACGAGCATCAGCTGATGGTGTTCGAGTCACAGTTAGCGATCGCATCGGAACTCAACTTACCAGTGATTATCCACTGTCGGGATGCTGCTGTGGCAACCAGGGAAGTTTTGCAAAAATGGCGAGAACTCAAAGGAGAAAGAGTACGGGGTGTCATGCATTGCTGGGGAGGAACGCCAGAAGAAACCCAATGGTTTCTCGATTTAGGCTTCTACATTAGCTTTAGCGGAACGGTAACGTTCAAAAACGCCAAAGCCATCCAATCTTCAGCCGCGATGGTGAGTAGCGATCGCCTACTGATTGAAACAGACTGTCCATTTCTGGCTCCAGTTCCCAAACGGGGTGAGAGGCGCAACGAGCCGGCTTACGTGCTTTATGTAGCCGAACAAGTAGCGAAACTGCGTCAGGAAACGGTAGAGGCGATCGCCCATCAAACCACCCAAAATGCCTGCGAATTATTTGGATTATCAGTATAAAATGTGTCCTGGTATCTTTTGTTAAGTTGTGATAAAAAAAATAAACCTATAGGGGCACAAAAATATGCTAATATTATTCCCTCAAAAACATTTTGCTTGCGCCATAATGATAAAGGAAGGAGCCTAAAACTTCTCATCTGAATTTTCCGTGCTGTTATGGCTTGGCCATCCTCCCAACCTCTACAAGCGGATGCTCTCCACACATGACTAACCGTGCCAACCCAAATTGAGCTAGACTTTTGCACAACATCGGCTTAGTGTGTATTGAATCTATTGAAAATCGTTAAACAAAATTGTCTTGTGAGTACAATCCAGCAAAATGAAGTGATTCTGATTCAAAATCGGCGAAGTGCGGATCATTCCCTCATTCTTAGGATATCTAGGATATCACTGAGAGTATAAGCAGCGGAGTGGATTTAAGACACACTGTGTGGAGCTGCGTCAACAAATTAACGCGCTTTTTGGAGGGAAAGTGAGGAAACTTAGATCAAATTCAGGAATATCTCAACTGTATATTCTGATGGAAATGGGTGTGGGGTATTGGATGCGAACCAGAAAGGCTTTCAGCAAATTTTCACCTGCTTGTATGCTACTACAGTTCTTATTAAGAGCGATTATCCCCTTGTCAAGATTGCTGATTCCAGCTAGCTTTAATCGCTGTGTTTGCCCATAAGTGTAAATAGCAAGTGGTGTGTAAGAAAAAGATCCCAAATAGCTAAGGACACTGGCTAGCAGTGGGAAGCGTCAAACAGCAGTGTCCAAGGGAAAATTTAACCAGGTTGACAAAGGTAGAGGCATGACTAAAGAAACATATATGGAACCCGCCTTTCTATTGCCAGACTTGATTGAAATCCAGCGGTCAAGCTTTCGCTGGTTTTTAGAAGAAGGGCTGATAGAAGAACTTAACTCCTTTAGTCCTATCACAGATTATACGGGCAAATTAGAACTGCACTTTTTGGGTCATAACTACAAACTCAAGGAGCCAAAGTACAACGTCGAAGAAGCTAAACGGCGGGATAGTACTTATGCTGTCCAAATGTATGTTCCCACACGCCTGATTAATAAAGAAACTGGGGAAATCAAAGAGCAAGAGGTATTCATTGGTGATTTGCCTTTGATGACTGATCGCGGCACGTTTATTATTAACGGTGCCGAGCGGGTAATTGTCAACCAAATAGTGCGATCGCCAGGAGTTTACTACAAATCAGAAATCGACAAAAATGGGCGGCGTACTTATTCAGCTAGCTTAATTCCCAACCGGGGAGCATGGCTGAAATTTGAAACAGACCGTAACGATTTGGTGTGGGTACGCATCGACAAAACCCGCAAACTCTCAGCGCAGGTACTCCTAAAAGCTTTAGGCTTATCAGACAACGAAATCTTTGACGCCTTACGACATCCCGAATATTTCCAAAAAACCATTGAAAAAGAAGGGCAATTCTCTGAAGAAGAAGCCCTGATGGAGTTATATCGCAAACTGCGTCCTGGTGAACCACCTACAGTATTAGGTGGACAACAACTCCTCGACTCTCGTTTCTTTGACCCGAAACGTTATGACCTTGGTCGCGTCGGACGTTATAAACTCAACAAAAAATTGCGCCTTTCTGTCCCAGACACCATGCGGGTATTGACTGCTGGCGATATTTTGGCAGCCGTCGATTACCTCATCAACCTAGAATACGATATTGGTAATATCGATGACATCGACCACTTAGGCAATCGGCGGGTGAGAAGCGTCGGGGAATTGCTGCAAAACCAAGTGCGGGTAGGCTTAAACCGCCTAGAGAGAATTATTCGGGAACGGATGACGGTATCCGATGCGGAAGTGCTAACTCCCGCTTCCTTGGTAAACCCCAAACCATTGGTAGCAGCAATTAAAGAATTCTTTGGTTCCAGCCAGTTAAGTCAGTTTATGGATCAAACCAATCCCTTAGCAGAACTGACCCACAAACGCCGTCTGAGTGCCCTTGGCCCTGGTGGTTTAACCCGCGAACGCGCCGGGTTTGCCGTGCGGGATATTCATCCGAGTCACTATGGACGTATTTGCCCCATTGAGACACCAGAAGGCCCCAACGCCGGACTGATTGGCTCCTTAGCAACCCATGCGCGGGTGAACCTGTACGGCTTCCTCGAAACACCATTTAGACCTGTAGAAAATGGGCGGGTCAGATTTGACCTGCCTCCAGCCTACATGACAGCCGATGAAGAAGACGACCTGCGGGTTGCTCCTGGGGATATTCCTGTAGATGAAACTGGGCACATCATTGGGCCACAAGTGCCAGTCCGCTATCGCCAAGAATTTTCCACCACAACACCAGAACAGGTGGATTACGTCGCCGTATCTCCCGTACAGATTGTGTCGGTAGCGACCAGCATGATTCCCTTCTTGGAGCATGATGACGCAAACCGAGCGCTGATGGGATCGAACATGCAACGGCAAGCTGTACCCCTGCTCAAACCAGAACGTCCTTTGGTGGGTACTGGTTTGGAAGCCCAAGGAGCCAGAGACTCCGGGATGGTGGTTGTATCGCGTACCGATGGCGATGTCACTTATGTGGATGCCACAGAAATTCGCGTCCGTCCGAAACCGAATACCCCAGAAATTAGATACACCCTTTCCAAATATCAACGTTCCAACCAAGACACCTGTTTAAATCAGAAACCTCTCGTCCGCATTGGGGAACGGGTTGTTGCTGGTCAGGTATTGGCTGATGGCTCCTCCACCGAAGGCGGTGAATTGGCGCTAGGACAAAATATCGTTGTTGCCTATATGCCTTGGGAAGGCTACAACTACGAAGACGCAATTTTAATTTCGGAAAGACTGGTGCAGGATGATGTCTACACCTCAATTCACATTGAAAAATATGAAATTGAAGCCAGACAGACAAAACTGGGGCCAGAAGAAATCACTAGAGAAATTCCTAACGTTGGGGAAGATGCCTTGCGCCAGTTGGATGAACAGGGAATCATTCGCATTGGGGCATGGGTAGAAGCTGGTGATATTTTGGTGGGTAAGGTGACACCCAAAGGTGAATCTGACCAACCGCCAGAAGAAAAACTGTTGCGGGCCATATTCGGTGAAAAAGCGCGGGATGTGCGGGATAATTCCCTGCGAGTACCCAATGGTGAAAAAGGGCGCGTAGTTGATGTGCGCTTGTTTACTCGTGAACAAGGCGATGAACTGCCACCAGGAGCCAATATGGTAGTCCGGGTGTATGTTGCCCAAAAACGCAAAATCCAAGTTGGCGACAAAATGGCAGGACGCCACGGTAATAAAGGGATTATTTCTCGGATATTACCGGCGGAAGATATGCCTTATTTGCCCGATGGTTCACCAGTGGACATTGTACTCAACCCCTTGGGTGTACCCAGTCGGATGAACGTCGGACAAGTATTTGAATGCTTATTAGGTTGGGCTGGTCAAACCTTGGGAGTCCGATTTAAGATTACTCCTTTTGATGAAATGTACGGTGAAGAGACATCCCGGAGAATCGTGCATGGCAAATTGCAAGAAGCCCGAGACGAAACAGGGAAAGACTGGGTATATAACCCAGATAACCCAGGCAAAATCATGGTGTATGACGGTCGGACAGGTGAACCCTTTGACCGAGCAATTACCATCGGTGTAGCTTATATGCTGAAACTGGTGCATTTGGTGGATGATAAGATCCACGCTCGTTCAACTGGACCTTACTCACTGGTGACTCAGCAACCCTTGGGTGGTAAAGCCCAACAAGGTGGTCAGCGGTTTGGAGAAATGGAAGTGTGGGCATTGGAAGCCTTCGGTGCCGCTTACACCTTACAGGAATTGCTCACAGTTAAATCTGACGATATGCAAGGGCGGAATGAAGCCTTAAATGCGATCGTTAAAGGTAAGGCAATTCCTCGACCTGGAACCCCAGAATCCTTTAAGGTGCTAATGCGCGAGTTGCAATCATTGGGGTTAGACATTGCCGTACACAAGGTAGAAACCCAAGCAGACGGCAGTTCTCTAGATGTGGAAGTCGATTTGATGGCAGACCAATCAGCCCGTCGCACACCTCCTCGACCCACTTACGAATCTCTTTCCCGCGAATCGCTGGATGATGACGAATAGAAAGTGAGGAGTGAAGAGTGAAGAGTTAGGAGTTAAAGAAGTCGGAAGTCGGAAGTCGGAAGTAAAGTTTTGGAAGGGGGATTTGACCCCGACCCAAAACTTACCGGTTATAGAACCGGGGGACTTAAACCCACGGAGTTTGTTAAAAATTCCAAACTCCAAACTCCTAACTCCAAACTCCAAACTCCTAACTCCAAACTCCAAACTCCTAACTCCAAACTCCAAACTCCAAACTCCTAACTCAGCACAAAAGTCATGAGACCTGCCCAAACTAATCAGTTTGACTACGTAAAAATCGGCTTGGCTTCCCCCGAACGCATTCGGCAGTGGGGCGAGAGAACATTGCCCAACGGTCAAGTAGTCGGTGAAGTTACCAAGCCAGAGACGATTAACTACAGAACTCTCAAGCCAGAGATGGATGGCTTGTTTTGTGAGCGCATCTTTGGCCCCGCAAAAGATTGGGAATGCCATTGTGGCAAGTATAAAAGAGTCCGTCACAGAGGTATTGTCTGTGAGCGCTGTGGGGTAGAAGTTACCGAGTCACGGGTGCGTCGCCACCGTATGGGCTATATAAAACTCGCCGCACCAGTAGCTCACGTCTGGTATCTCAAAGGCATTCCTAGCTATATTTCCATCCTGTTGGATATGCCCTTGCGGGATGTCGAGCAGATTGTCTATTTCAACTCTTATGTTGTCCTGAGTCCTGGTAATGCCGAAACTTTAACTTACAAACAACTACTGAGTGAAGACCAGTGGTTGGAAATAGAAGACCAAATTTATAGCGAAGACTCTGTGCTGCAAGGCGTAGAGGTAGGTATTGGTGCGGAAGCGCTGTTGCGTTTGCTTGCTGATATCAATTTAGAGCAAGAAGCCGAAAGTCTACGGGAAGAAATTGGCAACGCCAAGGGACAAAAGCGGGCCAAGTTAATTAAGCGATTGCGGGTAATTGACAACTTTATCGCCACCGGTTCCAAACCAGAGTGGATGGTAATGGCAGTTATTCCCGTGATTCCCCCCGACTTGCGCCCAATGGTGCAACTAGATGGCGGACGCTTTGCCACCAGCGATTTAAATGATTTGTATCGGCGGGTAATTAACCGCAACAATCGTTTGGCACGCTTGCAAGAAATTTTAGCACCAGAGATTATCGTGCGGAACGAAAAGCGGATGCTGCAAGAAGCAGTGGATGCTTTAATTGACAATGGTCGTCGGGGACGCACTGTGGTCGGGGCAAATAACCGACCTCTGAAATCTTTGTCTGACATTATTGAGGGTAAGCAAGGACGTTTTAGACAAAACTTGTTAGGTAAACGGGTTGATTACTCTGGACGTTCGGTAATTGTGGTTGGGCCAAAGCTGAAAATTCACCAGTGCGGTTTGCCTAGAGAAATGGCAATTGAGCTATTTCAACCATTTGTAATTAACCGCCTGATTCGTAGCGGCATGGTGAATAACATCAAAGCTGCGAAAAAGCTGATATCCCGCAATGACCCCAGTGTTTGGGATGTGCTGGAAGAGGTGATTGAAGGACATCCTGTAATGCTAAATCGGGCACCAACACTGCACCGTTTGGGTATTCAGTCCTTTGAACCAATTTTAGTAGAAGGTAGAGCGATTCAACTGCACCCTCTGGTATGTCCAGCGTTTAACGCCGACTTTGACGGCGACCAAATGGCGGTACACGTCCCGTTGTCGTTAGAAAGTCAGGCGGAAGCGCGGTTGTTGATGTTGGCTTCTAACAATATTTTGTCACCAGCCACAGGTAAACCGATCATCACGCCTAGCCAAGATATGGTATTGGGAGCCTATTATTTAACAGCAGAAAATCCCAGTGCGACAAAAGGAGCAGGAAATTACTTTTCTTCCCTAGAGGATGTAATTATGGCTTTCCAGCAAGATCAAATTGACTTGCACGCCTATATTTACGTGCGGTTTGACGGTGAAATAGAATCAGACCAACCAGATACGGAACCCGTGAAAGTGACGGAAAACGAGGATGGTACTCGCACATTACTCTATAAGTTCCGTCGAGTCAGACTTGACGCTAAAGGCAATGTACTTTCGCAGTATATATACACAACCCCTGGCCGCGTTATTTACAACAATGCCATTCAGGAAGCACTAGCAAGCTAAAAGTGAGGAGTGAGGAGTGAGGAGTGATGAGTTAGGAGTTAGGAGTTATGAGTTATGAGTTAGGAGTTAGGAGTTATGAGTTAGGAGTTATGAATTATGAGTTATGAGGTGGGAGTTATGAGTTATGAGGTGGGAGTTATGAGTTATGAGGTGGGAGTTTTTATTCCTAACTCCTAACTCCTAACTTTTAACTCCTAACTCCTAACTTTTAACTCCTAACTTTTAACTCCTAACTCCTAACTCCTAACTTTTAACTCCTAACTTTTAACTCCTAACTTTTAACTCCTAACTTTTAACTCCTAACTATTAATTTAGGACTAATGATTAATGACTAACGAAAAAATGATTTTTCGCAATCGCGTGGTTGACAAAGGTCAACTGAGAAATTTAATTTCTTGGGCCTTTACGAATTATGGTACAGCCCGAACCGCAGTAATGGCGGACAAATTGAAAGATTTGGGATTTCGCTACGCTACCAAAGCAGGGGTTTCCATCAGTGTAGATGACTTGATGATCCCACCAACTAAGCGATTGCTCTTAGAAGCAGCCGAGGAAGAAATTCGCGCTACTGAAACCCGTTATCAACGGGGAGAAATCACTGAAGTAGAACGCTTCCAAAAGGTAATCGATACTTGGAATGGTACCAGTGAAGCCTTGAAAGATGAAGTCGTCGTTCACTTCAAGAAGACTAATCCCCTGAACTCTGTATATATGATGGCATTCTCCGGGGCACGGGGGAACATCTCTCAAGTGCGGCAGTTGGTGGGGATGCGGGGACTGATGGCTGATCCGCAAGGGGAAATTATCGATTTACCCATCAAAACCAATTTCCGTGAAGGACTAACTGTGACGGAATACATTATTTCGTCTTACGGTGCCAGAAAAGGATTGGTGGATACTGCCTTGCGGACGGCTGACTCTGGTTATCTTACCCGTCGGTTGGTGGACGTATCCCAGGATGTAATTATTCGGGAATTTGATTGCGGCACCACCAGAGGTCTGGCGATTCGACCGATGACAGAAGGGGCCAAAACCTTGATTCCTCTAGCCACCCGCTTGATGGGACGGGTAATTGGCGAAGATGTGGTGCATCCGGTAACAAAAGAATTGATTGCCGCCCGCAATTCCCCAATTTCTGAGGATTTGGCGAAGAAAATTGAAAAATCTGGGGTGGGTGAAGTTGTGGTGCGGAGTCCACTAACTTGTGAAGCCGCACGTTCTGTCTGTCAACACTGCTACGGCTGGAGTTTGGCCCACGCTAAGATGGTAGATTTGGGCGAAGCTGTGGGGATTATTGCTGCCCAAAGTATCGGTGAACCTGGTACTCAGTTAACCATGCGGACATTCCACACTGGTGGGGTGTTTACTGGAGAAGTGGCGCAACAAGTTCGTTCTAAAATCGATGGAACTGTCAAGCTTCCCCGCAAATTGAAGACTAGAACCTATCGTACCCGCCACGGGGAAGATGCCCTCTATGTTGAGGCTAATGGCATCATGCTTTTGGAGCCGAAAAAAGAAGGTGATGTTACCCCAGAGAACCAAGAGGTTCATCTGACTCAAGGTTCAACACTATATGTATTTGATGGAAATAAGGTAAAACAAGGTCAGTTGTTGGCAGAGGTTGCCCTCGGTGGACGGACAACTCGGACTAATACAGAAAAAGCAGTTAAAGATGTCGCCTCTGACTTGGCAGGGGAAGTGCAATTTGCCGAAGTCGTTCCAGAACAAAAAACTGACCGTCAGGGTAACACCACAACCACAGCCGCACGGGGGGGGTTGATTTGGATTTTGTCTGGGGAAGTTTACAACTTGCCGCCAGGGGCCGAATTGATTGTCAAAAATGGTGATGCGATCGCTGCTAATGGAGTTTTAGCTGAAACTAAGTTAGCCAGTTTGCACGGCGGTGTGGTGCGCTTGCCCGAAGCGACCCCAGGTAAGAGTACCAGAGAAATTGAGATTATCACCGCTTCTGTGGTCTTAGACAAGGCAACCGTGACAGTCCAAAGTTCTCAAGGTCGCAATAACTACTTAGTCTCCACTGGCAACAACCAGGTATTTAACCTCCGAGCTACCCCAGGCACTAAGGTGCAAAATGGTCAAGTAGTAGCTGAGTTAATTGATGACCGCTATCGCACAACCACTGGTGGATTTTTGAAATTCGCAGGTGTCGAAGTCCAGAAAAAAGGTAAAGCCAAGCTGGGTTATGAAGTCGTGCAGGGCGGTACTCTATTGTGGATTCCTGAAGAAAGCCACGAAGTTAACAAAGATATCTCCTTACTGTTAGTAGAAGACGGTCAGTTTGTCGAAGCTGGCACCGAAGTGGTGAAAGATATCTTCTGCCAAAACAGTGGTGTAATCGAAGTGACCCAGAAAAACGACATTCTGCGGGAAGTGGTGGTGAAGCCAGGGGAACTGCTGATGGTGGACGATCCCGAATCAGTTATCGGGCGAGATAACACCTTCATCCAACCAGGTGAGGAATTCCAAGGCAATGTCGCCACGGAATTGCGTTATATCCAGTATGTGGAGACACCAGAAGGGCCTGCCCTGTTGAGTCGTCCAGTAGTTGAGTTTGCCGTACCGGATAATCCAGATGTGCCATCAACAACATCAGTAAGTCAACAAACCGGGCGATCGATTCAGTTGCGAGCTGTGCAGCGACTACCTTACAAAGATTCAGAACGTGTCAAATCTGTTGAAGGTGTGGAACTGCTGCGAACCCAGCTAGTGCTGGAAATCGAGCAAGAAGGGGAACAAGACCATAATGCTTCACCCCTGGCAGCAGATATTGAATTGGTACAAGATACTGAAGACCCAGAAGTTCAACGTTTACAACTGGTAATTTTGGAATCCTTGGTAATTCGTCGAGACATTACCGCTGATGCCACCCAAGGTAGCACCCAAACAACACTTGAGGTACACGATGGGTTAACTATTGCCCCCGGTTCTGTAGTCGCACGTACCCAAATCTTGTGTAAAGAAGGGGGGGAAGTGCGGGGTGTCAAAAAAGGAACTGAAAACGTTCGTCGTTGCTTGGTGTTACGCGACGTTGACAGGCTGATCACCAATACTAGTACTCAGCCCAAGGTGAAAGTGGGTGACTTGCTAGTAGAAGGTGCAGAAGTTGCTCCGGGAGTTTTTGCCCCAGAATCAGGGCAAGTAGTGAATGTTAAAAAGTTAGGAGTTAAGAGTGAGGAGTTAGGAGTTAATTCCGAAACTCCTAACTCCTCACTTCAAACTCAGAACTACGTTATTACTACCCGTATTGGTCGCCCTTACCGAGTCAGCCCTGGTGCTGTGTTGCAGATAGAAGACGGCGATTTGGTACAACGGGGTGATAACTTGGTGTTGCTGGTGTTTGAACGCGCCAAAACTGGAGATATCATTCAAGGTTTGCCCCGGATTGAGGAACTGCTGGAAGCTCGTAAACCGAAAGAAGCGTGTATTTTATGTCGGCGGGCGGGTGAAGTTAAGGTAGTTTACGCTGAGGGTGGTGATGAAGCGATCGCTATTAAGGTCGTAGAATCAAATGGCGTGGTGACAGATTATCCTCTGGGCCCAGGACAAAATTTGATTGTGCCAGATGGCTCAATGGTATTAGCGGGACAACCGTTAACCGACGGCCCATCCAATCCTCATGAAATTTTGGAAATCTTCTTTAGCCTGGGTTCTGAAGATGGAATCTATGCTTGTGCTAGCCTTGCCTTGCAGAAGGTACAAACCTTCTTGGTGAATGAAGTGCAAATGGTTTATCAGTCTCAAGGGATTGATATTTCCGATAAGCACATTGAAGTGATTGTTCGCCAGATGACCAACAAAGTCAGGATTGATGATGGTGGTGACACCACGATGCTTCCCGGCGAATTGGTGGAACTGCGCCAAGTTGAGCAGGTAAACGAAGCTATGGCAATTACAGGCGGTGCTAGGGCACAGTATACCCCAGTATTGTTGGGGATCACCAAAGCATCCTTGAACACCGACAGCTTTATTTCCGCCGCATCCTTCCAAGAGACAACACGGGTACTTACCGAAGCAGCTATCGAAGGTAAATCTGACTGGCTGCGCGGATTAAAGGAAAACGTGATTATCGGGCGATTGATTCCGGCTGGCACTGGGTACAATACCTATGATGAACCTGGTGCGATCGAAGATTATGCTGCTGAGATTAGCAGTAGTGTCTTAGATGAAGTTGACGATCCTCTAGATATGGTCTTAGATGACCGCACAGCTCGCACCTATAATTTAGATTCTCCTACTCTTGGGGAATCTGGTTTTGGCAGCAGACGTGCAGAAAGGTCAGTTCTAGATGACGAAGATGAATTAATCGCCGATGAAGTCGCAGACGACGACGATTACGAGGAAGAAGAGGAAGACGACGAAGATGATTTTGATGATGAATAGAGACTAGAAATTTCACGTCTCTATTAAAAGGTAAAAAGCAAAAAGGCAAAAGAAGATTTTCTTTTGCCTTTTTATTTTGCTCTCTAAAAACACATTTTTAACTTTACACCGTAAGTCCCCCACTGAACCTGTACCCAGGTCAGTGGCGGGATATAAGGTGGGCAATGAGGAATTGACCAACATGTCGGTTCGTAGATAAGATGAAATTTGAACAACGGAGTTACAGGAGTTCCAGGCGACGGAATTCGCACATAAAGTGAAATCGATTGTGGGGCAAGGGTTTGAGAAAGCTAGCGAATTGGCACATAAAGTGAAATTTTGCATCTACTCACAGAAATTCACTATATTTTGTTAAATACTGATTATAATTTATACTTAAAATCCCGAATTTTCCATAGTCAAGCTGCTTGGCTACCTATGACACGAGGCGATCGCCTGGGCGTGGGGCGTAAGCCTATCGCACTTCAAAAGTACGCTTTTAAAAGCATTCGGGCTGTCGTTAAATCAAAGTCGGAAAATTTCAATTTATGTGCAAATTGAATATTTGGCTCAAACCCAGACTCCACAATGAATTTCACTTTATGCGCGAATATCGGTACCTGGAACCCTTATAAATTCGTTGTCAGAATTTCATCTTATCTGCGAACCCACAAACAAGCGACAATAACCGCAAAACAATTAGGTAACCAGCACAAAAAAGTTGCAGATAAAAGAAAAGATTTCCATTTCAAAACCGCGAACAATTTGTTGAAAAAATACGATGTTATTGCGGTTGAAGATTTGAACGTCAAAGGACTTGCACGAACACGATTAGCAAAGTCTATTCTTGATGCTGGATGGTCAAGCTTTCTGTCGATACTACAAATCAAAGCCGAAAACGCTGGATTATGTGTTATCCCAGTTAAAGCATCTGCCACGAGTCAAGATTGTTCTAGTTGTGGGGTGAAAGTTCCCAAAAAACTGCATGAAAGATGGCATGATTGCCCTGGTTGTGGGTGTAGTCTTGACCGCGATCATAATGCAGCGATAAATATAAAGAATAGAGCGGTAGGGCATTCCGTTCTCAAAAGCCAAGAGCCTCCTAAGCGGTAGCCGGATTGTCTTGGAAGCCCCCACTGAAACGGTACTCCGTTCAGTGGCGGGAGATGTCACATCCTCAAGATTTTAGTTTCTGGCTTTTGAGCTAGTAGTCAGTCAATTATGGCGATTCAAAAGTAACATCCTCATTTGAAGAAGAATTCAGCTATTCTGAATTCAGGAGTCAGAATCAATCAGTGGGGGATTCAGACCCGCCACTGATTGAAGACCACTAAATCGAAGATTTAGTGGGGGTCTTAAACCCCTTGATTCATCCGCCAGTCGCACAAAAAACATTGCTGAATTCTGGCTCCTGACTCCTGAATTCTGTTTTGATAAATCTAGCTATTGCTAGATGCTGTAATTCTCTCAAACGCTATAATCTACATCTGTTGCACCGAGAGATTAACTTGTGGATGTCATATTAGAACGATCGCACCAATTAAAACAAGCCTTAGTTGATTTTGTCCTTGATGCTGAAGGGGAACTAGCAAAAGCACTGGAAACTTATGCAGCAGAACAGTCGCGCCGTGGAAGTGGAGATAGTACACAGCAGGACTTAATCATTGATAGCTTTCTGACAGATGGGAAAGTCGGTGATCAGTCTCCATTAGACTTGTTTATCGAAAGCCATCCAGATTTAGAAGAAAGCGATCGCAGCCTGATCACCAGTTGGCATCATAGTTTTATTGGCTTATTTGCCATAACCAATATTTTACCTGATGGGTTTGAATTGACCAACTGGTTGACAGATAAACACTACATCGTCAAGCCAAACAATACTCAAACATTACAGGCAATATCTCGGTTGAAAGTCGGAGAAATCTTGCTAACTCGCATTTCTCCTGTCACCGATAGCTATTGGATGTTTTCTGGCCCCTACACAATCATGGGTAAATTAGGTAAACCAAAACTTGCTGTAGCAATTGGCAATTTCAAAGAAAACTATAAAAGTAATCTTTACAGCGATGCTCCAGACTTGCTAGAAGAAGCTTGGCAGTCAGTAGGAAAATATCATCAGCAGTTTGTAGACTTTTTTGGCACTGACGAAATCACACTATCTGGATACCATCTTAATAAAAAAATAGCGGAATTTCAAGAAGTAATTACTGAAAAAACTTTTGCAGCCGCAGGAATTGATACTTCTAAATCTCTGGCTGAAGTGGCAGAAGCAGCGGGCATTGGAGACGAGGAAATCAAAGCAGCAGCACAAGAATTTGGTGCTGATTCTAACGTAGTCTCTGAGATGTTTAACAGCAAAAGCGGCAATAGCAAAATGGTGATGCCAAAGGTTGATTTACCTGCTGAACTCAAGAAAGCAGAACAGGTAACAGCCCTTTCTCATCCTCGTTGGGGACAAATGTTTTTACCAACATATAGCAAGGTACAAGGAATTTTAGCGGCAGAGGATTGGCAAAGTGTTCAAGGGGCAGAAAAACTAGTTCGTTACTACCTCGAAGATAAAAGTATTAATGCTTTTATCTGGCATCGATTAGCGCAACAGTATCCAACTCAATTAGAAAATGTGTTACAAGCATTTTTGCAACGTCCAGAGTTTAGGCTTGCAAGTGACTTGGATACACTTTTGCAAGAATTCCACAAACCTATTGAGCCAGAGTTACCAGATATTGCCAGTGTACCCATACATTTGCACAACTTATTTCAGGAAGCTTTAGGAGAAGTTAACAAATCGAAGCCAAAGGCTAAGGGACAACAAAAGCCAGCAAAGGGTTTTCAACGAGGTTAATGAAGAGTGCTGAGTACATAGTGCTGTACATGGATAGCAGGGCGTTTAGCCCGTGCTGAGTTGAAAGACCGCGCCACTTGCGGGCGGGGTATCAACCTTCTCCTGACCAAAAGATTCCACCCACAAGGGGCGGGGCTTTTACCATAGTGCAAAAATACTGAGTATTCAATCTTCTTTACTCAGCACTCAGTACTGAGTATGCTCCCTAGCTTCCTTGGTTGAAGCCCCACCCGCAAGTGGCGTGGTTTTTCTCCTCTGCTCCTCTGCTCCTCTGCTCCTCTGCTCCTCTGCTCCTCTGCTCCTCTGCTCCTCTGCTCCTCTGCTCCTCTGCTCCTCTGCTCCTCTGCTCCTCT
>NZ_JBALDZ010000124.1:0-3681 GCF_036917155.1 Nostoc sp. | reverse complement strand
TTGCGCGATCGCACTGGGTGGCTCTGAATTTAAAAGTTCAGTATACACGATCGCTCCTCCCAACACAAAATAAGAAACCCTTATCTTTTATCCGACATCAACTACGATTAAAACTACTTTCCTTGATATACAACACTTTCACCAACATGCGATCGCGGAGGGTGCATATTGGCAACGAAAAAGAAACTATTGCGCTGCCGATGAATTTTGGTTATCCCTGGTATCGCTTGTAATGCCTAAGTCAAGCAATACACAGGTGAAGTGTTAACTTCTAGTTATAATTAGCCGTAACTTATTATAGGCACAATGCAACTCTAGCTTTGACTTGGTGCAAAGATAGTTTACAAAAGTTGCTCAGGTGGTTGCCTTAATTCCTGTTTAACAAAGTACCGTGGGTTTAAGTCCCCCGGTTCAATAACCGTTAAGTTTTGGGTCGGGGTCTAAATCCCCGTCACAAAACTTACTTGCGACTTGCGACTTGTTTTAATTGGAGAAGCTATCCACGCGCAGATCCCGCCAGACATCAGAAACCTGCCAGCCGGAATTGCCCACCGATTGTACCGGAGCATTGTCAAGAAATGGAACATAGTCAGGAACTCTAGGCTCTGAAATTGCTGCTGGTTTCTCCTCAACCTCAACTACAGGGGCTGTATATTTGACAGTATTAGCTTCAATAAGTTGGTCTTCAGCCTCCTCGATTAATTTCATCTGTCTCAGCGTGAGCTTGTCGGATTTTTTGATGATTTTCTTAGTGTGTATCTCATTAGAAGTTTTCATTGGCTGTTCTCTCGAAGGCATTGGCTTAAAATTTGTCTGAGTAAATTTGGGAGAAGATAGGTATTAATAATTGCACAGAATTAACAAAGTACACCAAATCGATGGAAAATACGAGTCCCTTGCTGAATAATTTATTAATTGTGTACAAATCTGTTTTTGGGTAGATGTTCCAGCATAATCTGTTGCACAGATGCAAGTATTAAGCGTAGGCGTAGCTCGCCGCAGGCATCGCTTCTTGACTTATGACTGTACCTGAAGATTGTTTTACGGTTTTGACTCTTAATAAGCAGATAATTAAGGGTTAACCGAGCAGTATTGAGATTAGCCTCATTTGTGAACCTTATTGACAAAATAATTCCACTTTAATCACTTCTTTTATCAATTAGAGTTTTGCTCAATCCTTACAGAATAAGTAAGATTTTTAGCTTCTAGCTTAACCATAATTCAGGTTAATTAGCTTTTGAGTAAGCCAATTTTCACCTAAATTACTGTCTGCAATTCACTTATGTGTGTCCAATTGTAGAGAAGGTTATAATCAAACTTGTTTCTATCTATAGATGATATTTAAATAGTTTAATTTTAATATCGAGACACAATAAACAATCAAAGAAATCATGATAATGCTTCTAAATAAGTGGAACAATACTAATAAAAATATTGTTGATCCTCTTCAAAAATTTTCATCAATCCAAGTTCCATCTGGTTCTGGTATCCTGATGCTGAAAATTTATCGTGATGTTCTTCCAAAAGTTCGTAAATATTTAAACTTCTGGGAAAAGGAAGCTGAACAAATTCCTAATCATGAATTACGTAAACAAGCATTATTAAGTATAGAAACTAAAGCATTTCACTGTGAAGGTGGTTCTATATATGGATTACTTGCCAAAGAAGAAATTGAGCAAACAATCCGCTTTATTGTTGCTTATCAAACAATTAGTGATTATTTAGATAACCTATGCGATCGCAGTACTTCCCAAGATCCAGAAGATTTCCGTACTCTCCATCAAGCCTGCTTACATGCTTTGACACCTAACGCTGAATGCATTAATTACTACCAATTTCGTCAAGAACAAGACGATGGCGGCTATCTCATAAAACTAGTAAAAACTTGTCAGGATGTATTAAAAAGACTGCCATCTTATCAAATAGTTGCTCCCTACTTACATGAGTTAGCTGATTATTATTGTAATTTACAAGTTCATAAACACGTCAAAGTTGAAGAGCGAGTTCCTCGTTTAAAAGCATGGTTTGAAGAACATCGCCACAAAATTCCAGAAATGAAGTGGTATGAATTTTCAGCTTGTACTGGCTCAACGTTAGGAATTTTTTGTCTTATAGCCTATGCCTCAGATCCAAATTGTTCTAAAGAGCTAGCTATAAAGGTTAAAAACAGCTACTTCCCTTGGGTTCAAGGACTTCATATCCTACTTGACTATTTTATTGATCAAGAAGAAGACAGGATGGGTGGTGATTTAAATTTTTGTACTTACTACAGTAGTGAACAAGAAATAGCTGAACGGTTCATTTATTTTCTAAAGGAGGCTGATAAAGCTGTTTCTCAGTTACCGGATAAAAACTTTCATCGAATGATTAATCGAGCTTTACTAGGTGTTTATCTAGCCGATCAAAAAGTGAATGAACAAATAGATGTGAGAAAAACTGCTAGACAAATTCTACGTTCATGTGGTGGGTCAGCACTCTTTTTTCTTTGGAATGGTCTAATTATGGCTCGGATTCGGTATCAACAAATATTTGTATAATTTTGCACCATGACTGTCTGATTAGACATCTCCAAAATAGTATCATTCTGTGATCAGAGAATATAAAACATCGCAAACTAGAATTTATAATGAGGAGATTAAGTTGTGATTGTAAACGCTACGCCAAATGGTTGGGCAATTATTTATCATCGCGCTCATGCTTTGTTAGCGGCTCAACTAGCAGGACAATGGCGACGCCAAGATTCTCCAGTCAGGTTATATGAAACAATAACTGCAATTTCCCATCATGATGATTTAGAAAAAGAGTGGGAAGAAGACATTCTGACTGAAGCGGGTGCGCCAAAGGACTTCACTCTCAGCACAAATAAAGATATAGAGATTGGTGTTAATAAATTGGCTGAACTGGCAAAGAATGCCCTCTACCGGGGACGCTGGGTGGCTCTGTTAATTTCCATGCACATCAGCCGTTTAAATGAGCCACAACGAGGTCAGTCTTCAAAAATGGACAATTTTCTGGATGAGCAACTTCAAAATCAGCAACGTTGGCGCTTGGAACTGGGCATAGAAAAGAAAGAAGTTGATGCAGCCTATGCATTTATGCAATGGTGCGATCGCCTTTCGCTCATCCTCTGTCAGCAGGAACTACCTGCTGATGAGCGCTTTTTAGAAATTAGCAACGGTCCTGATGGTCAGCGCTACGACATCAAGCAGCATCGGGATCACTTGGTTACAGTGAAACCGTGGCCGTTTCAGGAAGAAAAATTTACGGTCAACGTCGAAGCCTGTGACATATTCCAGGTAAAATTTGAGAGCAACGCCGAACTGAGTCAAGCACTTCAAAAAGCCCCCATCAGCGTGCTGAAGTGGACATTTGTTAAGAGCTAGATGCACGCTCTTTTAAAATCTATGTCACGCGTTCACCTCAATTTAGCCCAACGTCACATCAAGATATAAATCGCTTTTCTCTTATTAGCGTGACGCGATCGCTTTCATCAGAAGTAGGATCAACAATTATCACTCTCACCAGTAAGTTGTTATGGATACTAGGACACCATCAAGTAAAACTTTTTAGTTCCCTAAATTTAGCTCTGACTTTTCACGGGATGTGGAAAAGGGGATTGGTTCGCGATAGCTAATCGCGAACCAATCCTTTGGACTTAAGATGATTTGCGTCCTTTAATAT
>NZ_JBALDZ010000123.1:0-5437 GCF_036917155.1 Nostoc sp. | reverse complement strand
AACTGCTAACTGCTAACTGCTAACTGCTAACTGCTAACTCCTAACTCCTAACTCCTAACTCCTAACTCCTAACTCCTAACTCCTAACTCCTAACTTCTTTCAAGGCATAAATCACCTGGTCTTGCTGCTGTTGTGTCAGTTCTGGGAACATCGGCAAGGATATGACTTCATGGCAAGCTTGCTCTGCTATTGCTAAGTCTCCAATTTGATAGCCCAAATTCTGATAAACTGGCTGCAAATGTAAAGGATGGGGGTAGTAAATCATTGAACTCACACCCTGTTCTTGCAATTGGCTACGCACCCAATCTCGATATTTGGCGCTAGAACCATTTCGCCCTTCGCCTGATATGCGAATAGTGTATTGATTCCATACTCCAATACCCCCAGGTAATTCTTGGGGCGGGATGATCCCCGGAATTTGACACAGATATTGGTAATAATAATTGGCGATATCTCGTCGGCGCTCATTCCAAATATCTAAATAACGTAGCTTAATCTGCAAAATAGCTGCTTGGAGAGCATCTAAGCGGCTATTTACACCAATTTCTTCATGTAAATATCTAATTTTACTGCCATGATCTCGTAAGATTCGCAGTTTAGTGGCGATCGCTGGATCATTAGTCGTGATTGCGCCGCCATCGCCGCAACCACCAAGATTTTTGGTAGGGTAGAAACTAAAACAACCAATATGTCCAATACTTCCGACTTTTTGATCAGCCCAAATTGCGCCTGTAGACTGAGCGCAATCTTCAATTATTGCCAAATTGTGAGACTGAGCGATCGCCATCAATGATGTCATATCCACAGGCTGCCCAAATAGGTGAACCGGGATAATCGCTTTAGTTTTGGGTGTAATTGCTGCCGCTACTTGCTCTATATCTAAATTAAACGTAGTTGCGTCAATATCGACAAAAACAGGCTTTGCCCCCACGGCGCTAATCACTTCAGATGTAGCAATAAAGGTGAAAGGCGTTGTAATCACTTCATCGCCTGCACCAATTTCCAAGACTCGTAACGCTAAGAAAAGCGCATCAGTACCAGAATTACAAGCCACACATTCAGTAACAGTATTATAAGCGGCAAACTGTTGTTCAAAACCTTCAACTAAGGGGCCGCCAATATAGCGACCAGAAGCCAAAACCTCTAAGACAGCTGCACTTACTTCTGCTTCAATGGTGGTGTATTGCTGCTTGATATCAAAGGCAGGGATAAGATTTACACTTTGGATCATGAGTTCTTATTTTATCGGGAGATACAAAGGATGCACTTCGACAGTCAATTTTTGCTGATTGAATTGTTAATCAAAGAGGAGCTACTAAAAGACTATCGCCCAAGATACGCATCTATTAGGGATTTTACTTAAGTTGTGGTGCAGTAAGCTACCGCACATTTAATTTACAGATATAGGCATACTAGGTGTTTGCCATGTTAAGGTCGTACCATTTGGAATTTTGAATTGATGAAAGTGATACATATCAACGGGTTTTGGCGAGAAGTCTCACACGATAGGTACTCGTTGCTGGGGGAGGAACGTCGCTCCGGGACTGGGGACTGGGGACTAGGTAATGGGAAAACATTCAAAAATTTGGGAGGAGTTAAAGCAAATTCCATAATTTTGAGCTTGAAAAGCAAATCCCCAGTCCCTAATCCCCAGTATCCAGTCCTTTTTACTCAAGATCCAACACATTGGATCAAAGTTCCTCTTGTGTGGGCTGCTTTGAGAAGAAAATACCAGGAGATAGAGAACTTATGCAGGATCTAATCAAACTGGATTTCGTGGATTTAGCTATGGCTGTGGGATTGATGGCGATCGCCATTGGTTTATCGGCCTGGGAAAAATTAGGATTAGAGTTGAACCTAGCCCTTGCTACTGGGAGAACCATCTTACAACTTCTTGTATTGGGATACATTTTAGATTTCATCTTGGCTTTAGACAATGCTTGGGCAGTTTTGACGCTATTAGCAATAATGCTGACAATTACGGCGATTGTCGCACGAAATCGCATCAGCCAAAAAATTCCTCATCTGTTGCCTTTGGTGTGGGGTGCAATTTTAATTAGTACTGCCCTGACAGTGTTTTACACCAACTTCCTGATTATTCAACCAGAAAGATGGTATGAACCACAGTATATAATTCCCTTAGTAGGGATAGTCTTGGGTAATGCTACTAATGCAGCTGCGATCGCAGGCGATCGCCTTGTCAACACCATTAATTCCAGCCATCTCGAAATCGAAACCCACTTAAGCCTAGGCGCAACTCCAGAGCAAGCAGTTAGCCAGTATCGCAAAGACGCCATCAGAGCCGGATTAATTCCCACTGTCAATCAAATGATCATCATCGGTATGGTCGCAATCCCAGGAATTACTACCGGACAGCTATTAGCTGGTGTGAAACCCTTGGATGCTGTATCTTACGAAATTTTGATTATGTTCATGGTTACTTTCGCTAACTTGTTGACAACAGTTTTACTTACTAAGGGGTTGTGTCGTCAATTTTTTAATTCTGCCGCGCAGTTGGTGAGTTAAGAAGTAAAAAGTAAAAAGTAAAAAGTAAAAAGATAATCCCCATAATTGAAGAAGGCAGGAGGCAGAGGGCAGAAGGCAGAAGGTTCAATTTAGAAGGGGATTCAAACCCCTCCTAAATTGAGGCCACCAAATTGAAAATTTGGTGGGGGTCTTAAACCCTTGTTCCCTTCGGTCACGGGCTTCTTGACACGAGTCAGAATTCCCTTCTGCCTTCTGCCTCCTGCCCTCTGCCTTTTCTGATAAATTGAGGGGAAATAATCACGGACGCCTTATTTCTCTCTACGAGACGCAATCATGCGAACGCGCTGCGCCACGATGCTCGGTCGCTCTTAGCGTCTCCCCGAATCACATTGGGAGAGGCTAACGCCAAGGGAGAAGACAAAGGCTTAGCTGCGCTATCGTTATAAATGTTTTTATTTCATTCCATAAATAAATTTAGGCGGCTCACAACCATTGTTCTTTTTCTTTATGAGTGCCTTTTTACTTTTTACTTTTGCCTTGTTCGTCATAAGTGATAGAGTTTTCAAGAAAAGGTAAATTAAAATGGCATTTAGTAATTACAAAAGTATTAGCACTGTCATTAAAAAATTTCAAATTAAATATGTACAGTCTAATTTTATGCTGGAAGTATCATTTCCTGTTGAACAGTCTTTCAAAGATGAATTAGATTTGCTATTTACCGATGGAATTATTGATAATTCTGAAGATGCTATTTGTGAAAACCTCATCTATCCAGTATTAAAAGAAGTATGGAAAACTTACCGAAGCAAATTAACACTTTGGAGTCATGAAATATTAGCTTACGATGAAGATTTATCAGGCATTCCAGATTATACTGTGACACAGCGAAACCCCCTGGGTACGATTGTTTTTGATAAACCTTATTTTTTGACAGTTGAAGCCAAACAAGACAAATTTGAAGAAGGCTGGGGTCAGTGTTTAGCTGAAATGATCGCAGTGCAGCGAATTAATGATGATTTTGCCACCGATGTTTTTGGAATTGTTTCTAATGGGAAAATATGGCAATTTGGAAAGTTAATTTCTGATGTGTTTACTCGGAATAAAAATCTGTATGTAATTCAAGATTTAGATAAATTATTTGCTGCCGTTAATTATATTTTTCAACAATGTGAATTAAAAATACAAAAACAATAACATAGTGTATTTTTCCGATGAGATTAGAGGATGTTTGCAAAGTTGTCAAGTATACTAAAAACCAATACGGTTCAGTTAAGTCTAAAATTCTTTTTTTTAACGAACCGCATACTCCTACGGAGAAGCAAGCTACGCGCAGCGTCTCGTAAGAGTTGGACGCAAAGGAAGAGAAGGAAGAGAAACTTAACTGAACTGTATTGTACTAAAAACCTCTCTCCGCTTCGGATAGAGGCTTTGAAACTTATACAGAAATTTTCTAGATTAACTCCTAACTTTTCTAACCGCCTAAAGTCCGTGTATAAATTACCTGACCTTGGGAATCATAGAGGAAAAGGGACAGGTTGGCGTTGTCACCGATTACACCTAACGCTTCCCGTAAGCTTTGCAAGTGGTTGGTAATATCAACAGCAGTATCCGAGTTCTCAGAATAAGGATTAGCCAAATTATTTTGCCTTATTTGGTCATACTCAGGCGTTAACCGAACAATAATTCCTGCATTGTCTATGCTAAAGGTGCAAATCCGAATTCCATTATTAATACAGGTTTTATCTAAGTCAGTGCGGGTTTGTTGGAAACTACTAACAACTTGTAATTTTTCTTGTGCTTGTTTGAGGGCTGTTGAGTAGGGTTCGATGAGAGACTGAGCTTGAGTATAGTACAAGCTATCTTCGGGAACTTTTTTAGTAGTTTGCAAAGCCTGATCCCAGTATGTCGCTGCTGCTTGCCATTGGTTTTGTTGCTCATAAGCTTTGGCTTGCTTGGCAGTGCTAAGGGCTTGTTGGTAGGTTTGAACAGCTAATCGTTCTTTAGTAGCGCGATCGCTTACTACGACTAACTTCGGTTTATAATCTACCAACAGCTTTTGAGCTTCTTGGTATCCAACGCTATTCTGGGGAATAGTATTCAAGGCATTAACTACTACTAGCCAAGTAGACTGCACTTTTTGCCAGTCATTCAATGATTTAGCATTAGCTTCCTGCTTCTCGGCTGCAACGGCTACAGCTTTTGCAGCAGTTAGTTTTTTCAGCCATTTTTCCTCAATAAATATCTGTTGATTTACAGCGTGTAAACGGACACGAAAATTAAGTAATTTACCCTGCACCAATCCATAGAGTTCACTACTGGAACTTATAGTTTCTAATGGCGCTATAGCTTGTCGCCATAAGTGTTGTCTAGTTTGTAATTCCTCTAGGCTAGATGCAGGAGTTTGAACTTTTTGTGTCGCCAAAGATGCTGTCTGCAAAGCCTTGACCACCTGGTTGATTTTTTCTGACCGCCCAGATAAACTTGCTTTTAGTTCTTCTGACACCTGATAACGGGGCGACCAACCAGGAATTGCATTCAGAGCTGCGCTGGCTGTCTCAAGTTCCTGTTGTATGGTAACTAATTCTTTTTCAGACTTGGCGCGGCGCATCAATTGCGAGGATTTTGTTTTTAATTGCTCGGCGTTTTGCATTTCTTTACACTCAGACATCACACAAGGAGGAGTCAAAAAGTAAGCACTACCGCCTAAGACTACAATTCCCAACAATGCTGCACCCAGTAGGATAGGTTTGACTTGGAATCCTGGCTTTGCAGCCGACAAATTCGGCACATCTGCAAACGGGTCAAACAGTTCCTCTTCCTCAGCCTCATCGATTGATGGAAAATATGTCAGAGATGATGAGGGGGATGAGGGGGATGAGGGGGATGAGGGGGATGAGGGGGATGAGGGGGATGAGGGGGATGAGGGGGATGAGGGGGATGAGGGGGATGA
>NZ_JBALDZ010000122.1:0-25653 GCF_036917155.1 Nostoc sp. | reverse complement strand
AGGGGGAGACGGCAAGTCTACGAAATTGTAAGTTTTCGGGTAAATCTAGTTTCTTAATAAACTCAATTGCCTGTTCTTGTTTATTCTGGATGTTCGTTTTTGTAAGTGCTGTAAACCACTTCTGAGCAAAAGCAACAATTTGGTCTTGACTAAATGGGGCAATTTCAACATCTGTAAAGCGTCTAAGGTTGAAAGCTTTAGCCGCCGTGCGGCAGGTGACGACAAATATATTCTTTTGATACTTTTCAGAGAATCTGCGAATCTCATTGGCGACACCCTTCCTTTCTTGATGAAGCACTTCATCTAATCCATCCAGCAACACCAACACTCTGCCTGACAACAACAAAGTTTCAAGCACAGATGGATCTGCAATCTCACAGGTAAGGAATTCCTGGCAAATATAGTTGAGTAAATTGAACTCTCCTGCAACTCTCGTTTCGTCGGCAAAATCTCTTAAGGTGACAAAAATGGCAACCCGATTTGCAGCAAATCTACCTCGGTTGCATTGAATCGCCAGATGTTGTAAAAAAGTGGTTTTACCTGCTCCCGGTTTACCCAACACCCGTAGCTTTGAGTAAGTTTGAACTGCCGTGATCCCCGCGATTTCTATTTGGGATACTTCACCTAAACCAAAGCGATCAAATTCTTTTGATGTAAACTTTTGCAAGTCAGCAAACTCTAACCACTGAAAGCTTGCAATCTCCTCCAAAATGTTGACATCTATGTAAATGTCGTCGATTCTAACGGGGCGACTAACATCTAATAACTGCAAAGTGCCGCACTGGTCTTGAATTTTGTCAAAGCGTTGCGATCGTACTTGTTGTACTAGAGCATCAATATCTAAAAATTCAGCAGCACCAAGTTCTTTTGATTCGCTTAATTCCTCTGGAAGATTAGCCGCAATTTCCCGCCAATTCAACGACAACACAGAGCAAATTTCTATAAAGATATAACGGTCAACCGAACGCCCACTAAAAAACCGCCAAATTGGTTGGCGAGTCTTTAAGTTGACTTCAAAAGCCAAATTCTCTTGTGTCCACCCCTTCTGAGCAAACGCTTTTTTGGCTTGTTCAATCCCGGTGACTGATCCCTGGAGCGATCGCTTGACCATAGAAGCTTACACACATCAAATAAGAATTCTTCAAGTTGACATTATTGCAACATACAGTTTCGGAACTACTTAGAAACTATTTGAGTTATTTTTAAATGCTAATGATTTATTTAAAGCATCTTCCGCTAATATCCTCTCATTGCATTGTTCTCAGTTAAATAGTCGCTGTTATTGTACCACTCCTTTACTCGACTTTATCCAAAATTAAGAATTTGGTTCTGCTTATGGTGTCTATCCAAAATTTAAAATCTAAAATTTGGTAAGTTTGTGTTTCTCTGTTGATTAATTCTATGGAAATATTGCTAACTCAGTTTCCGGGTCAAAAAAGTGAATTTTCTCTGGAGTTAACGATAACCAAAGTTGCTCACCAGGTTGTACAAATCGGTCTGGTGGTATTCGCACTTGCAGGTAATTGGCTGTGGCAGCAGGTTGAGATCCTGGTTCGGCAATCTTAACAGCTAGAAAGGAATCATTGCCGAGATTTTCTACCAAATCTACTTGTACAGGTAGGTTTTTGGTGGCAGGCATACTCAAGTTTAAGTGTTCTGGGCGAATGCCTAAAATTAGAGTTTTCCCATCATATTTTTGTAGGGCTTTTCCCCAGACTTCGGGGAGGGTGAAACGCAACTGGGAATGAGTAATCAATAGAGGGGCATGAAATTCTACAGGAATAAAATTCATCGGTGGTGAACCAATGAACTCTGCTACAAAAAGGTTGGTAGGGCGGTTGTAAAGTTCTAGGGGAGAAGCAACTTGTTGAATTTTACCCTCAGACATAATTGCAATGCGATCGCCCATTGTCATCGCTTCGGTTTGGTCATGGGTAACGTAAATCGTCGTTGTCCCCAACTGGCGCTGCAATTTGACAATTTGGGCGCGGGTTTCCGCCCGCAGTTTAGCATCTAAGTTAGAAAGCGGTTCATCCATTAAGAATACTTGGGGATCACGCGCGATCGCTCGTCCCAATGCAACCCGTTGTCTTTGTCCCCCAGATAGCTGTTTGGGTAAGCGATTCAGTAATGTTTCGATTTGCAACAATTGAGCAACACTACGCACCTGTACATCTACCGCCCGTTCTTTGTCAGAAATGTAGCGCAGTCCTTTAGGTAACTTTTTGGTCGCTCCCACAAAAAGAGTTTCTGCCCATGTCCGAAGATGAGGGGATGAGGGGGATGAGGGAGTATTTTCTTCTCCTGCTCTCCCAAAACGGCGGCGTAACCCAAAGGCGATGTTGTCATACACCGTCATGTGGGGATAGAGGGCGTAATTTTGAAACACCATTGCGATGTCGCGTTCCTTGGGTGGTAGGTCATTGATTAAGCGATCGCCTACCCAAATATTACCTCCAGTCATCACTTCTAAGCCAGCGATTAACCGCAGCAAGGTGCTTTTACCACAACCAGAAGGGCCTACCAGCACCATAAACTCACCATCTGCGATCGTCAGGTTAATCCGCCGCAAGACGTTGACACTTCCTGCACGATCTTGCGTTGCATCAATTTTATCCCCAGGTGTGAGGTGAAATTGGGTTTGTGAGGTAACACTTTCCCCTTGACGTGAGGAAAAACTTTTATAAACGTTTTCTAAAACAACTTGGGACACAACTAATTTGGGGATTGGGCATGGGGCAAAACAGTTCCTCTTTTCCGAGTTCCCAGTCCTGAGTAAAGAAATGAGATTCCCCACTCAGCACTCAGCACTCATTACTCAGCACTCTTAAGGGGCATTGGACAAATGACAAATGACCAATGACCAATGACAGTTTAGCGCCAATCATAATACACGTTTAGGGTAAATACGAAAAGTTAAAAAAATAGCTTGCACCATCAAAAGCAAACTACCCTAAATTTTAGGGCTGTCAGGAGGTGTTGTTATGACTACCGATGTACCTAAAAATCTTTCTCAAGACCCAAGTATTAATCCTATCCATGACATCGTAGACGTACAAACCACAGATTGTTGCATTGTGGGTGGGGGGCCAGCAGGAGCAGTATTGGCGCTGTTGTTAGCGCGTCAAGGCATTTCTGTGATGTTACTGGAAGCACACAAAGACTTCGATCGCGACTTTCGCGGCGATACGATTCATCCATCGGTGATGGAAATTATGGAGGAATTGGGACTTAGCGATCGCTTGTTACAACTTCCCCATACCAAAATGCGCCAAATTAGTATTCAAACTGCTCAAGATACTGTCACATTCGCAGATTTTAGTCATCTGAAAACCCACTACCCATACATTACAATGCTTCCCCAGGTGAAATTCCTGGAGTTCATCACCCAAGAAGCACAAAAATATCCTAGTTTCCATCTGGTGATGGGTGCGAATGTACAGGAATTAATTGCCGAAAATGGCGTGATTCAAGGTGTCCGCTATCGGGGAGGCGGTGGTTGGCATGAAATCCGGGCAATACTGACAGTGGGTGCAGACGGTCGCCACTCACGTTTACGCCACCTGGGTGAGTTTGAGTCCATCGAAACCTCGCCACCAATGGATGTCCTCTGGTTTCGCTTACCGCGTCAGCCAGAAGACCCAGAGGGGGGAATGGGGCGCTTTGGTCAAGGTAATATCATTGCCATGCTTGACCGTGGTGATGAGTGGCAAGTTGCATATATCATCCCTAAGGGAGGCTATCAACAACTGCGGGCTGCGGGTTTAGAGGAATTAAAAAAATCTGTTGTCGAAGTAGTGCCAGAATTCCAGCAACGCATTCAAAATTTACATGATTGGTCACAAATAGCTTTTCTCTCAGTGGAGTCCAGCCGCGTCAAACGCTGGTATCATCCAGGATTGTTACTCATTGGTGATGCAGCTCATATAATGTCTCCCGTTGGTGGAGTTGGGATCAACTACGCGATTCAAGATGCTGTTGTTGCGGCGAATGCACTCAGCAAACCCCTCAAGAACCGACAAGTACAACTTAGCGATCTAGCAAAAGTACAGCATCAACGCGAGTTGCCCACACGCATCATTCAGGCGTTTCAAACTTTTATCCAAAAGCGGGTATTTGCCCCGATTCTCACCTCAAATCGTACCTTTGTACCACCTGCGTTCTTGCGCTTACCCATCTTGCGCGACCTTCCCGCCAGGTTGATCGCCTTGGGTGTTTTTCCGGTTCACGTCAAGACTTAATTTTTGCCAATAATTTTTTCTATTTCTTAAATGGATGGTACAATTATACTACTCATGCAGAATTGAATGCTCAATTTAGTCAAGCGAGGGTGGCGAACAGTATACTAAATGCTGTTCAAAGCGATCGCTTGGCTTTTATGCTAGAAATAACTAAAAAGAATTCAGCACCCAGGAGTCAGAAGTCAGAATTGATAAGGAGTTTAGTTATGATTGGTATATTCATTCATCAAGTATTCTCCTGACTACTGAATTCTGAGTCCTAAATTATGTTAGAAAATTTGTTCAAATATTATTAAAAAATGCAAACAATTAAACCTATCTAGATATTAATTGGCACTACATAGAAAAACCCCCTCTTTTTCAATTAGCACTTTTTGCAGTCAGGAGTAATTTTAATGAACAGTTGCGTTTTAATGGCGGAAATTATTAACGAGCCGCAACTCCGCTATACAGCGGATAATCTGGGAGTCACGGAAATGCTAGTGCAGTTTCCCAATTCCCTGAAACCAGAAGATCCACCAGCCACACTGAAAGTTGTTGGCTGGGGGAATTTAGCGACAGAAATTCAGCAAAACTACCACCAAGGCGATCGCGTCATCTTGGTAGGACGTTTAACGATGAATACTGTTGAGCGTCAAGAAGGTTTTAAAGAAAAACGTGCTGAATTGACAGTGCAGCAAATTCAATCTGTTGGAGGTAGTTTTGATACTGATCCATTACCCTCTGCAACTGTAACTCCATCATTCACTGAAACTGCTCAACGACAAACACCTTCAGCATCTCGTCCTCCACAGCAAGATGTTCCCACTTACGAGTCAGCAGCACGTCCAGCGCCTACCCCAGCGCCAAGTTACGAACCCGTACCCCAACCCACAAATTATGAGCGAACTACTTATCCAGCAGTGAAAGAGCAAGAACCAGATCCAGATGACATTCCGTTCTAAAGTTGGTAGTTGAGCCTGTATTCAATTTGCTAACTAACATTACGATTAGACAATTTCTACAAATAGCCATCCTTGAGGATGTGCTATTTTTTTATCTGCGTTGATTCTTTGCATTTTCTTGTGAGACATTGCTTACCTACTTTTATTTCATCAATTCTCCATCTCAGCAAGCATAATAAATAAATTGCGTCTTCTCGTAGCAATATTTCTGAATCTATACAAGAAGCAATAGCTTAGTAAAGATATTATTTAGGATTTAAACATACGCGCATAAAAAATCGTGCAAATGATTGGGAAAGATGTTCTCTATAAGGTGGCAGTAATCTAACTCTACTTTCTTTTTTGGAAACAAAATCTATTAAAACTCAGCCTTTATGCTATAAGTTCTTTTTAAATCAACCAACATAAATTCATAATTATGCTCTCCTAAATCACAACAGTTCAATACGTGAAAGCCTAAATGTTTCCCTAGCCTTGCATTCTCCCATTCACTATAAGTCCCATGTTGCTTAAGTTCATTTCTAAAATAAATTGGACAGAGAAGAACGTAATCTATTTTGCTGCGACCGTCTGAACGAACAGCTAGATCACATGATTGTGTCAAAAACAGGACATTCAAGTAAAATATCCCCTCACAAAAATCGTGCAATTTTGACAAACCCCTCCACAGTACCTGAATACCAATGGGTGTATTATGTCGATGTTCCAAGTAACCCCCTAAACGAGCGATGTCTACGTTTACGATGGACTACGCCTACACAACATTTTTGCGACGATACTATGATCTGATCGCAATTTGCAGAAATCACAAGCAATTCTACATCGCAAATGCGTGTATATTGTGGAAGTATGTGAAAAACTGCCAAAAAGTGTAAAAACCAAATTTACTCACATGTATATCAAAACTATTGTTAAAATCCAAATAATTTTAAGTTAATATTCATACCCAACTCCTATGAGAGAAACTGTCCTAGAGGTTCGCAATCTCCAAGTTGAATTCCCCAGTGATGGCAACATTAACAGAGCTTTGGATGGTATTTCCTTTAGCCTGCATCGAGGTGAAACTCTAGGAATAGTAGGAGAATCGGGGAGTGGGAAATCTGTGACAGCCCTAGCTGTGATGGGCTTGTTGCAAACTCCCGGTATCGTTACTGGCGGTGAAATCTGGTTTCGTCCGCAGGAGAATGGCAAAGCAATCGATTTGGTAAAATTGCCTCCTGAGCAAATGCAGTTACACCGGGGTGGCGACATCGCCATGATTTTTCAAGAACCGATGAGTTCGCTTAATCCGGTTTATAATATTGGGTTCCAGCTAATAGAAGCGATTGTGCGACATCAAAATGTGTCAGCAGCCCAAGCAAGACAAATTGCGATCGCAGGTCTGCAAGAAGTAAAACTCCTACCTAGCGATGAGGAGATCCAACAGCAGTATACCGAAACTTCATCGAAACTAGAACCATCAAAGTTGGCACAGTTGGTTAAAGAACATCAAGAAGCCATGCTAGAACGCTACCCTCATGAACTTTCTGGGGGTCAGTTGCAACGGGTGATGATTGCAATGGCAATTTCTTGTAACCCATTAATCTTAATTGCTGATGAACCAACCACAGCCTTGGATGTGACGGTACAAGCCACAATTTTGGACTTGTTGCGAGAATTACAGCAAAGCCGTGACATGGCAATGATTTTCATCACCCACGACTTGGGGCTAATTTCAGAAATTGCTGACGAAGTAGCGGTGATGTATAGAGGCAAAGTCATCGAATCTGGTACTTCTCGGCAAATTTTCAGCAATCCCCAGCATCCATATACTAAAGGTTTGATCGCTTGTCGCCCCTCACTCAACCGCCGTCCCCAAAAATTACTCACCGTTTCTGATTACATGAGTGCAGAAGAGACACCAACGGGACAAGTAGTAATTCAGGCGAAAGAACCCGCACAACCCATAGAAGTTACCACCGAAGAGATTGCCGCAAGATTGGCAAACTTCAATGACTTGGAACCCCTGCTGCAAATCCGCAACCTAAAAGTTGGTTTTCCGGTGCGCGGGGTATTTGGTGGGACAAAACGCTACAATATGGCAGTTAATGGCGTTTCCTTTGATGTCAAACCAGGGGAAACACTAGGTTTGGTGGGAGAATCTGGTTGTGGTAAAACCACCCTTGGCAGAACCTTGCTGCGATTAATTGAGCCGATGAGTGGTCAGATTATCTTTGAGAAACAAGATATTACCAGCCTCAAAGGAGAACCGTTGCAAAAACTGCGGCGGGAAATGCAAATAGTCTTCCAAAATCCTTTTAGTTCTCTCGATCCCCGGATGAGGGTTGGCGATGCGGTGATGGAACCTTTGGTAATTCACGCCGTTGGGAAGACCAAGCAACAACGACGCCAGCGAGTAGTGGAACTTTTAGAACGGGTGGGATTGAGTGCAGATGCAATTAACCGCTATCCTCATCAGTTTTCTGGCGGTCAACGCCAACGGATTTGCATAGCCCGTTCTTTGGCATTAAATCCTAAGTTTATCATCTGCGATGAATCAGTTTCAGCGCTGGATGTTTCTGTACAGGCGCAGGTATTAAATCTTCTTAAAGAGTTACAGTCAGACTTTCAGCTTACTTATATTTTTATTTCTCACGATTTAAGTGTAGTGAAATTTATGAGCGATCGCATTTTAGTGATGAATCGCGGTCAAATTGTTGAAGAAGGGACAGCCGAAAGCATTTACCAAGAACCCAAAGAGGAATACACGCAAAAATTAATTGCTGCGATTCCTACTGGTAGTGCTGAACGGGTGCGAAGTCGTCATCTGAGGGCTTTATAGTTAAAATGGCAGTTAGAAACCGCGCGCTAGTTGCTTCAAGTCGGCGGAGCCGCCCAACGCACTGGCTTGTCTACACGAGACTTTACCCACCTCCGTGGGTTTCAAACACTCAATTTTTCTTTAGTCCGCGCAGGCGGACTTGGTTTGTATAGCCGTGAATTCTATTCGCCCTAGCTCTAAATTCTCATTTTTTCAACAGATATTTGTGCAAACAAAGTTAATTACATCTGCAAGTCCAGACTGAGTTTTCAAATTAGTAAAAATAAAAGGTTTATCACCGCGCATTTTTTTGGCATCTCGTTCCATCACATTTAAATCTGCACCAACATAAGGTGCTAGGTCAGTTTTGTTAATCACCAATAAATCAGACTTAGTAATGCCGGGGCCACCTTTGCGGGGAATTTTATCGCCTGCTGCAACATCAATGACGTAAATCGTTAAATCCACTAATTCGGGACTAAAGGTAGCAGCTAAATTATCACCGCCACTTTCCAAAAAGACCAAATCCAAATCGAGAAAACGTTCCTCTAACTGTTCAATTGCCGCCAAATTCATCGAAGCATCTTCGCGGATAGCAGTGTGAGGACAACCACCAGTCTCTACACCCAAAATGCGATCGCTAGCCAACGCCTGAGAACGCACTAAAAACTGAGCATCCTCCTGAGTATAAATGTCATTTGTCACTACCGCAATCTGATACTGCTCACGCAACCCCTTACACAAACCATCAACTAAAGCCGTCTTCCCCGAACCCACCGGGCCAGCAACTCCCACTCTAAATGCATTCATTTTTATTTGTCCTTTGTTATTTGTCATTTGTCTTTGGTACATGGTTATCAGGACTTAGTTTTTGACCAATGACCAATAGACATCTCCAGAAATTAAATATGCGTTATCCAGAGTCCTTGTAGAGACGTAGCAGTGCTACGTCTCTACATTCTTTTTCGGAGATGTCTAATGACTAACTCCTAAACAACCTTGTATACTGCGTTTCATGCTGCATACTCGCTAGCGACAAACCCCAACTACAACAGGCGAGCTGATCGTCCTCTAACCCTAGAATTTCCAATGCCGCAGCACTGAGTAATGGTTGCAAATCTAGCAATAACCGCTGTCCTGCTGTTTGTCCCAGGGGAATCAGTTTCACACCAGCAGTAATCAAATTACTAGCCCAGCTATGCAGATATCCCAGTAATGCGGCTTTGATATTAATTTGCCAATGGGCAATGGCAATGCCAAAAGCGATCGCATAATTGCAAGGATTACCCACAGCATTGGCAATAGGTACAATCTGCGGTTCTACTTTACCAAGTAATTGGATCAGCGATCGCCCCATCTGCCAACTAGAGGCGCGTAATTCTTCTGTGTCTCTAGCGGCGGATAACCACAGATTCCAACGGCATAGGGACTCAATATCAGCCATTTTTGCGGCTTGCTGCGATCGCACCATCACCGCCGCCTCTAACCGAATTGCCCCGTAGAGTAACTCTGCTTTTAACCAATCTTTGAGATGTGTGTGGTTAGCGATCGTACCATTTTCTACCAGCATTTCCAAGCCTTCAGAATAACTATATGCTCCCACAGGTAAAGCAGGGCTAGCCAACTGCAAAATACTCAAAAGATGGCTATCAGTGAGCATGATGGTGTTGTCCATAAGCTCCTAATTCTGGCTGAAACGGTAAAATTTCTTCTTTAACTTCTAACCCCAGTTGTTCTAACATTGAACGTAAAACCGAATCTGAAGACAAGCGTAAATAAGTCGGAGTAATTTCTACAGGTATATGACGATTTCCCAGATGGTATGCTGCCCGTAATAATAAAAGTGGTGTTTGGGCAAAGGCAGTCAAAACTAGTTCTGGTTTAGCAGTAATTCTGATTAAATTGCTATGGGTTTCTTCTTGCAAAATATCGCCATCGTGTAAGACAGTTCCTCTGGGTAAATGTAAAAACACAACTTTACCATCTTCAGTTTCAAAGCGATGACGACTGCGGGTGCGTTCTTCTGCTGTCAGCGCCAGAGTAAAAGTAACCGCAGCATCGCCACTAGGTGGTTTAAGTTGGGTAAATGTCAGCATACAGAGTTTCGCCTGAACTTTTGCTTTTCATTATGGTTCTAATTTAAATACCATAACTGCCTTGTCCAAAGGAAAGATAAAATTAAACAAAGAAGGCAGCAAGGCAAACGGGGACAATTATGAACCAAGCCATTGAGGGAGTACGGTGGACAATTCACGATTTAGAGGTTCTACCCGAAAATGAGTGGACACGCTATGAAATTATTAATGGAGAACTCTTTGTGACTCGCACTCCTCACCGCCGTCATCAACAAGTTTGTGTTAAAATCGCTCGACAACTCGATGTTTGGTCAGATTCGAGTGGTTTAGGAGAGACAATTGTCGCTCCAGGCGTGATTTTTTCGCAAGCCGATAGCGTTATACCAGATGTAGTTTGGGTAAGTCGAGAACAACTGGCACAAATTGAAGATGAAGCAGGACATTTGACAGGCGCACCAGAGTTAGTAGTAGAGGTTTTATCCCCTGGTAAACAAAACGAACTTCGAGACAAGGAAGCAAAACTGAAACTTTATTCAGTTCAAGGTGTGCGTGAGTATTGGATTATCGACCGCTTCACTAAACAAGTTGAAGTTTATCGGCGAGAAAAAGCACAGTTGGTTTTAGTTGCTACTTTGTTAGGCGATGATGAAATCACATCGCCACTTTTACCCGGATTTTGTTGTTCTATCGGTTTATTTTTTCCTGAATGACTAGGTTGTATAGGTTTAGATTCAATATCATTCTCGTGAATCTGATCTTTAATAGCTTTTTTCTCTTTATCAGTCAACCTCCAGAATAAAGGTGGTTGATACTGACCATCTTTATATTAAGAAAATCCAGATAGAAGTTTTGTTTTTATAACAAAAATAATGCAGTTGAATCGAAGTAATTTCCTCAAGTTTCTGATTCAGTCAGAGCCAGGAAAACCAGCAATATCCAATGGGTTACGAGCTGCGTTAGGGTTGGGGATTCCCATGCTAATTGGGCAACTGATCAACCAAAGGGAAAGCGGATTATTGGTTGGTTTAATGGCTTACTTTGTTAACTTAGCAAATGTTGGTGGCCCTTACCGGATCAAAGCTAAGGCGATGGCACAGGCTACTGTGGGAATAGCTGTTTCAGTATTTGTGGGTACTCTAGTCGCTAAAGTTCCATTACTAGCTGTGGTGCTGACGTTTATTTGGGGACTTGCTTCAGGTTTTGCGTCGCTCTATGGTAATGCTGGGGCAAATGTTGGTCTGGTGGTAGGGACATCATTTATTACCACGATCGCACAACCAGGAAACTTGGAAACTGCACTGATGCGATCGCTATTATGTCTAATTGCAGGTGGATGGGCGATGCTACTTTCCTTAGTAATGTGGCCCTTTAGACCTTACGATCCACTACGGGTAGCTTTAGCTGACTGCTTAAATGCGATTGCCAACTACATTCAAAAATTTGTAGATAAAGTAGCAACACCTGAAAGTATTCTCGAAATTAGAAAGGCATTAGAAACAGCACGCATTACTTTAGGTACATTACGGATTGGACAGTCGGCTCGGAGTTGGATAAATGAGCAGTTTTTGGTGCTAATTCAAGATGGCGATCGCTTGCTTGGTTCAGTGATTGCCTTAACAGAGTTACTAGAAACTCACTTTAAACAACAGCAATATTACGCAGTCCAGCAATTAGTAGACGATGCACTCGCAGAAATATCAGTTATTCTTCAAGCCATAGCGAAAGTCATATCTCGCAAGTCTGCTAGCATCGATCTCGGAAATCTTCAGCGCATCTATGAGGCTCTGAAGGAACAAGAAAGTCTGCAAAGAAGAGCAATTGCTGGGAGTGAGACAGACTACACGACTCTCGTTGCTCTCAGTAACCTAGTGCTAACGATCGAAAAGCTGATCAAGCAATTGCAATACACGGCTCAGACAGTTAAATCTCTGGAAGATCGCAGCAAAATTAGTCGCAGAGATGTAGATAGACTTCTTTTAGTTGAAGAGGAACAGCGATCGCTCTTAAGCTTACTCAAAGAAAACCTCACCTTAGACTCAGCAATCTTTCGTCATGCTCTCCGTATTGGTGTGGCTCTAGCTGTAGGCGTAATATTTTACAGCGTTACGAATTTATCAATGGGGTATTGGGTAACACTGACAATCATGCTAGTCCTCAAACCGAACTTGGGTGCAACTTTCCAGCGGTTTTTTCAGCGAGTTGGCGGCACTATCTTGGGAGCTATCTTAGCTGCTGTCATACTTGCAACCATCACGAGTAAGGTTGTATTAGACATAATCATTTTGCTGACAGTATTTTTTGGCATTTCCCTGATCCGTTTCAACTATGGGTATTCAGTAGTTTTCCTGTCAATATTTGTCTTACTGATTATCGATATTGGTCATCCCATTGGTTGGCAATTTGCAGGCTTTCGGGTATTAAATACATTAATTGGCGCGGGACTGGCTTTTGCAAGTCATTATTTTATCTGGCCAAACTGGGAACGCGATCGCTTACCCAGTCAACTCGCCACGGCGCTACGAGAATGTCACAAATACTTTCAGGATGTGATGGCTGTTTACCAGGGTACAAAGGAGCGTGACTCTACCATTATCAGTCAACGGCGACAAACTGGACTGGCAATTGGCAATGCCCAAGCCTCCTTTCAAGGATTGCTACGCGAACCGAAAATGCATAAAGAATTAGTAGAACCAGTGATGACGTTGCTGCTGTACATGGGACGTTTTACTAACGCCGTCACCGTTTTGGCAGTACATCTCGAACATTTTCGAGGAACAGTACCACTCCCAGAATTAGAAACCTTTGTTCGCCAAGTTTCGATAATGTTAGAGCAGTTAGCTGATTCAATACAGCAGGAAATTCCCCCACCGCCCTTACCTGACTTGGAAGAAACGCTGCAAAAAATCCAACCGCACCTGCAAGCACTGCGTACAGCCCGGATAGAAGAGTTAGCTGTCAATCAAGGACATACACCGATTCGTCAGGCAGTTATTGATTACAGCATATTAGATTTGGAGATTGATCAGATTGTTCGGCGGTTGACTGCGATGCACTCAGCAATAGTACGGTTGATATCAAGTAAATAAAGCACATTTAGTAATAACTTCCCTGGTTTGTATGGCTAAAGCCCCAACTATGATGTAACTAACGGATATTAACCTCTTGCAGGTAATTTCCTCCCTGAAAATATTCAATTCTAGTAGCTGAGTTTTTAGGAACGAATAAATTTGTTCTTTTTGCAAAAGCTACCTTTTGATTGTCAGGCATCATGCGTTGTTTTTGAGTATACTCATTCAATTTGACTTGAGCTTGAGCATAAACTAGAGTATCTTGAGGAATATTGTGGAGAAGTTTTAGAGCCAGGTTGAAATCACCAATAGATGCTTTTTTATAGGCTTTTTGTAAAAAATAGGCTGCTCTGATCTGCCGCTTTCGATCGTACTCAGCCAACTTTTCTTGAACTAAAGCACCTGCATGACTTTCTTGAGGAATTTGACGCAGATATTTTAATGCAGCAGAAAAGTCTTTTATCTCGGCTTTTTCGTAAGCTTTTGCTAATAAATCTTGTGTCTGCACTTCAATATTGACAGATGTTTTCTGAACTAGTTTATCTGTTTTAGATTGCCAATATAAAATATTTGGAACTTTAGCCGCAGCATGAAGAGCATCTGACCATCTGCTCTCATGAAAAGCTATTTGTGCTATTTCGTATTGCTGTGCCGCTACTTGCCATTCTTCTTGCCATTCTTCAATTGTGGCTTGCGCTTCTGGATAAACATTGCTGTGGGAAGGAATTGATTTAGCTAATGCGATCGCTTCTTCTAAATCACCTGCTTGATATTCTTTTTTTGCTTTATATAAAGTATCTGTTTCTGAGTAAGCAGGTGCATTATTAACTAAAGAATATACACCAAATCCCATCAATAAAGAATTAGCTGCCAGTCCTACTTTCATTCCTGTGAATAACAGGGATGATTTTACAGACGCAGGATTTTTCGCCGCTTCTAGAATAAATTGAGAATCTGCTTCTAATATTTCTGATGGCTGAGTTTCCCATACCATCTGCTTAAGTACCCGCAGTACCTCACCCGCAGACTCAAAGCGGTCTTGGTAATTGTAGCGGATCATTTGGCTAAGAACAGTAGCTAGATAATCGTTAACTGGCGTGTTTTGAGAACGCCAAAAAATTTCATTATTATAAGGATCAACTTTTAATTGTAGTGGTTCTAACCCAGTTAAAGCCTGAATGGCAATCATACCCAGTGCATAAATATCACTGTTGGGCTGTGTTTGACCAATAAATTGCTCTGGCGGTATGTATCCCAACGAAGTGACGGGAATTCGATAAATGGGCAATTCCGCACCTATGCCAAAATCGACAGACTGGATTGAGCCAAAGTCAATCATAACTAACTTGCGATCGCGACTACGTCTGATCAAGTTTTCTGGTTTGAGATCGCAATGAATCACGCCTTGAGAGTGAACAAATTCTAGAATACCTAAGGCATCTATCAGAAATTCTACAACTTTGCTTTCACTCCACAGACACCCGAAATATTGATCAATAGGCAATTCCGCAGTCAACGCATGTCCTTCAATACACTCTTGCACTAAATAAAATCGCTCGTCTTCTTCAAAGCAGGCGATAAATTCAGGAATTTGGTCATGGTTTCCCAGACGCTTGAGGGTTTGGGTTTCAGTCAGAAACAGTAACCTCAGCATCTCCAAGTAGCCGGATTCGGAACTGCTAACTTTAATCTGTTTAACAACGCATTTGGGATTCTCTGGATAATCTACGTCTACAGCAATGTATGTTTGTCCAAACACCCCTGCACCCAGGCTTTGGACAATTTGGTAACGCCCTTGTAGTAATTTACCGATTATGTGGTGAGTCATGACCTGGTTACTCAGTAAGTTCTTTTATTTACTTTTTCTGACATTCCCTCGTGTTTCCGGAATGCTTTAGAAATAAATAACCAGAGTTTTGATACCTTTTATTTATGATTTATGCAAGAGATTTATTGATCAAAGCATGATCAAACCGAGTCGCACACCGACAGCAACAGCCTCGGTGCGGCTGGAGACACTGAGCTTTTGAAAAATGGATGAGAGATGAAATTTGACGGTATGCTCAGAAATATGTAGGTGTTTAGCGATCGCTTTATTTCCCAACCCAGACCCAAGCATTCCTAAAACCTCTATCTCTCGTGGTGTCAAGGTTTGTACAGGATTCGTTACCACTTTTTCTCGGATAGACAGTAATTCTACAGCATCCGGGTGCAGCACTAGCAAACCAAAAGCGATCGCCTCTACAGCCGCGACAATTTCTGACTCTGTGCTGGTACTGGGCAATATTCCCCGGATACCAGAATGTAATGCCGTCTCTAAGTCGATGCTATCGAGTTCCTCAACAATGACGATCGTGCCTAATGGATATTGCTGTTCTTGAATAACCAGCAATTTTTCCCATACCGATTGTTGCAGATTACCACTCAAATCTACCAGTACCACATCTGGTTGTAATTGCTCAACTTCCCTTGCCAATATATCCAAATCGGATGCACTCCCCACAACCGTCAGCCGAGGATTGGTTGTCACCACAGCTGATAACCCTGCCCGGACTACAGGGGAAGTAGCAACTACCATCACCCGAATCATGTTGCCTCCACAGCAGTTTTCCCAGCTTGTACTGCAACATAAATCACGAATTGCTGGCTACCGCGTAGGAGTTGTAACGGCACAGATCCTTTACTTTCATGGAGATATTTGCTTAAGTCATTCATGGTAGTGAATAATCGCCCCGAAACTCCAATTAAAACATCGCCGATTTGCATACCAGCGAAACGGGCGGTTAGAAACCGCGTCTACACAAACAAAAGCTACCGATCCTGGGTTTCAAAACCTTGATTTGACCTTAAGTCCGCGGAGGCGGACTTTGCCTGTGTAGCCGCGAATTCCATTCGCTAGGGCTATTTCCCTGTAAAAAACGCTCAACGGTGTTGCTAGGAACTGCCACAGCTAAACCATTAACAATCATGGTGTTAATTCCCACGACAAGGCCTTGACAATCGGCAAGTGGCCCCCCAGAATTACCAGGATACAGCTGCAAATCAGCCATAACAGCCCGTGGATTATTTGCATAGATAATTCCAGTTGTCACAGCACCACTTTCAGCAAAGGGATTACCCACCGCCAAAACTAATTCACCCACTCGTAGCGCCTCAGAATTACCAATGGTTGCAGCAGTTAAATTAGTGGCAACAATTTTCAGGGCTGCTAAATCCTGCTGTGGATCAAATTGGGTACGCACCGCATCAAATACCCTTCCATCTGCCAATTCCACAGTTGCGCGGCTGCTAGTTGCCACATGGGCATTAGTGATAATGAGTCCGTCGGGTTGCCAAATTACACCAGAACCGACTCCCAAAGAGCCACTTTTGACTTTAACAGTGCGTAGGCGTAGTTTACCAACTACCTCTGTCAATTCAGCAGCGATGTTAGTTAATGCTGTGTTTGCCATGTTATGCAATTTTTCCCCATGTCAAAGTAAAGTTAGTGAACTGACAATAGTTTTTAGTCGGGTTGGGATAATTGAGAATGCTACAAGATATTAGTCAACCCAACTTTGGAAAGTAAATTCTGAGAGTTCCGAGTTCAGAAACTCAACGTCTGAGCAAAAAGGTCGAATGAATCGAAAATTTAGATAAATCTTGACAAAGCTAGTTAAACTCATCCCCAATTGGCATTATTCCTCCTTAGTAGGTCTTTCGCCAACTGCGATCGCTAACTCAATTAACACTCCACCCCGGATAAGTTGCACATTGACAGCTTTACCAATGCGATCGCTACTATTAAGCAACGCCAACACATCACCTGTATCGCCGACAGTTACGCCATCGAACGTTACCAAAACATCGCCAAGCAGCACACCTGCATTGTCAGCCGGACCTGCAGCCTCAACATTGACAACAATTACCCCAGTTGCCGAACTTAAATTGAGAGCAGTTTTTAGATTCTTTGGTAAACGTACAGGCTGCATTCCCACACCCAAGTAGCCCTTAGAAATGCGTCCTTTTGCCACTAATTGATCAACCACGCGATCGATTGTAGCAGTGGGAATAGTCAAAGCAGTACCGCGCCGCCCCGATGTATTCATGCCTACCACAAAACCAGCGGCATCTACGAGCGGCCCACCTGCAAAACCAGAGTAAAGGGTAATGTCTGGGCGGATGAATTGGTCAATATTGCCGCCATTCATACTTCGCCAAGCACCGCTAACCACGCTGACTGCACCCATCGCTGCCCTTAAGTCACCTTCGCTACCTCTTGCCAGTCCTAAAACTAGATGACCAACTTTAAGCGTTTTGGCATCACCAACTTTTGCTACAGGTATTTCTGCATTTTCTAGTTTAAAAACAGCTATATCAGTGCTAGAGTCATGACCAACGAGTATTACTGGTGCAGTGCCACCATTCGATAAGGTAATAGTGATGTTGTCATAGCGCTGGAGAGACTCATCAGAGGTAACAATAATGCCATTACGCCAGTGAATGCCACTTTGAGAAAGACGTGTACCCCCATTTACGGCAACTACAGCACTTCCAACTTCTTCTACGGTGTCAGCTAAACTGTTGGACAAAGCCAGTAATGAAGACATAATATTTTTCCGCCAATGTTCTTAGATGTTCATATCGTGCCGTTTTCTCAACACAGATGGCATCGGAAAAATGGGGAGAATTCACCCTAGAAAAATGGCTAGGATTTACATCAGCTTTTTGGTGTTGCTGAATTCCTGTGGTTATTGGTGTAGATAATTGGTCTTTCAAGACGCGATTTATCGCGTCTCTACATCTTGTATTGCGCTATATTATTCAGCTTACGACGGCTAAACTGAGCGCTCACTCTAGCCGTCGTCCAGAATTCATGCTGAATTCTGAATCCTGACTCCTGAATTCTGTTTTGAGAAACAAATGCACACCCAATCAAGAGAAATCAACCTGTTGACTCCATCTAGCAAATTACCTCTAGATGGCAAGAGAATTTTAATTACAGCACCAAGAAATTATGCTTATAGGTTATCCGAACAAATCATCAAACAAGGTGGTTTACCTATTTTCATGCCTACTATCGAAACCTGCTATTTATCAAACTACAATCAGTTAGATGCTGCTCTAAATCACATAGACGAATTTGATTGGATTGTCTTTACAAGTAGAAATGGCATCACTGCATTTTTTCACCGCATGAATGATTTGAATATTCCTATATCTGTAGTGCAAAAATGTCACTTATGTGCTTTAGGAAAAGATGCAGAAAGCTTATTAGCTTTTTGTGGCAAGGTAGATTTAATCCCAACAGAACCTAGTCCAGCCGGAATTGTGGCTGAACTAGCGAAACTTCCGCAAATTCAAGAGAAAAAAGTCCTAATACCTGCTCCAGAAGTTGTTGGTTTACCTGAGCCTGATGTCGTACCCAATTTAATTACGGATTTGCAGAAATTGGGTATAGAAATAACTCGCGTACCCACTTATATTACGCAGGGTTTAGACAAAAGTATCTATGGTGTGGAATTAAACCTGATACGTCAAGGAATTATCAATGTAATAGCCTTCAGTAGCACAGCAGAAGTAGAAAGCTTTTTGACAATGGTTAACTCGCAAAGTGATTATCAAGGCTGCATTATTGCATGTTTCGGCCCTTATACAACTGCTAATGCCCAAAAGTTGGGTATGAATGTTTCGATCGTGTCTAAAGACTATAGTTCATTTCAGGGATTTGCTGAAGCGATCGCAGCATTTTTTACTCTTACTTTCAGTTCACACTAACTGCCTCAAGATATAGATTAATTAATGACATTTGACTCTAGACTAGCAGCACATAAACCCGTAGTATCGAAAATGGAGTTTATATTGAGTTAGGAATTTTTTATGGCAACTTACAAGGTTACACTACGTACCCCAGACGGCGAAAAAGTAATTGATGTCCCTGATGATGAGTACATCCTAGAGGTCGCTAACGAAGAATATCATCTGGACTTGCCCTATTCCTGTAACGCTGGTTCTTGCTCTACCTGCACCGGGAAGCTGATTTCAGGTACAGTTAACCAAGATGATCAGAACTTCTTAGACAACGATCAAATTGACGAGGGATGGGTTCTTACCTGCGTTGCCTATGCCACTTCTGATTGCGTTATCGAAACCCATCAAGAAGAAGCGCTTAACGCTTAACTAAGAAATGTGGATTTAAGATAACACGAAATTCCCCACCCTCAACTCTTAGTAAGTAGGGTGGGGATGAATAGAGACAAATTGCGAAAACTTGTTAAAAGTAGGCAAACTGCCGTCGTGCTGTACTAGTAAGTAATGAAATTACTAGCGGTCATTGATGCCGTAATTCCAGTTAACAGAGCAAGACTTTCGTTATAGTTATCAACCTGGGACGAACCTGTGATAATGCTATTAACTTGGTTGCCGCTTTTAATGTGCGTATCGAAAATTATCGGCAGTTAGTAATAATTGTCTGCTAAGACACATTTATTATTTGATATCTAGGCATTAAATCATCATTTATTTACATCATCCGGAGGATTGCAACTTTATTTTGTAGTTATATATATTCCGATCGCACTAGGTCACGCTTACAAATGAATCGGGTTGCTCGCCGTTGTTTTTCTTACTTACTGTGTTTGGGATTAGTAGTCGCTTTAACAGTTTTCTTACCCTCTTCACTACCAGTTTATTCCCAAAAAACAAGTCCTTTAACTACAGAAATTCGCGGCGTTTGGCTCACTAATGTTGCTAGTGGTGTACTATTTGTCCCTTGGGGTATTAACCGTGCCATAAATCAATTATCGGCTCTCAACTTTAATACAATTTATCCTGTAGTTTGGAACCGAGGACATACTTTTTATAAAAGTGCCGTAGCCAAAATGACTACAGGCTCGGATACTCAACCTTTGCTCAACTTTCTGCATGGTGGACAGGATGTTTTAGCAAAGATAGTAACACTTTCTAAGAATAAAGATATGAGAGTAATTCCCTGGTTTGAATATGGGTTCATGACTCCTCATTATTCGCAATTAGCAAGGCGTTATCCCGATTGGTTAACAATTGGTCAAAAAGGTATCAACTCTATTCAAGATGCCCCACCAGAAGAAATCGACAATGTTTTAGTGAGTAAACAGGCTTGGTTAAATCCTTTACATCCACAAGTGCAAGAGTTTATTCAATCGCTAATTTTAGAAGTAATCAGAGATTACGATGTGGATGGTATTCAGCTTGACGATCATTTTGGAATGCCTGTACAGTTTGGCTACGATCGCTTCACAATCAAACTCTACCAGCAAGAACATCAAGGCAAAAGTCCCCCTATCGACCCTTTTAACCCAGAATGGATGCGTTGGCGAGCCGATAAAATTACTGACTTCATGGCAGAAATCTATCAAGCTATCAAAGCAGTTAAACCCAAAGTCAAAATATCTTTGTCTCCTAATTATCAAGCTTTTGCCTACAAATACTATTTGCAAGATTGGGAAAATTGGGTAAAAAAAGGTTTAGTTAATGAGTTAGTTTTGCAGGTATATCGAAACGATAAAAACTCTTTTATCGCTCAACTAGAACAACCATCTGTAAAATTGGCTCAAAGTTTAATTCCTGTAGGTATTGGTATATCAACGGGAACTGTAGGTAATCCGGTGAAAATGGCACAAGTTAGAGAGCAAGTTCAAGCAGTGCGCGATCGCTATTTTGATGGTGTATCCTTTTTCTACTGGGAGAGTCTTTGGGGTTACATTGTACCTGAATCACCCCAACAACGACGCAAAGCTTTTTTTGATATGTTTAATGCTAAAACTGTCAGACTATTACAAACAAAGGCAGAAGACAGGAGGTAGGAGGAAAGAAATATTACGAGAAACTTTAGTTGTAGATTATTGCCCAATAGGATCAAAAATACTAATAAGAATGGAATGTGCCGCGAGATACAAAGCGTCCATAGCCTAAGCACCACACTTTTAAGCGTGGGTTCCTCCTGCAAGAACTGCCTTCCTCCTCCTGAAAAACAAAGAAACTTTGATGTTATTTGCGCTTGGAAATACTAAATTTGGCTTTACATTGCTGTGGATTTTAGCTACTTTTGGCGGTTTTTTATGGAGTTTACTCTTAATTGAAGTTGGCGAAAAACCCGATGTTGGGGTAGTAGAAGCAGCTATCGGGGGATTTGCAATCGCACTTTTTCAAGGCTGTCTTCTCAAACAACCTATATTTTGTATCAGGTGGATTTTGGCAAGTCTTTTGGGTTGGAGTATAATTACTGCGATCGGTATTGGTGCCGTGGGTTGGATTGTACCTAGCACTCAGATTCTTCCCCTGAGAATCTTGTCAGGCGCAGTTTATGGTGCCCTTGGTGGTTTGGGGATTGGATTAGCACAATGGTTAGCAATTTCCCAGCATCAGGCATGGCGATGGATATTTGTCTCTGCGGCAAGTTGGGCTGTTGCTATTCCTGTGGGTTCTGTTGTGGGGATGATCTTGCGCCACTTAACGCAGTTATTCTTCGGCGAAGTCATAGGGTTAGCCATCACTTGGCTGCTGGTTGCTATCCTCACAGGAATCAATGCCCACAAATTGCGATTTTGACCAAGCTCCGTTGGGGCGGGAGTAGGGAGTAGGGGAAAAAGACGCTTCCCCAACAACCATCTTCGTTCAAGCCCCGTCTTTCAAGACGATAGCTTCATGTCTGGGTTTCAAGCCCCGACCAATGCTGTCTTCCCTACTCCCTGTTCCCTACTCCCTGTTCCCTACTCCCTGTTTGTTGACACTCCCCACTCTCTTATTAAGAATTATAAATTTAATTGATATATACTTATGCTTGCACTTAGATATGTGCAAGAATCTGAAAAAACTGTTAAAAATCAGTTTTCAGTAAGTTTGCCCTAACCTGCAAATGTATTTTCACCTTCAAAAAGCAGGATTTGTTAAGCTGACTCCTATTAGCTTTCCTAGATTTCTGGCAAGAAGTAGAGAAAGATCCAAATTTCGATGAGCAACGACTGACAATACTTTGCTATAGGCGCTAAAGTGCATCTACTACTACAAGCTTAACGACAAGAGAGCGCCTAGAAGAGTCAGTAATACCAGACAGGGACTCTCGCATGAATATAAATCCAGCAGAATCAACTATGGAGTTGACAAAATTATCACCACCTCAAATTCTTTTCGGCACAGAAGTAGATGAGAAAAGCAGTAGCGAGCAATTTTTATTGAGCATGTACGATTCTGTGCAGGCATCAATATTTGTAGTTGATGTTCTGGAGGATGGAGATTTTCGATATGTGGCCCTTAATCCCACTCATGAGCGGTGGATAGGCATTTGCTCAGACGATCTCCGGGGCAAAAAACCCGAAGATATTCTCTCCCCCATTGATGCTGCTAGGGTGCGTCAACGTTATGCTGACTGTGTAAGTTTCGGCACAACTATTTCTTACGAACAATGTTTGCAATTCCAGGGAATACCTACTTGGTGGAGTACGACTCTCACCCCACTCAAGGATGCTAACTCCAGGGTTTATCGACTGATTGGGACTAGCAGCAATATCACCCCTGTTAAGCAAGCAGAACAAGCCGTTGAACTCCAGATGGAACGAGAGCAACTGCTAGAAGCGATCGCTGGACGGATTCATCAATCTGTAGAATTAGAGACAATTCTGCATCAGACAACAATTGAACTCCGGCAGTTTTTGAATTGCGATCGGGTGTTAATTTATCGCTTCGAGGCTGATGGTAGTGGAATGATCATTGCCGAATCAACCGTAGCTGCTAGTAATCCTCTTTTGGGAAAAAACATCAGCGATCCCTGTTTGGCTAGCAAACATCCAGAACACTACGGACGAAGCTGCATTCAAGTTGTCGAAGATATTTATGCAGCCGGGCTGCATCCTTGCCATATAAATTTCCTGGCATCTTTGCAGATCAGAGCTAATCTAGTCGTGCCGATTTTCCAAGAGCAAGATATGTGGGGGCTATTAATTGCCCAGCATTGCCGAGAATCGCGTCAATGGCAGCAAACGGAAACTGACTTGCTCAAACAGTTGGCAACTCAAATCGGCATTGCCGTCCAACAGGCAGAACTTCATCAGCAGCTCCAGGATCTCAAAGCCCAGATGGAGTTGCAAAAACAGAAACACCTCAATCAGTTGCAGCAGGTGCGAAACTTTGAAGCCTTGGTGCGACGGATGACAGAACAAATCCGTGACAGTCTAGATGAAACTCAGGTGTTGCAGACAGTCACCCAAGAATTAGCACAATTACTGAAGCTTGAGCGTTGCCAAATCGAACTCTATAGCGCCTGCCAAACTCTAGTTACTATCACTTATGAATACAGCATTAACTTGCTCCCATGTCAAGGATTGAGTAGACAGATTGCAGACCGTCTGGAAGTTTATCAGCCGTTGTTGCAAAAACAACCATTACAATTTTTAGAAATTCTGCCGGGATGGCAACCAAAATTGCTAGTTATGGCTCAGATGGCTTGTCCAATTTTCGATACTCAAGGGATTTTGGGAAATATTTGGTTGACAAGACCATCACAAGAGGCTTTTGATGAATTTGAAATTGAGTTAGTGCAGCAGGTAGCAAATGAATGTGCGATCGCCATTCGTCAAGCCCAGCTATACAAACAAAACCAGGCACAGGTAAAAGAACTAGAAAAACGCGATCGGCTAAAAAACCAATTTCTCAGAACCCTCTCTCAAGAACTGCGGACACCAATAACAAGCATTAGCCTTGCAGTCCAGACTCTCGAAAGTGTCCTCACACCAGCAGAAATATCAGAGATAGAAATAGTTCCGCAACTATTGCAAATTTTGCATAACGAGTGTGGGCGAGAAAGCAAGTTAATTAATGACCTACTCACACTCACATATCTCGAAGCCGAACCCGATCCTCCAACCTTGATTGCCATTGACTTTCAAAGCTGGCTTCACCCGATTATCGAGTCTTTTCGAGACCTCACCAATTGCCAGCGACAGCAGTTAAACCTGACTGTTGATCGTGCCTTGCCGCCTTTGGAGACAGATATCACTGATTTGGAGCGGATTGTCACCGAACTGCTTAACCATGCCTGCAAATACACACCAGCCGGTGAATACATCACAGTCTTTGCTCACCTGACAGGGAATGCTATCGAGCTTAATATTACCAATTCGGGAATAGAGCTTACCAGCAATGAACTGTCACGGATTTTTGAGCCTTTCTATCACCTTTCTAAACACGATCCTTGGAAACATAGCGGCACTGGATTGGAATTGGCATTAGTGCAGAAAATGGTCAGACATTTAGGCGGCTCAATTTATGTAGAAAGTGCAGCAGGTCAAACCACCTTCACTGTTAAATTCCCCTTTTAATTCATTTTTTGGGCGCGGCACTGGCTAAATGTCAGAAGTCGTGCTATGATTGTTATTCGTGTGGGTGACTAGCTCAACGGTAGAGCAGTAGACTCTTAATCTATTGGTTGCGGGTTCAAATCCCTCGTCACCCACTTCTTTCAGCCCTTCAGAATTCCCTTTGACTAATTCTTGACTAAATTGAGCAAACGCTTTCCTCTGAAAGCCTTATCTATCAAGGGTAAACGCCGTTAAAGCTTTGACTAATTTAAATAAAAACGCCTACTATCTAGTGGAATATATAGTATGTCCACTGGATAGCTAAAATATGACAAAAAACAAATTTTGACTAAATGTTAGCTATATTTTAATTGCATCGAACTCACGTCAATATTAGATCAGTAAGTAGCAGAGTTGTAGTATGGCTTTCTTTGATTGTTCAGAACTCCTAGATGTTGTCAAACTAGTAGACACAACAATTGCTCTATCAGGAATCCGAGGTTTTCTTGAACCAGTAGAGGGTTGTGCGCTACATTATTTAGCGGCTTATGCTCCTGGAGAAGGTTGCATAGTAGAAATTGGCAGTTTTTTCGGAAAGTCTACAGCGTTTCTAGCTTCTGGATGTAAATTCAATAATCGCGGTTGGGTTGGTGCTGTAGATCATTTCCTTGGTTCTCCAGAACATCAAAAAGGTGGTATTGAGGAAACATCAGAAATTATTGAGCAAGGCTCAGTTTACCCTCAGTTCGAGAGGAATATGCAACAGCTAGGATTAATGGATACTGTCAAAGTTTTTAAAGGCTATTCACAAGATGTAGCTAAACAGTGGCAAGATCCCATCCGTCTGTTATTTATTGACGGCAACCACTCATATGAAAACTCAAGACTTGATTTTGAGAGTTGGGAACCTCATGTAACTAAAGACGGCTTAATTTGCTTTCATGATATTGGTAATCCATTATATGTTGATGGAATAACGCGGTTCTTTAATGAAATAACTAACGATAGCTCTAGTAGATTAGAGTTGGTTTGCCAGATCAGGACATTAGCTGTGTTACAGAAGAAATAAACTGGTGAGCAAGCTGGACTATAAAAGGCACTGATCTTGATTACTAGAGTGAATCCCCAGTGACTAAAATTTGTTGTCCTGGATCTGAAAGCCGCATTGTTTATATAGAAGGGCGGCGATTTGGGTTATCCAGTTAGCCAGCCG
>NZ_JBALDZ010000121.1:0-31006 GCF_036917155.1 Nostoc sp. | reverse complement strand
TCAGTTTGAAAAATAACTGGTGTAATTTATGATGCGTAGTTTTTATTTCGCGAGTCACACTCGCGAACTTCTTCTTTTTGTCCAAAGTCCAATACGAGACGATCGCGGCTCAAGCTCCTGGCGTTGCCAAGGCAAAAGCTTACTGGACTTGGAACCCAGAGGAGCAAAGAACTTTAGTATTAATTTATGTCGGAGATGATGTTAATGCAGTTAACGCTGCTAGAGTTGCACTCAACGATGCGGACGATCCCAATCGTCCCGTAATGGTAAAGCAGGCGATCGCCATCCCTATTAGTCTGACCCTAACTCTTTGCATCAACTCCACAAATCTCCAAGATGCAGTGGTTGCTGGTGTCAAGACAGCTCTGCTCGATGCCGATGCAGGTTTATTTGGCGCGAATGCAATCCAGATTGGACAGTCTGTCTATCAGAGTCAAATTTATGCAGCCTGCCAGAGCGTTCCTGGGGTAGTTGCAGTGCATGGTCTCCAATTTTCTGCAAACACCGTCTCTTTATTGCCTCCCCCCTGTCGCTACGTTCCTGGCGAAGGCAAGTTCTATCAACTGTTAGCTGAAAATCTCACCATCGCCGTGGAGGGAACATAAGTATGGGTAGTGACCGCGACCATTACGAAATTTACTACGCTGACAAGCTGTGGAGCCTGCTGCCTGCTGTCTATCGGACTCAGGACATGGATACTTTTGACACATCTGGTCCTTTGCGGGAAATAGTTAACCGTATTGGTACTCAAGCAGCCATTCTACGCCGTAGCATTGACCGCATGTGGGAAGATCAGTCTATTGAAACCTGCGATGATTGGCTCATTCCCTATATTGCTGATTTGCTAGCAACCAGGGTTATTTCTAGCCTTGATGCGCGAGGACAGCGATTGGATGTTGCCAATACAATTTACTATCGGAGGCGTGCAGGAACCGTTGCGATTCTGGAGGAAATCGCCGCAGACATTACTGGTTGGGATGTGCGTGTGGTGGAATTTTTCCGCCGCTTGAGCAGAACGCGCCACAGCCTCGACCCAGAAATTGGGCTGCCTCCAGAAACATCTGATGAGGCTGATAGTCTGACTCTTCAGATCACTGAGGGGCTAGTAGGCTCTTTAACGCACACTGGCATCGGTGGCTGGGCAGATATCCGCAACGTTTATGGAGCTACCAAAGCTCACACAGCCTTTGACGAGTACTTTTATACTGCTGATTTTCGCTTCGGGAGTGGACAGGTGGGCTGGCATAATATTCCCCGCCTCGGCGTGTTTCTCTGGCGATTGTATAGCTTGCCAGTGGATCTGCCAAAAGAAGACATCGAGCAGGTAAAAACAACACCTGTTCTAGTTCAGAATAGTCCAGGTCACTATAGTTTTGACCCAACAGGCCGAAATATCTGGCTCTTTGCCAAATCATCCCGCCCCTTTGGTGACCAATGGGTGTCGCCATCTGAATGGCAGCTACCCACACCAATCACCAAGCCTCTACTCCAAGCGCACAGCGATACTCTTTATGCCACGCTCGATGAAAGAGGTGAGTTAGCTCCCAATGCACTAGGCGTTTTCCGACACACTAATTTGCTCCCTGTCTCTACGGTCACGATTGACCCAGAACAGGGCACATTCAGCGTCCAACCAGTGGCTGATGACAATACAACGCTACAGGTGCTTTATCATTACGGCTTTTCGTCCTTTATTGGTGCAGGGGGCTTTGATCGTCGCATCCCTGGAGAGAAACTACCAACATTGCCAAGCCCTGAAATTCGGCCCGTGGTGACAGGAGGTGCAGACTCGCTCTTGACACCACTGGGTGCAGTTGCTCCCACAGGAACCATCACGATTGCAGACTCACTAACGTATAGTGCCGTGATCGCTGTGGGAAATATTCAGAACGTGACTTTGCGGTCAGCAAACAAAACCCGCCCCCTCATTCGACTGCCCGCACCTGCACCCAATATTGGGGAATGGACCTTTACTGGGGAGGCTGGCAGCAATCTGGTTCTGGAGGGTCTATTCGTCAGTGGTGGCGACATCGTGCTGAAGGGCAAGTTTGCTAGTATAACGATCACTTGCTGTACCTTCGATCCGGGTAGCTCTGGAGACGCTGAAACTCCAACTACCCTGTATGGGAAATCTGTGGATGGTAGAGACCTCATCCCCTGCCAACTTTGGATAGAAGCTGAGGTGGGACAGATGACATTTGATCGATGCATCATGGGTCCAATCAGGACACGTGGCAAAACAGCGAACGTCGAAACCTTAGTTCTGTCTGATAGCATTGTACAAGCAATTGGAACTAGCGAATTGGGACTACTTCAGATAACGAACCTAAAAGACCCAACAGGTCTAGCATCCAAACTACGTGATGCCCACGATTCTGTGTCAGAATATCTTAAAGGGCAGTTAGCCGCCTCTACGCAGCAACTGTTAAACGAATACGATAGTAACCATTCTCCATCACCTGAGTTGCAGCAGGCATTGATCACAGGATTGAACACGCTGATTTCTGGATCATCGTTGTATGACTCGCAGCGGTTTCGGCAAGTGAGATTAACGGCAACGACTCAAGAGCTAATCGCGCAGAATCCCTCAGGAGCAGACCTTATCCGTCTCAATCGGTTGCTCTTGTCAGGGGTTTATCCTCTAGATTTGGCAGATGAGGCGATCGCTCTCGGCAACGGAGAAGTTGTTCTGAGTCGCTGTACACTGTTGGGACCAGCCTACCTGCATCGTTTAGATGCTAGCGAATGTATTCTGAATGATGTCGTGCTGGTGGAAAACGTGCAGCTTGGCTGTGTACGCTTCAGCGCTTGGGCTTCTGGCAGCGTCCTACCCCGACCCTACGAGAGCGTAGAAATTGCGCCGCAAGCACCTCTATTTACCACCCGCGTCTTTGGCCAATCTGGTTATGCCCAGTTGAGTGAAAGTGCTGATACCGCCATTTTGTCGAACACTGTGGGCGCTACGATTGCTGGCGGTGCAGAGAATGGCTCGGAAATGGGTGTCTTTGCACGGGAGAAAAACCTCATCAAAGAGCGCAGCTTGCTGATCAAGTACGAAGAGTTTATGCCACTGGGGTTGGTTCCAGTAATTATCTACGTGACCTGAGATATTTTGGAGTTAAGGAGAGCATATGAGCAGCGATAGAGCACGCATATCTTACGATGAATATCGGCAGTACCGTGCAGTGGTAATGCAACAAGGTAGGGTAACTGTTGAGGCGGATTGGAACGAAGCGCAACAGATTGTTAACGAGGAAATCCGCAAAGAGACGCTTGATTTTGTTGGCAGCAGTGGCACCCCTGACAAGGGGTATGCGATTGACTTGACGGGACAGCCAATGCAGCTGCCCTTCGATTTCTCGGTTTGTCCCGGCACTATGTATGTAGGTGGCTTGCGTGCTTTCCTTACCCATTATATCAAGTATAGCGTTCAGCAGGATTGGCTAGACTGCAGCACCGATCTGGATTGGGTTGACTTATCTGCCAAGAGTAGTATATATAACGAGCTTATTTATCTGTACTTACGCGAACAAGAAGTGAGTGCTGTTGAGGATTCGGACTTGCGCGAGGTGGCGCTTGGCGGACCGGATACTGCTCAACGTCTGCGTCTGATCCAGCGCATCAAGCGCCTAAGCACGGAAGCACAGGACTGCAACGACGCGATGACTATAGCAGCCAAGAAGTGGGAGACAGAAGGACTGCATTTCGACCCCCATACGATGCGACTGGAGTCTTGGAGTACTCTTAAAGCCAGTTTTCAGGATTTGGGTAGTTCAGTCGGTTCTAGCAATCCGCAGGCAAATGGAGGCTATCTTGGCGCAGATAATCAGCTGATCCGCGTCCAAATTTCGGGTTCTAATAAGCTCCTTTGGGGCTTTGATAATGCGTCTTTCATCTACCGTGTGGATACAAAAGATGGTCAGACTTTGCATTTTCAAAAGAGACCAGTGGATGCGTCTCATCAACCAAAGACAAACCAAGTTGTAGAAGTGCTGCGTTCAGCAGCACAACTAAGCAATGGGAATTACATCGCATCTGCAACTGGTAAGTTTTTTAAACTCACCGTGTCTTATGATAGCGATACCCAAAGCCTTAAACTACCTGCGACTGATACTGACGGCAAGGCTTTGCCAACTGCGTATTGGGATCAGCAACAAACACCTCAAATCTTTTTACGCGTATGGCAAGATGAACTTCCCTTTACTCCAAACATGGCAGTAGCTTTAGGAGATACGGGTTTGCAGGTCACTTTGCAAACGACCTCGGAGGGCAAACTATTTCATGTAGGAGACTACTGGTCGATCGCTGTACGGCCTAGCACCTCATGCGAGGTCTACCCACACCGTTATCTTGTTGATTTTCAGCCTCCGGATGGGCCTCGTTTGTGGGTCTGTCCGTTAGCAGTCATCGAACGAGTGATCGAAATCTGTGGGGGTAAAGGAACTGGAACAATTAAGATTCTGGAATCCTGCCAGAATCATTTTGACAATCTAGTTAAAATATCAATTAGTGATAGAATACTCAACAAAACTCTGCAGGACATCCTCAATCAGCACCAGAACATCCTTGACCAGTATAAAAAGACGTTTACCCTCAGTGTTATCTCGTTGATTTTCAGCTTCCTCGCTATTCTCGTTTGTGGGCTTGGCTTCTGGCGGTGATCGAGCAAGTCTTATAAGGAAAATGCTGAAAACCCCTGAGAAACAGCAACGTAGTTGCGTATTTCGTACTTGATTGCTGGGGATGAAAGCTTTTCTTAGTGCCATTCGGGACTGAACAAGGTTTTCAAAATTTACTCCAACAAAAACGATAAAAGAGGGTTATGTCTAAGCAAGTTTTTTTCTTAGGAAGTATTGGTGGTCAAGGCGGTTCTCCATTTGAGGATGGGCCCATCCCTAATGATGTACATGTCATTGGTTGGACAATCAGACATGGAGAATACATAAACTCCGTACAATTGTTATACAGTAATAGGAAAAACTCTCAACAACATGGTGGCAATAGTGGGGATCTGCATCAATATGTGCTTGGAAAGGGGGAAGCGATCGAGGTACTCCACGGAAAAAGTGGCATTTATGTAGACAAGTTAATCATCAAAACCAACGTCCAATCGTATATCTATGGTGGTGAGGGGGGAAGTAATGACTATTCTTTTCAAATTCCTCAAGGCTCAGAGCTTGTTGGATTCTTTGGCAGGTCTGGGATCTATGTGGACACGCTTGGTGCAATCCACCGCGAACTTTGGCATTAAAGAACTACGGTTTGAGAATACAGAACGCCATGAAGAGTGCTGAGTTCCTCGGCAAAGAGAGTGCTGAGATGAAAGACCGCCCACAAGGGGCAGGGTATCAACCTCCAAACCAATTGTTGATTCCGCTTAACATCGGGCGGGGCTTTTACCATAACGAAAGCTGCGAATGAGATGGCGTTTTAGTCCTAAAGATGAAGTAAGGCAGGTAAATCCTGCCTTGTGTGTCACTAAAATCAGCTTCATTTCACGAATCTAACCATTGCACATCTGATTGACAAACACATTACTGACTTATGTCGAAACTATGACAGCCAAAAGTTGTAAACAGGGCTGGGAGAAATTGCTTTACAAGACTATATCTATATTAAGATATTATCGCCACTCCCCATCCAGGGTATTATTCACCGCCGGGCACCCAACGACCAAAGTTATAACGCCAGTAAGTTATGAAGCAGTTCTGGCAGACTGGAGAAAAGTAATTAACCAAAGCCATGAACCCAAAGACATTCGGCTGCATGATCTGGAGTAGGATTGATGGCGATTGAGGAGCTACGGGCGCTGATGGGGCATGAAAATATTCAGACTACCTTACGCTACCAGAAAATCACATCGTCACGGGCGGAATCAGTAGCTAAGTTATCTAAAGCTAACTTAGTCAATAATATACTGTTTTTTCACTATGTGTAGCGATCGCTCTTAAGGTGGGCAAGTATGCCAACAACCAAAAGTTTCAAATAATGACGCCTCGGCAGAGTGGCTCCGGCTCCGCGCTATAAATATGCACTATGTATCTCGAAATCCATCTTCTTGGTGCAGTCGCTCATGGGGGAAACAGTCTTTCCCTACACCCCATACCCTGTTTTCGGTAACAAGATAAATCCAGAACTGCTTGTGTAACACTATGTTTGCTAAAGTAATTCTAAGGCGCGTGAATTTCCGAACAATCCAGAGACATTACAACGATGAAAATACTTCATGGCACCTGGATACCAAACGAGGAAACTGACTTTATTCAGTCAGGGTCTTTTTATTTGTGGGTAGAAACTCAATTATTCCCAAAAAGTCACACGAATAGTCAACAAGTTCATCCTGGACATTTGTTCAAAGATGAATTAATCACCTTTTTAGTACAGGAATTGGGAATTAAAGAACACAATACTCAATTTGGCCAACGCATATCTCCTAAATACTTTGCCTTACCAACCACCAATAATCAGCCCCTACCTTCACCAGAATTAACCAAGTATTTAGAAATTGAGTTGACTGACAGCTATGAAGAATTCCAATATTGGCAGATAGATTGTTATGAAACAGTAGTATCTACCAAAAATGTCACAGCACTTAATATTATCAAACTACTTCAAGATATCCATTTTTTAGCAATATATAATGCCGAGAGTTTTCAAATTGGTTCAGATTTATTATTTTGGTATCATTACACTCAAAATTTTAAACAAGTAATCCTCAAAGACCAATTTATTCCCGCACTAAAATATCGACAGTTATCATCGGAAAATCCGAAGAAAAAAGGCAAAAACAAGACTTATTTAGCAGCATTTGAAATTTATGCCACCTGGGAAATTATTTCCGAACAATATGAAGCAAATATTCTTAAATATATTGACTATATGCCACTAATCTGTGTGGCAGGTAAAGCAACAGCTAGCTATCCTATTGAGTTTTTTGAGCAAGAAACACTATTGCGTCACTTTTCCGAATATGTACTTGATGATTTAGTGACTCACACCCCATCAACAGCTGCTTTTGACAAACAAATTGCTGATTCTCTAATTGAATCTTGTTTTTCTCCTCGTCAGCATAACCCACTCACAACAAATACTGCCCTCGAGGAATATCGGCAATGGTTGGTGTGGAAAACCAAAATAACCCGTACTCAAGCTGATTCACCTTTTCATTTGTGCTTCCAGTTGCATTCTCCTTCTAATGAACAAATAGACAATTGGCAAATTCAATTTCTAGTAGCCAGCAAACAAGACCCCTCTTTGAAGTTAGCGTTAGCAGACTTTCTCAATCCTGGTTACTTGGGTAAAGAAGCCCAGTTTCGGAAAATCTTCGAGATTCCGATTCAAAAAGACAATGACCGCGTGAAATCTGCCACCTTGAAAAAACTGGTAGAACCTTTAATTCTGCGAAGGTTAAAAACTGACCAATCTATTATTAATGACTTGCCAGATAAAGTGGAACAAAAACTCTACACTAACCTGACCAAAGAGCAAGCATCGCTTTATGAAGTGGTGGTACTAGATGTAGAAAAACAATTGCAATCAGCAGAGGGAATTCAGCGCAAAGGATTGATTCTTTCAACCCTGATGAAATTGAAGCAGATTTGTAATCATCCAGCCCAATTTCTGCAAGATGGGAGCGATTTTTCACCACTGCGTTCGCACAAACTCAGTCGGTTAGCAGAGATGGTTGAGGAGGCAGTTGATGAAGGAGAAAGTTTACTCATTTTTAGTCAATTTACGGAAGTGGGTGAAAAGATTGAAAAACATCTCAAACATAGTCTGCATTGCAATACTTACTATTTGCATGGTGGCACTAGTCGCCCACGTCGAGAACAAATGATTACCGAATTTCAAGACCCAAATACAGAGCCATCGGTTTTTATCCTTTCTTTGAAAGCAGGGGGTGTAGGTATCACCCTCACGAAAGCCAACCATGTCTTTCACTTTGATCGTTGGTGGAACCCAGCAGTTGAAGACCAAGCAACTGACCGTGCTTTCCGTATTGGTCAGAAAAAGAACGTCTTTGTGCATAAATTTGTTGCTATTGGGACTTTAGAAGAGAGAATTGACCAAATGATTGAAGATAAGAAAAAACTCTCTGATGCTGTTGTTGGTAGTGATGAATCTTGGCTCACCGAATTAGATAATGAAGCCTTTAAGCGGTTGATTTCATTGAACAAGAGTGCAATTTTGGAGTAGATTTTATGGCTAAATTTAGTCGAACTTGGTGGGGCGATCGCTTTATTCAAGCACTAGAAGCTTTTACAGATGATAACCGACTTAAAAGAGGACGGTCTTATGCTAGCGGTGGTAAAGTCAAAAGTTTTGAGATTGACTTAAATAAAATTACTGCCAAAGTCAGAGGCTCAGTTAATCCCTATTTTGGAGTCTACAAAGAACCAACTTATAATATAGAGATTCAGATTACACCTATTGCTAAAACCCATTGGAATGAAGCTATCCAAAAGCTTTCTTCTAAAGCCAGCATCATTTCTCGATTGCTGCTAAATGAAGTCCCAGAAAATATTGAAGATACTTTCTCTCATTTGGGACTACATTTATTGCCCCATAGTAGTAAGGATTTCAAAACTAAATGCTCTTGTCCAGATTATGCTAATCCCTGTAAGCACATTGCTGGAGTTTACTATTTAGTGGCTTCTCAATTAGATAATAATCCCTGGTTGTTATTTGAATTACGGGGATTATCGAAAGCAGAACTTCAAGCCAAACTAGCTGATTCTCCTTTAGGAAAAGCTCTCTCTGAGGAATTGAATACTAAGGAAATTCCTTTAGAACTTTCTAATTCGCTGTACACTAAGCTAGAAAAGCAATCTCTTAACCAAATGCCAAATGCCAGAGAATTTTGGTTAGGTACAAAGCGATTACCACAAACTATTGAAGTGGCGACTTCAAGTAGTATCTCTGCAATTTTGATTAAGAAACAAGGGGATTTTCCTGATTTCTGGCACAATGATGCTTCCTTTATTGAAACAATGGAAGAACTGTATCAGCGAGTCAAAACCAAAAATCATCAATTCTGATTTCAGCACTTTTTCTACTTTCTTTAACTGCTCTACTTTACATAGTCTCTGGCTAACACCCTTGTCACCAATGGGTCACTATCCAAAAACATCAAGTAATCTTGGTCTACATAGCGTTTCCCATGTCCTGCAAAGAAGAACCACAAATTATCTTCTGGTTTCAATAATGATTTTTCAAACTGTGCATTCAAAAATCGTTTAAATCTACCTTGTGTCGGCTGAGTTTGTATTGGTGGATTTGTTTTTATAGCCGGAGAATCTTCTGTAAACAAAAAAACTTGGTCAAATTTAGCTTCATCCTCAAACCAAGCCTTCATCGCCTCTGCATCTCCTTTGGCATAATTTAGCGACTGAAGATTATCGTAATTGTTGATTCCGACTACAATTACCCAATTTTTACCCATGTCCTTATTAGACATCTCCGAAAAAGAATGTAGAGACGTAGCACTGCTACGTCTCTACAAGGACTCTGGATAACGCATATTTAATTTCTGGAGATGTCTATTGATTATTTCCGCTTGAACTTGAAAGTCATTGCTCCTTTAGCACCAGCTTTTCCCCCACCAATCCCAAGCAAGCTGATTTGTCCTTCTCCAGTTATTTCTACTGATAACTCTACTTCATCAAGCTGTATTTGAGAATCCAGTTCATCAGCTTCGTCAAGTATTTCTCTCATTGCTTGCAGAAAGCCTTTCATTTCCTGTTTGAGTTTCCCTACTTCTACCGCTTTTCGTCTGGTAATTACTAATTCCGTTGTTTCTGTGATTTCTGCGCCAAGCCTTTCTCCGATATCAAAACTACTTCTCGATCCTCTTGTAACTGCTTCATGGCTAGTTGCAGCTTCGGTTTCTTCTGTAATAATCCACATCATTTTCGGGGTGGGGATTTCTGCTGACATAAGATTTCTCTATTCCTCTCGGTTTAACTGGTTTTTAGCAACTATTCTACCGTTGTCAATACTTACTCCCCTATAACTCGTCCTAGAGTTTTTTTAGAAGTGAAGGTAAAAGTATTACCATTCTTAATTACTTGTCGGATCTCTTCACACATTGGGTATTCACCTACCCCACTCAACCTTACCCAAGCTTTAGATCCGGTGAGTGCAACAATATAGCTGTTTACCATACTCAGTACTGAGTGCTGAGTGCTGTACATGGATAGCACTATGTACTCAGCACTCTTCATAAAGGCTTATAATGCTGGCAGAAAATTTGACCCCTCAAAACTTTTCAAACACCCTCTAAGCAGTAACTAATGCTCTTAATTCCTCAGTTTTTAATCTTGGTCCATAGGATGTAACAATCTTAGAAGCTGCGGCCGATGCTAATTTTCCGGCTTCTTCATAGCTCATACCTTGGGTAATTCCATAGAGGAAAGCTCCTGCATACATATCTCCTGCTCCCACTGTATCTACAGCTTTGACTTGAGGTGCAGCGATTTCGATTAATTTCTGACCATCAAATACTACTGAACCCTTGGCACCACGAGTAATGGCAAATTGCTTACTCAGGGTTTTTAGTTTATCTACAGCTACTTGAAAATCTTGTGTATCTGCTAGTTCTAATGCTTCACTTTCATTAGCAAAAATCAAGTCTAAACCAGACCCAATGATGTCTAACAGACCATCTTTAAAAAACTTCACCATGTTGTAATCAGATAGGGACATGGTAGTTTTTACTCCCGCTTTTTCAGCTATTTCTCTAGCCTTTATAGCTGCTTCTTTTGCTGTGGGAGAAGTCACTAAATATCCTTCGATATATACATATTCTGAATCAGCAATCGCTGATGATACTAATTCTTGTGTAGAAAATTCTCCAGTAATTCCCAAAAATGTATTCATGGTGCGATCGGCATCGGGAGTTACTAACACCAAACATTTACCTGTGATTCCTGATTGGCGGTCGCCATCTTTTAAGTTGGTATCTACCTGAGACTTGAGTAAATCTTCGATGTAAAAGTCTCCAAATTCATCATTAGCCACTTTACAGGAATAAAAAGCTTTTCCTCCTAGTTGACTAATTGCCACCATTGTGTTTGCTGCTGACCCTCCACAACTCTTATGGCAATGAAGATTTTTGAGATTTTCCAAAATATGATTTTGACTGTCTTCATCTAGGAGTGTCATTACACCTTTATCAATCTTTAACTCTTGTAATAACTCTCTTGATACTTCGTATTCTATATCTACTAAGGCATTACCGACACCATAAACATCATATTTCTTGCCCATTGTTTATCTCCGAGAATAATTTCTGTCTGACTCGAACAGAACTGATAATAACAGATAGACAACTCCCTAAGAGTTGCTTGTCGATAATTTCGTAGACCCGCATTTTTTCAGTGTCTTTGGGCTACAGCAGTTTAATCTCTGCAAAGAAAATTCTAGCTGAAAGCGGTTTGTCCATTTTCAAACCCGACAAGTTGATTTTAGGGTAATCACTCTTCGGAATCATTTATCGGTGTTTCAATAGACAATCTGGTGAAAATGAATGTAGAGACGTAGCAGTGCTACGTCTCTACAAGGACTCTGGAGAACGCATATTTAATTTCTGGAGATGTCTAATGCTTATTACCGCAGATAAACGCTACAATGATGCGGCAATTTCAGCAGATAATTATGGTCATGTTTGACAAAAAAATAAATCTATATGCATAAACGAGCGCCCTTATATTTGTTTTTAGGAGTATTAACGAGTTCTAGCTGTTTTGTTTTCAGTGTAGCAGCCCAAGTCCCATCTAAAGAGCAGCAGTCCTCGACTCGGAGTGAAGCTCAAACTGCTAGTTGGTTTGAAGTCCATCGCGCCCAGCCAGCCGCTTTACGAGCATTTGTACAGCGAATGCCAAAGGGAGGAGATATCCACACTCATCTAAGCGGGGCTGTGTACGCAGAACACTATCTGGAGTGGGCTGCCATCGATGGGTATTGTGTGAATCCAAAGGTGGAGGCTTTAGTTGAACCATTAGCTTGCGGTCAGGACAGTAGCTATTTTCCCGCCTCAGAATTGTTAAACCGAACATCTATTTATGATTCTCTAATAAATCGTTGGTCTACTCGTAACCTCCAATTTGCGGGAAAATCCGGACACGACCAATTTTTTGACGCTTTTAGTGGTTTTGGGACAATATCAGATTCTACGAACCGTTGGGATGATATGGTTGCGTCAGTCGCAAATCGGGCAGCTTCGCAGCATATTACCTATCTAGAGTTAATGCTTACCGTTCAGGGCAGTGAGGTTCGACAGCTAGGGCGTGAAGTTGGTTGGAATAAAGATTTTGCTCTGATGCACCGTCAATTGCTCAAAGGAGGATTAACCAAGCTAGTGACACTAGGCAGCCAGCAATTTGCACAGTTGGAGCGCGAAGTCCCGAAAACACTCGGTTGCGGCACTCCATCGGCACAGCCTGGATGTGCAGTGACAGTGAGTTATTTGCAGCAAACGACAAGAACAAAATCGCCCGTTGAAGTGTTTGCTCAGTTAGCTTATGCCTTTGCACTAGCTTCATCTCAAAAGCGGGTAGTTGGCATCAATCTCGTCGGTCCAGAAGACAACCCGATTGCACTGCGCGACTACACCCTGCAAATGCAAATGCTGCAATTTTTCAAACGCCAATTTCCCAATGTCAAGGTCGCGCTCCATTCCGGAGAGTTAACCCTGGGTTTGGTTCCGACCGAGGATTTACGTTTTCATATTCGGCAAGCAGTAGAAGTGGCACAGGCATCTCGCATCGGACATGGCGTGGATATTCTTTTTGAGGAGCGTCCCTTTGAGTTGATGAATGAAATGCAGCGACTCGGTGTGTTAGTCGAAATCTGCCTGACTAGTAATGAGATCATTTTGAATGTCCAGGGAGATAACCATCCTTTTAGGGAGTATTGGAAGGCTGGAGTACCAATGACCCTTGCTTCCGATGATGAAGGCATTTCCCGCATCGATTTGAGTCATGAGTATCTGTTAGCGGCAACGAGATATGGGCTGGGATATAAAGACCTCAAGCGACTGGCTCGTAATAGCTTAGAATATAGTTTCGCTCCAGGAAATAGTCTCTGGAAGTCGCCTGAGTTTAAGGCAATGGTTCCAGCTTGTGCAAGCGATACCCCTGATGAAACCTCTGTTTCTATTGGGTGCAGTGCTTTTTTGCACAAGAGCGAGCGTGCGCGGATTCAATGGCAGCTAGAGTCGGAATTTGCTCGGTTTGAGTCATTGCAGAACTGGCTTTGATTGACTTTCACGAAAAATGAGCCGAAGCCCAGGTATAAGAACAAATCCAATCCTTGCAGCAACTATTCAAACGACAGAAGGAGCAAAATATTCAATTGCAGCAGCGTCTAGACGAAATGGAATCGTTACGACAGTTGGAGACTGAGAATCAACAACTCCAGCAACGTATTCAGGAACTAGAACACGCATTTGTTCAACGCCCTTCCCAACAATGGGGAAATACTATGACCCAACAGGCGACCAAAGCGCTGAACAAGCAAGTGAAGCAAGCCTTGGAAAAAACCATTAGACATCTCCAGAAATTAAATATGCGTTACCCATAACCCTTGTAGAGACGTAGCAGTGCTACGTCTCTACATTCTTTTTCGGAGATGTCTATTGATTTGCGATCGCTAGCTGTTGAACCACACAAAGAAAATGCACAGGAATGTTTACGCTTGATGGGTATGGCGTTGAAGAATTTAGCCAGTGCTATCGTGTTAATATCAGGTATGCCTCTATGTCGCAATTTTGACATATATTGACACAACATTGACATGTATAAGATTAAACTTTTTGAGCGATGAAGGAGTCTAATTTTTAAATGGGTTTAGATTTTCTACTTAATTCCAAACTATGATGACGCGTAAAATCAGTTCGATTGGCATCTTAACTGGATTGCTAACAGTTTCTCTGACTCATGGCATTGCTTTGGCAGATATTTCTGGCAAGCACCCCTTTTATCTCCATGCACGTAGTGACCTGCGTAAAGCTGAAATACTGCTGCAACATTCTGATGAATCCAATGTTGTCCAGGAAACAAAAATAGCATATCAAAACGTTCATAACGCTATTAGAGAGATTGATAGAGCAGCAGTTTATGATCGTAAAGATGTAGATGATAATCCGCAAGTTGATAATTCCATAGCACATCTAGATAGGTTCCGTGCTATTTATAAACTGTTGCGGAGTGCGGAGAAAGATATATCCAGAGAAGAAGATAACCGTTCTGCTGTCGGTTTACGTAACAGAGCAGAAGCTAATATTAATCAAGCCAAACGTCGTATAGAGATTGCTGTTAGTAGAGATGTGGTCGATGATTTGCGTAATGATAGATATTAAATCAAGTCACGTCGCAACTCTTGGAGACGCTGCGCGTAGTAAGATCCCCGCAGGGGTACGCTCCAATTCAAAATTCTTGCATTAGACATCTCCAGAAATTAAATATGCGTTACCCAGAATCCTTGTAGAGACGTAGCACTGCTACGTCTCTACATTCATTTTCGGAGATGTCTTACAACTGTGGAAGTTGTGGTCATTCGATGGACAGGGATTTGAACGCGGCAATTAATTTATCACGGTTGGCTTCATCGTGAAAGCTTACTGAGGGATAACCTCCCAAACACTCCCGTTGAAGTAAGAAGTAAATGTCTAGACAAGTCTAGTATTTATATAGCAGAAACTCCAAATAAATGTACATTTCCTTCTATTGCGTTTAAATCTTGAAGAAAGTGGGCACGGATATGATTTGAATGAGGTGATTTTCCTCCCATAAATAAGCAAACAATCTCTTGACAATCCACGTCTATTTCTTGACTGCGTATATTAATTAGCTTAATACTTGCCCATGAACAATGAGGATTACCAGTCGCAGCATTCCCACCAATATCTGGATTACGTTTGTAATTACGGGGAGGAGTTTGTTCGTAAATCAGGTGCATACCTTCTCCACGAGTTGCTACTGCATCAGCTTCTAGCCATTCCAAATCATTCTCATCAATTGGGTTAGCTTCGCAACCAGGAACGGAATAAACAGCACAAGTACGGGGTGAAAATACCTCAGCTTCTAATGACTGATTTGCATTAATGTTAATTCTGTCAGTCCACTGCGATCGCACAGCCACCAACCAATTATCATAGGTAGAAGTCCAACGTTCTGGATTGAGTGGCAGCCTGTAAAGTTGTGTCTCTCGATTTTTGGTGTTTGGATTAGTAACTTGGTGTTTGATGATTAAATGACTTCCCCTCGTTGCAGCATAGCCGTTATTCATGTGGAAAATATGTAAAGGTCGTCGCCAACCTCTACCAACACCTCCTGTACTAACTGCAAACCGGATAATTGGGAGAATAATTTTGTTGAGAATTTCGCTAGGTGCAGTAACTTGTAATTTACCTTCCCAAACATAAAAGTAAGGCGAGTTAATTGATCGCTCACCCCAAATTTCTTGCTCTGGGATCATGCGGATTTGTACACAACCTTTGCGGGTCTCTGGCTCTATAATTCCCATTAGTTCCCATAAGGTTTTTTCTGCATTATCTTTGGACATTACACCCAACAGAAACCGCAATATCCAAGAACGCAACCAACCGCGCCAATGGGACGGGCGAAAATCTTGTTGTTGCCGATCAGCACCAGCACAACCTTGGCTGTAGAGTTTAAATTCAAAAGTTTTAGTAGTGGAACCATCTTCAGCTTGGCGCAATTGTGCTGAGGGTCTAAAACTTGTGGGTGCTTTAATCTGACCATATCCCGCAGAGGTACGACTACCAACTCCATGAATACTAAGTGCTTGTTGTACCCATTCCCAAACTGTTTGTACATCTTGGGGACTAGCTAACCCTTGAATCCCTCGAATTGCCACTGTTACTGGAATAGTATCCTCACCATCTCCCAAAGTGTAAATTGAAAGTGGTTTACCTTGCCCCTTGTGGTAGACTTGGAAATCTTGCTGTAGGTTAACTATATCCAAAACAAGCTTAGTTGCTATTTCAGGCCATGCATCTAAAAATTCAATTTTGCCTGCTTTAATGACATTTCCTTGTTGAGATCCCAACAAATCCAACATTTGATTACGAATGCTGGGACGTTTCATTGCCCATGCACGCACGATTCCCCGAATTGAAGAACCAGGAATATAGCCATTCAGGGGTAGTTCTGGCATTCTATCCAAGTTTTCGTCTAATTGGCGTTTATCTTCTGGTCGTCCATTAGTAACATACCAAGCGCCACTTGGTTCTCCCGCAGAAACCATCGTCTCTACATCGGGATGGGGAAATGAACCAACTTTACTTCTCCATTGCAGGGTAAAAGTATCTTTCTTGAATAAATTTGATGTTTCTCGGCGTTGATGTTGCTTTTCCAGTAATTTAACCAGTTGGGGGCCAGTGTACATAAGTTAATTAAAAGTCAAAAGAACAATTATGCAGAATAGGCTCTTGCCCAAAAATTCCAATGATTAGATAGAATCATTGCTTGACGCCAAGTCGCCATATACTTTGCTGGTTCATCATTTGCCATTTGGACAATCGCCTCGCGCAGTTCTTTTTCAGAAGGCAGATTTTGCGAATCTATAAGTTGACCAAGGAGCGATTTCCACACCGGAAGAATACGCGATCGCACTTTTCCTTCTTGGGCATTTGTTTGGTTTACATAGGCTGCGGCTGAGAGTAAACCAAAAACCCGCAAATGCTGAGATAGTCTTAAAATCGCGTTTAGTTCTTCTTTACTAATTACTGTGTTGGGGCTGCTTTCAAGATATTTTTGAATATGTTGATGAGCGGTCAGGCTCATTTGTTCTGGCTTAAGCATGACTACGCCTCCACAGGGATAGGTTGATTTGTCTTTAATATAGGTAAAGTACTATTTGTTACCCAACCTTGTACCCAACCTCGCCCAACATTGGCTTGTCCGCCAATTTGAAATAAGCCTGTAATAACATCCATCAATAAATTATGTTCCTGTTGGGCTACAGAATTAATTTTGTTTAATTTGTAACCCCAAGGATAGTAGAGAATCGTATCTCTAGGAATGCAAACATCAGTCCAGAATATTTCTGCACCACCTTCAGAATCATCTTCCTCATCTTCGTCATCAACTTTATTAATTTTGTTGCGAATCTGCGTCCACAGTGAATGCTCCATTAAGGTTTGAAAATCGCTATCAGCAAGGACGATACGGTGATTATTCCAGGTTGGCTGAACCGCATCAGCAAGCGATCGCTGCCAATCTCCCGCTAGTGCGATCGCTTGTTTTTGGGATTCCGTAAGTGCTGAAACTTGTAATTGAGCGTCAGCGACGTAATAACTACCCGTTTGAGTTCCTACAGGATGATCGGGAAAATCGCTTATTGGTAGCCCAGATAGTAATGCATGGTCGCGGATCAGCGAATGACAGCTTACCCAGGTAAACACATTCCGATTGCCATTCATTGCCATTGTCCGCATCGGCACCCAAAGTAATCTAGCATCGCCAAACCAAACTTGATGAACCCCCATTTGTCCATCTGCACTTAACTCCCTACCAAATAATTTATCTGCGGCGACTGAGTCAAGAGAGTTGATATCCCAGCGTAGGCTACCTCTAAGAGAAGAACCTGGAATGTAAGGAAAATCCGTGTGAACTTCGCGGACAATATCTAAAATGTTTCCTAAATCGCCTTCGCCACCACAATGAATTGGTGCAAGTGTATAAAGATATCCAGTACGAAAATCACTCATTGATTAAATTCCTTGTCTCCACAAGAGTTTTCCATAATTAAGCTGTTTAAAAGTTTCTAACCACCGTCCACCTTGTTCAGGTAATAACTGCTGGTTTGTTGCTACTTCATTATTAAATAAATACACCGTCCCTGGTGGTACAAAGGCTCGTTGCGGTAACAATGCAAACTCTTCCTTTGTTTTGTTATCCTTACGCATTGTTGAGACACCACCCCATAGTAATGCTTTGTCGGTAGCGCAGCCTTTGAGATGTTCCTTCCAAGCTTGGGGATAGCTGCTGTATCTTGTTTCTGCAAATAGTGCTAGTCCAGGGGTAAGAAGATAGGCAAAATTTGATCCTGTTGAGGAGCGATCGCTTTTCATCAAACAATCAAGTTGACCTTTTAATCTGTCATCTGCTTCCAGGGGCGATACTAAAGCCCGATGTCCTTCTCCTCCCAACCGGACAATGCTTTCGCTTACTAAAATATCCCCACTCAAAGCCGCGACAAAACACCATCCATCTTCAAGGCGGACGGCGACTTCAGTAAAGTAACCATCAGCATCTTTAACTTGTCGCTTGTCAGGTTGCATTTGAATGTGTGGTAACACCTGCGTTTTCCAAGGATTATGGTAAAAGTCTTGTTTACACCAATTACTGCTATTTTTTTGACCTTTAAGGTAATCAAACAGTGCTTCCGCTTTGATCCAAGGTTTGGGTGCGCTGATATTTCCATCCCATTTTTTATTCAGAACTAGAGGAGCGATTTGTTGTTCATCAAATGCTAAATGCTTCCATACGTCATCTTGGGGAATGGATTGCAGGAATTGAATTTCGCTCCAATTATCGCTCTTCGTTTTGCGGTCTTGTCCTGGAGGATATAGACAGACTAAATCTTTGGGTGTGGGTAGCCAAAGGGTATGGTTACTATCTAATAAAAAAGGGCCGAGAAAACTGAGATGGCGCTGGGTACGTTCATCTTTTGTGGTAGTTTGTGGTAAGAGCGATCGCAATGCTTGAAATACTGTAATTGGCATCGGTGGAAATAGCCCCTTTGCCCAAGAACCTTCACCAGGGCTAAAAGGTTTACAATCTCGAAATAGGAGTAAATCTAGAGGAGTAATCTTATACCAATGCATATATCATCTGTCCCTCCACTGATAGCGTTCAACCCGCTTATCGACCCAAAAAGCGGTAAATCTTAATAGTTTGGCTAAATCTTCAGGTTTAGTACCTATGGCTTCCGAATTATTTTGGGAAGCTAATTTCGCCCATTCTTCCCATTTATCTAACCAATTTTCGATTTTTTTAAACGTCTGCTCAAGTTGTTTGCTGCGATCGCGGCTGTCCATAATGACTTTAGCCGCTTTGGAGAACAGATGGTAATGCTCAGTAATAGAAGCGCGGCGGGGAAGTTCTTCAGCTAACCGATACAGTAGGGGACTAAGTTTTTCTTCGTATGTTTTATATTCCTGTACCCAGTCCCACCATGTCTCTAGTAATTCGCCTTTCATTAGTGCTTCTAACTGGTTTCCACCACTATAAATTACTCGGAAGCAAATACCATCTTTGTCAGGGATTTTTTTCGCCCTCTCTGCTTCTGCTTCCCACAGGTTTTCCAGAACAGTGGGGAGGGGAACGCTTTTATGAGCAATGATCACACCAGCACTCATGGTTGCGTTCTTTCCCATTGTGAAGTGAGGACGTTTAATTAATTCTTTGACTTGTTCAAGTGGATACCAGTAACCTGTAGTTGTATCTTGTTCAGAAATAATACCATTGCGATCGCTTTCAAACTCTTCTTTGGGATCTTTGTTACCACTCCAAGCCGCACGTAAAGATAAAAGATACTCTGGTAAATCTTCCAGAGGTAAAACTACCATGACATCATCACCACCACTGTAGATCACGCGACCACAGAAACGCTTTTCTGCCAAGTAAGGAACTAAACGATTGGAAAAATCTAAAAGGGCGCGATTTAAACCCACATGGGTAGCAGGCCCCATACGTTTGGCTGTTTTATCTAAGAATTTATTAAATAGATTGTCGTCAAAATCTGGGATGCTTTGATTCACAGCATCCAGTTCAACATAATAGTTATATTGTTTGAGTTTTTTCCCAGAAATATAATCACCCATCCCATCACCATCGGCGAGGACAACTACCCACCAATCAGCCGGACTGCTTTCACCAAAACCAGTATTCTGATGTGCTTTTTGGACGATTTCTCGTAAAATATCAACTTGTTTTTGACTGTTTTGGTTGCTGTTAGCGGTGTTGCGTTCCTGTTCTTGCAAGCCCATGTCATCAATGAGCCATTTGCTAGAAAACATCACCCCGTTATAACCACCCTTCAGATTGGGAAATTCCTTCTCTATTGCTTTGTCTGCATTGGGGATATGGAATGGACGGCTAGTTTTGGAGTAAAAAGTACGTTGTTGCTTTTGGGAAAATTTATGTTTGTGTTGTTTAAAAAGTTGATATAGATTACTTCTATAAGTTTTGATTAAATGGGGATGCTCCTTAGCAAAAGCAGCTACGCCAATGGAACTAAGATTGGGGAACCTAATGAACTTTTCGTAATCGATTATTTTGGTTATTTGTTGTAAGCTTTGATTATTACCTTCTGTTGATTCTGTTCCTAATTCATTCACAGCTTCATCAGGTAATGGGTCTTCAGATAGTTCGATAGAAATCCCTAAAGATTTTGCTACGCCTCCATATACCCAAGCCATACGTTTGGTTATTTCTAGTGCATTAAGTTTCTCTGAACCATTAAATAAACCGCGATACACTTTGGACATAACAAACCAAAATAAGCGCATTGAACCTGCTGCTAAACCACTACCTTGGCGTAAGTCGTGTACTTGTCCATCAAGAGTTCTTGTAACTTGATAATTTAACCGAGGATGAACAGCGCTAAATTGACCCGATATTGTAGAACGCTCGCCGGGAGCAATGGCAAATTGCCAGTTCCGAGTAGATTTAACATTATTTAAACAACTTCCTAAACGTTGGTGGATACTACCCCACCACGTTCCCACGTTTAAATTTCTATAGAAGTTTTTTTCAAATTCACTAGGTAAATCAACAAATGGGCGAGCAATTTGATTTTGCATCATCACCCAAGCTTTATCAAAAATACCATCATTTTTATTCTTAGTTAATCCCTGGGTTGGGCTTCCCAGTGGTATCCCTGTCCAGTATGGTTCCCAAGTGTGATTTAGTTGGACTTCCCAAAGTTTGTTCCATTCCCAACAGCTTTGTTGCTTGAGAAGTTCTAGTTCTCTTCTATAAGGTTCAAGGTCGGATGGAATATTCCTCAATTCGGGGAATACTCCATGCAGTATTTCCTTTAATTCGGCTTCGGACTGATTATTTAAAAAATTAATTACCTGCTCTCTAATGTGGTTTCTAACTTTGATGCCGATTTTTCTCCATTCTTTGGTGAGCTTTTTTGCTAGATACCGCCCCCATTTTTGGGCTGCTTGTTTACCTGGAACCAAAACTGTAATTATATTGGGAAATCCAGCAGTACTTAAACTAGTAGATATTTTTTCTGAAAAGCGATGAACTGGTTCACCACCATTTTGTAAATAGGTAAAGTTAGGCGCATCATGATACTTTTGTACAATCAACGCATCAATAATCTCTTGGCTCCAGAGGGAAGGGACAATCACTGCATCAGGGCCTAGCTGTTGGGCGATATGCCAGCATAGTTGGGTGCTGAGATAATGCAGTAGATATGAACCTGCCCAAAAATCGAGAAATTTGCGCGATGACTTGATGAAGTCTTGCACCGGCGAGAAAGAAAATATTAATAGATAGGGAGTCTCGTGTTTGTCTTCAGACTTCCAACATTTGGGAAACATTGCACCAGTCAAAGCCGAAACTGTACTTTGGTGGCTGTGTAGTGGACAGTCGGGGATGACTGTATGTGCAGGAAACAGCAGTGCATCGTGTTGCGCGTCTGCTAATAGTTCTGGGTAAAATCGCCAAAACCACCAAAAAACTTTTTTGGCGTTGGTTTCGTGTTTGATCTGGCTAATATCTGGTAAGTTAACTGGAGATTGTAAAGTCGTAACTTGCTGTTTTTGACCACTTATCGGATGACGCACAGTTACTTGTTCATTATCTAGATGTCCTATGTGAGATAAATTAACACGGTCTGAAGAAGAGGCAATCTCTTGGGCGTGTTGACCTCTACCTTCACTCCACCATCTTCTTAAATCTTCAAAATCATCTGTTAGGCAATCTAATTGCGATAATACACAATCTCCCCAATCCGCAAATTCTGGTGCTTGTAGTAGTGCATATAATTTCCGTTGGTAAAAATTCATCTGCTTACTAAATATATGACCATAAAATCCGAAACCATAATTGATTTACCAGTGCAGAGTGTGATTAATTGGGAATGTATAAAAATATTACTCTGGCTGAGAGAATACTGGTGTAATATGACGTTTAAATCAAACTAACTTTATATAAATACATTTACTGTGTCTAAATATTTACATAAAGTTCTAACTCCTCCAAGATAATTTTTTGAAAAAATACTTGGGCGATCGCTATCTTTGTCGGCATAATCTATACTTATTACTACATTCACGATCTGCGATCGCATTGTTACGTAAGCACTTTCATTAATTAGTTCATATTATATAGGAATCCGATTTGATTCCTGAAAAAATCTAAGTATATGTAGTGGCGTGGCAAGCAAAAAAATTGTGCATTATATGTAGCATTAGATGTAGGTTGGGTGGAGCGGAGCGCAACCCAACATATATCAGGATGTTGGGTTACGCAAAGCCTCCACCCAACCTACAATTTTTTTGCAACATTTTAGCCTTGACACGTCACTACAGTACCTAATTTTGTTCAAAAATCAAATAGTAATCCTATAGGTATTTCAGGTATTGATAAGTATCTGATGAAAAACTAGAAAACCTCCAGTTACAAATCATAACTGGAGGTTTGACACGTTTGGCGGGGATAAAATGCCAATGTTTCCATTAATTCGACTTCTAATGAAGTCAAGCAATTTCAGCCGGGGAATTAAATTTCACCACCAACTCGACATTAGTCACTTGTTTTTGCAGCACTTGTAGATAAGCAGTTGCATCATTATGGCGTCGGAATCTCGCTATAACTTTGCCATCCTTGCTAGGTAAATTACGAATTATGCACCACGGGTGTAGTTGCTCAAAATAGGTCATAATAACCTCCTACAATTGCTGAAAGTTGCATGAATAATGTATTTTTCAATTGCCTAAGTTCACATTAGTTCAGCAGATATGCATCAAAACAGGTCTAGAAGATATTGACAATCGAGTACTTTTGTGAATACAAATTCTATGAAGAAGCAAAACGCAATAAGCCCTGTATATGTTCAGGAATCTCCTCGTAATGTTCCAGCAAGAAATCCATCAATCCTAGATGAAGTAAATCATTACGTGTTGGGTAGCGTCGGTTACGCCCATTTCTAAACCAGCCCCTAACAGTAGAATCAGAACGAGAGCAGATTAGAGCTATTTGCTCATAACTAACTGCCCATTTGGAATAGAATTGCTGTGGTGTCATACCAAATTCCAAATTGCTGTACATTGAAATTAGCCGTAATTCTCGCATTTGTAATGGACGAGGGTTGGGCATAGAAATAAGTAAAAAAGCAGAGGAGCAGAGGAGCAGAGGAGCAGAGGAGCAGAGGAGCAGAGGAGCAGAGGAGCAGAGGAGCAGAGGAGAAAAACCACGCCACTTGCGGGTGGGGCTTCAACCAAGGAAGCTAGGGAGCAAGGGAGCTATCGCGCCACTTGCGGGCGAAAGCGCGTAGCGGGACGAAGTACGGCTTTGAACCTTATCTTTTTCGTAAAAAGTAAAAAGGTAAAAGAAAGAGGCAAGGAAGAGAAGGTAAAAAGCCAAAAGCCTTGGGTGAAAATATTTTGACTTTTGACTTTTTACTTTATTAATGTGAATCTATATGTGTTACTTCAATACTTGTTTTCTCCATGTAACGCCAGTAAAATCGTTTCGCCATCGATGCAGAAGAACTCCAAATATCACTATCTTTACAGCGATATCGATGCGTTCTCAAACTCCGATAAGTCGGGCCATATTGAGCGAAACATTCAAAAGCCTTGTTGTATTGCTTGCGGTCTGAAGAGGGTAAGGTCTCAAGTTTTTTTTGAACTTTGGAAGTAAAAACTAAACGGAATTTGATAGCTAGAATCTGCATTCAATAGTTTCCGAATATCCAAACTTGACCGAAAGCGTGGAGATGTTTTCACTCTTGTCGGTGGAGCGCGTGGAGCGTTCATATTGGTCTTTTTAGTAGGGTGAAATCTTGGTGAAAATTCCGAATTAGACAATATACGCCGCGTCGTCAATTACCAACTGCGGTTGCGTACCTAAAACTGCGATTTTGCAACGAGTATGTGCAGACATCGGATAGAATCGCACTTGGTCTTCGCGTTTGTTTACCAGTCGAACAAGATATTTAGATAGAGTTGTGTACTGGTTTTCATCTAATACACACTCAAAAACCGACTTTTGCACCCGCAAACCATAGGCCTCTAGGAGTTTAGCCACTTTGTTACGACGGCGATCGCTAACAATGTCGTAGCATACTAAATAGAACATCTCTACCTCACCAGGGTTAACGGTGTTTTTTGGAGTTCAGTAATATTGGCGAGGTTGGAATCGGCTGGGTGAAATTTCAAAGCCAAGGGACGGTAATATTCCACATTACCCAGCAAACACGCAAGATATTCTCGTACTTGTAAATCCATACACTGGCGGTAGCTAATTTCTCCTGCGTAAGGATGCAGTATAAAGGTACGTAACTTTCCTTCCCAATGCTGAAGAAAATGTTGGAGGATGCTTCGTGGATGACCTTTACCATTTCCATTTCCATTGCCGTTTCCGTTAGTATGGGGAAATTTTCTGGCGAAATTTAATACTAGGTCATCAACAATGGCGGTACGAAATTCGGCGGTAAAATCCCATGCTAAGGGGAACTCATGATCTAAATCGCGGTGTAAAATTGCGTAATCGGGATGAAGTCCTGTGGTATCCAGTAGGGTGTATATATATTGATGCAGAAGTTGATATCCCAGGTTCAAGAAACCACTAATGCGCTTTTGGTTAAACTGCGAAGACGAGTTGTGAAAGTTGAGTAGCGAAGTAACAGCACTGTAGTAAACCTTATCTGCTTCTGAACTATATTCGCGCAGTTCATTAGGAGATGTTGCTAGTGGTAAGTTATCCATCAACAACGTTAGGTAATTTAATGCACGCTGGGTTGTATAGTCGGCGTAATGACGAGTCCAACTTTGCACAAAGGTATGTTGATTGTGCAATTTTGCCCAGATGATACTTTCCGCAGTAGCATGATTAAATTCTGCATTACGTGCGCGTTGGCGTTGAGAAGTTAGATATTTATATTGGCGTTGTGCTGTGTTTTCTAATCTCCCGATGAATTCGCCATTTGCAGTTAAATAAAGCACTGGGATTTGATGAGCTACTACAACCTGAAGTACTTCTTTTGGCAATCTGATGTTACCAAAGATAATGATTTGACTGACGTTACTAATCCGAAGGCTAATACATTGTTTTTGTTGATGGAACACCTTTAAATAATGGTGTTGCACTTGCAGGGTTGCATCCTGTTCGGTGATATAAATTGTGGACATAGTTGGAATTAAGTAAAAGGTTAAAGGTAAAAAGTTCAAACAGAAGAGGTTGTTCTTTTTTTGTTCGTTGCACTTCTTACTTAATTACATATTCCCAGATAGATATATAACCTGATATATAACAAAGGGCGTTTGGATATAAGTTTGTATATAAGTTAGGCAATTAAAAAGCTGGGAATATAGCCATACTAAATAATTTCTGCTAAAAAAACCCCCGACTTCTCAAATAAATCGGGGATCTGTAATTTATAACTCAATACAGTTCAGATAAGACCAAAACACTTGTAGAGACGGCGATTTATCGCGTCTCGAAAACCCAAAATTTTTGCCAGTCGCCCTTAACTGAACCGTATTGATTTATAACTAATTCATTTTCCAAATAAATTTAAAACATTCTGAAACTTAAGTAAGGTTTTAAATCATGGAAAACAGTTTCCATTAATTCAACTTCCGAAGAAGTTTAAAGAAAAAATTAGGAGACTTTCAAGCAGAATTAGAAATTGTTTCCATTAATTCAACTTCCGAAGAAGTTTAAAGATAACATCTCCTCCTAAAAAGGAGACACCGGATCAGCAGTTTCCATTAATTCAACTTCCGAAGAAGTTTAAAGCATTGGTGGTTAGCTCAAAAGATGAGCCGATCACGAATTGGTTTCCATTAATTCAACTTCCGAAGAAGTTTAAAGTTTTTGTTGGCGGCAAATAATGGTGCCATTGCTGCAAGTTTCCATTAATTCAACTTCCGAAGAAGTTTAAAGTATTGGTGAGTACGTAGATTCACCTGATGTCCAACAGGTTTCCATTAATTCAACTTCCGAAGAAGTTTAAAGCGTATTTGTTGCATTAACTGATATTGCTAATGGACAAGGTTTCCATTAATTCAACTTCCGAAGAAGTTTAAAGTCTTTCATCTAAAGACGAGCCGATCACCAACTGTCCCGTTTCCATTAATTCAACTTCCGAAGAAGTTTAAAGAACTAGGCTCAACCCCTTCAGATCCATGGAGAGGTAGGTTTCCATTAATTCAACTTCCGAAGAAGTTTAAAGTATGGAAGCTAAAAAACGACAGCAGGACAAACAAGAGGTTTCCATTAATTCAACTTCCGAAGAAGTTTAAAGATAATCTTCCTCAACACCCTAATTTTGATAAAATGGAAAGTTTCCATTAATTCAACTTCCGAAGAAGTTTAAAGTTCTTGGGTTTGTATCTCGCCCTTGTCGTCGGCTCCGTAGGTTTCCATTAATTCAACTTCCGAAGAAGTTTAAAGCAATGGGAAGTCCGAGTTACGTGGAACCGGATTGTAGTTCAGTTTCCATTAATTCAACTTCCGAAGAAGTTTAAAGAACATTGACAGACGCGGGGGCGGGTATCCACCGGTCCACCATAGTTTCCATTAATTCAACTTCCGAAGAAGTTTAAAGGCTTGGCTGCTGAAAGCCTTACCCTGACTTAACTGTATACAGCCAAATTTGCGGGGGGTCAAGACTAACTGTCAACAAGTCAACTTGATTTAGGAAAATCTACCAGTGAACATAGCTCAAACCCTTACCCAGAAAGGCATTTGCGGGGGGTAATGATATAATCAGTATTTCAGCCATTGCCTACCCCCCGCAAATTTACATTTCTTTACATTTTCCAAATCATTGGTCGATACACTTTCACCTCACCCATCAAACAAGCAATGTATTCTCGTACTTGTAACTCAATACAGCGACGATATGCCAATTTCTGTCCAGTGTGAGTGTGTGTTAGTTCTGATTGTAACTTTTCTTCCCAATGCTTAAGAAATTTCTTCAGTGCATGAGGCTGAAAATATACTCCTCCTCGTTCGTCTGGTAAAGTAAAGTCATCTGTTGTAAAAATTTGAGAATTTACCAGATAAGCAACCAGAGAATCAACTAATTGCGCTCTCCATTCCTCAACTAAATCACTGACTAAAGCTGGATGATTATCTCTGGGGACGTGCAAATTACCAAAATGAGTATGTAGCCCTACTGTTTGGATAAATGAATAGACATTTTGACTTAACAGCGTATAACCCAAACTCATCATACTATTGATTGGATCTTTTGGTGGACGCTTAGTTCGCTTTTCAAATTTAAATTCCCCGATAAACAAATTTCCTAATGCTTGAAAATATGTCGTAGCTGCTTGTCCTTCATATCCTCGTAGTGCATCCATAGTTTCTGCAAAAAATAGCTTATCCATCAAAATGTCTAAATGTTTAATTGCTGCTAACACAGAAGTATCATCTATTTCTTGAGAATTGCGGCGACGGTTTAATCGCATCAACAAATTCCGAGAGTTATGTAACTTTGCCCAAACTATAGCCTCTGCCTGCTTCCTAGTAAACTCAGGATTTTGCGAACACTCTACCTGACGCGCTAAGTATTCCACCTTAGCTTCTCCTTCCGTCTGTAACCTGCCAAAATATCTGCCTTTCTGTGACAAATACATTACCGGAATTCGTCGGTGTAATGCTACACTCACTGCACCATGAGAAACATTACAACAGCCAAATAATACAATATTCGTTACTCGGACAATCGGGATTTTAATTCTTAATTCTCGTTGATAAAAAACCTGGAACTGTTGATTTTTTGCACTCAAATAAGCACCTTGATCGGTGATATATAATGTCGTCATAGATTCCTGCCAAAGATGAGATATGGGGGCGCGAGGGAAACTTACTGGCTTGCTGATATCACAAGCTTTTGGTGGACGAGAAACAAATTTAAATGGTCGTTCCTTGGGGCGAAAATAAGGTGTACCGGAAGCATTAACTAACCATTGCCCCTCCAGCTTGGGTTCTGGAGGCGGTGGTGCATACACTCTTCCATTAGCAAAGCGGTAGCCTAAAAATTTCAGTTCTTCGTGGGGTGCAAAAATCTGTGTTTTTTCAGGTTGCAAGGTGAGATAGAGTTCTCCTAACCAAGTTGTGATTTTGTCGAGGATACGATTAGCTTCTGACCAACTGTTACAAGCAACCGCAAAATCATCTCCATACCTGACTAAATTAATATTATTACTGAGACATTTTCTGTCAAAAGCAGTCAGGTATAAATTAGCTAATGCTCCAGAAAGTATCCCACCTTGCAATACACCTTTGCCAGAATTGATGTATTTACCAGCAATGATCATTCCAGCTTTTAGTTGTTGTTCAAGCAACTGCATCACTTGGCTTTCTAAATGCAAAGCTTCTAACTGAGTTAACAGCAATGCCCAAGACAAATTATCAAAAAACTGTGCAATATCAACTTTGATAATCCAAGTAGTACGATACTGATAATAAGAGAACAATCGCTGCACTGCTTGTTGAATATTTCGCCCTGGACGGTAGGCATAACTACAATCAACAAAGGTTTCTTCTAAAGGAAAGTACAACTCCTCTAAAAGCAGGCGTTGAACGATTCTATCTCTGACAATTGGAATACCTACTAAGCGCTTACCTCCACTTTTTTTAGTTAAATAAAATCCTTTAGCTGGGCTAGGATGATAAGATTCTTGTTGTAACTGACGCAGCAGAATAGGTAACTGTTCATCAACTGACGCTGCAAACAAGTCAACACTAATTCCATCCACGCCAGCACTGCGACTTCCCGCACGGACTTGACTCCAAGCGAAAAAAAGTTGTTCGATGGTAAACATGATTCAGTTAAAAGTGTTGTGGCTGTTAACTTTTCTCTCTAACTTGATTGTTACTAACAGCTATATAAGTACCTATATAAGTTTTTGCCAGAATATATAACTTTGTATATAATTTACCTAAATCGGAGAGACTTATATCTTGCACCAGGCGACTGGAAGTCGCGGCTACACGAGGCTTTACCCGCCTGCGCGGGTTTCAAACCCTTGATTTTCTGTTAGTTTGCGCTGGCGGACTTCGTTTGTATAGCCGCGATTTCTAATCGCTAGGGCTAGGTGCAAGATGTGAGGAGAAGGCTCTCGCCATAATCTGTGATTTGGCGGTGAGACGGCAGTCGCTTCAAGTCGGCGGAGCCGCCCAAGGCGCTGCCTCATGAATCGAGGGCGAAAAAATGAGACATTCCCTGACCATAACTGACTTTCAGTCAGTTGGAATCCCCCGCTATATCAGGCACTCCTGATTACCCGGATTTCTCACCAGATTTATCAAACTGAAGTGCAGAGGTCGTAGGGGCGGGTTAAGCAAGACATTCATGAATGATGGATGATATATGTTAACCCGCCCCTACTGAAGAGTGAGAAATGCGGGATTAGCGGTGGGAGGATGTCAAAAAAATATCTTTTAACTTTCTTATGCCAAAACGGACATTAGTAGCATCAATTAAAGGTATTGAAAAAGCTAAGTATGCCCTAATCCGTAAAAACTGGACTCAACAAGCCTTGGCTGATGATGTCCAGGTTGCATCTTGGGCAACTATCAGTAAATTTTTTAACGGTGTACCTATTAGTTATAGTATCTTCACCGAAATTTGTACTATGCTTGAGTTAGATTGGCAAGATATAGCCATATCATCTGACCCTAATATCACCGAAGCAGAAAACCAAGAACCACCTTTAACAGTACTTGCAGGACTTTGGCATCAACTGCAATTATTAGGTTCTCCTACTGAAAAAATGGGTTTAGTTTTAGTAAAAGAAGAAACTTTAGGTTGGCGTTGGCAGGCTACTAATCTATATGAAAAGTCTGTATCTATCGGCAGTCACATTCGCTTTGAAATAAATTTAGAAAGTTCCGGTTATTTATTACTTATCCAAAAAAATACTTCCGAAGAACTTTGGTGTTTTTGTCCTTCGTGTTTTGCTCCCCAATCGCACTTAACTACAGGTAAAACCAGTTTACCTCAGGAAGATTCAGTGATGAAATCTTTTTATATAGAAGGAAATCCTGGTCAAGAACAAATTTTAGCAATAATTACTAAGGATATGCCTAATTTAAATTGGCTACCTCAAGGCAGTGACAACCCTTTACAACTCGAAGAAACTCGGATCAGAGAATTACTAGCTTATCTCAGCACAACTAAAGATAGCGAAATTTATTATACAGAATATCTAGTTAAAAGTTAATATTCAAAAATCACAATATCAGCTTTTTCGTTATTTCAGATGGTGCATTTATTTCCACTGTCATTTACTAGATATAGATTACAGACCTCTTGATTTGAAAGCAAATTATATTCCCACTAATACTTTTTACTTCAAATGACCGAAAACGACTCATGATACAGAGCAAGTGCATTAGACATCTCCGAAAATGAATGTAGAGACGTAGCACTGCTACGTCTCTACAAGGACTCTGGATAACGCATATTTAATTTCTGGAGATGTCTATTAGATGTAGGTTGGGTGGAGCGGAGCGCAACCCAACAGATATCAGAATGTTGGCTTTGGCAAAGCCTCCACCCAACCTACAATTTTTTGGCAACTAATACTTTTTACTTCAAATGACCGAAAACAACTCATGATACAGAGCAAGTGCATTAGATGTAGGTTGGGTGGAGCGGAGCGCAACCCAACAGATATCAGGATGTTGGCTTTGGCAAAGCCTCCACCCAACCTACAATTTTTTGGCAACTAATACTTTTTACTTCAAATGACCGAAAACAACTCATGATACAGAGC
>NZ_JBALDZ010000120.1:0-58157 GCF_036917155.1 Nostoc sp. | reverse complement strand
CTCCCAACTCCCAACTCCCAACTCCCAACTCCCAACTCCCAACTCCCAACTCCCAACTCCCAACTCCCAACTCCCAACTCCCAACTCCCAACTCCCAACTCTCAACTCCCAACTCCCAACTCCCAACTCCCAACTCCCAACTCCCAACTCCCAACTCCCAACTCCCAACTCCCAACTCCCAACTCCCAACTCCCAACTCCTAACTCTCAACTCCCAACTCTCAACTCCTAACTCCTAACTCTCAACTCCCAACTCTCAACTCCTAACTCCTAACTCCTAACTCCTAACTCCTAACTCTCAACTCCTAACTCCTAATTCATAACTCCTCAAAAGAGCGCTATTATAGCGTTTGTCAGTTGCGAGTTATGGTATGCAAAGACAGCGATCGCTATTAATTTTAATTTTAGTCCTGATAATCGCCGCGATTACGGTGATTGCCACAATTCCGATACCCCTGGGACTAGACTTGCGCGGAGGTTCACAGCTCACAATTCAGGTGAAACCATCACCAGAAATTCCCAAAATCACCGACCGAGAATTGGAAGGTGTAAAGAAAGTTGTCGAAGGTCGGATTAATGGTCTGGGTGTTTCGGAGCCAGTAATCCAAACAGTCAGCTCAGATAAAATCTTGGTGCAACTACCAGGAGTAAACGATCCAGAGCAAGCTGAACGGGTGCTAGGGGGTACAGCACAGTTAGAATTTCGTACCCAAAAGGCGAATACAGAAACTCAACTACTTGCTTTTCAAGCATCTAGAGCCGAATTGAAAGCCAAGCAAGAAGAGTTGAAAAAGAGTAGCGATAAAGCCGCAATTGTCAAGAATCAAGAAGATTTAAAGAAAAATAATCAAGCGATCGCAGAATTGTTTGAAAGTACCAATCCACCGCTAATTGGCAAATACCTCAAGGATGCTTATGGTGAACCCACTCAAGGTAGCAACTGGAATGTTGCCATTCGCTTCGACCAAAAGGGTGGTGAACTGTTTGCCAATTTGACGAAAAATCTCGCTGGTACTGGGCGGAGCATTGGTGTTTTTCTGGACAATGAACTCATCAGCGCTCCTACCGTGGGTATAGAATTTGCCGCCACTGGGATTACTGGTGGTTCTGCTGTGATTACAGGACGATTTACCGCCCAACAAGCCAATGACTTAGGTGTACAGCTACGCGGTGGCGCATTACCCGTACCAGTAGAAATAGTTGAAAACCGTACCGTTGGGGCAAGTTTAGGTAAAGATAGTATTCAACGCAGTATTTACGCTGGTATTGGTGGATTGCTGTTAGTATTAGTTTTCATGTTAGTTTACTACCGACTACCAGGATTAATTGCTGACTTTTCTTTGATTATCTATGCGCTATTGACCTATGCCACTTTCGCTTTGCTAGGCATTACATTAACTCTCCCCGGTATTGCTGGGTTTATCCTCAGTATCGGTATGGCAGTTGATGCTAACGTATTGATTTTTGAGCGCACCCGTGAAGAACTACGTGCTGGGAAAACTTTATATCGTTCTGTAGAGTCAGGATTCTACCGAGCTTGGTCTAGCATTTTAGATAGTCATGTCACATCATTAATTTCTTGTGCAGCACTATTTTTCTTAGGAGCAGGTTTAGTTAAAGGCTTTGCTTTGACATTGGCGCTAGGGTTAGTGGTGAATTTGTTTACTGCCATTACTTGTAGTCGCACACTGCTGTTTCTAACATTGGGATTTCCCAACTTGCGTAAGCCAGAGTTGTTTTGCCCCAATCTCTCAACGTCAATTAAGTCTGGTGCGGAGGTACAGTCATGAAATTTAGTGTCATCAAACGTCGGAGACTTTGGTGGACAATTTCTGCCACCTTGATCATCATTAGCATCGTGGCAATGGTGATTTCTTGGCAACAACTAGGCGCACCACTACGTCCCAGTTTAGATTTTGTTGGTGGTACACGACTACAATTTGAACGCGATTGTACACAACCAAACAGCTGCGCTCAACCAATTGAAATTTCTGATGTCAGGAAAGTAGTTGATGCCGAGAAGCTAAATAATAGTAGCATCCAAGTTGTTGGTCAAAAACAACAGGGAATATCCATTCGCACAAAGACATTAAATGTCGATGAACGCACCCAGTTGCAAACAGCTTTGAGTGAAAAAATTGGAGCCTTTAACCCGAAAGTCACTCAAATTGACACCGTTGGCCCAACACTTGGTCGTCAGCTATTTACCCAAGGGTTATTAGCTCTGGTTGTCTCCTTTGCTGGGATCGTTATTTATTTAAGTGTGCGGTTCCAGGTGGACTATGCCGTAATCGCAATTCTTGCCTTGTTCCATGATGTTTTAATTACCCTGGGTGTTTTCTCCATCTTAGGATTAGTAGTAGGTATTGAAGTTGATAGCCTTTTCGTCGTTGCTATTTTGACTATTACAGGTTTCTCGGTGACAGATACCGTGGTCATCTACGATCGCATTCGGGAAATACTGCATCTACATCCTGGCGATGGCATTGACAAAGTTGTTGATGATGCAACCAATCAAACTTTAACGCGATCGATTAATACCACGTTAACCGTTTTACTAACATTATTTTCTCTATTTCTATTTGGTGGTGAAACCCTGAGAAACTTTGCCCTGGCCTTAATTATTGGATTTACAATGGGTGCATATTCAAGTATTTTCGTCGCCAGTACTCTCCTTGCTTGGTGGCGAGAGCGCAGGGGTCAATCTCAGGTGCTAGACAACCCAGAGCCGATTGATACATCTGCCAGTTCCCAGGATAGTTAAACTTGTGTATATTTCACAATTGGGTGAAGGCATTTTGAATGGCTTACCCACGCCTTGCAATTTTATTCCCCTATGGATCAACCGGAAGAACCATTAACTAGTGTCCCAGACTTTGAGAAATCTGACCCATCCTTTGCTCAACAAGTACAAAGGCTACATCAGCTGACAGTATATGGTAGGTGGCTATTTGTGGGCTGTTTATGGCTCACCGTTGCACCTATCTCTTTGTGGGGTCTACGTACAGAAATTGCTCTGTGGGAACAATATTTTACCTGGGTGGCAGTGAGATTTGGATTATTCTACCATCCACTGCCTACCTTCGGTCTCGCCTTTTGTCTGGGGATGACCGCTGCTGTTTTAGTTTGGCAAAGTCGGAATATTCTACTCGGATTGCCACAGCAGGAAAAACAACGTTTAGAAAAACAAGTTTATCGGATACGTCAGCAGGGAGCAACTCATCCTTTATGGAAGTGGGTTTGTCGGTGAAGTACCCCTTTTTGCTTCGCTTTAAATTTTCTTTCTTGTTGCATATACATAGACACGTACAGCAATTTCTAGCAAAATATGACTTAAATATACAAAGATAGTGCCAAAAGTGGATGCCATAAATGAACGAGTCTCACATTCAATTTAGCGAACGCAAGTCTGAAATTGACCTTTACCAACTCCAAGAACTGTTAAACGTTTCCGCTTTCTGGGCAAAGGGACGCAGTATTGAGGATTTAGGTATAGCTATTGCCAACAGTGAGCCAGTAATTTCCGTTTGCGATCGCGATCGACTCATTGGCTTTGCCAGAGCAACATCTGATGGCATATATCGCGCCACAATTTGGGATGTTGTGATTCATCCAGAGTATCAACATAGTGGGTTGGGCAGCAATTTAGTAGAAACCGTTTTGAATCATCCCCGGATGAGGTTGGTTGAGCGTATTTACCTCATGACTACTCACCAGCAGGGTTTCTACGAAAAGATTGGTTTTCAACCCAACACCACCACTACAATGGTGCTACATAACCTAGCTAACCGTGCTTTCGTTGCTGCTACAGAAGTTCAGCTTCAGGAATCGCTAGGGGGATAGAGATTTGTAGTCTGGTAAGTTGCGGAAGCGATTCCTTCACAATGGTAGAAGGCAGAATTTCCAACTTTCCTCCCATAGCTTCCACCAAAGTCTGATTGATTAATAGCCTCATTCCTGGAGAAAGAGCAGCGTTCTTTTCGTCAATCTGGGTCGGCTGATCTTCAAATTTGAGCAAATCAATCGGCTCACTCCAGGGTATGGCATGGGTTGGTAGATCCAGCCAAATATTTACAAAATTATTTGTAGGTAGGGTGCTACTGGAAATACAGATGCTACCTTCCTCCATTTGAGCAATAGCAGTGTCTATTAAACTGATCAATACTTGGCGGAGCCAGAGGTAATCTGTCAAAACATAAATTTCTGGGTCAGCGGGTAATAATTGCAAGGGAAAATTGCGATTTGCCGCCAGCATATAAGTTAAGTCATGAACCTCCTCCAAAACTTGGGCTAAAGGTCTAGGCTGAATATCTAATTTATTGGTACCATGTTCAGCTCTAGCAACGTTGAGAATTTCATCCATCAGCTTCAGTAGTTTTAGCGTTCGCTCGTGAGCTTGGGCAATAAATTCTCTCTCTTCAGCTGGATTTTCACATAAATCTGACAAAATTAACTGATGTAAGCCAATTAGACCATTAAAAGGCGATCGTAATTCATGAGTAGTCCGCGCTAAAAAACCAGCTTTAAATAGGCTCATTTCCCTTGCCATCAGGTATGCCAGATGGGTTTGCTGTAGCTGTTGCGATATTGGTGGCGTATCCTGTTCAGCTAATGGCGCTACTGGGGATGAGCTAGATGAAACATTAGGCGATGCCTGGGTTGGGCGTAGCCATCGCCCAAATAACTGACAAAAAACCATACCTAGTGCTATTCCTACTCCTAGATATATCCAGTTGCTCCAATTCATATCTGGCAATTATTAACCTGCTAAAGTTTCAGATTTCTCTGTTGTTAAACCCACGAAAACAACATTATAGCCACCTATATCTGGTTATCAATCGAAATCTCCAACTTGATCGCTCCTTGCCGCAAAATCTGCCAATTTATCCCTGTCCATTTAGCAACAGTGGAAGGTACACCCATCCCCGGCATTTCACCCTGGCATTCTGTTGTTGCTAAAGTCAGAACTTGAGGAAACTGAGTCTCAATTTCTGCCATTGTTTGTAAAGGCGGCTGACCAGAAAAATTGGCGCTAGTGGTGGCAAGAGGGCCTGTTTGGGCCAAAATAGATTGAGCGATCGCACTTTTCGGTACTCGGATACCAATTGTTGTTGGATCAATAGGGTTCATAACTTTTGGCAGGTGTTGACTCGCTGGTAAAACTAATGTCAGCCCTCCTGGCCAATACTTATCTGCTAGTTCTTGCCAAACTTTATACTCATTCTCACTACCTTGGACATACAGCCACAAATCTTCAGCTTTAGCCGCCATCAAAATCAAAGGTTTATCCTGACTGCGTTGCTTCGCAGCAAAAATTAATGCTGCTGTTTCTGGTACAGCTGCAAGCGCAGGAACAGTATCGGTGGGAAAACTCACCAACAAGCCAGCGCGTGCGCCAGCTATTAGGTCTGTGAGGGAAACTTGCGTCATCTTACTAAGTAAGTCGGCGAGAACAATTCAATAGTATCCGCTCAATAAGTTGCGGTAAGCAACAATTATTAGCGATTGTTGAATGAATGTAGGAACCAGACAAATACCTTAACCTTAAGCGATACAGGCGCATGATTCTACGCACGTACAATTAAATATAGTAAGTGTAGTTTTCAGTTTAACTGTCTTATTAAGCTCTTCGTTTTTACCCTGACATGCAAAGTAATTCTTCTTGGGGCGACAATGCTTGAAGGATAAGAAAACATTTCTCTCGAATAATAATACAAAAGGGGGGGAAGGAGAAGCAGCCGTCGGCTGCTTCTCCTTCCCCCCTCAGAATGATTATCATTATTTTATTTGGTGATTTTATTCCTTGGAAGTCCCTTAGTCCTGAGCTATGGTAATTTTTTTCGCTGCCATCATTTTGGCTGTGGGCAGATTGACATCCCAGACCAAGCCTAATTTTGCCAATATCCAAACCACTGCATAACCAAAGTCAACTTGCCACCATTTCAAACCAATAGCAGCGGAGCTTTCAAAGGCATGGTGATTGTTGTGCCACGACTCACCAAAAGTTGGAATCGCCACCCAAGGGTTATTTTTGCTTTGATCTCCTGTTTGATAAGGATGAGTCCCATAGAAATGAGATACAGAATTGACACTCAATATGATGTTATCTACCAGAAAAATTCGCACGACACCGCCCCACAGAAAGCCTTGCAATGCTCCTATCCAAGACCAATGAAGTAGTCCTCCGATCACTGTGGGGATAACTAGACCAATAATTATCCAAACTAGATAAAATCGGCTAATTTTCGATATGATTTTATCTCGCAGGAGTTCGGGAGTATAATATGTTGGATTAGGATAATCATGATCAATTAACCAGCCAACATGGGAATACCATAATCCTTTGATAGTTCTGAAAAATCCCTGACTGTGAAGATTTGGGGAATGGGGATCACCTAGTAGGTCACTGCACTCATGATGCCGACGATGGATGGCTACCCAGGAAATTAATGGACCTTGCCCAGCTACAGAACCAAGTATGGCGAATATCACTCGCATTACCTGATGTGTTTTAAAAGAACGATGGGTATAGTAGCGATGAAAACCTACACTTACCCCGGTCATGGTTAAAGCCCACATCACAATGAGCATCCCGATCTCGATCGATCCAACAGGTAGCCACCAGAGGGAAATCAGCGCCACAATGGTTCCTAAAAAGGGGATGAAGTTGTACCACCAAAAATGCTTATATTGCAGCCCTTTGATGTAGTCATTGATAATAACTTTTGTTTTCTGATTTGGTCTTGTGCTATCGAAATGTGTTGTCATTATCGTGCCGTCTGTTGATTAGTTTTCTTTTTGAACCGACTTTTCTGTGATCATCCCTGATGTGCGGGTTTTGATATCCCACACTAAACCTACTTTTTTGAGAGCAAGAATTACCCAGCCACCAATATCAATTTGCCACCATTTCAGACCTAAGAGGGGGTAGATATAGCGAGCGTGTCATGAGGGGCAAGTAGTACAAAATCTGAGTTTGTAGTATGAAAGAATATGGCTAAAACCCTTATGATTTCGTTCCCCCCTTGTGGTGACTTTGGGCAGATAAGTAGGTGGGCGTCAATATTTGTCGTTGGAAAAAGGCAGGGGGCAGGGGGCAGGGAGCAGGGGGAGAAAGGGTTTGAGCCTTGTTTACTTTTCTTTACACAGTTTGGTTTTATTGTGCCGACTTACTTAAACGCGAACTATCTCTAGACAATTCAATAGACACTGATAGTTGAAAAGTTTATACAGCAATACTTTCAGTCTATCTTGCCCCTGGTAACAGGCTCGCTATATCTACCCTCCAACACAACCCGATGATGCGAATTACTCGCTTAAATGTTGTGAGAGAGATGCGATCGTGGGGTAATCCCAAACTACCCTTAGCTCTAACTCTTTTCCTAGCCAATCTGCTAAATCTCCCGTTAAAACTACCGCTACCGATGAATCTAAACCATAACGTGCAAAAGTAGTTTCTACATTTATTTGTTCTGGTTCAATTTCTAGCAAATCTGCTAAATAAGAAACTAACCATTCTTTGATTTCTGTAGCAGATACTTTCAAAGCTTCAGTTTGTTGAGAAAGCATAGATCCTCCAAAAGTTAGACTAAAATTAGTTAGCAGTTTTTTTCGCTTCAATCATTCCTAGCGTGGGAACTTTAACATCCCAAGCTAAACCCAATACTTCAAGAGTGCGGATGAACCAATACCCTAAATCAATTTGCCACCATTGCAACCCAAACTCTGCTGAGTTAGGAAAAGCATGGTGATTGTTATGCCATGCTTCTCCGCCTGTGGGAATTGCTAGCCAAACATTATTAGTACTCTGCTCACTAGTATTGAAGGGGCGACTGCCAAACAGATGAGTAATGGAGTTAATAGTCCAAGTAAAATGATGCACTAAAAAAATTCGGACAAGCCCTCCCCACAAAAGTCCTTGCCATATACCGATCCAAGTACGGGAAAATATTCCCCCAAGAATAGCTGGAATCAAAAGACCCAAAAAAACGAAAGCTAGGTATCGTTGGTTGACTTTTTTCATCACAGGATCTTGCAGCAAATCCTTCGCAAACACTGTAGAATTTGTGAGTTCACCGTTAAGCATCCAGTCAATATGGCTATGCCACATTCCCTTTAACTTTCCCCAATATTCCCCTTGATAAAGGTGGGGTGAATGAGTATCTCCTATCTGGTCACTGTATTGATGATGCCGTCTATGATTGCTAACCCAATTAATCACAGGTCCTTGAGCCGCCATAGAACCCAAAATAGCTAAAGCAACTCGAATAGATGGGTGGGTCTTAAAAGCGCAGTGAGATAAAAGGCGATGAAAACCTACAGTAATTCCTCCGACCATAGTGAGAAACCAGAAGACCAAAAGCAATTCTAATTCCAGGGCGCTAATTCCAAAATCCCAAGCAAATTTGAGCGATATTAGTGTCCCGATCAAAGGAATTATGATTGTGGCTATAGCAAAACGCCTTTGTACTTTTTGTAAGTAATCATTTTGGATTATTATCTTTGTTGGTTTATTTGAAGTCACCAAAGTATGACTTTGATTGTCTAATTGCATTAGCTTCTACATCCTCCTTCAATCTTGTCTTCACCGAAGAGGCAGGGGGAATGGGTCTTTCTAGCAAGAAGAAATGACCCCTTCCTCTAGACAAAGAGCGGAGCGGAACATAGGTCTGAATCCCCTAGTTCAAAAGCGTGGTTCTCTTACCCCTACGGGGAAGCAAGCTACAGGCTCTTTTGAATTCCCGCCTGAAGTATCCCCTCTTGCTCCCTGTTCCCTTGCCTCTTTTTCGCTATTAACTTCGTACCATTCGGCTTAGGTGTAAATGGTGAAGGGTGGGATTTGTTCGTTGAGTACCCAGTCACCAACTTCGTGGACTTTGTAGGCAACTGGATCATGCAGAGTATGAGTACGGACGTTGCGCCAGAAGCGATCAAAGCGATGCTTTGTCGCAGCCGCACGAGTTCCCATCACTTCAAAAATCTTGCTTGTCACATCTAATGCCACTCGTGTAGTCAAGACTTTGGCAGTGCTAATAGTAACAGCAGTTTCACCGCGTTCGGTGGCTGTCAGGTGTTCTCCCTTTTCCCAGGCAGATTGGAAAACTGAGTTGACATAATCAACATGGCTGATGGTCGAAATCAAACTCACCCAGAGATCACCGTATTGCTCAATAATATAAGGATCTTTAGCTGCCGTGTGGGCAGGTGAAAAAATCCAGGGACGGGTTGCAGATAGGGTATATTGCTTGCCTTCCTCAAATGCGCCCAGTGCAATTCCCAGATAGAAATTGACAAAGACAGATTGGAACGCAGGAGTCACCAATGAGGCAAAGGAGCTAGGCGCATCCTTAGAGTCAGGATTGCCCAGAATCTCATCTCGGTGAATCAAGACATTATTAAAACTGACACTACCGCTATCGGTTTGTCTCTGTCCAATGTAATCCCAATCGTCATTGAGAACCACTCCTTCCCGATGGGTGGGAACAATAGCAACAGGAAGATTCTCAACCGCTTCCCGATGCTTGGAAACAATGGCAACGGGAAGATTCTCCATATATCCGCGTGCGGCTGTCACTACAATGATGTCGGAGCCAGTACTGCCTGTGGCAAAGTTTTTAGTACCATTGAGCCGGAAATTGTTTCCATCTTGTGTTAGCACCAATTTAGGATCTCGCGGATTAACAGCATCACCCCAAAACCAGTTGTTGCGAGTAGTTTCGCTGTAGAATCGGGCTTTTTGTTCGTGAGTACCATTTAGTTCAGGCATGACAGAATTGACATAGTGATAACCCAAAAGTTGACCAAGGGAGCCATCCGCTTTGGCAATTTCTCGTACAACTTTCAGGGCTGTAACCCAAGTTTGACCAAATCCACCATATTCTTCTGGGATCAGGAGTTTAAGCAGACCACTTTCCCGCAGACGATTTAGTTCGGCGGTTGGACTACCACCTTTAGCATCTCGTTCGACTGCTGTTTTAGCAAACTCCTTTCCTAATGAAGCAGCTAGAGCAATGTAGTCTTTTGTTTCTTGTAAGGTAGATAAAACCATTTCCAGCATCTCCATAAAATCTGTACTAAAACTATTCGCTAACTATTTGCTTAAATGTTGTGCAAGATCTGCGATCGTCGGGTAATCCCAAACTACCCTTAGCTCTAGCTCTTTTCCTAGCCAATCTGCTAAATCTCCGGTTAAAACCACCGCTACGGATGAATCTAAACCATAACGAGCAAAAGTGGTTTCTACATTGATTTGTTCGGGTTCGATTTCTAGCAAATCTGCTAGATAAGAAATCAACCATTCTTTGATTTCCGTAGTAGATACTTTGTCAGTTTTTTGAGCAAGCATATATCATTCCAAAACTTAAACTAAAAATCAGCTAGCAGTTTTTTTCGCTTCAATCATTCCGAGTGTGGGAACTTTAACATCCCAAGCTAAACCTAATACTTCCAGAGTGCGGATTAACCAGTACCCGAAATCAACTTCCCACCATTGCAACCCAAACTTTGCTGAGTTAGGAAAAGCATGATGATTGTTATGCCAAGCCTCTCCTCCTGTAGGAATTGCTAACCAAACATTATTTGTACTCTGTTCACTAGTATTGAAAGGGCAACTACCATACAGATGAACAATGGAGTTAAGACACCAAGTTAAATGATGCACTACAAAAATTCGCACAAGCCCTCCCCATAAAAATCCTTGCCCTACACCTATCCAAGTACCTGACAATATTCCTCCCAGAATAGCTGGAATCAAAAGACCCAAAAAAACGAAAGCTAGGTATTGTTGGTTGACTTTTTTCATCACAGGGTCTTGCAGCAAATCCTTAGCAAACACTGTAGAATTTGTGATTTCGCCATTAAGTATCCAGCCAACATGGCTATGCCACATTCCCTTTAACTTTCCCCAAGATTCTCCTTTGTGAAGGTTGGGAGAATGAGTATCTCCTATCTGGTCACTGTATTGATGATGCCGTCTATGGTTGCTAACCCAATTGATGACAGGGCCTTGAGCTGCCATAGAAGCCAAAATAGCCAAAGCAACTCGAATAGATGGGTGGGTCTTAAAAGCACAGTGAGCTAAAAGCCGATGATTACCGACAGTAACTCCCCCAATCATAGTGAGAAACCAGAAAACCAAAAGCAGTTCTAATTCCATGAGATTAATTCCAAAATCCCAAGCAAATTTGAGGGCTATCAGTGTACCTATCAAAGGAATTATGATAGTAGCTGCGGCCAACCGCCTTTGTATTGCTTGTAAGTAATCATTTTTGATTGTAATTTTTGCTTCTTTAGTTGAAGTCAACAAAGAACGACTTTGACTATTTAACTGCATTGCCTTTTACATCCTCATTCAATTCTTTAAAATTGGGCTTTTTTACAGAGATATTCATCCAGATCATCTTCTTCCCCAGCTAAATTTTGCTCGATATCACCAATTATTTCTGCATACTGATTAATCAAATTTTCCACACGATTAGTATCTATTAAGGTCTGCTCATAGAGATTTTCTGCAAGAGCATAAGCTATCTTTGCCTGAAAATATTGTTGACCCCACCTTTCGACACGTTTTAATTCATCTGTTGGTTCACTTTGATATGATTTTTGTATGCAAGCAAGCACAAATGCCCATGCCGCTACATCACCCAACTTTTGGGATAATATTTTACTGAATTTCTTATTACTGCTCCGAGATAGGTTTTTATTTTTGAGGTAAGAAGCACAATATTCCGCCGTTTGTTGCAATTGCTCACTGATTTTTATTGCTCCCAGAAACTCATTAAGAGATGAACAGACTTGAGGTGTCTGGTATAAAGCTAATAAACCCAAGTGCATCTGTAATGTTTCAGTCGGCCCCTCAAAAATCCGAAACAAACGAGCGTCACGTAAGATTTGGGGCGCAATATTAGATTCGATATAACCCCGTCCACCTAACAGTTGAACAAGATTATCTGCTGCTTGCCACATTAATTCGGGTGCGATAATTTTAGCGACAAGATAAGCTTCTGGAGGAACAGGTTTTCTTTCATCTAAGGATATTGCAATGTTTTTTACCAAGCACTCAACTGCACTAATTGCTGCTGTTAAATCACTCAGACGTTGTAAAGTAATCTGTTGATTTATGAGCCGTTCTATACCAATTGAGCGACGGCTAGCATAACGAAGCATGAGTTGGGCACAATGTTTCATTCCGCCAATACAGGTGGCAGCAATTCCCAATCGCGCCAGTTGCATTGCGTCCTGAGCTACTTCAAAACCTGAACCAATTTCGCCTAAAACATTTTCATGATTGACTTTTACTTGCTCAAGGTAAATAGTATTCTGAACCATACCTCGCATTCCCATCGTCAGAGCTTCAGTACCTTGCTTTAATCCTTGAGCATTTTCGGGGATGGTAAATGCTGTGATTCCCAAAGATTCGCCTTGTTCATCTACAAGATGAGCAAAAATATTGATCGCGCTTGACCAAGATGCAGAACCACTCCAAATTTTGGTACCCCTAAGTAACCACCCACCACTTCCATCTGGATGCGCTTCAGCTTTAATTCCTCTAGGATTAGATCCCGCAGATGGTTCGGTAATGGCAAAGGCTGCTAAATCTCTCCCTTCGGCTAAATTTTTGAGATAGGTTTCTTTAATCTGAGGTGTACCATATTTAAGAATTGGATAGATTCCCAGAAAGTTGTTTACACCAACAAATGAAGCTAAGTTGAGATCAATAGCTGCAAGTTGTTCCATCACTTGCAACGTATCACTGTAACTTAAGCCCAGACCTCCAGATGATTGAGGCACAATCATTCCCAATAACCCTTTTTTGCCAAAGTCTAGAACGACATGGGGCGTTATACACCGTCGCTCGTCCATAAGTCTAGAATTGATTCGTCTTTGGGCATAGTCACGTAACCAATGGATGACTTGCTCTGCACGTTGACGACTTGAACTTTCTAAGGACTGACTTTGACTATTGAACTGCATTAGCTTTTGCGTCCTCCTGAATATTCGCTGTTTGAGAATCAGGATTACCTTGCTGCACTTTTACTAAGAGTGAGTTAACATCAACTTCCAACTTTTGAAACTGGGCTTGATGCTGAAGATTTCCGCTACAATGCGCTACCACATTCAAACTGCCATCTAGAAATCCACGCCGACAGGCATAACGCTGAATCTTCCCGCTAGATGTCTTGGGAATAGTGCCAGGTTTAATCAAAACTGTGGCATATACTTGTAAACCGTGATGATCTACAACTGCTTCAGTGATATTGCCGACGACTTCTTGAATATCCAATCGCCTCAAATAGGTTCGTTCTACCTCTTGAATAACGACTAATCGCTGTTGTCCCTTCTGCTCTATAGTGAAAGCTGCTCCACAATGCGATCGCAATGCTGGATGACTCTTTTGAACTGTTAACTCAATATCCTGGGGATAATGATTTTGTCCTCGGATGATAATCACATCTTTTAGTCGTCCGGTGACAAACAGTTCGCCGTCTTGCACAAATCCCAAGTCACCCGTGCAAAGAAACGGCCCTTCTCGTCTATCTGCCAGATAACCTTGAAAAGTTTCCTCAGTTTGCCCTGGTCGATTCCAATAGCCACCAGCCACAGAAGAACCTGATACCCAAATCTCTCCCACCTTCCCAGGGGGACACTGAGTTAAAGATTGGCGATCGACAATGACGATTTTTTCATCTAACCAGGTGCGACCACAGCCGACAATTGTTTTAGTCCCTTCCTCAGATTCAGTAGCCACCACCCGATTTTCCTCAAGGGCGGCTCCTTCAACTTGGTAGAGAACGGGGGAAGCTGTTTTTAAACCTCCAGAAACGAATAAAGTCGCTTCAGCCATGCCGTAGCAGGGGTAAAATGCTTCCCGACGGAAACCACAAGGAGCGAAATAGTTAGCAAATAGCTCCAGTGTTTCGGCACGGACTGGTTCGGCTCCATTGAAGGCGACTTCCCAACTACTTAAATCAAGATTAGAACGCTGTTCAGGAGTAATCTTGCGAACGCACAAATCATAAGCAAAATCTGGCCCGCCGCTAGTCGTGGCTTTGTAACGAGAAATAGCTTGCAACCAGGAAAAAGGCTTCTGAAGGAAAGCTACTGGTGACATCAAAATAGACGGTATACCTAAATACAGGGGTTGCAAAACATTCCCAATCAGTCCCATATCGTGGAATAAGGGCAACCAACCGACAAAAATTGTTTTCTCTGTATGTCCGAAACCCATCTTGATGGATCTCTGGTTGCACAGCAAATTCCCATGAGTGATCATCACCCCCTTTGGCGTTCCCGTAGAGCCGGAAGTGTATTGGAGAAATGCCAGGGTGTCACTCTCTAGCCTTGGTTTTTGCCAATTTGCACTGAGATTAGTGTCAATATAATCAGTGTTTAACCAGCGCATAGTTGCCAATTCTGGATTTTCGACTAAGTGGCTTTCCAGGTTGGTTAGCAAGGATTTTGTGATCAAAACTACCTTGGCTTGAGCATCTTTAACGATCGCCTGCAACCTGAGCAAGTTCATATTGGCTCGCGGTGGATAAGCGGGAACGGCGATTACACCCGCATATAAACAGCCAAAGAAGGCGCTAATGAACTCTAGACCTGGTGGATATAACAGCAAAGCCCGTTCGCCAGGAGATATTAAAGACTGAAGATGGGTAGCGAGCGATCGCGCTTGTAGGTCTAATTCTCCATAAGTCAGTCTATTTTCTTCAGTTTCTCCATCTCGGAGAAATATATACGCTGTTTTCTCAGGCTGATTTTTAGCTCTGTAGCTCAGTAAATCTATTAAAGTTGAAAATTTGTCAAGAGGGTTTTGGAGGTCGGCCAAACAAATTGTCATAAGCCAATTTCACAGTTTACACAGTGATGTCATGTGTATGTATGGGTTTGTCAGCTACGAGTCTGTCAATAAATAATTGATGGATAAATTAAGAGTAGAGACGGCGATTTATCGCGTCTCTCTAACCGTCAACGATTTACCAAATGATGCCTAATTCACGATCCAACTTTTGGAAAATGTGAATAAATGTATCTAAATCTTCACGTGTATGGGTTGCCATCACACTGATTCGGAGTCTTTGAGCATTCAGGGGAACAGCCGGGTACTCGACCGAATTCACAAAGATGCCTTCTTGGTGAAATCTCCAGGCAAGAGTGCGAATTTCGACTTCCGTCGGGATTCTGACTGGTATAATTGCAGAATCGCTATTGGCTTGGAATCCTGCCTTTTGGAGTTGCTGCAACAAATAAGCACTATTGGCTCGAAGCTGACTGATCCGCTCTGGCTCCCGCTCGATCACATCCAGACCTGCCAAGACAGCTGCAACAACAGGAACAGGCAAAGATGCCGAGAACATATAAGACCGAGCGAAAAAGCGCAGATACTCGATTACATCACGACTAGCAGCGATAAAGCCGCCTGTGACACCCAATGCCTTACTGAAAGTCCCCATCGTTACATCAATTCGACCTTTCAGACCAAAGTGTTCATCGGTGCCACCGCCCTTTTTACCCATGACACCAGTGCCGTGTGCATCATCCACGACAAGAATAGCCCCGTAATGGTCACAAAGCTCACGAATTGCTGGGAGTGGAGCTAAGTCACCATCCATCGAATATACGCCTTCGACAGCTACATAGATTAATCGATTTGATGCTCCTCCAACTTGCTTGCATTTGATGAGACGCTGTTCGAGGTCGTCACAATCGTTGTGCTTGAAGTTAAAAGCGCGAACCCTGGAACCCATAGACACAAGCTTAATGGCATCATATAGACTGGCATGGCCTAACTCGTCACAGATTAAAACATCATCATCCCGTAACAGACCATTGACCCACCCTAACTGTGCCTGAAATCCACTGGCAAAAAGGAGAGCATCTTCAGCGCCTTTGAACTGGGCAATACGGGCTTCAAGTTGCCGATGGATGCTGCTCATCCCATTGAGTAGAGGTGGCCCGCCCATACCAACACCAAATTCTTCAATGGCTCGCTTTGCTGCTTCTCGAACATAGGGATGGGTGGTCAATCCCAGGTAATTATTTGATCCGAACATCAGCATTGACCTGATCTCATCAGTGAGCGGATCTTTGATCAGAGTTCGATTTTCAATTGGCCCAAGAACCTCACGAGGGAAATAGGTCAGCATACAAGCATTGGGGCCGATGGAGGGATTTGGTGTATGCAGCCAATTAGAGCAAGGTTTCACACGCTCTGCTAAGGATGAACCAATCGTTGGGAAAAAATCTTTGAAGGAAAAATTCTCGGCATGGCTGCTGGTATCAGGTGCAGCCCATATATTCTTAACATCTTCTGGAAATTTATTAGTCTGTTTACTTAACATTGTGAACTCTAACCTAGATTTATTTTTCTGTTTTTATACCATTTCTTTGTGAGGCTGCGCCAAATGTTCTTTCTTTCTTGGCGTCCTTGGCGGTTCGTTCCTCATGTAGTTTGGCGCATCTTCATACAGAATTAGTATTAGCAAAGCAAATTAACCGCTTAAGTCTTTTAAGTAATAGACCTCTTGCGTGAATCCGATTATTAACTGTTCAGCAGATAAGTTTTTCGCTACTTTCTGAGTATGCGTTTTTACCTAATAGTCAATCACACAGTTTCATAGCGTTATTTTGGCAAAGGCAATATCTACCTTTTTGGTAAAGGTATTGAGAATAACAAGCAATTTTTATCTTACGAAAGGCTCTATTTATAGCACTTTTTCCTATTAGGAACGTGGATTAAATAAGATGCAAAACTTCATCCTGTCTCACGATCCCTCTCCAATATATCGGAGAGGGATTGAGGGTGAGGTAAGCCAGGGACATAAATTGTATGTTATTTAATTCTTATTCCTTATCTATATGCAGTAGCTTACAAAGTACTTGCACACCAAGAAAACTGCTAAAACTAATTTCACTAAAGCAAATATCATCAATTAATTTCTATGTAGAGCAATCTTATTTGAAGTGTGAGCATTATAAAATCAGAGAGACTCAAACTCTTCTCGGTTTTTATAAAGTATTTAAGATTGCTGTGTAATATTAATTTAACGAGCAGTGCCAGTTGGCCAATATTGCACCCAATTTTCAACTTTAAACATTATTTTAATTGGAAGAGAAGGCATATAAATACAGATGCCCTTCTCTAATGAAAGATTAACCACTAAAAGTGCTTCCTCTTGCTCTAAACGTACCAATATCTAAATCTTTTTAGATGTGTTGGAAATTTGGATTAGGGTGAATTTTCAATCCTAGATTAAAACTACCATTATTTAGCTTTTGTTGTCAATCAACAGAAGCTAAATAATAGTAGTTAAACAAAACGTTTAGATAAAATATATAGGTAGATATAGATGCAGAATCTCGCTAGATATATCTACAAGCACATAATTATTTGCGACGAATTGCCAATACAATTGATGGTATTAGAGTGATATTCAAATAGATGGAGATAGCCAAATTGAGTCAGGGAAACCCTAACTTCTATAGGCTAGGGCGAAGCGTTCAATTCCAGCTAAGTCCGCGTGAATTTGAATATTGCAATAATTACCTTGATTTTGCAAAAGTTCTCGCACCGCATCGGCCTGTCCAGCCATCATCTCAATTAGCCACACGCCACCCGATCGCAAATAACTAGGGGAGATTTCTATCAAATGGCGAATGCAATCTAAGCCATCAGCGCCACCATCCAAAGCTAGATGTGGTTCATGGTTAACTACTTCTGGTTGCAAAGTAGGTAAGGTGCTGGTGGGTATGTAGGGAGGATTCGACACGATACCACTAAACTGACCTTTTAACAATGCCAGTGGCTCCCACCAGGAACCTTGATAAAATTTAATCCGGTCAGCAAAACCCAAATTATCAGCATTGGCTTGAGCGATCGCTAGAGCTGCTAAACTGTAATCTACGGCATGAATTGTGGCTTTTGGCAAGACATCTGCTAATCCCAGTGCGATCGCTCCACTGCCAGTACCCAAATCTGCCCAGTGTCCTGAAGTATTGCTAGCAGATGCTTTAGCTAAATCAATTAAGCACTCTGTCTCTGGTCTGGGAATTAAAACCGCACTTGACACTACAATTTTAAAATTACGCCAAGGTGTAACTCCCGTAATATACTGCACTGGTAAGCGGTCATTTAATCGCCTTTGCCACAGTTGTTCTAATTCTTCTAGCGGCAATTGCAGCTGAATTTGCGGCCAGTTTTTAAAAGACTCTAAACACAGGGACAAGCGGTCTAACCCAGCCACCTCTAGAAGTAGCCAATCTATCTCCATTGGTGGAACATCAGTGGCGATCGCTGCTTGGATAGCTGCATTTCGCCACTGCCAAAGTTGTAAACCAGAAACTATCAGATGTTTCTCCCCCATACCTCAACCCTGGAGCGCATAACCGTTATTTTTTCGGGGCGGGCGCAGCAGCTGGTGATTGGTTCGGAGCCAGCGATCGAATAAAGTTGATCGACTCCTGCGATGGATACAGAACAATTTTATTGATACTAGGATCGTTGCTGCTATTGAGAGCCTCTAAAACACCGTACAAATCCACCACCTGAATTTCCGTGTTGTCTGCTTCCTTTGGCACGGCTTTTTTGAATTCGTCTAACAGAGCCACTGCTTGCTCTTTCTCAAAAAAGAAAGGGATGTAGCGCTCACTACCTTTTGCGAGGGGAATGGTTAGATAGCTATTATCTTTCTTAAATTTGGGTACAAATAAGGGAATACCATTGAATTGCTCCGCTTTTTTCCCATTTTGATTTAGCATACTTGTTGCCGAGGCTACCTGCTGTTGCGTCGGCACTAAAGTATAAATCACAGAGTCTGCTTTCTTTTTGCTTTCTTGCACTATTTTATAGTAGTCTGCCAGGGACAAGGGTCTAACCTGTAGGGTGCTTGCCAACTGGGGATTTTCTTTTTTGAGCCGATTGTCAAGAAATTTTTGAGCATCTTGCTTGCTAATAAAAAATCCCACTTGTGAGATCGGCTTGGATGCGTTATTTCTCGAAAGAACTACAAATTCGCCTTTGGGATTGGTAAGTGTGAACACAGGTACTTCTTGGAGCTTTTTCACTACCTGATCTTGTGGCAATGCGATCGCCTCTAGATTGCCCATTCCTGGTAAATTGCCTATTCCTGAAAGCCCTGTGAAAAATACACTGCCAGCTATACTCAATGTTGCGCCCAAGCGAATAAATGATTTCATGACTGCTCCTCGCATCAATAGTCCAATTAAATTAAACAAATGGTTGGATTTGCACAGCACCAACTAGCTTTAGTTATATAGCAATCTATTTGAATTGTGAAAAATTCATTGTGCGCGTTGAGGTTGAGTGTTAAGCCTCAACGGTCAAAATCCAATATTACCCAACTATTTAGGCTTGCTATGGTATCGTTTTCACAAATTGGCTGTGTTAACGTTGTGTTTTTCTGAGTTTTGCTTCGCTATTCACCGCGAAATGCGGTAGATGCCTGTTATATATCTTTTCAAAAAGTGAAAAGCCTCTCCATCTCTGGGACTTTGGAGACGATAAATGCCATTCTATCGGCTTTTTCTAAGATTGGGTGACGCTATTACTTAATCAATCGTTCCATCTCTGATTGGTTTAATAGTATATTCTCAAATTTATACAAAGCTCAGTGTCAGAAGCATCTTACTGCTTAAGGGGTAAGTTTGCCTATTAGGCTTCAATAGCCAACGCAACAGCAGAACAGCCTAATCAAGTTTTTCCGTAAAAATATGCAATTTAATTGCATATCTTAACAAAAAAACTCTAGTGAATCAGCCCTAGCTGTTAAATATACTAATTAAATCGGGATGACAGGATTTGAACCTGCGGCATCCTGCTCCCAAAGCAGGCGCGCTACCAAGCTGCGCTACATCCCGGTTATATATATCTACTTTTTTGGTTTAGTTTTAACTTACCATCAAAGCGATCGCGCTTTCACAAAAGCATTAATCTAATTATATCAGAATATTACGACTTATGCTTAATATTTTTTATATTCTGCAAAGACGAGCCAAATTACATCCTTACAATAGAATCATCAAGGGTTTTCTGCCGACTTAGTTTTACAAGAGATATACTTGCTCGTTCGTCGGCTAAACCTTGTTAAACCAAATCAAAATAATAGATTTGTACTACTATACCTGATTTTATTGTGCTAATCGGGTTTTATTTGGATTGAGCGCTAGTGAGGATACCAGAACATACCTTTGATGCCTTCTGGATCAGCCATAAACCCCATCGTTCGGTAGAAATCTACAACATGGGGGTCGGCGAAGAGAGTGACATTACTAATTTCCTCACTCCGAAGTTTTTTGAGAACGTATTTCATCAGCGCCTTGCCCAATCCTTGACTTTGAAAGTCTGGGTGAACCACCACATCCCAAATAGTGGCATTAAAAGCGTGATCTGAAGTAGCACGGGCAAAACCAATGAGCCGCTTTTGGTTTCCTCTCACCTGCCACATTGAGGCGACGAGAAAACTATGCTCAATAGCTTTTTTTACTTTTCTTAGAGGACGACGTGACCAACCAACTGCATCACAGAGTTCTTCTAGCTCATATAGGTCAATGTCTCGTTCCGTACTAAAGACGATCCGAGCCTCCTTTGCAGAAGCATCGCTAATGCCACTGGGGCTGGAGTTGCCCACAGTTCCCGCTGTATGCTCTTCAAAGGGGTTTGTCCTAGTTGTCGCTACAGATTCAGGAGTACTAAACCAAGTTTTCCAAAAACCCATGCCAACGTGGTTCGGGTAGTATAACTGAATTGGTTTCCACTCTTAGGAGTGTTGATTCACGTTTAACATAGCTATCCCCATTGACTACCCCTTACACTCAAAGTTTTTCGGTTGCTTTCGGGATTTGCAATGGTAACAGCAAGTTAGAGCGTGTTTCACACCAATCATTTTCAACTTTAGCATTTTGTTGTAAAAGGTAGGGGAAATTCACAAAAATGGAAGGTTCATAGCCAGTGATTCATTTGCTCACTATTACTCACTTATGCTATATTTTACCTATGGCATATATACCACTTAGAAAAGCGGTCGAATTTCTGGGATTGCATCCAAATACGTTGAGGAGATATGCAGATGAAGGCAAAATCAAAAGCATTAAAAACCCAGCAGGGTAAAGACTCTATGACGTTGAATCTTACGTCAATGGCAGTTCAGGTAGAGCTACGATTATTTGTTACTGCCGAGTTAGTTCCACAAAGCAGCGAGATGATCTTGACAGACAAATCGTCTATATGCAATCCCTCTACCCAGAAGCCGAAATCAGAGGCTCCTTACGTCGCTAACGCTTCGCTATCAAAGACATCGGTTCAGGAATCAACTTTCAAAGGAAAGGACTGCAATCCTTACTGGACAGACTTTTGCGCGGGGATAAGTTCACACTTGTTGTTGCCTGTCGTGATAGACTCGCAAGATTTGGATTTGAACTTGTACAGTACATGGTCGAACAAAACGGTGGACAAATCGTGGTTCTCGACACAACTGCATACTGCCCAAATACCGAACTCACCCAAGATTTATTTCAGAACTCTGTTTTGATTTGGATAAGTTAATCAGTAAAATATCCCAAGCTAAATGTAGACAAAAGAAGAGATTAAAACTAGCCGCAACTCGATTAAGAGGCCAGATAAAAAACCTGGTGTCTGAGTTACATAAAAAGACAGCTAAGTTTTTGGTTGATAACTTCGATGTAATTCTTTTACCAAATTTTGAAACATCTCAGATGTCAAAAAAGGAAAAAAGAAGAATAAGGAGTAAATCTGTAAGGCAAATGTTGACTCTATCTCACTATCAATTCAAACAATTTCTCAAACATAAAGCTTTTGAATACAGAAAAGTGGTGTTGGATGTCAATGAAGCCTATACCTCAAAAACAGTTAGTTGGACTGGCGAAATAGTCAAAAATCTCGGCGGTTCTAAAACTATTAAATCTCTATCTGCAAATAATATTATGGATAGAGATTTGAATGGTGCGCGAGGAATTTTTCTTCGTGCATTGGTTGATACGCCTTGGTTAAGAGAAAATCTTAACTTATGTATTTGTTAGCATTAGTTAGCAAAAAAGTATCGGATAGAAACAATTCAAAATTCAAAATGGAAAAACTTAATCCTGGCAATTGCTCGTATAGTGCTTAAATGCACGTTAGCTTAGGAGTGTATTGTATACAAGGGATGGAGCATGGGGCATTGGGACTAGGGGAGAGGTGACAGGTGACAGGTTATAGGGAATAATCTGTACCCTGTAACCTGTACCCTATTCCCTTCTTTACTCCCCAGTCCCCAATCCCCAACACCCAGCCCCCAACACCCAGTCCCCAGGTGACGAAAGCAAGCGAGTCTTACCCTTAACAATGGCTTCTGGTTTAAAATCTTCGACACTGGAACTCCTAAAGCGCTTTAACCGAGCGTTTCCCCAGTTTTATGAGCAATTCGTCAGCAGTGAAATTCAACTGCAAAATTTGCGGCTAGCCTACCGTCTCTATAAAACTAGACGCGCTGTGATTGAACTGAAACCGGAAGGTAGTAAAAGTGCCTTGCATTTTGCTTACCGCAACCAGTCTTTTCTCCTCAGCGATATTTTTGGTGTACTAGCAGCTTATGGTTTGACTATCCACGGTCTAAGTCTATACGGTCAGATCCGTCCGCCAATGTTAGTTTTTATCAAACTATTGGTGTCTCGTGGTAGTAAAGCTTTGACCGAGAAAACCGCAGAAAATGTCTGTCGTGCCATTCGCGAGGCTTTAGGAGGTCGGTTTGAGGTAGAAGAGATGTTGGCAGTAGAATTCAATCTTGATACTGGTTTAGAGCAGGTACAAACTGAGTTCTACGTCGATCCGGTCTTTCATCTCCCGGCCCTTGTGATTGAAGCTGATAATCAACCAGGATTATTCTACAAAGTGATGTACGCCATCTGGCAAGAAGACCTTCTGGTAGTCAATGCCAATTTACTGGTTTGGCGCGGACGTACACGGCTAATTCTCTACTTGTTGGGGCCGAATGAAAGTCTCATCCCTGAATATCTAGGTCACAAAATTGCTGAAGGGGTACGACAGAGGTTGCTGGGTAAATAAAAAAAGTGAGGAGTTATGAGTTATGAGTTATGAGTTAAAAATTAATAACTCCTCACTCCTAACTCCTAACTTCTAACTCTCTTCCTATTCCGTATTTAGTCGCACTCGCCCTTAAGGGTACGATATAAGTATGGCAACTATCGAAATCTTGGGCGTTCCACACGCATACGAGCTAACGGCTCCCACCTCCTGCCCCCATGCTTTAGTATTTATCCACGGTTGGCTAAATAGCCGTGGATATTGGCAACCTGTGATTTCCCGCCTATCAGATGATTTGCAGTGCCTTTCCTATGATTTGCGGGGTTTTGGTGAATCGCAATCTCAGATAAAAACCGATTTTAGTCGAACACAAACGTCTCTGAGCCTGACGCCCGTCTCCAGTAGTGCGGTTGGCTCACCAATGGAATCTCTTTATACTCCTGCTGTTTATGCTCAGGATTTAGCAGTTCTTCTGAAACAGCTAAATATTACCAGCGCTTGGTTAATTGGTCACTCATTGGGTGGAACGATCGCTCTTTGGGGAGCAGATCAAATACCTGAGTGTGTTAAAGGTGTTATCTGTATCAACGCTGGCGGTGGTATTTACCTCAAAGAAGCCTTTGAGCAGTTTCGCTCGGCGGGTCAGAAATTTTTGCAAATCCGTCCGCGCTGGCTGTCCCAAGTGCCTTTGATTGATTTGCTGTTTACCAGAGCTAGTGTGGTTCGTCCTTTGGAGCGCTATTGGGCACGTCAGCGGGTAATTGATTTCGTCGTGGCTGACCCAGAGGCGGCTCTGGGAACTCTGTTAGACTCCACAACGGAAGAAGAAATCAATCGTTTACCTGAGCTAGTATCCCAACTGAAGCAGCCGGTTTATTTTTTGGCTGGTGCGGAAGACAAGGTTATGGAACCCAAATATGTGCGCCATTTAGCTAGCTTTCACAGACTGTTTCAATATTGTGGTGACAATGTTCTGGAAATTCCTAATTGCGGACACCTGGCTATGTTGGAACAGCCGGATGCTGTGGCTGATCTCATTCGATCGATAGTCAAGAGTCTATAGCAAGAGTCATTAGTCATTGGTCATTAGTAGTTACAAATGACTAATGACTAATGACTACTGACTACTCAATAGGTTGATACAATTTCATCACCTGGGTAAGTCCTAACCTAGACTCAACGCCTAGTGTGAGGGGGGATGTATGACCACGGGATAGATGGTCAGCGGCCGCACAGCCAATCATGGCGGCGTTATCGGTACAGAATTTTAGAGGAGGGAATAGGACGCGTAGGTTGTGTTTAATGGCGGCGGCTTGGAGGTTTTTTCTCAAGCCGCTATTAGCTGCTACACCGCCACCAATGGCGATTGTGTCTAGACCATAGTCTAGGGCACAGGCGATCGCTCTTTTGGTTAGCGATCGCGCTACGGTATCCTGAAAGCTAGCTACTACATCTGCTACTGGTACTTGTCCCCCATCTTTCTCTAATTGCTGCACTAAACGCAATACAGCCGTTTTTAACCCACTAAAACTCGTGTCATAACGATGAAACCCCCCACCAGGTAGAGAAACTTTTCCTTCTGGTAAAGCAAAGGCTTGAGGATTCCCCTGTTGTGCCAACTTGTCAATCACTGGGCCACCGGGATAACCTAGCTTTAACAATCGCGCCACTTTATCAAAGGCTTCACCGGCTGCATCATCACGGGTTTGTCCCAGGGTTTCGTAATTACCACAATCTTTGACATAAATCAAGCTTGTATGTCCGCCTGAAACCAGTAAGCTAAGGAAAGGGGGATTTAAAGTTGATTCGCTCAAGTAAGTTGCGTAAATGTGACCTTCGAGGTGATGAACTCCCAAAAATGGCTTGTTGTGTACCATCGCTAGGGTTTTGGCAGCAGTTAACCCCACCAATAGCGCTCCTACGAGTCCAGGGGCACAAGTGGCGGCAATTGCGTCAATTTTTCCCCAGTCTAGTTGGGCTTGCTCTAGGGCTTGTGCGATCGCAACATTTATCGTTTCCAAGTGCTGGCGAGACGCGACTTCTGGCACTACCCCACCATACTGCTGATGGACTAGAATTTGTGAGGCTACGATACTACTGCAAACTTTACGATTGTTAACAATTGCGACGGCTGTTTCATCACAACTGGTTTCTATTGCTAAAACGGTTGTCATTTCTTGAGTGCTGAGTCCTAAATCCTGAGTCCTGAATGGTGGAGAGAAAATCTTGCTTCTTTACTACCCTACAACAACAATTCTTATACTCAGCACTCGTTACTCAGCACTCAGCACTAATTTTGGTTGAGAAGCTTTAACTTTTATTTACTTAAACTTTACTCGGTTCCCACCCAAGAGTATGATGACTTCCTAGTTATGCAAATAAACAGACTGTACAAGCCGCTTCGTTTTGTACAAAAAACTTCTTGTTTTGTAATAAAAGGAAACAACTCTATGCGACGATTGTTTGCTTTGATGTTAGCGATTAGTCTTTGGTTCAACTTTGCTCCCCCAGCGCAGGCTTTAGGAGCTAATTTGACACCGTGCAAGGACAATCCCGCTTTCCAAGAGCTAGCAGCTAATGCCCGTAATACCACCGCTGACCCCCAATCAGGGAAAAAGCGGTTTGAGCGTTATTCTCAGGCGCTGTGCGGTCCTGAAGGATACCCTCACTTGATTGTTGATGGTCGTCTAGATCATGCTGGTGACTTTTTGATCCCTAGCATTCTGTTTCTATATATTACTGGTTGGATTGGTTGGGTAGGTCGTGCCTATCTACAAGCAATCAAAAAGGAATCTGACGCTGAACAAAAAGAAATCCAAATCGATCTTGGTTTGGCACTACCCCTAATAGCGTCAGGCTTTGCTTGGCCAGCAGCAGCAGTCCAAGAATTTCTCTCTGGAAAATTAGCAGCCAAAGATTCAGAAATCCCCATTTCCCCACGCTAAATCAGCTTAACTAATTCATTCGTTTAGGAGACTAAATTCATGGCAGACAAAGGCGACCAATCATCTTATTTGATTAAATTCATTTCCACGGCACCTGTGGCAGCTACCATCTGGCTGACGATCACAGCAGGTATCTTGATTGAATTCAACCGCTTTTTCCCCGACCTCCTTTTTCACCCACTTTCATAAGTGTCAAACAATTTTGGATTTTAGATTTGCAATTTTGGATTGACATTGCCCACAAGGGATCGGGCATGAACCGAAAAATTCTTTTAATCCCTTCGGGTGACGCTCCTAACGTCGCTAACGCTGCGCCAACAGCAGTCGCTCATGGGGGAAACCCCCTTCTTTACGAGACGCTCCGCGTTGGCGTCAGCCTCTCCCAATGTGAGAAGACCGCGCTGCTTCACCAAAATCTAAAATCCGAAATCTAAAATTGCTGGTCTAATGGGATTTAGGACAGTTTAATGAATGTCTTGTTTTTTCCCTAATATTGTGTAGTTGATATATTCAGCTTCAAAAGGCCGAATTATCACCAAAATAGGCGGCAAAAATAGTTTTTTGAAACTCGTGATCCTGTTTACAGATCGCGAGTTTCACGGTTTTTAAACAAGCTAAATTAATTTTTCTAAACTTCCTAGCTAAAAGACATCTTTAGCTACAATTATTATTAATATAAAAATGCCACCATTTTAATTTAGAGGCGAACGTAAAATATGGCACAAGCAGTAGATGCATCAAAGAATCTCCCTGGCGATCCCAGAAATCGGGAAGTTGTTTTTCCCGCATTCGGCGATCCACAGCTAGGCAACCTAGAAACCCCAGTTAATTCTTCTCCATTGATCGCTGGGTTCATTAATAATTTACCTGCCTATCGTCCAGGTCTGACTCCTGCCAGACGCGGTTTAGAAGTTGGTCAAGCTCATGGTTATTTGCTATTTGGCCCCTTTGCCAAATTAGGCCCACTGCGGGACACAGCTAATGCTAACTTAGCTGGGTTACTGGGAGCTATCGGCTTGGTTGTTTTGCTCACCGCTTGTCTATCGCTGTATGCCAGTAGCAATCCTGCCAAAGCACTTCCTAGTGTTACCGTACCCAATCCTCCGGCAGATGCTTTTAATTCTAAAGAAAGCTGGAATAACTTCGCCAGTTCTTTCTTGATTGGTGGCATTGGTGGTGCAGTAGTTGCTTACTTTTTGACTAGTAATTTGGCACTAATTCAAGGTCTATTTGGTTAATTTAAGAGTTAGGAGTTAGGAGTTAGGAGTTAGGAGTTTAAATTCATAATTCCTAAGATGGATCAGAGTACAGTAAGTCTCAAATCCACTCTGTAGTAATTAGGAGTTGAAATTCATAACTTCTAACTCTTAACTCTTAACTCCTAATTCCTAACTTCTAACTCCTAACTTATTTGAACAAAACCGCTTCAATATCATTTAAAGCAGTCTCAAAATCGTCATTAACGATTTGAATATCAAATTCACCTGCGGCTTGAATTTCTGCTTGGGCGCGGAGTAGACGACAGGCGATCGCTTCTTCAGAGTCTTGGGCACGAGAGCGTATCCGTTTTTCTAATTCATCGAAGGAAGGCGGTAATATAAAAATGCTGAAGCCACTGGGGAAGGAAGCACGAATTTGTCTTGCTCCTTCTAGTTCAATTTCTAGCACCACCAACTTACCAGAATTAATTTGGTTAAGTACAGCTTCACGGGGAGTGCCGTAATAGTTACCAGCAAATTCTGCCCATTCTAAAAATTCACCTTCCGCAACCAGTTGTTCAAACTTACTGCGGCTGATAAAGTAATAACTTTTGCCGTCGATTTCTCCTGGACGGGGAGAACGAGTCGTCACGGATACAGAATAATAGAGTTCTGGATGACGTTCTAGGAGCGATCGCATTAAAGTGCCTTTACCAACCCCACTGGGGCCAGTTAAAACAATTAACCTGCCTAAATGTAAGCACTCTTCGGTAGTAGCACTATTCTGGATGGGTAAAACTGGCATCATCCCTTCAACCTGTGAATCAATCAATAGATATTATTCTTTAGTCTTGTGTTCCTGGCCAAGTCCACTAGTGACTAAAGAATTTGTAACAAGAGTGACAGAAAACCTGTCTAATTCATACAGTACGCCGATACGGTGCAAATGGAAGTGGGATTGTTAATCCACTGTTAGGAATAAGAATTAAATAACATATAATTTATGTCCCTGGTTTACCTCACCCTCAATCCCTCTCCGATATATTGGAGAGGGATCGTGAGACAGGATGAAGTTTTGCATCTTATTTAATCCACGTTCCTTAGTAGTCCACCAAAGCAACTTTGCTAGGTATCCAAAAATTTAACAAAACAAAAGAACTTTTCCCTACTCCCTAGTACAGGCGCGATTAATCGCGTCTCTCCCCACCCTCACTCAGCAATTTTGGGTTGGTCGAATACTAGTCAATTATCTACAGTTTGATGATCGCGGGAAATTACAAAGCGATTTGCTACCGTTTCCGGCTGAATCGCTGACAGAATTACGTGGTTGGAATCAGTGATAATTACAGCTCTAGTCCGACGACCGTAAGTTGCATCAATCAGTTGATTTTTGTCCCGTGCTTCGGTAATAATCCGCTTAATTGGGGCAGACTCTGGACTGACAATGGCAACTACTTTGTTGGCAGACACGATGTTACCAAAGCCAATGTTGATTAACTGAATGTCCATAAAAAAAACTGACGCTAAACGCGGTTTGAGAAGCTTGAAATAAACTTATACTCATGTTATCGCCAAAAAACAGGAGTTACAACGCTTAAATTCAAGCCAGTCTGTGTTTTTAAATAATGTCTGCTTTTTTTAGCTATTTATCAGCTATTTTTCCTGAAAATCTTCCTAAAGATATAGGTGCAATTCCACTGATACAAGCTATCTAGATGATGTACATTTATTTTGTTTTAACGTGTCGCGGAAGTCCCCACCTTCTCTGCGTTCGCGCAGCGTGTCGCAGACAGACGCTGTTCGCGTTCAATGTACTCATAAGGTGGGGGTTGTGAGCGGGGGATAAGGATTGCATCTGGAATTGATTTTTTACTCTTGTCAAAACAAATTCTGGATGGATGACGAATCAAGAGAATTTTCTGGTATGATGCTCAATGTCTTGATCATCAATGCCATAAGCGAAAACCAAGCTAATAGGTATATGTTGCAAGAAAAAAAATTTGGGTCTTGGAAGGACTCCTGACAAGAGGAGGGAATGTAAGACTTTCTAGTACTACGCAGTTCTGGAGGCTATTCCTGATGAATTGGGAAGTCCCGTCCATCTCAATACTGCTCGGATAAGCAGGGGAGGCAGGGGAAGCAGGGGGAGAAATGGAGGCAAAACTCTTCCCCTGCCCCACCTGCTTGCCTCAACGAAGAAATTCCTTAACCGAGCAGTATTGCCGTCCATCTTAGGTTGGGGTAGTTCACATAAGTATCTGACTCAGAAATTGATGTCGAGCAAAATTGATTAGAACAGTCTCGCTCTAACTTGATTAGCTCAGTACAATATCAGTGCAGTTCAATGTACATTATTAAATTTTGTCTCCCATATTGACAGTACGCATCCGTCGTACACTTCCAGCTTGACAATCGCGCAACCAAGCTTGAATTCCTTGGGCAACAGTACCGTTACTACTATCGCGTGGCGGGGATAGTGGCTGATTTTCAGAATGGGAACCAGCTTGAGAAAACATCATCACTAGTTGCCAACCACTTTTAGTTCTAGTCAACAATAGCCAGTGGAATTGTTGCAATTCTAACGCTTTATTTCCTATGTACTGCCGCTCCAAGGTAGTAAAGAAAACTTGCTCAACTCCTGATGCAGAGCTTTTAGGCGCATTTGCACTATATTCTTCAAGGTTAAGGGGCAGAGGAGTAAACTCAGGTCTTCCTGCCACTAGCATATAACTGTAAATGTCACTGCTTCTACTGAGGCGACGGGCGCGTTGACTAGCGCGATTGGTATAACTAGGTAAATCTTGTAATAGTTGTATAGTTAATGTTTCTAAATTTTGCTCCGAACATAAAGACCTCTTGCCACCGTTGACATTTTGCCTTTGTGCGATCGCAGAGGGTTTAGAGTTGAGGTTTATTGAGAATGCTGGGTAAGCAAGGCTATTTGATACTAAAACCCAGAAGCTACAAGCTAAAAGCCAATTATAATTTTTCTGATTGAGCGAAGAAGCAAGATTGCTCTTGCCTACACCTTGCACTTTTTCTGGCAGTTTCTCACTGACTCTTAGCTTCATGCCACCGTAGTTAACTCCTCAGAAATCCTCTTCCAGGCTAACTTCGGCTCACTTGCAGCGGTGATGGGGCGACCAATCACGAGATAATCTGCACCGGCAATAATTGCTTGGGATGGGGTGAGCGATCGCTTTTGATCGCCTTGATCTGCCCAAGTTGGTCTAACTCCCGGACAAACTAGCAAAAAGTCATCTCCACAAGTTTGTCGTAGCTGTGCCACTTCTTGGGGCGAACAAACTGCCCCATCCAATCCCGCCTCTTGAGCCAGCAGGGCCATTTCTAGAGCATATTCTGGTAACTCTAGAGGTATTTTTAAATCAAACGCCAACTGCCTAGCAGAAATGCTCGTTAATAGGGTGACAGCAATTAACTTTGGTGGTTGTACACCTGCTTTTGCAGCCTCTTCCTGTGCCGCCTCAGTTGCGGCTTTCAGGGCATCTCTACCAGCAGTAGCATGAATTGTCAGTAAATCCACTCCGTATCTAGCTGCACTTCGGCAAGCACCAGCAACGGTATTGGGGATATCATCAAACTTTAAATCCAAGAAAATGCGCTTTTGTCGGGACTTCAGCACTTCCAGAATTTTCGGCCCAGTGCTGGTAAACAACTCTAAGCCGACTTTCCAAAAACCAACTTGCGGAAGTTGATCTATAAGTGCGATCGCACTTTCTACATCTGGCACATCCAAAGCCACAATCACTCGTTGTTCTAGTTGTTCACCATTCCCCATTCCCCATTCCCCATTCAAACTAAACGCACAAACTTGTTTTTCCCAACTTGTAAAACTTTACCTTGTAATTCAGTAGGAGAATCAAAAGTGATATCAGCATCAGTGATGCGATCGCCATCTAAACGCACTCCCCCTTCTTGAATTTTCCGCTTTCCTTCACCCGTACTTTTGCACAAGCCAGTGACACTAAGAATATACGCTAACTTAGTAGGGAACTGCTGTATGCCAGAAGAAAGAGAAAATTCTGGAACTGCACCTTCCTTGCCGCCGCTTTGGGCTGCTTCTTTCGCCTCTTGGGCTGCGGTTTCGCCGTGGTACTGCTTGACAACTTCCCATGCTAAGAGTGTTTGGCGATCGCGGGGATTTTCTGGCAGTTGATCCAAAGGTAAATCCGTCAACAGTTCAAAATACTGTTCAAGTAGATGATCGGGAACTCCTTGTAACTTTTGGTACTTTTGCCCTGAGTGTTCTGATAATCCGATATAATTACCTAAAGACTTGGACATTTTTTGCACACCATCCGTGCCAATCAAAATTGGCAGCAGCATTCCAAATTGGGGCTTTTGACCAAAATGACGCTGCAAATCTCTGCCGACAGCAATGTTAAATTTCTGATCAGTGCCACCTAATTCTACATCTGCCTCAACTGCAACCGAATCAAAACCTTGCATTAGCGGGTACAGGAACTCATGGATAAAAATCGGATTCTCTTTTTTATAGCGATCGGCAAATCCTTCCTTCGCTAACATCTGCCCCACCGTCATCGTGGAGAGTAACTCCAAAATTTTCTCTAAGTTTAACCCAGAGAGCCATTCGGAGTTATAGCGCACCTCTAACCTTCCTGGTGTGTCAAAATCCAAGATAGGACGTACTTGATCCAGATAAGTCTGAGCATTTTGCGCGACATCTGCTTCTGTCAGCTGACGACGCACTTCCGATTTACCAGTTGGATCGCCAATACGCGCTGTAAAATCACCAATAATTAAAACTGCTGTATGCCCTGCATCTTGAAACCCTCGCAGTTTTCGTACTGGTATGCTATGACCAAGATGAATATCAGTACCAGTAGGGTCAATCCCTAATTTGACCCTCAAAGGTTGGTTTGTAGTTAGTAAGAGCCTTTCTAGACTTTCGCTGTTAACATCAACTGGTTGTGGGAAAACTTCTACTACACCACGACGCAACCAAGCAAAATCTGGCGTCATCTTAAGAGACTCATTACTCGCTATGTTTTGCACACTAGAAGTTAAGTTGGTTATAAACACTTGCAATTTATCCACTTTCTCATCTGCCAAACTACTATAATTGCAAAAAATTAACCGCCTTGCTTCACCCAATCAATTACAGTTAAATTTACAAGTGAGGAAGTGAAATAGCCGTGTCGTCGTCTAGGACTTTTGAAGATAAACAGCCACAGCGTCGGGCTTCATCAGGTTTTGAGTTTTTGAAAGGAGTCGGTCAGGTAACTGGCGGTACTCTCCTTTCAATTACCATGCTGGCAAGTTCCATTGTAGCCGGAGGACTGGTTGGTTTAGCCATCAGTTTCCGTAATTTGCCAGATGTAAGACAGCTACGTAACTTCTTTCCCTCGGAAACGACTTACATTTATGACGTTAAGGGCAAACTCTTAACGAGTATCCACGGGGAAGCTAACCGTGAAGTCGTACCTCTAGATAGAATTTCCCCGAATTTAAAACGGGCCGTGTTGGCAAGTGAAGATAGCCACTTTTACGATCACCACGGTATTAACCCCGTCGGTGTGGGACGTGCTGTAGTAGTTAATGCTGTAGCAGGTGGAGTCAAAGAGGGTGGCTCTACTGTTACTATGCAATTGGTAAAAAATCTATTTTTGTCTCGCAAGCGTGCTTTTACTCGCAAGTTAGCAGAGGCTGTGCTAGCAATCCGGTTAGAGCAAATTCTCAATAAAGACCAAATATTAGAAATGTACCTCAATCAAGTTTATTGGGGTCATAACAATTATGGTGTACAAACGGCAGCCCGCAGTTATTTTAATAAGTCAGCAGAATATTTAACCTTGGGTGAATCGGCAATGATGGCGGGTTTAATCCAAGCACCAGAAGAATTCAGCCCGTTTGTCAGCATGGAGAAGGCAAAACAGAAACAAAAAGAAGTGCTGGGAAGGATGCGGGACTTGAACTGGATCAGCCAGTCAGACTATGATGATGCCCTCAAGCAAGAAATCAAACTTGGGAGAATTAAATCCTTTCAAGGTAGTGCCCTACCTTATGTAACCAATACTGTAGCGCAGGAGTTAGCTAAGAAGTTTGGGCGTGAGACACTGCTCAAAGGCGGGATGCGGGTGCAAACTACAGTTGATGCCGACTTCCAAAAGATGGCAGAAGAAACTGTCACGAAGTGGCATAAAACACTTTTAGATCAGGGATTGTATAAGAATCAAATGGCCCTGGTAGCAGTTGATCCACGCACGCATTTTATCAAAGCATTGGTGGGCGGTATAGATCCTAAGACCAGTGAATTTAACCGTGCAACTCAAGCTCAACGGCAGCCGGGATCTTCTTTTAAACCCTTTGTATATTATACTGCTTTCGCTAGTGGTAAATATGCGCCAGATTCAACGGTGGAAGATTCTCCAGTCAGCTATCGAGATGGTAACGGCTGGTACTCTCCCAGAAATTATGATAATACTTTTAGGGGATCAATGCCAATCCGCACAGCGATAGCCCAATCACGAAACATTCCTGTAATCAAGGTTGGTAAGGCTGTGGGGATGAATAGAGTGATCGAAACCTGCCGTACCTTGGGTATTACGAGTCCGATGGAACCTGTGACTTCCTTGCCACTTGGGGCAATTGGTGTCACCCCTCTGGAAATGGCTAGTGCCTATGCTACCTTTGCTAATTATGGCTGGCAATCTCCGCCAACTGTAATTGCCCGTGTCACTGATAGTAGTGGTAATGTGTTGCTGGATAACACCCCTAAACCGCAGCTAGTTCTCGATCCTTGGGCATCAGCAGCAATTTTAGATGTGATGCAATCGGTAATCAATGAAGGTACTGGTAAAGGTGCTGCGATCGGTCGCCCAGCGGCAGGGAAGACGGGAACAACATCATCAGAAAAAGATATCTGGTTTGTGGGTACTGTGCCACAGTTAACAGCTGCTGTCTGGGTAGGAAGAGACGACAACAGACAATTAGCTGACCATGCTACAGGTGGTGTTATGGTCGCTCCCATTTGGAAAGATTTTATGGAGAAGGCACTTAAGAACGTACCAGTAGAAAACTTCAAGCCACCTTCGCAGTTTTCTCGTCCTAAGTCAAATCAAAGTTAGGAGTGATAAGTTATGAGTTATGAGTTTATTAAGAACTCGTAACTCCCAACTCCTAACTTTTGTTAGGTTTGTTTTTCTAGCTCGGCTTTCATCCGTTCTAAAGTGAGGTGCATTTGGTCAAACATTTGTTGCGGGGTTACACCGAACTGACCTAATTGTGTTTTCAGTTGTTCTACTGTCATTTGCGCCATAAAATCTTCTGATAACTCGAAGCGCTTCATGAAGATGCGGTATCGATCCATCATGGTTTCCATTTGCTCAATAAACAGCTTTTTGCCTTCGCGGTCAAATTTGCCGTAGCCGTTGCCAAGCTTGATCAGCGCTTGATAATCCTCAAACAGCTGTTTTGCTTCTTGTTGAACTATCTCAGAATCGAAGAATCCCATATTGCTTATATTAAACTGAGCGCCCAGACTCAGCAGCTTAATAGTTTTACTTCTATTTATTATTTTAGTCTAGGAGAGTAATCTAGTCACGAAGCTTCGGTTTTAGTACGGTTTGTTACCGAAATTTCAACACTTGACTTGAGAACGTTTCCCATTACTAAATCGACTTAATAAAGCTGCAATACTCAGAGCTTTAGCCATTGATTTCGGATTAGTGTTTTCACCCGGTTGAATTTTCAGTCCGGAAGCGTATTTTAGAGCTAGTGAATCTTGCGGGTTAAGTTTTAATGCTTGGCGGATGTAAACCCTGGCCATACCGATAAATTTCTGTTTTAGATGTACTAAACCTAATAAGGCATAATAGTTGCTGTTGTTTGGCTCTAACTTGATGGCATCGCGCAGTTCTTGCACGGCTAGGGGCCAGCTGGCTAGCCTGACGTACTCAATAGCTCGCTGGTAGTGACGTTGAGCGTAGTTTGTCAAAATTGGTTGGACATTAGCTTTTTCATCTAATGTCAATTCCACTGGCTTGATTTCTACTTCCGAGATGATGGGAATAGTTTTTTGCGGCAAAAACAGGTCAGGTTTATGCAACTGTAGGTAAACTAAATTCAGTATACTAATTTGTTGTGTAACTTGATAAAACTGATGGAGTGATTTGTATTGAGCTTCTGCATAAGAGGCGATCGCTTCTTCGTAAAACAATTGTGCTTGAGGTGGAGACATTTCCCTAATTTCCTCAGCTATGGTATTTTGGGCACACAAAGCTTGCTGTTGTAACACTCTTGCGTCCGATCGCAGCATGGCTATGGTAATCAAGCGCTTGTGTCGATGTTTGAGTTGTTCATAAGCTGGATTGATTAAATAGCTAAGTATTGCCGTTGCTAATTGTTGGTCTGGATTGCAGCCTTTGGCATAGCGATCGGGATGTAGCAGCTTTGCTAAAGTGTGATAGCGTTTAAAAATCTGGCGATCGTCAGCACTGACAGAAATTCCTAGCACAGCGTAAGGATCGCAAAGCTGTTCAAGCCATTTTGGTGGTAGGAAAATCTGTGACATCGTAGTAATCGATCCGTTGAAAACTTAAAATTAGCATCAAAGCTCAATGCACAGTCATGTGAAACTTACTCAAATTTATTCAAATTGTTTTCCTTAAAGCTTGAGGGCAGCCATGCGTTCTTCTCAACGAGACGCTACGCGAACATTTTTAATTGTTTCTGCGCCTTTTGACTGTCTTATTGTAGAAACTATGGTGTTGGTAGATTTATTAGAAATATGTTCACTAAGCGCAAAAGCCGAAGTATTGCTGCTGTTCTAGCTTTTTCTGGCACGCTGACAATTTCAGGATTACATAAATTCTATCTGGGACAGCCGCTATGGGGCGTTTTGTATGTGTTGCTTTCCTGGACGCCTATCCCCAAGGTAGCCAGTGCGATTGAGGGAGTTTGGTATTTAGCCCAAGACGAAGAAGCTTTCGATCGCAATTTTAATCTAGGGAAGTCAGCAGCAAGGAACTCACAAAAGGTGATTAATCAGGTAGGAGCGATCGCTGATGCAATGCGTGAATTAGATGCTTTGCGTCAGGATGGACTAATTTCAGAGTATGAATTTGAGCAAAAGCGCCGCCAATTGCTAGACCAGATTTCTTGAGGTGAGCAATAATCATGAATAACTGGCTACCTTTAAACTCCAGGCTGCAAAAACTCCGCGCCAAGCTCCTCAACGATCCCTACTATCGCCTACAATCTGGGGAAGAAATTCAGATAGCGGCCCAATTAGGTATTCGCATTGATGCTAATCAAGCGACTGTAGATGATTGGTTACGCTTACCAGGTTTGTCAATTCACCAAGCGCGATCGCTTGTGGAACTTTCACGTTCGGGTGTTAAATTTTACTGTATTGAAGATATCGCTGCGGCTTTAGGTATGCCAGCGCCGCGCCTGGAGCCATTAAAGCCTCTGCTGAATTTTATTTACTATGACCACGAATCTTTAGAAAGTCCTACCCATTTAGTTAACCCAAACACAGCAACCGTTGAAAAGTTAGCACAAATTCCATTTATAGATTTGTCTCTGGCGGAAGCAGTGGTGCAAAATCGGCAATCAGCCGGGCCTTACCGTAACCTGGCTGATTTCCAACGACGCTTGGATTTAACTGGGGATGCGATCGCTCAGATGATGTATTATTTAACATTTTAAGTTTAAAGTGTAGGGCTTCTTGTTTGTATGCAATACACTTTGACCTCTCTCCTAAAAGGCTATGCGTTACCCACATCTTTCTTTACAATCTTGAAACCCATGTCCTATAACCATCTTAGACACTGAGAATTTAGGTATACTTGACAAATTCGCTTTTAATCTTCTCGTTAAAACTGCGTTTTTATTGAGAATGAACAACGAACGAATCAGGGTTATAAAAACCTGAGTCAAGACTTTCGCAAATGTTAAGAAAGATCCGGGTAATGGATAGCCTAAAAGGAGAGAGGCTTTGAATCTTACTCCCCAACGCTAGTAGGGAAGGGGTTGGGGGTTAGGTCTGTATTAGACTCAACTGAGAAGTTCCATAACTCCTAACTCCTAACTCCTAACTCCTAACTATTTAAATAAACCCAATGCGATCGAGAGGCCAAAAGCGAAATGTTGCCCGACCGATGACATTTTTTCTGGGTAAAAAGCCCCAATAGCGAGAGTCATTACTATCGTTACGGTTATCTCCCATAACAAAAAATTCATTTTCTGGGACTTTCACTGGTCGATATGGCTGATTTGGGGGTTCAGCGATGTAGTCTTCTGCCAAGGCTTGACCGTTGAGGTAGACTTTGCCAGAATCAACACTAATTACCTCACCAGGCTCACCAATAACCCGCTTGATGAAGGCTTGGTCTTTGGGATATCCTCGACGTTGTAGTTCTGCGGGTGGCTGAAAAACAATAATATCCCCAGTTATGGGAGGGTGAAAATGGTAAGAGATTTTTTCAACTACCAAGCGATCGCCTGTATGCAAGGTAGGCAACATCGAGTCAGAAGGTATATAGCGGGGTTCAGCGATAAAAGTTCTAATCAGGAATGCCAAACACAGTGCGATCGCAATTAAAATCAGATTTTCTTGCGAACTACGCCATACTTTTAACGATGCACGTTCTTCTTTTGCATCACTTTCGTGAGGAACCATAAAAATTTCTAGCCACTTTCAGAAGTTAGACAAATACCTTGATTATTGTGACTCAAAAGGTATATGTAAGAGGAAAACTGGGTTTAGAGTCAACCAATACAGATATTAAATAATACACTGAGTTGCAAGAAAATATATTCTGATCTATATTGTTAAGTCATATTACATAAAATCAATCAAAACTTAAATGTACTTTTAAATACAAGAATCTAGTTGAATAAAGTATCACTAGTAAAAAATACTACATTCTAAATCTAGATTTGAATGCTTTAATAGTATACGTGCCATACTAATTTCGATTTTAATAAATTGCTTATATATATGCGATTAAGTTCCGTAATTACACGGTGACAACGCACATTGAACTGTACTATTAATTAAGATATAAATATCTTTAAATTATCGAGAAAAACATTAGCAGACAGAAAGCTACTAGCAATTTCGGCTAAAGTGTCAGCATCTACAAAGAGAACTAAGCTGCTGATAGAATTATTTTTGCTGAATGAGCCAAAAGTATCTAGATTAACGAATAAGTGCCCCTTGGCAATGAGAAACTATATTGAATCAATTTTCGTCTGCCTATTTCATAGAAAGTACAAGGGAACATTCTGTCAGTTGAAAACTTAACTTTTTCTTAAAAAGGAAGCAATGGCAGCAGGCAGTAGAATATATCCTATCAAGAATAGAACTAATAATTGACTAGACTCTTTTTTGAAAGATACTCCGCCCCTTGTAAGTAGTTTTGGATGTTAATCAAATAACTCACTAAGTTGTAAATTATACAGCTTTCCTGTCAGAAAATCTGACTATCTTCTCGATTTTAAATTTCCGTTAGTCCCAATTCCAATTTTCGGGATTACCAGAAAACAATTCTATCTAAAATATCTAAAAAAAATGTGCTATGACGTACCGTCATAACCGTGGTTGATGGTTCGATCTTTGAAGGAGCTATGAGGTGGAAAATAATAAGTCGTTTCTGTGGCCAGAAGGAATATTAATTGCGCTGCTTGCATTAGGTGGGGTTTTTAGTCTTGCTTTCATGATGCTTCTCAGACCAAATGCTTCGGAGGCTCAGAGTAGACAAAGTATAAATATCAAAGATGTAACTGCAAACGTAGGAACTCAGCAGCGCATTGAGAAATTAAAGGCGGCGATGCTTACAAGTTGGCAGCAAGAAGCACAAACAAAGGGTTTAGCCTACCCTGTACCATCAAGCTTTCAAGGGGCAATAATTGAGTCCGTAAAACTCACTCAAAATGAGAAAGTAATTGCTCTCACCTTTGATGATGGACCTTGGCCTGAAACTACAGAGCAAGTACTAGATATCCTGAAATCAAATAATATCAAAGGGACGTTTTTTGTCGTCGGACAGAACCTAAAAAATTATCCAGAGTTAGGAAAGCAAATTGTTGCTCAAGGTCACGTCATTGCTAACCATACTTGGCATCACTGGTATCACTTCTTAAATCCACAAGCAGCAGCTTTTGAAATAGATCGCACAGAAGACCTAATTTATCAAGTTACAGGTGTTAAAACAAATCTCTTTCGACCGCCTGGTGGCTTCTTGCACAATGGATTAGTTGCTTATGCTAAAGGCCAAAAATATGCTGTGGTGATGTGGTCAGCTGACTCCACAGACTACAAACAGCCAGCTGTACCAAAATTGATCGATAACGTGATTAGAGATTCAAAACCTGGTGGAATTGTTCTAATGCATGATGGTGGTGGGAACCGTTCTCGAACTGTACAAGCTTTACCAGAAATTATTAGCAACTTCAGAAAGCAAGGCTATCGCTTTGTGACTATTCCAGAACTTTTAGAAATTCAAGATACAGACCAAAAGTTGCTTACTAACAAAAAGCAATAATTATTAATTGTGAGTAATTAGCTAAAAACTAAAATTATGTTTTTTTGGTTAATGACAACAAACTTAATTTCGCGCGCATAACTGTGTTACACGAGGAATGCCAAACACGGTTTTTTCGTCCTCAGCTAACGCTCTGATTTGAGCAATCGTCTGGTCAATCTCCTCTTTTGTTATCAGTTCAGCTTCGATTAGAGCATCAGCTGCCTCAAATAGTGACAAATCGATTAGATGCTTGTCATACTCTCGCAATGCAACAGGTTGAACTAAACAAACGGACATTGTGACTAATCCAATATCCTGAAAAACCCGATTTGAAGAAGAATTCAGCTATTCTGAATTCAGGAGTCAGAATCAATCAGTGGGGGATTCAGACCCGCCACTGATTGAAGACCACTAAATCTTCGATTTAGTGGGGGTCTTAAACCCCTTGATTCATCAGCCAGTCGCACAAAAAACATTGCTGAATTCTGGCTCCTGACTCCTGAATTCTGTTTTGATAAAGTAGCTCCAAGCCTAAGCGCCTAACTCCTCAGTAGCAAATGTATAGGGGTAATCCTGTGTCATTTTTTCCAAAAAATGTAATGTCAAATTGGAGCAATTATAAACTTAATTGGTTTAGGGAAAAAGGGTAAGAGGTAAATTTAAACCCTTTCCCCTTTAATTATTCACGCCCACTTCACTTAATGACTACTAGTCACTAAACTGAACTCAGTTGTTGTTTTTTCAGGATTAGCTTCTGGACTATCAGCTTCAGAAGGTGGGACTAACTGCCAGAATTTCGGCAAAAATTCTTGCCAGTTTTGCAGAATTTTCTTTGCCTTTGGTGAACCAGTTCGTTCCGCATGAGTTTGGATTAACTCTTGCAGTTGTTTGGCACCTACTTCTGTAATCACCCGCTGAATTTTGACAATTTCCGGGTTGACTAACTCACGAAATGAGTCCTCTTCATCCAAGAAGTATGCCAGTCCACCAGTCATTCCAGCTGCTATGTTACGTCCTACTTTACCGAGGACGACAATCACACCACCTGTCATGTATTCACAGCAGTGATCCCCAGCGCCTTCAATTACTGCTATGCCTTTGGAGTTTCTCACAGCAAAGCGCTCTCCTGCTAGTCCATTGGCAAATAACACGCCGCCAGTAGCACCATAGAGGCAGGTATTGCCAACTATCACGTTTTGTGATGGGTTATAGGTGGCAGCAGTTGGAGGTTTGATGATGATTTCACCACCATGCATCCCTTTACCTACGTAGTCGTTTGCTTCTCCTTCTAGGCTCAGAATTATGCCGGGAAGATTAAAAGCACCAAAGCTTTGCCCAACACTACCTGTGAAGTTGAGATTAATTTGTCCTTCAAAACCGCTGTCACCGTATTGAGAAGCGATCGCACCCGCTAATCTTGTGCCTACTGTTCTGTCAGTATTGACAATCGGGTAAGTCTTAGTAACAGTAGACTGATCCCTAATAGCAGCCTGAATTTCGGCATCGGCAAGAAACTTGTCATCTAAAACCACGCCATTGCTGTGGACTTCTTCATGCACCAACCAGCTACGATTGTTTTTGCTATTTGGTAACTGAAGTAAACAGTCGAGATTCAGCGATCGCGTTTTGGTGAGTTTTGCTTCTGGGCGCAGTTTTAACAAATCTGCACGTCCAATGATTTCTGACAAAGAACGGTAGCCAAGTCGGGCTAACAAACTACGCACTTCTTCGGCTATGAAGTAGAAGAAGTTGACAACTTGTTCGGGTATTCCCGTAAACCGCTTACGGAGTTCTTCTTTCTGAGTAGCAACACCCTTCGGGCAGGTATTTAGGTGGCAAACTCGCGCCATGATACAGCCTTCAGCAATCATGGCGACGGAGCCGAAACCAAATTCTTCACCGCCCATCAATGCACCTATTACCACATCCCAGCCACTCTTGAGTCCACCATCTACGCGTAAGATCACGCGATCGCGCAGGCTATTTTCCATCAAAACCCGATGCACTTCACTTAAACCGAGTTCCCACGGTGAACCAGCGTGTTTAATAGAGCTAAGTGGCGATGCACCTGTACCACCATCATGACCGGAAATCTGAATGATATCAGCGTTGGCCTTAGCTACACCAGCTGCGATCGTGCCAATGCCAACTTCTGATACTAGCTTCACTGACACCTTTGCTTTGGGATTAATTTGGTGCAGATCAAAAATCAGTTGTGCTAGGTCTTCAATAGAATAGATATCGTGGTGCGGTGGTGGCGAAATCAGCGTCACGCCTGGCTTAGAGCGCCTTAACATCGCAATGTATTGGCTCACCTTTGGCCCTGGCAGTTGTCCACCTTCCCCAGGTTTAGCACCTTGGGCAATTTTGATTTCAATTTGTTTGGCGTTGACGAGGTACTCTGGCGTAACACCAAAGCGTCCCGATGCAACTTGTTTAATAGCACTATGAGCTACATCGCCATTTCGCAATCCTTTTAAATGAGGTAGGGTTGGCGAGTGACCAGACTCGTCTACATCATCTAGAACTGTATAGCGTACTGGATCTTCGCCACCTTCTCCAGAATTGGATTTACCACCGATGCGGTTCATGGCGATCGCTAAAGTTTCATGGGCTTCTCTTGACAAAGCACCTAAAGACATGCCACCGGTGCAGAAGCGTTTGACTATTTCATATACCGATTCCACTTCTTCTAGAGGAATCGGTGAGGCATCGCCTTGGAAGTCCAGTAAATCCCGCAAGGCTGTTACTGGTCTACCTTGGAGGTGCTTTTTGTAAACTTCGTAGTGGTTGTAGCCGTTGCCATCTAGGGCTTTATGCAGCGCCTTCACCATTTCTGGGTTATTGCTATGGTATTCACCACCAGGACGGTATTGCACAAAGCCCAGGTTTTCTAACTTATTGGTCGTCAGTTCTGGGAAAGCCTGGCTATGGAAGGACAGCACTTCATCAGCGAGTTCACTCACACTCAAACCACCAATGCGGGAAGTCGTACCACGGAATCCCAATTCGATTAAATCTCCACCGATGCCAATAGCTTCAAAGATTTGGGCTGCTTGATAGCTGGAGAGCAGAGAAATTCCCATTTTGGAGAGAATTTTTAGCAAACCTGACTCTACTGATTTGCGATAGTTTCCTAAAGCTTGTTCTAGGGTAAGGGTGGGAATTTTTTGCACACCCATTAACTTTTGGGTTTTGGGATCAGACCACCAATCACGCACCGTATCTAAAGCCATATACGGGCAAACTGCGCCAGCACCATAGCCAATCAGACAAGCAAAGTGATGGGTACTCCAGCATTGAGCAGTATTGACAATCAGGGATGTTTTCATTCGCAACCCTTCCCGAATCAGGTGGTGATGCACCGCACCCACTGCTAATAAGGGAGGAATGTAGGTATATTCTGTGTTGATACTGTCATTGACGCGTTGGCGTAGCCCGCCGTAGGCATCGCTTAATATTAAAATCTTTGCACCTGCCCGGACTGACTCAGCGGCTTGTGCTTGTAAAGATTGCACAGCGGCTTTCAATCCTTCTGGGCCATTGGCGATCGCAAATAGGGTTGATAACTCAGCCGTGGCAAATCCTGACAGCTTAATTGCCTCTAGTTCATCATCCGTCAACACTGGCGATTCAAGTTTCAATCTCCGGGCATATTCTGCTTTGGGTTCTAATAAATTACCTCGTTCCCCCAGTTCGACTTTCAGAGACATGACTAGCTTTTCCCGCAGGGGATCGATCGCTGGGTTAGTTACCTGAGCAAAGCGCTGTTTAAAATAGTCATAAAGCAAGTGAGGCTTTTCTGACAGCACTGCTAAAGGAATATCATCACCCATGCAGAAAGTTGGTTCCGAACCTGCGATCGCCATTGGATGAATCACCATTTCCACATCTTCTATGGTGTATCCAAAGGCAGTTTGACGCTGAAGTAAGGTTTGCTTGTCAATAGTCAATTGTCCTTGGTCATTTGTCAATTGTCCTTTGCCATTGCCATTTGCTAATGACGAATGGCTAATGACCCCTTCGGGGTTCGCCAATCGCTCATGGGGGAGACCCCCAAGACCGCGTTGGCTCACCAATGACTTTAATTCTTGACGGTACTGTTGCAGCCATTCTCCATAAGGGTGCTGCTTGGCGATGCGCCCCTTAATATCCCAATTCTTCAGGACTTCATTTTTTTCTAAATCCACAGCAATCATTTGCCCTGGGCCGAGTCTACCTTTCTCGACAATATCGGCTTCTGGGAAGTCCATAACACCAGCTTCCGAAGCTACAACAATGTAATCATCTTTGGTGATCAAGTAACGAGCGGGTCTTAAACCATTACGATCTAGAGTTGCACCAACTTTTTTACCATCGCTGAATACTAAAAGTGCTGGCCCGTCCCACGCTTCTTGCAGACCACTGTAATATTCATAAAAATCAACAATTTCTGGATATTCACGTAAAGAAGGCTGATTTTGGTAAGCCTCTGGAACCATAATCATTAAAGCTTCCAAGGGGGTGCGTCCAGAGCAAACCAGCAATTCTACTACGTTATCTAGGGTAGCTGAATCGCTGTTATCAATATGAACTAGTGGCTTTAGCTCCTCGATGCGAGTCTCCTGCGGAGAGGCTGCGCCAACGTTCCATACAGGATGATTCAGGCTAGCTTCTCGTGCCATCATCCAGTTGATGTTACCCAATAAGGTATTGATTTCGCCGTTGTGCCCCAAAAGCCGCATCGGTTGGGCTAGGGGCCACTTGGGCATCGTATTGGTACTAAAGCGGCGATGATAGACAGCAAAGGCGCTTTTGTAAGCTGGATTTTTTAAATCGTCATAAAAGTTGCCCAAAACAGCAGAACGCACCATGCCTTTGTAGACAATTGTCCGGCTTGATAACGAGCAGATATAAAATTCTTCTGAGATTTTGGTTGCAATTTTACTAATTCGGCGGCGGGTAATATACAACTGGCGTTCCAATTCATCGCCGCTTTTGTCAACAGAAGCTAACAAAACTTGTTCAATTTGGGGTTGATTTTCTCTTGCTTGTATCCCCAGTAAATTAGATTGCACTGGCACTACTCGCCAACCCAATACAATCAATTTTTCTTCAGCAGCTACTTGCTCAACAGTTGCCCTAGCTTTTTGTGCTGCTTCTTGGTCTTGTGGTAGAAATATCATCCCCACAGCTATATTATCGGTGGATGGAAATTCCTTCCCCCTTTGGGCAAAGTCTTGTTGGAACAACTTCCAAGGTATTGCTGTCAACACACCAGCACCATCACCAGAGTCTTGATCGGCGCTACAACCTCCTCGGTGTTCTAAGCAGGTTAAAGCAGCTAAAGCTTTTTTGACAATTTCGTGGCTGGTATGATTCTGGCGATGAGCAATAAAACCTACACCACAGGCATCTCGTTCCTCTACTAACCACTTTTGCCCCTGATAGGTATCTCTTGAGTTGATATCCGCTGTGATTTTCTGGTCTTGATTCATCGGTTGATTATTCATACCCTGTTCCTGAAGTATTGAGTTACCAATTTTGCCACTTACGGGAAAATTTTTCTAAATTCCGCGATTGAGAAATATATAAGCACCGAAATTTAGGGAAAAAAATTTTAACTTCGGTCTTACTTTCGTCGTTCACCCGTGTTAGAATAGTTGCGTATTGTTTATGTATTTATGCGGTGTTAGACAAGCTACCTCCGCCAAGACATTATTTTTGCCCTGACAGTTTCTTTTTTATATTGTGAAGCTAAGTATTTTCTCAATCCCCTCTTTCCAGATGCACGTTAGTTACTCATAGAGCCTATTTCGGCTCACCTGAAACAAAACTAAAATTGAATGCTTTACTATGTTTTAAAGCTGAAATCATCCCGATCCTGCAATAAAATCAGCGTATTACAATATATACCCATTTGACAATTCCCATATTGTTGTTGTCTAGAGTTTTGCTGCTTACCACTTGCCACATATATTACTATTGACCATACCTAACTGATAGTAGCAACACTCAGTCAGGATTAAATATCTTAATCCAGTTTTGATAACCAAAACTACCGTGTATAGTATGGTTAGAATTAGTGCCAGTTAAAACACTTGATTGCAGTAGCTTTAGCGTCTAAATAAATTAGTTAATGTCTATAAGAGATAACTATCCAATATATAGAGTACCATGTTTATTCAAAAATAAAGTCATGTTTTCTTTATATTTGCCAATAATTAGTTAGTTTATACCTTGGGTGATAGGTTTCAAAAATACCTAGTAAATTATGGTAAAAATGCCGAATTGTTGCCAATCAGGAATTAGCGAACGCAAATTTTTTCGATCTACTGTGTCACCAATACTTTTGACAGTACTGTGCTTAATTACTACCTATCCTATCAACGCCCAGGAGTCCCTAAAAACCACCAAATCAACACCCAAGTTAATCTCACAGTCACCTGCACCTCCCGTAACAGGTTCGGCATCCTCTGGCAATCAAATTTCCCTCAATGGTCGGACTTTACCAGGAACTTGGTTGCAGCAACCTGGAAAATCTGGTCAGGTGACAACTCATCTCAGTGACGGAGCATTCAGGCAATTAATTGGAGTAAATTTCTTAAACAGTAGTAATTCTGCGAAGCAACCAATACAGTGGTTTTCGTCGGTGACAACGCCACAGGTGTTAGCCGCCAGGCTACTAGGAGCATATCGCTATCTGGACATTACTAATTTTGCTCAAACATCGGGATGGCAAATTCAAGCTAATGGTAACACTTTGGTGATTGCTACCCCCAAAACACAAATCACAAATATTGTTCAGAGCCAGGAACCTCTAGAGGCGAGTGCGCCTTTGCAACAGACTCGGATGCTTGTCGATTTAGATCGTCCCACTCCCTGGCAAGTTGCACAAGGTTCAGCGATCGCCAAACCCCAAACTCCATCTTCCGATCCAGATACACCAACCCCAAAATCCACCACACCGCCAAATCGAGAGTGGACAGTTACCCTGGATGGAATAGCCAATCCCGTTTTGATAGAACGCTATACCCCGAAGCCACCAGCAGCACCACCAACATTACTGCCAAATCTGCTCAAACAATTATTACCAGCTACACCAACAGAACCAATACCATCACCTCCTGAACCACTGATTCAAAAGGTGGAGGTGGTGAAAAACCAAACAATTATTAGTCTGAGCGTTCCCTTTGGTCTATCGCCTCAAGTTAGTACTGTCGCTAACCCCAATCGCCTGATTATCGATATTCGACCCGATCCTTTAGAAGAGCGGGATATTACTTGGGCCCCAGGATTGCGCTGGCGGCAACATTATGTCAACTTGGGCACAGAACGCTTTCCGGTGGTCTGGCTAGAAGTTAATCCCCGCAAATTTGGGCTAACCTTGAAACCTATGTGGGCTAGTGTTGATGGACTTGCGGGTACTGCTCCCTTAATTCAAACAGCACAACGTTACTTAGCTGTCGCTGGAATTAATGGTGGTTATTTTAACCGCAATAATAGATTGCCATTGGGTGCGATTCGTCGGGATAATCAATGGTTATCAGGCCCCATTTTGAATCGAGGTGCGATCGCTTGGAATGATTCAGGCCAATTTTACTTTGGTCGTCTCACCTTAGAAGAAACTTTAATCGCAGCAAATGACCAGCACCTACCAATTCTGTTTCTTAACAGCGGTTACATCCAGAGTGGCATTGCTCGTTATACTCCAGCTTGGGGATCAACTTACACGCCCCTGACGGATAACGAAATTATCTTAGTGGTACAGAAAGACCAAATTACTCAACAGTTACCAGGTGGCAAAGTTGGTAGCACAGCAGTTCCCATTCCCCAGGATGGCTACTTGTTAACCTTACGCGCTAATGCTACTAGTGCTGCCTCCCAGCTACCTATTGGAAGCACAGTCAGCATTTCCAGCGCCACTACTCCAGTTGATTTTAGTCGTTATCCCTACATTATCGGGGCAGGGCCGCTATTAGTCCAAAATCGTCAAGTTGTCCTTGATGCCAAAAGCGAAAAATTCAGTAATGCCTTTATTGCCGAAAAAGCTATTCGTAGCGGTATTTGCACAACGACAACAGGCACACTAATGATTACTGCCACCCATAATCGTGTCGGCGGTTATGGGCCCAATTTGGCAGAACACGCCCAATTGATGCAACTCATGGGCTGTGTAGATGCCCTAAATTTGGATGGTGGTAGTTCTACCAGCCTTTATTTAGGAGGGCAACTACTCGATCGATCGCCTAGTACCGCTGCTCGTGTTCACAACGGAATTGGTATTTTCCTACAACCACGAAAATGAGGTAATAGAAAAAAACTCAATCCCCAGTCCCCAGTCCCCAGTCACTTTTTAAAGTTTAGAACAAGCTGCCATTTTGCTTGATGAAGACTTGGTGTAAACATCAGAATTTTAGTAGTGATAGTTTACACCATCAGGTTTGATTTTGCTATGTTTATCAAAGTGCGACAAAATTGCTGATTTTCAAGGTTGCAAGATAACGCCAGATTTTTTATCAATAGTTAAGAGTACCAACGGTTTGTTATGTCTTCAAATGAGGTAACTATGGCTCGATATCAAGAAACTACACAGACTGAAACTCTACACCTAACTCCAGCCATCACTTCTAGAGGCGTTGCTGCAACTGAATTACGTCCTTGGGGTGCTTTTACAGTTTTGGAAGAAGGGCGGGGATACAAAATTAAGCGCATCGAAGTTAAGCCAGGACACCGCCTCAGTCTACAAATGCACCATCACCGCAGTGAACATTGGATTGTTGTCTCTGGTACAGCTAGAGTAGTTTGTGGGGAGAAAGAAGTCTTACTGAGTAATAATGAGTCAACTTATGTACCCCAATGTACATCTCATCGTTTAGAGAATCCTGGCGTGATCCCCTTGGTGTTGATTGAAGTCCAAAATGGCGAATACTTGGGAGAAGATGATATTATCCGCTACCAAGATGACTATGCCCGTACCAAAGATTAAAACCAAAATAACGCTATTAAAGCTTTAATCCCAAAGATAATTCGTGTAAACCGTCTTTGTAAACGAACTACTACACCCCAGAAGTCCCTACCTAGTTAAGGTGGGGACTGAAATATGTTAGTGTTATAAATGTAGTAATAGCGATCGCGCTCATGCCTTGAGTGATTTGGAATTTTGCAGAAGCAAGGGTCAACCCATCTGTAAAATAGACGATGGGGTATTCAATTGCAAAAAACGAGTTCCATGATTCATCTGAGTCAAGCAGCTGTGAGTGAGATTGGGCGCATAAAGTCCAAACAACAGCCAAATGTCTTGTTTCGATTGGCAGTAAAAGCAGGTGGTTGTTCCGGGTTATTTTACGATATGTCCTTCGATGAAGCAATAAAAGTTGGCGACCAGGTTTTCGACTTGGATGAAATTCAAGTAGTTATAGATGCCGCAAGCTTAAATTACCTCAACGGTTTGAGGGTGGATTATTCAGAAGACTTAATGGGTGGTGGTTTTCGCTTCCACAATCCCCAGGCGATCGCTACCTGTGGCTGTGGCAATTCCTTTTCCTTAAGTCATTAGTGATTGAGTATTAGTCAAAAAACAGATGTTCAATCACTAAGGAAAAATCACAATTGACATAAAGCCGTAAAAAAAGATATAATCAGGATTTGTTAAAACTTAGACCATAAGCAGCTTTACGCGCTGTAACTCATGCCAACAATACAGCAGCTAATACGAAATGAGCGCGAACAAGCGCGTCAGAAAACCAAGTCCCCTGCTCTGAAGCAATGCCCCCAACGTCGGGGAGTTTGTACCAGAGTATACACGACCACACCAAAAAAGCCTAACTCAGCCCTACGCAAAGTAGCAAGAGTCAGACTTACCTCTGGATTTGAAGTTACAGCTTACATTCCAGGGATTGGTCACAACTTACAAGAACACTCAGTTGTGATGATTCGTGGCGGTCGGGTTAAGGATCTACCAGGCGTGAGATACCACATTATTCGTGGCACCCTAGATACAGCCGGAGTCAAAGACCGCAAGCAAGGCCGTTCCAAGTATGGAACCAAGCGGCCCAAAGAAGCGAAAAAATAGGATTGGGCGATTAATCGCATCCAACACGATTAATCGTCTACCTTAAAAGCATCGCCGTCTGTGTTCTAGCAGTAGTTATGTCTGTTTAAAAAAATCAAGCAAGCTACGCTACACCTACACTAAGCGAGCAAGTGTAGAAGTTCTGAAGAGAAGGCTGTAACCGACAGCGAATTTCTCATCTGAACATTAAAGTTTATAATCTTGTCGCCTTGAGTATTTAGTTGCAGGTAGCAAGTCAAACAATTTTAGATTTTAGATTTGCGATAGCGTAGCGTTAGCGAGTTATCGAGCGTCTTTTGGATTGGCTGAACCCACGAGGGAATGAGGCTTACAGACTTTTGATTTGTTCAGATCCTTGCGCTCGGAACATGTAACGAAAACTTTTAATCCAAAATCCAAAATCCAAAATCCAAAATTGGCAGTCAATAAGTCAGCCTTGCTGCAACGGTCGAAAAAATTGAGGAAGTCTGAGGGTTGGGTTCTACCGCTTTTAGTTTCCGGTGTCTGATAGCATATAATTTCGTTGCCAATTCCGAATTAAAGGTGAAGTATGTCTCGTCGTGGTGTTATTCAAAGGCGCCCAGTTCCGTCTGACTCTGTATATAACAGTCGCCTTGTCAGCATGATTATCAGACGGATCATGCGTCATGGGAAGAAATCGCTTGCCGCACGCATTGTTTATGATGCCTTAAAAACTATTGAAGAACGCACTGGTGCTGGTGCTTTGGAAACCTTTGAAAGAGCAGTGCGAAATGCCACGCCTTTAGTAGAAGTCAAGGCTCGGCGAGTTGGTGGAGCAACCTACCAAGTACCAATGGAAGTGCGTACAGAACGTGGCACTACCCTAGCACTGCGTTGGTTAGTGCAATATTCCCGCTCAAGACCAGGCCGGACAATGGCCAGCAAATTGGCAAATGAGTTAATGGATGCTGCTAACGAAACTGGCAATGCCATTCGCAAACGTGAAGAAACACACCGGATGGCGGAAGCTAACAAAGCATTTGCCCACTATCGTTATTAAGTAAAAAAGCGATATATCGCCTTGCCGAAGCGGTATATCGTAGATTTACACAAAAAGACGGTTTTCCGTAAAAGTATAGAATCTTAACAAAGAGTAATATACAAGATATCATGAGGCAAAAACTATAGGAGGTAGCTGTGGCACGCACGATCCCGCTAGAGAAAGTACGCAACATTGGTATTGCGGCGCATATAGATGCGGGCAAAACAACAACAACAGAGAGAATATTATTTTACTCTGGGATAATTCATAAAATTGGCGAAGTTCACGAAGGAACTGCCGTCACAGACTGGATGGAGCAAGAGCGGGAACGGGGAATTACCATTACTGCCGCTGCGATCAGTACCAGTTGGAAAGATCATCAAATTAACATTATCGATACTCCGGGTCACGTAGACTTCACAATTGAAGTTGAGCGCTCCATGCGCGTGTTGGATGGTGTAATCGCAGTATTTTGTTCTGTGGGCGGCGTGCAACCGCAGTCTGAGACAGTGTGGCGGCAAGCAGAACGCTACAAAGTTCCTCGGATCGCCTTTATCAACAAGATGGATCGCACCGGAGCGAACTTTTATAAGGTTCACGAGCAAATTCGCGATCGCCTGCGGGCGAATGCGATCGCCATTCAATTACCAATTGGTAGTGAAAACGACTTCCGAGGTATTGTTGACCTAGTACGGCAACGTGCGTATATTTACGCTAATGACCAAGGAACCGATATTCAGGAAACTGATATCCCAGAAGAACTACAAGCGCAGGTAGACGAATTCCGCACCAAGCTCATAGAAGCTGCGGCAGAAACCGATGATGCTCTAATGGCTAAGTACTTCGATGGCGAAGAACTTACAGAACAGGAAGTTCGGACTGCCCTGCGTAAAGGCACAATTGCGGGGACAATTGTACCAGTACTTTGTGGTTCGGCATTCAAAAACAAAGGCGTGCAATTGATGCTGGATGCCGTTGTTGATTACCTGCCAGCGCCAAGTGAAGTACCACCAATTCAAGGCTTACTGCCTAATGGCGATACTGTTGAGCGGCGGGCTGATGACAACGAACCCCTAGCAGCTCTGGCATTCAAGATTATGGCTGACCCTTACGGTCGCCTAACATTTGTTCGCGTTTATTCTGGTGTCCTGAAGAAGGGCAGCTACGTTCTCAACGCTAGTAAGAATAAAAAAGAACGGATTTCCCGCTTAGTTCTCATGAAAGCAGACGATCGGCAAGATGTCGATGAACTGCGAGCGGGTGATTTGGGAGCAGCTCTGGGATTGAAAGACACCTTGACAGGTGACACACTCTGTGATGATGGATCGCCAGTAATTCTGGAATCACTATTCATTCCTGAGCCTGTAATCTCGGTAGCGGTTGAACCCAAAACCAAGAACGACATGGACAAGCTGTCCAAGGCTCTGCAATCTCTCTCAGAAGAAGACCCCACCTTCCGTGTCCGCGTCGATCCCGAAACAAACCAAACCGTGATCGCGGGGATGGGAGAGCTACACCTAGAAATTCTAGTAGACCGGATGTTACGAGAATTCAAGGTGGAAGCGAATGTAGGTGCGCCGCAAGTAGCTTACCGAGAAACAATTCGGAAAGCTGTAAACAAAGTTGAGGGCAAATTCATCCGCCAAAGTGGTGGTAAAGGTCAATACGGTCACGTTGTGATCAATTTGGAGCCTGGAGAACCTGGTACTGGCTTTGAATTCGTTTCCAAAATTGCTGGCGGTTCAGTACCTAAAGAGTACGTTGGCCCCGCAGAACAAGGAATGAAAGAAAGCTGCGAATCCGGTGTTCTCGCTGGATATCCGTTAATTGACGTTAAAGCAACGCTAATTGATGGGTCATACCACGATGTAGACTCTTCAGAAATGGCTTTCAAAATCGCTGGCTCAATGGCGATGAAAGAGGCTGTGCTGAAAGCTTCACCCGTCCTCTTAGAGCCTATGATGAAAGTTGAGGTTGAAGTTCCTGAAGACTATATCGGGAACGTCATTGGCGACCTCATCGCCCGCCGGGGGCAAATTGAAAGCCAAAGCACCGAACAGGGACTTGCTAAGGTCGCATCCAAAGTTCCACTGGCGACCATGTTTGGCTACGCCACTGATATCCGGTCAAAAACGCAAGGTCGGGGTATCTTCACGATGGAGTTCAGCCACTACGAAGAGGTGCCTCGCAGCGTAGCTGAAACTATCATTGCAAAAAGCAAAGGGAACGCTTAGTTAAAATAAGGAAATGAGCATTCATGGCACGCGCAAAGTTTGAAAGAAATAAACCCCACCTCAATATTGGTACTATTGGCCACGTTGACCACGGTAAAACCACGTTAACAGCAGCCATTACTATGACCTTGGCAGCTCTTGGTCAAGCTATAGCTAAAGGCTACGATCAAATCGATAACGCGCCAGAAGAAAAGGCACGGGGTATTACCATCAATACCGCTCACGTTGAGTATGAAACCGAAAATCGGCACTATGCTCACGTAGATTGTCCAGGTCACGCTGACTATGTGAAGAACATGATCACCGGCGCGGCTCAGATGGATGGAGGCATCCTCGTAGTAGCTGCTACCGATGGACCTATGCCCCAGACCCGCGAACACATTCTGTTAGCAAAACAGGTGGGTGTTCCCAGTCTGGTTGTATTCTTGAACAAAGAAGACTTAATGGATGACCCAGAACTCTTGGAACTAGTAGAACTAGAACTAAGAGAACTGTTAACCAGCTATGATTTCCCTGGCGATGATATCCCCATTGTCAAAGGCTCTGGTCTGCAAGCTCTCGAAGCAATGACCAAGAATCCTAAGACCAAAAGAGGTGAAAATCCTTGGGTAGACAAAATCTACGAATTGATGGATGCTGTGGATTCTTTCATCCCCACTCCTGAGCGGGATGTTGATAAGCCCTTCCTGATGGCTGTAGAAGACGTGTTCACCATCACAGGTCGTGGTACTGTGGCGACTGGACGGATTGAACGCGGGAAAGTTAAGGTTGGCGATACTGTCGAGCTAATTGGTCTGAGAGACACTCGTAGTACCGCCGTCACCGGGATTGAGATGTTCAAGAAGAGCCTCGAAGAAGGTCTGGCTGGAGATAATGCAGGTGTACTACTGCGTGGTCTTAAAAAAGAAGATATTGAGCGCGGTATGGTGATAGCCAAACCAGGTTCAATTACACCTCACACTCAATTTGAAGGGGAAGTGTACGTCCTAACAGAAAAAGAAGGTGGCCGTAAGACTCCATTTTTCGCTGGCTACCGTCCCCAGTTCTATGTACGGACAACCGATGTAACTGGTACTATCAAAGGCTACACCTCAGATGAAGGTAAAGAAGTAGAAATGGTGATGCCAGGCGATCGCATTAAAGTGACAGTAGAATTGATCAACGCGATCGCTATTGAACAAGGAATGCGCTTCGCTATCCGCGAAGGTGGTCGCACCATCGGTGCTGGTGTTGTCTCCAAAATTTTGAAGTAGCACCTTTTTGCTCATAATGAAGGAGCAGAGATGGTATTTATTGTGCCTCTCTGCTCCTTTCTCTTCCTTTTTAATTAAAGGGAGTAGGGAATAGGGAGTAGGGAATAGGGAATAGGGAATAGGAAGAAGGCAAGCAATTTTGTCTCCCCCAACTCCCCACTCCCCACTCCCCACTTCCCAGTCCCCAGTAACCTAATTACGCAGAACCTGGAAAATTAAAGATGGCAACTCTACAGCAGCAGAAGATTAGAATTCGCTTACAAGCCTTTGATAGGCGCTTATTAGATACATCTTGCGAGAAGATTGTAGACACAGCTAACCGCACCAACGCTACAGCTATAGGCCCAATTCCTTTACCAACAAAACGCCGAATCTATTGTGTGCTGCGATCGCCTCACGTAGATAAAGATTCACGGGAACACTTTGAAACCCGTACTCATCGCCGGATTATTGACATTTACCAGCCCTCTTCTAAGACTATTGATGCCCTGATGAAATTGGATCTACCATCGGGTGTAGATATTGAAGTCAAACTTTAATTTAGTCATTAGTCATTGGTCATTTGTCATTGGCAAAGGACAAAGGACGAAGGATAAAAGACAAATGACATTAGTATGAATATTTACACAGCCCTGAAGAAATATATCTCAGGGCTTTTCTTTAGCTAGGAGACAAATGATAGAATGTAGAGAAAGTACGGGAAAAGCAGAGAAAAATTATTTTTTAAGATTAAGTTTATACCAAAGTAACAATGACATCATCTTCTAAAATTGCAGTTCGCGAATTACCTCTGTTCCCGTTACCCGAAGTAGTTCTGTTTCCTACCAGGCCATTACCTCTGCACATCTTTGAATTTCGCTACCGAATCATGATGAACACGATTTTGGAGAGCGATCGCAGGTTCGGGGTTTTGATGTTCGATCCAGTCAAAGGTACAATTGCAAACACTGGTTGCTGTGCCGAAATCATTCATCACCAGCGGCTACCAGATGATCGGATCAAGATGATGACTTTAGGGCAGCAAAGATTCCGTGTATTAGAGTATGTTCGTGAAAAGCCATACCGCGTTGGTTTAGTGGAGTGGATTGAAGACCAACCACCAACTAAGGATTTGCGACCTTTATCTTCTGAAGTAGAACAACTGCTGCGAGATGTTGTGCGTCTGTCAGCCAAGTTAACCGAACAAAATATCGAACTGCCAGAAGATTTACCCGATCTCCCAACAGAGCTATCTTATTGGGTAGCTAGTAACCTTTATGGTGTCGCCGCAGAGCAGCAGTTATTGCTAGAAATGCAAGATACTGTAACTCGTCTAGAGCGGGAAGCAGAAATTTTAACCTCTACTCGGAATCACTTGGCAGCTCGTGCTGTTCTCAAAGATACATTTAGTGAAAAGTGAGGGGTTAAGAGTTAGGAGTTAGGAGTGAAGAGTTAGGAGTTAGGAGTTAGGAGTGAAGAGTGAAGAGTTAGGAGTTAGGAGTTAGGAGTTAGGAGTTAGGAATAAATAACAAAAAATAAAAGATTGGCAACTTATAATTTATATTCCCTACCTGATAACTAATAACTTATAACTCCTAACTCCTAACTCCTAACTTATAACTCCTAACTCCTAACTCCTAACTTATAACTTATAACTCCTAATTCCTAACTCCTAACTCCTAACTCCTAACTCCTAACTTTCGACTCCTAACTTCTCAATTAACGGCGCTGATCGGCAAAACATTGTAAGCGCCAAGAATTTTTAAAACCTCTGTGTGGATAGTTAATTCTGCTAAAACAGATTGCATTTGTGCTTCCTTGGCATCCGCTTCTAAATCCATGAAAAACAAGTATTCGCCTAGCGATCGCTTCGTCGGACGAGATTCAATCCGACTGAGGTTAATCCCTAGTTGAGCAAATATTTGCAAAGGTTTGACTAATGCTCCGGGTGTGTTAGCAGGCATACTAAAAGCCAGCGATGTGTGACTAGTAGGCACTTTTGATGTCTGGTATCCAGTGTCCGTTTCACCCTGACTTACCACCCAAAAACGAGTAAAGTTTTCTGGATTGTCATTGATGCCACTAGCAAGTATCGGCAGGTTGTAGAGTTGAGCGGCTCTACTAGAAGCGATCGCAGCCGTTGTCGTTTCTTGCTCTAATCGCTGTAGTGCTTCGGTTGTGGAATTGCTGGGAATAATCTGTACAGTTGGCAGAAAACGCTCTAACCATCCCTGACATTGTGCCAAAGCTTGCGGGTGAGAGTAAACAGTTTTAATTTTATCTAAGCTAGACGCGCAAGAAATTAACGTATGGGCAATGGGTAATACCAAAGCCAACTGAATTCGCAAGCTGTCCAACTGCCAAAGTGTATCCAAGGTTGTGCTAACACTCCCTTCAATAGAATTTTCCACCGGCACAACAGCCAATTGTGCTTGACCATTAGCAACGGCGTGCAATGATTGGAAGATAGTGGGATAAGGGCTTAACATAGCTTCAACTCCCGTGCTTTTGTTTAGCCAGTTGACATAAAAAACAGCTGCTTGTTCTGTGTAAGTGCCGGGAGGCCCTAAATGTGCGATCGATAAAGTCATACTTTTAGCCTTGAGTTACAAGTTTAATCGGTAAACAGAGATATGATATTTTGGTCTTGGCAAATATATCCAATGTCTAATCCTACTAAGTAAGTCGGTGCTAATATTTCCAGCTATGTTAAGGAATTTTAATGTCGGGTGTGTTGTCGCCAAGCGCCGCACCTCAACAATCTCAGGTGCGTTGCTATAAGGCATAACACACTCTACAGCTAATTTATATTTCTTCATATACATTGAATTTTTCTCACCGACTTACTTAGACACTGTTAACACTGTTAGGTGTAAAATTTACGCACTAAACAAATAGACCAAAATATGTATCCAAGAAAATAAGTTATAGAAATTCAGTCTTTTGTCAGATAGATTTATTGGCAGTTTTTTGCTAGATTCTCCTGAAGATTTCTATTAGTTTCTACTTAGACAAAAATCATATTTTTGTTTTTATGTCAAGTATAAAATCCTAATCTATATTTAGTTCAATAAATATATTAATGAGCGTACCAACTTTTTGCCAATGATGTATACCTGATAAGTAAAAATCATTTTTACGGTCAATAAATTTTGTAATTTTCTAATAATCAGAACTAAGTTGTTAAAAAATATTAAAATTAAGAAACAGATATTTTTATTAGCTCATGGCTACCCGGTTTACTGCCTCCCAATCGGTTGAAATTGCTGTTCCAGAGCAGCCTATTCCGATTCAGCACTACTTACGTCAGCCCCAACGTCTGGTTAAGGCTTTAGTTGACAATAGCCGGATTCAGCAGCTTTCTGAGGAGGTATTTCGCTTGAAAATGCGTCCGCTTACTTTTATGTCACTGAGTATTCAACCTACTGTAGACATGAGAGTATGGGCAGAATCAAATGGAATAATTTATTTGCGATCGCTAGGCTGTGAAATTCTGGGTTTTGAGTATATTAACCAGCGCTTTGCTCTCAATTTAAAAGGGTATTTGTCTCCCCAAGAGTTTAGCACTGGCACTCGCCTGCAAGGAAGGGCTGATTTAGAGGTGCTGGTGGATTTCCCACCGCCATTTTCCTTTACTCCTAAGCCGATTTTAGAAGCTACTGGCAATGGTTTGCTCAAAAGCGTGCTGTTGTCAGTCAAGCAACGATTATTAAATCAACTTTTGGCGGATTATCGCTACTGGGTGATATCACAAACCAAAGATAGAGGACTTGACGGTGATAGTACTGAATTACCAATCCTGAATGCTGAGTAATTATTTCATCACCAAACACCTCGCCCCGTGGAAGCCCCCGGATTCATCCGTGGGGGCAAGGGGCAGGCGAATTTATTCGCCGTCACGTCTTTAAAAACCATAA
>NZ_JBALDZ010000119.1:0-37578 GCF_036917155.1 Nostoc sp. | reverse complement strand
CCCATGTTGTGCCACCAAGTGTAGTTATTATCTGACTCATTCCACATCCAGGTAGAAGCATCTTTTCCTACACCTAAAACGTGAAGCTTGCCATCGCCACCAACAGTCGCCTGGACATTCTGAGCACCAAAGCCCATGTTGTGCCACCAAGTGTAGTTATTATCTGACTCATTCCACATCCAGGTAGAAGCATCTTTTCCTACACCTAAAACGTGAAGCTTGCCATCGCCACCAACAGTCGCCTGGACATTCTGAGCACCAAAGCCCATGTTGTGCCACCAAGTGTAGTTATTATCTGACTCATTCCACATCCAGGTAGAAGCATCTTTCCCTACACCTAAAACGTGAAGCTTGCCATCACCGCCTTGAATGACCTGAATGTTCTGAGCCGTGAAGCCCATATCATGCCACCAAGTGTAATTGTTATCTGATTGTTTCCATAGCCATACCTTGTCATCTTTTCCAACAGCAAAAACGTTCAAGTTTCCGTCTGAACCACGAACTGAAATAACATCACCCGTTTGAGTAATTTGGGAAGCAAAAATATTTAGATTATAGTTGGTGTTGCCACTGGCTTGATATGCCCGAATGTAGTAAGTGCCAGCATCAAGCGATCGATAAATTTCTTCAGAAGCAGACCCAGGATTGTTAGAGCTACCAATGACAGTGCCAGCACTATTAAGAAGCTGTAAATTTGCATCAGCACTGAGATTAGACAGAGAAGCATTAATACTGCTTTTGCTGAAGATAGTGAACTTGTAGTAATCGTTTGTGTCAGCAGTGCCAACAAAGTCTTGATACGTAGCTAATGCACCGATATTGATGCTTTTAGCTGCTTGAAGCGTGTTGCCTGCATAATCAGGGGAAGGTGGCAAAATAGGCTGTCCCTGCCGATCGCGAATCAGAACTTGGTTGTCCTTGGTAATCGCAATAAACCCGTTTTCAAACTCCTGATAAACCTTGTACCCTTTGAAATTTGCCCGTTCTGTCGAGAAAGTTGCAAACCCCAACCCATCCACTCGTTCAGCCCCACCCACTGAGCGATAAGCCTGAAGAACACCTCCCTGAACACGGTAAGGTCCCCCCTTTGGCGTATTAATCAACTTGCCATTGTCATCTTTATATTGCTCAACGCCACCAATCACTTGTTGACTATCTTTGAGCAAGAAAATACTGTCTCCATCCTTGCTCCCCGTAAATTCTTGGATGTAACCATTGCTGATCCGACGAACTGCACCCGTAGCCTGCCCAACTGAATCACGCCCAAACCAAGCATAATCATCCTTCCATTGCAACTCTGTACCATTGGGCGCACCCTGACCGACTAAATCAAATCGATCGCCACCACGTTTACTGTAAATAGGGGTAACAACCCCACCGCGATTCACCAGTTGCCCACCCTCAAAATCCATCACAGAACTACCATCCGCCTGTTCATAGATGGCAGATGTCGGATTACCCAGCCCTGAAGCCACCCCATTTAACCCATTAGTTGCACTGGGATTTTTGGTATAATTGTTAGTGTAATAATCCGCGATCGCTCCATACATCAGAAAAATATTCGGCTGCCCCTGAGCGCTTCCAAATGCGACAACAGTGCTAGACGGGTTTTGATAAGTACTAATGCCACGGCTGTTATAGAACGAACGAATTACCCCAGTTCCAAAATAAGAACGAGTTGCCGTCAGGTCAGCACTATCCGGGTTTCCTAGTGCCGTCGCCGAATAGTTTAAGGTGTAACCCGTCGTAGCACCTTTATCGCCAGCATAAGCCTGTACAAAATAGGTGCCTGCGGCTAGAGATACATTAATCGAATCCAGCCCAACCCCCTTCAGCGCAGAACTTGTCAGTACCTCACGATCGTCAATCCGCCCGTTGCCATTCGCATCCTGGATAACCTGGATATCCGCATTAGCCTTCACACCTTGTAAAGAAAGCTTCAAATCGCTAGAGCGACTAACAGTCAGTCGATAAGTATCGATCGGATTAGAAGCACTAATTGAATCCACAAGAACACGATTGGTTGTAGACAGATCAAGGGATCGGGCTAAATTCAGGTTCTCTGAGTTAAGTGGCATGGTCGATAGCTTCTGTAAAATTCAATGCTTATGTATACTTATTAACTAAGTTACTTCAGACATGAATTAAAACCTGAGGTAGTAAACACGGATGTGCATTTAAAGCTTCTGTAAGTTGTAAGAGGATGTTTGAAAAGTTTTGGGCGAATATAATTCGCTACTACACTGGCATTGTCCGCCTCTGCGGACTAACGCAAAATCAATGTCTTCAACCCACGAAGGTGGGTTTCGTCTGTGTAGCCGCGAATTCTATTCGCCAGGGCTGGTATTAAATTAGACTTTTCAAACATCCTCTAAGGCGGATTTACTAAGCAGCATTAGAAATGTAGTAAACACAGATATGTATTTAAAACTTCTGTGAGTCCAGGGCAAATGTATCTTCAAATGTTTCGTTAATTCAATCGACATCTGATGAAAAAAATGTAGAGACGTAGCAGTGCTACGTCTCTGGATTACACATATTTAATTTCTGGAGATGCCTAATAACTCTCTTTCTTCCTCTACCTTTACAGCCTGAAGAGCTTTGTCTCTTCATCCTGAAATATGCTGATTATACAGTCTTGGGGTAAAGTACTTCTCTTGTCTCCCCACTCCCCACTCCCTACCTAGCATGATTCCGACTGATCATTTGCTCCAGCAGTTCTTGGGAAACACAACGACGTTCAGAACAATAAGTCATCAAGTTGACTCCGTTCATCATTCGTACTGTACTGACCCTGACACGAAAATCATCTGTAACAAACCAACAACGTTCCTGACCTTGATTATTGTCATAGTCAGTATCAATGGTCAGCACTCCATCATCGGCAAACCGATACTGACTCACAACCGGAATGCTCTCAACATAGCCCTGGTTGCGGATCAGTTTTCCAAAACGCCTCGTTTCGCCGGGAACATCAACCAAAATGGCAGCATTATCGGTATTTGGGAGCCTGGTATCCAGATTAGCCTGCCATGAAAAGCTAGCACCGCCTGTTGCTTCCGTAGGGTCTATCCCTTGGGCTGTACAAACTTCTTGGACTTTTGGATCATCCTTTTCCAGGACTTTAATGATCAAATTCGACTCCCCCGACTCATCCGCCGCCGAGTCAAAATGATGAACGGAGCGTTCGGTAAACCATGTACCCTCACTTTTACGGAAGAATTCGATCATTGTCAAAGGCGGTATTATATGCATCTGTTTTGAAACCTCGTTTTCTCAAATTTTGGCGTTATTAAATACTGAGTGTTCAGATGAAGCCCCGATTTAGTTAAAGTGTAGGATAACTCCAAAAGTTATATTTTAATCAGCTGATGACAAATACTGAAATTCAACTTATTACTAGCGATGCCTACGGCAACGGCTTTGCCGAACGCCCCAGTCCAACTCCAGAAATCTTAGCAGCCCTCAAAGCCGGAACCACTCTGGATTGGGTCGATTTGTACCAATTCAATCTCAGGGAAGTCGATTTACAAAAAGCTAACTTCAGTAAAGCCAAGCTATTAGGAGCCGATCTTAGTGGGTTGGTTTTGAGTCATGCCGATTTGAGTGGGGCTGATTTGCGAGGCGCTAATCTGCGAGGAGCCGATTTGAGTGGGGCTGATTTGCAGGGAGCCTATTTAAACCGTGCCGATCTTCAACAAGCAAATCTCAGTGGCGCAAACTTGGAGGGAGCCAAACTCCAAGTGGCGCGTTATGATACACAAACGAAATGGCCCCCAGAATATAACTACAAAGCTTCTGGAGCGGTAGGGCCGGGTGCTAATCTCAATGGTGCTTTTCTCAATACAGCTTCTTTACGAAATGCAGATTTACAAGGTGCTAATCTGCGTGGAGCCTATCTGAGTGGTGCTGACTTGACTGGAGCTAATTTGCAAGATGCGGCCTTAAGCGGCGCTGACCTGACGAAAGCTTATTTGACAGGGGCTTGCTTGCGGAATGCTCGATTGACTGGAGCCGATTTGCGGGATACAGACCTGCGAGCAACTGACCTCAGTGATGCAGAAATGGAGCATCTTCAAAGTATTGCTGGGGCAGATTTTACTCTTGCTCAAGGACTCACAGAAGCAACTAAAGCTATGCTCTCTAGCCGTCCATATTCAGAACTCGATGTTTGGAACGCCTACACCCGCACAACAACTCGTGAGAGTTTGAGTGCTTGACCAAACTGAGTGCCTAGAGAGTGCTGAGTTCCTAGTCCTGAGTCGAATTCAGGAGTGCTGTTAACAGACACATACAGCAACTTTTAGGGACTCAGCACTTTTCATAGAGGCTGCCAGTTTTTTTTCAGGAGCGCTAAAAATGTAGCGTATCCTTCGGAAAAACCGGGCGGATCAGGTAGGATATATTGTGGAAATTCTTTATACGATCGCCAAGGTTCTGAGGGATGATGGCGCAAATGTAAGGCGCATTCTGAGGAACCTGGTAATCGCCAAGTCATTTGACCAGTTTGTATATCAGTCACAAATGCCTCCTCATCTCGATAAAGTTGATCTTTTCTTCCAGATTTTGGCAGACTAGCCGGATATTTTTGTCAAATTAAAGGTAAAATAATATATTAACTATTAGACATCTGGTGAAAATGAATGTAGAGACGTAGCAGTGCTACGTCTCTACAAGGATTCTGGATAACGCATATTTAATTTCTGGAGATGTCTATTGATAAAATAAGTTTTATCACGGCGTTGCATAGTTCCGGGATGATTTTAGAAATTGGTGTTCGCAATAGGTACAGATATAGTTCTGTTTACCACGGCGATGCTCGTTATTACGGATAACTTGGATGCACATATCTTTTAATTATGCAATACCAAAAATTTTTATCCAAAATTTAACATTTTTATGGTGTCTAAGTCCCTCCCTTCTAAAAGTGAGAAGTTTTGCGGTAGGGTTAAAATATTCATTACAAAACTGAATTAAAAATTACGAATTACGTTAGCGTAGCGGTAGCGAGTATTCGTTCGCTTTTAGCGTCTCGTAGAGAGCGTCATTACGAATTACGAATTATTTAAAAGTTCCTCTTTTGCCTTATGAGCAATGCTACAAATTTCTAACAAAGTTATTATCCCACAGACCGATATTGAAATTACTGCGATTCGCTCGCAAGGAGCAGGAGGCCAAAATGTTAACAAAGTTTCCACTGCGATTCACTTGCGCTTCGATATTATGGCTTCATCATTACCCGATTATTATAAACAACAGCTTTTAAAGCTGAATGATCGACGCATTACCCAAGAAGGAGTCATCGTTATTAAAGCCCAAGAACACCGAAGCCAAGAGAATAATCGCGAGTCAGCGTTGAGACGACTTCAAGAACTCATTCAAAGTGCAGTTGTAGTAACGATAAAACGCAAACCCACTAAACCAACCCGTAGTTCTCAAAGAAAGCGCCTTGACCACAAAAGTAAGCGCGGACAGGTTAAATCTAACAGAGGGCAGGTGACAGATTGTTGATTTATCGATTATTCGTAGAAAACATGATGATTAGGTATAGAAAAAAATGAATAAGACATTACTAAAGATTTTGATGTTTGCGCTTTTAATCTTGTTTATCATCTCTCCTTTTGCAGCCCTTGCGAGTTTAATGCTTATACTGTTATTTGCAGCATTTTTATCTTTACTAGGGGACGTATTTCAAGCAATTATTGGTGGCGACACCAACCCGAAAAAGTCATAAAAGCAAAATTCAAAATAGAATATGGGGATTCATACGAAACCCGCATTTCTCACAAGGAGAGAAGGGATTGAACTTGGCAGATTGAACTCTCCCCTGCTCCCCTCACGGGCGAAGTAATAAGTAATAAGTAATAAGTAAGATTCATTACTCATTACTCATTACTCATTACTTATTTAATTATTGAGATGTGGTGAGAAATCTGGGGAAAGAGTCGTTTTCAAGGTGCGATCGCTTTAGCGTAGACAATTTATAATCTGTGACACCAGAAGTTGACACATATAACTTTTTATCAACAAAAAAATTATATAATTATAATACTGATTACCTATGAGGTTGTATTATATAGGAATCCGATTTCATTCCTGAAAAAATCTAAGTATCTGTAGGGTGTGTTATGGCGTAGCCTAACGCACCTAAATCGTTAACTGGTGCGTTAGCCTTTGGCGTAACGCACCCTACGTATATTTCAGAAATCAAATATGAGTCCTATAGAATAAGTTGGTTGAGCAATTTGTCTTACAAAGCCTGATTTTGTGCAGTTTCACAAAGAATTAATATAACTACTAATAGTATAGATACAAATTTAATCTCCAAACATGTATCTATACTAATGAAAAACATCCCTTTTTTTTGCATAATATTATTTGAATAATTCCCTATTTTATAAGAATACCTAAATTTAATTCATACAGAGAGTAATAGTTATATTTGATGAGCATAAACATACTCAGAACAAATAGAGCTAGATAAAAATAAACATTAGAAATTAGTAGTCAAAATATCATAATTAGTAACTTTTATCACAGCCTCAACACTTTTTTATAGTCAACTTTAAGCAGAATATATAGATGCGGATAATTGGCCATATCAACTACAAAAGGTACTAACCATGAGTTCCCGCGCACTGCTGTTAGTAAATCGTCATGCCCGCCAAGGGCAAAAGGGTCTGTCGGAAGCAATTCAATACCTGCAAACACTCGACTTTGATTTAATTGAGGAATCTACAGAAGATCCTAAACATCTTGCTGAAGTTATACTTCGCTATCAGTATCAAGTTGACTTGGTAATCATTGGCGGAGGAGATGGTACTCTAAATGCTGCCGTAGATGCTTTAGTTGATACTCAGTTGCCTTTGGGAATTTTGCCTCTGGGAACTGCTAACGATTTAGCGAGAACTTTGGGAATCCCGAATTCCCTCAACGAAGCTTGCAAAATTATTGCATATAAAAATTTACACCGCATCGACTTGGGTTGTGTGAATGGCAAGCATTTTTTTAACGTTGCCAGCCTGGGATTGAGTGTAAAAATTACTCAACGACTTACCAAAGAAGTCAAGCGCCGTTGGGGAATATTTGCTTATGCTGCCACTGCATTGCAAGTAATTTGGGAAGCGAGACCTTTTACAGCGGAGATTGTCATCAACGGTGAATCAGTTCGCGTCAAAACAGTGCAAATCGCTGTGGGTAACGGCCGCTATTACGGTGGTGGTATGGCGGTGGCTGACGATGCCGCAATAGATGATCAAAGGCTAGACCTTTATAGCTTAGAGATTGAACACTGGTGGCAGATGATATTATTACTACCTGCAATGCGACAAGGGCAACATATACATTGGCAGAGTGTACGCTCTCTTCAAGGTCAAGAAATAGAGGTACATACTCGCAAACCGCGCCCTATCAATACAGATGGTGAAATTACTACCTACACACCTGCTCGTTTTCGGGTTATACCTAAAGCTATAGCTGTTTTAGTACCCCCAGAAATCAGGAGTTAGGAGTCATTCAATTTTAGATTTTAGATTTTAGATTTTCCTTCAATCCAAAATTAAAAATCTAACTGGTTAGCTCCTAGTTTACTACCGTCTATATTTAAATAATAAAAGCCCTCAGCCAAAAGCTGGGGGCTGTAATTTATTAGGGTGCATCTACCATTTATTAATCCGCTTTATTGATTGCCATATCCGGGAATATTTAACTAGCATCCAAAGTTATTTTTTCCGTCTTAAAAACATCAACAATAAAAAAGCCTTCAACTAAAAGCTGAGGGCTTTGATTTAATTAAGGTGCATCTACCATTTATTAATCCGCTTTAATTATTGCCATATCCGGGGAAATTAGACTTATTACAAAAAAATCCCGAATTAAAAATATATCAGCAATAAAAAAACTCCAACATCAAGATGAGATCTGTGATTTAGTTACGCAGTTATTTTCTTCCTAACTTAAAAATATCAGCAATAAAAAAGCCTTCAACTAAAAGCTGAGGGCTATGATTTAATTAAGGTGCATCTACTATTTATTAATCCACTTTGGTTATTGCCATATCCGGGAAAATTAGACTTATTACAAAAAAATCCCGAATTAAAAATATATCAGCAATAAAAAAGCCCCCAACTAAAAGCTAAGGGCTATGATTTAATTAAGGTGCATCTACTATTTATATATCCGCTTTATTTATGGCTGCATCAGGAAGAATTGAAAAAATGGATGTCTGTGGAATTGATTTTGTTCGCTGCAATGCTAGTACTAGTACAACACGGCGTAAATAAACCACCCCTTCGGGTTCGGCAGTTCCTCATGGGGGAAACCCCCAAGACCGGACTGCCTCACCATTCCAAATCAATGAAATGCTTACCCTGTATTCATTTTTAATTTTTAATTTTTAATTCCGCCTTGCGGTGCTAGCCTCAATGAGGATCATCTACGGTATTTGACTAGGTAATCATTGACCTACTTCATAGTAACTTTACAAATACCCTAAATTACCTCTGGATACACAAAGTTTCTGTTAATATCTCTAATAGGATATCCGCAATAGTACGAATATAGTTTATTAGTTGGGTATATGACTATAAGAGTTAGACACACCCAACTTGATGAAGCGATCGCAATTTCTATTAGCCCTTGCTAGTCTTAGTATTATCGGGGGAAGCTTTTTTATGAAAACAACTTTTAGCAATACTAGTGAGCCTAAAATCATCACTGATGCCTCACGCTATAAAGAAATTCGTAATCAACTATTGTCTGATAATGACCAAGTAAAACACTTTCCTAACAAGATTCCTACTGATGCTAAAAGCGTTCGCATCGCTTACTCTCCCAAATTTTTGCAGGGAAGCAGTTTTTTTCAAATTAGGCTAAAAGAGCCACCAGACAAGATTGAAAAATTACTTTCACAATATAGAAATAGCGCCAAGCACAAATATAAGGGTGGTAACACAAATGACCACATCAACCAGCCTAATGGTGTGCCGACAACTTTCTTCTATACCAGTGACTCTCCTACAGAATCTTTCCCAGCTACTTATGAAATATTGGTATTAAATACAGATGACAAAGGTAGACCTGGTTTCAAGTGGAATCATGGAGATAGCTATGGTGTCGCTATTAATAGTTCCGCCTCAGAAATTATTTATTGGTCTGAAAAATGGTAATTAGCAATTCGAGATGACTTTGAATTGCCATGAGAGAATCATTATTGGGAACATCCGACTTTAGAAAAAATCCAGTTTACCTAAGTCGGGATATCCTTGAAGCTCGATTACTTACTACCGCTGATGCTAATACCAACCGACTAGCTCGACTTCTCACTGAATCACTATTTAAATCTTAAAAATTCTTAATCTCTAATCACCAGTTCCCAATTCAAAGGTTTTTGTTACCCGTCAGTAAAGATGCTCTTGACCGTAAGTGTATAAGAAGCAACAAAGGTGAGATGATTTTATTATACAGGAATCCATGTTACTGCTACAGTTAACAGTGTTGTGTTAAATTCCCTAATAACTTAAGCGAGAGAGGTGTACAAAATGAAAAAATTAGTAAAGAATCTGCTTGATGAACGAACAAAATCAATTATTAGATCATCTGATCTATATCAAGCTTTACATAACAAAATGCATTCAAGTAAGCTAGCTGTTGCAGGTAAAAGGCTTGATATTTGTGCTAATGAAGTTGCTATCTATCTGCTTCTGCTTGGTAAGAAAAAATATGTATTGCGTGACAAAATTTGTCTTGAAATTGGCAGTGGGTGGTTACTGACTCATTCGTTAGTCTTTTACCTTCTCGGAGCAAAAAAGGTTTATGCAACGGATATTTCCCCATTATTACAACCCGACAATATTTTCAAAGCTGTGTGTAAGTCTGTAGATTGGAGTATCTTAGATAGTCTATCTACATTTGAAGATCGCGAGATTCTCCACTTACGTTTAAATAAACTACTTTCATTAAGAAATTTTTCTGTAGAAGCCTTACAAGACTTGGGCATAGAATACGTTGCTCCAATTGATTTATCTCAACAACTACCTAGCAAAGAAAAAATAGATTTCGTATTTTCCAAATCTGTGTTAGAGCATGTGCCAGTTGATGATGTTGTGCCACTCTTAGAAAATATTGTAAGTAGCCTCTCTGAAGATGGCTTTATGTTTCATCTCATTCATTTAGAGGATCACAAAAATTTAAGTGAAAGACCATTTGATTTCTTTGTTTATCAACAAGAAGCCTATTCGAGAGAATTACAATCTAGGTGGGGAAATCGAATTCGACGAAGCCAATGGAAACAGATATTTTCTAACCTCAAGCATCTAGACTCTAAATTTGTATTTGAGTGGTCATGCAAGCACGGAGAGTTACCAGAAAAAATAGACTCGTCTGTTCAATATATAGATGAAGAAGATTTAAGAATATCCCATATTGGCGTATTTGGAGAATTCACATCGTTTCCGAAAATAAATTCTTAGGTAAAGATAAGTTTTGAATAGAGGAAGTAGTTCCTGATTGCATATCTGATACCATTTCTTTATGAGGTTGCGCTAAACTCTTTTAACTTCTTTCTTTGTGTCTTTTCTCCGAAATGCTACGCCTAGCTTGCTTCTCTGTAGGAGTATACGGTAGACTGCGGCCAGCCTCTCCGTGTCTACGTTTTTATTTTTTGTACTTAAATATGGTTTAGCGCATCTTCATACAGAATTGGTATGAGTATTGCTTCTACCTTTTTGGGTATATCACTTTGGGTAGTTAAAACTTATAATCAGCATAGCTAAGATTTATAAGTGATTAAAAATTATCTGAATATGTAGAATGCCAACTGCTTTAATTACTGGTGCCTCTAGTGGTATTGGTAAAGCCTTTGCTCAAGAACTAGCTGCACGCAAGACAAATCTTGTACTTGTTGCTCGTTCTGAAGATAAATTAAGCCAATTAGCTAAACAACTACAAGAACAACACAAAATTCAAGTAGAGGTCATAGTCAAAGACCTCACAGAACCTAATGCCGCTGCTAGTGTATTTGATACCACCAAGGCAAAGGAATTAACCATCGACTTGTTAATCAACAATGCTGGTTTTGGTTGCTATGGCGACTTTGCCGAAGGGGATGGAGAAAAACAAGTCAAAATCGTACAATTAAACATTTTGGCATTGGTAGATTTAACCCATAAATTTCTACCCTTGATGCGGCAACGTCGTTCTGGAAGTATTATTAATGTATCTTCTATTACGGCATTTCAACCGATACCATACCTTTCTGTTTATGCTGCCAGTAAAGCTTTTATTCTCAGCTTTAGTGAAGCACTATGGGCAGAAAATTATCAATATGGTGTTCGGATTTTAGTCACTTGTCCAGGGCCAATAGAAACAAACTTTTTTGCAGAAGCTAATTTTCCTCCAGCACTGGCAAGCAGTACAGATAAAGTATATTCTTCTGAGAAAGTGGTTTGGGAATCTTTAGAGGCTTTAGAAAAAGGCTATCCAACTGTTATTAGTTCTGATACTAACACTCAAATTAGAAGTAAATTATCTCGGCTTGTACCACGCAAACTTCTGCTGAATATGTTAGCAAAACACTTTAAAGCTTAAGTCCAAATAATGGGGACATACTCTATTAGAGGATGTTTGAAAAGTTTTGGGCGAATATAATTCGCTACTACACTGGCATTGTCCGCCTCTGCGGACTAACACAAAATCAATGTCTTCAACCCACGGAGGTGGGTTTCGTCTGTGTAGCCGCGAATTATATTCGCCAGAGCTGGTATTAAATTAGACTTTTCAAACATCCTCTTAGATAAATTCCGTTATTTACAATTATGTATGTGTCAAAAAATCAGTTATGTTCATTGCCTTGAGGAGATGATCTTAATGTTGACTATTTTAGTTTTTTTAGAGTTGCTTTAACTAAAGTATGTAAAATTTTGTATCGACATTCAACATTTGTGATTTATACGGAATATATAATATATTATTATATTTGATTTCAGTTGATAACCATTGTAGAGAAGTAGCATTACTACGTCTCTAACCTATTTTTTAATAAGTGTCTAACTAGTAATGGATCACTGCTTTTAAGCAATCACCCATTACTACCGACAAATAACTAAGGTATTAACTCTGTTACTTACCTGTAACTTTGTCCAACAAATTCTTTACATTTTCCTCTACTGAAGTTGCATTCCGTGAATTTCCAGGATTCTTTTGTTGATCGATATCAGCATCTCCCTGAACCTCATTAAGTCCTTTGTTAGACTCCTTTTGAACCTTTTTCAGTCCCGCTGGTGGTTCTTTAGCAGCTTCGTCAGTTTTGCGCTGAATATCAAGCAGTTGTGTAGTCCCTTCGGTAGGCTTACTTTGGTAGCTATCGATTGCAAAAGCAGGAAAAGTATTAGAGAATAATACTAGGGCGCAAGCAAAAGCCACTACTAGAAAACGTACTGGACGGAAAGTAGATAAAACAGAAGCAATAGTCTTCATTTGAAATCCTCGTTAACAGCTTTAACAACGCAGAACTTTCACCGAAAGAGCGAAGAACATACCCTTATTTAGCAATTTGAGCAATAATAAAAATTGTCAGCTACGCTTCAATCTAGAAGTTCTTGAAAAACGAACCTGAAGTTCAAATTCAAACTTTTTTTCAGGTTCCTTGTTTATACTTTTACTTTGAAAATACTAATGTCTGCATCAATCTCTAGAATGAAGTCTACTACATCTTTAGTTGTAATAAAATCAGTCTCTAGGTATATCGACTGAATCTTTAATGGCTCTGCTATTGATGTTCAGTTAGCTCGACTTTATCCAATCAAAGAACCTTTAAGGATTAATACGGTTCCGTTAAGCCCAAAATCTCTGGTAGAGACGCGTTAGCTTGGTGGAGCGAAGCTTTACGTCTCTAAAAGTCTAAAATCAGTACCAAAAATCCTTAACCTAAGCGTATTGCTTCAAGGACTATGCACCTTAGAGGATATACTCAAAGTATTAATTTATACAGAAAAATCTTCTTTAAACTTGATAAGTCTGCTTTATTACCTCTTCTATTGAATTCACATGATGGAACATTTCTATTAATTCATGGGATCTTGTTTTTCGCTTTGCCAGCAGCACTTTTAGTGTTGTTAAATAATGAACATCTGAGTCGTCTCCCAAAGCGACTTCGGCTGCTTGTAAGACCTTTGTCGCATTTCCAAAAATATTCTCGTTGTCAAAACCTTCTTTTGCAGAAAGTTGATGTAATGCAGCATCAGGTACAGTTGCTCTACCCAGCAAAGTTTCATCTAATACCAAGCCTTTCAATAATGTCAGCAAAGCCGCATAGATTAAAAAATCATCACAACTATCACAAGCCTTAAATTCAATGCGTCCCACTTCAGCCGGAATGCGGGCGATTTTTGTCAAGGAAGGTATGCTATTAATCAGTTGTTCCTGTTTCTGAACAAAAACCAAAGCTGCTGGTCTTTTTCCAGTTCTGATAAATGTTCTTACCGATAACCCATCCCATAAACTTCCCTGATAAAAAGGAGAACTATAACTAAAAGGGACAATATAAGGGCTGTAATAAGTTAACTTTTTACCAATATCAATCACACTTTCTGTAGACAAATCTGCCATTGAAATATTTAAATCTGGCCCATAAGATACCATGTGAATATTAGCAGTTTGTTCGTCAGGATAAGCTTCTAACTGTTTGATTTCATAATTGTTTAAGGGGGGTTGAGGCTCAAAGGCTGGATTGTAGGGATTGAAACTAACTAAAACTGGTGAAAAACCAAAATTAGCAGTAACTTCACGTAGTAAGTGAAAACTTTCTGATAATTCAGTAATAGCGCCTTGAATATTAGAATGGATAGTTGTTCTAACTTCAATACCTTTAACATGACAGTCTATCACTTTATCGGAATCTGCAAATCTTTCAAATCCTTCAATGTACCATCTCTTCATCTTAATACCTGCATCCCCCACGCGTAGTTGAGGATAGTCGCTGGGGTATGTAGGTAGCTTTTCAATAATTTGATTGAAATCAGCAAATTTTGTGTGGGAAAAGTCAGCAAACTTTCCTTCTTTATTTAAGAAAGCGACTTCATGCTCAATGCCAAAGAAAAACATTATGTATACCTTAATTGTTTAGAGTTAACCTAATATAGTAATCCTAAATCATTCGTGAAAATCAGATAGGATTGCTATAGAGGAAGAAGTAACAAGCAGGTTTGCATCCTGACAAACTTCCATGACTGTGTAACGCAAATTCCAGTATTGAATCTTATTTATTTTTGAATTGTGAATTTTCTCTGCTCCTCCCACTATCTTCATAGCTACTGGTTAGGGTAGCTTAGTAGTGACTGAGGAAAGCTTGAGACGTGAGTTTATGACAAGTACCGTTCAATCCCCCTACAGCAGCGAACAGATTGCCGCTTGGTTGCGTGGACTGCTAACCATTGCTTGGGCAGATGGTAATTTTGATGCTCAAGAACAGGAATTAATTGCCAGTATCACTAAAGATGAATTAGCTCTTGGGATAAAATGGGACTCACTAGAGGTAATTACGCCAGAAGAATTAGCCACAGTGTTGGGTAAAGGTACACCAGCAGCGGAAAATTTTTTAAGGACAGCGGTGATGGTAGCGATCGCAGATGGTACTTATTCTCCCAGCGAAGATGAGGTTCTGCAACAGTTCTGCCAAGCCTTAGAACAGCCAGAGAATTTTCTGGAAGCCCTTCGCCACACCCTAGAACACCCAGAGCAAATCACCCCTACTACCCTCACAGATGGACTTACAAAGCGTCAAATAAATGCACTACACCCCCTGCGTGACTGGCTGGATGGGTTAGATATCCAAGACCCAAGAGTAGCCCGCTTTTTGTGTAAAATGATTCCCTCCCAATGTCCCTTTGAGCGGGATGTTACTTTATTTGGACGCAAGATTGTGCATATCCCACCGATGTGTAAAATTAACCCCTTGTATGAGCAACTGGTAGGTTTACGTTTCCGTGCCCTCTCTTATCTAGCAGACAAATGTGGTGAAGATATTTCAGCATATATTTGAGTGCTGAGTTGGAGAGTTAGGAGTTAAAAGTAAAGAGTAAGGAGTTAAAGTTAATTAAAAACTTATAATTTATAATTTATAACTCAAAACTCAAAACTCAGCACTCAAATATATGCAATTTATCGACCAAGCAAAAATTGAAGTTGAAGCTGGCAAAGGCGGCGATGGTATTGTCGCCTTCCGGCGAGAGAAGTACGTGCCCACTGGTGGCCCCTCTGGTGGTAATGGGGGGCGAGGCGGTTCGGTATTTTTCGTTGCCGATGAAAACCTACAAACCTTGCTGGACTTCAGATATAACCATCGTTTTCAGGCAGAAAAAGGTACTCGTGGTGGGCCAAAGAACTGCACTGGAGCCGCAGGAAAGGATTTAATGATCGAAGTTCCCTGCGGTACAACCATTTATGATGCTGAAACTGGTGAATTGCTGGGGGATTTAATTGAACCTCAGCAGACTTTATTGATTGCCCAAGGTGGTAAAGGCGGACTAGGAAATCAGTATTTCTTGAGTAACCGTAACCGCGCCCCAGAATATGCCCTTCCAGGATTACCAGGGGAAATAAAGCAGCTGCGCCTAGAATTAAAACTTTTGGCAGAAGTGGGGATTATTGGCTTACCAAACGCTGGTAAATCTACTCTAATTTCATCTTTATCAGCAGCACGACCAAAAATTGCAGACTACCCCTTCACAACCCTCATCCCAAATTTGGGTGTAGTGCGGAAACCTACTGGCGATGGTACTGTTTTCGCCGACATTCCTGGACTAATTGCGGGAGCGGCTCACGGAGCAGGGCTGGGGCATGATTTCTTGCGCCATATCGAGCGCACGCAGGTGCTACTTCACTTGATTGATGCCACTAGTGATGATGTGGTTAGAGATTACAACACAATCAAGGAAGAATTAAAAGCCTATGGACAGGGTTTAGCAGAACGTCCGCAAATTTTGGCGCTGAATAAAATTGATGCAGTTGATCGGGAAACTGTCGATTTGGAGGCGTTAGCCACCCAACTTAATCATCTCTCCTACGCCCCGGTTTTTGTGATTTCAGCGGTTACTCGCACCGGATTAGAGCCAATGTTACAGGAAATTTGGGGAATTCTCGACCAAATGAAAGTTCCTGAAGCAGTGGAGGTATTTAGCTGACCGAACAAGGCAAAAGTAAAAAGTTAAAAGGCAAAAGAAAGAATAAGAAAAAATGGTTGCAAGCCCCTAAAATTTCTTTATGGAACGAAATAAAAACATTTATTTCTTAAGTATCCTGGCTCAAGGGAATCTTAATCACAAACTCAGCGCCTTGTCCTAGCTGCGAAATACATTCTAAGATACCACCATGTCTTTCTGTAATAATCTGGTAGCTAATGGCAAGTCCCATCCCCGTACCTTTGCCGATGTCTTTGGTGGTAAAGAAGGGGTCGAATAGTTGTTTTTTAACATCTTCTGTTATTCCCAATCCATTGTCGGCAATCCTAATTGTTACCTGATTTGGCTCTTGTAGTTGGGTGCAAATGCAAATTGTCGGAATTGGGAATTGGGAATTGGGCATTGAGCATGGGGCATGGGGGATTGGGCATTGTTTATTCCCCTCATCTCCCTCATCTCCCTCATCCCCCTCATACCTACTCCCCACTCCCTCTTCTAAAGCATCGATCGCATTTGTCAAAATATTTATGAATACTTGATTTAGCTGCCCAGCGTAACATTCAACCAGCGGTAGTTTGCCATACTCTTTGATGATTTTAATTGTCGGGCGTTGGTCATTACCCTGGAGGCGGCTTTGCAAAATCATCAGAGTACTGTCGATTCCTTCATGAATATCAACAGTTTTCATTTCGGCTTCATCCAAGCGCGAAAAAGTTCGGAGGGAAAGCACAATCTCTCGAATCCGATTGGCCCCACCTTTCATTGAGTTGATTATTTGTGGCAAATCTGATTTCAAAAATTCCAGTTCGATTAGTTCTACAAAATCCTGAATTTCTGGTACAGGTTCAGGATAATGACTTTGGTAGAGTTTTAAAAGTAAAAATAAATCTTGGGTGTATTCCTGGGCAGGCGTGAGGTTGCCATAGATAAAATTGACCGGGTTGTTGATTTCGTGTGCCACTCCTGCGACTAGTTGCCCCAAGCTGGACATCTTTTCACTTTGAATTAAGTGAGTCTGGGTATGTTGAAGTTCCCGGAGTGCAACTTTAAGTTCTTCGGCTTGTTGTCTTAGTTGCGCTTCCGACTTTAGGAGGGCTTCCTTGGCTTGTTTGCGTTCTGTAATGTCTCTAGCAACAGCTACCCGACAGAAAGACTCTCCTGTTTCAGGATGTTTAACTATAAACAGACTGCAATCAGTGGGAATTTCTAGGCCCGTTTGAAAATGTCTATGGCGAAACTCGCCTTGCCAGAAACCATATTGAAGCATCAAAGGAATAATTTTTTGCTGAAACTCGGCAAAAGCTTCTGGTGAATGAAAATCAACCACTGACTTTGTTTTGGCTGTTTCCAAGCTACTAAGTCCCAACATCTTGAGTCCGGCTGGGTTCACATAAGCAACTTGCCCTTCCATTGAAGAAATACCAATAAAGTCACTGCTGTTTTCAATCAAGGCGACAAATTTTTGCTGTTCCTCTTCGGCGCATTTGCGTTCTGTGATGTCTAACACCATTGAGGCAACGCCAATCACCTGGCCATCAGGAGCCACTAACGGATTGTTATACCACTCACCAACTATTACCTTGCCATCTTTAGTGATGTTCTCGTTGACACTAAAACTTCCTCCACTTTGTGTTAGGAGGGCAGTGATAATATCATTTACGTGCTTTTTGGCATTTTCAGGTACTATGATCTCAAAACGATTCCCCAGCATTTCCTCTGTGGTGTATCCAAAGATTTTTTCTGCTGCCCGATTCCATGTCTGAACCTCAAATTTGGTATTCCATTCAATAATGGCTAAAGGTGTTTGCTCAATCAGCAACGCTAGTTTTTGCTGTGAAGTCCTGAGTTCTGCCTCTGCTTGCTTGTATTCGGTAATGTCGCGATAATACCAAATTCTACCGTAATAGTCTCCTAAAGGTGATATCTCATCACAAGCCCCTAGCTGTTTATGCACGGGTGCAGAATGGCGCTCAAAAACCTTTCCAGACTTTAGGAAAATTTCATCACGGCTGCTTTTTTCTGGATGCTGGTAAAGATATTCTGTTTTAGCTATAAATTCGTCTGGATTTACTAGTTGGTCTAGCACCCATCTCATAATTTGGCGAGCGTCGCGTGTTTGGAGCAGTGCGGTAGGAATTTGCCATAACTGGGAGAATTTCTGATTGGATGATGTAACTGTACAATTTTCATCAATAATCAGAATTCCATCGATGGAAGCTTCTTGTTGAGCTTGGAGTAAAGCATTAGTGCGGTGTAGATTTTTCTCTGCTTGTTGGCGATCGCGCAATATAGCTTGCTGTTCGCCGATGTCTCGAAGCAACCAACGCCAGCCGACCTGCTGACCCTGTGAATTATACATAGCAACTATCTTGATACTAGCAGAAAAAACTGTACCTACTCGTAACTTTAGATGGACTTCCCAATCCTGTACCTGCTGCAAATTTGCCAATTTGGCCATGACAGTTTGGTGGTCTGGTTCGGCGACAAAGAGGATGAATGGTTTACCTATAAGATAGTTTTGTCTCACAGACAGTAAGGCTCCGCTTACATAGTTAGCCTCTTTGATGATGCCGGCTATATCAGTCACCAAGTAAGCATCTGGGGCCAGATCAAACAAATCCTGGTAACGCCGCCGCTCTAATTCCGCCGTTTCACGAGCGATCGCTAATTTTTCGTTTTGTTGGCGTAGTTCTTCTTCAACTATCTGGAGTTCTTCGAGGGTTTCCCGAAGTGCCTCGCTATTTTGTATTTGTTCAGTAATATCACTAGCTCTGCCACTCACACCAAGAACTTTTCCGACTTCATTCTGTAAAATGATGTCTCGAATACTACCCACCATAAATTTATTACCAGTCTCATCCTCAAAGCAAGACTTTTTTGTAGAGATGAGATGGGTTATACCCTGAGGATCGGTAAAAATATCCTGGTTCTCATTAGTAATATTTGTGGTGAAAACCAGTTCATCTTTTTCCCGAAACACATCAGCTTCTATTTGCGGCAAAAAATCATAGTCTGACTTACCAATTAATTCTTCTCGGCTATAACCGACGAAATCACAGTAGGTATCGTTAAGTAATACCCAGCGATGTTGACGGTCTTTGACAAAAATTGGGTCAGATATGCCATTGATTATCTGATGCAGAAACGCCAGACAGAAGTTTTGCTGCTGCGTGTTTTGTTTTGGCGCAGGGTTATCTAAGAATCTAGGATGGTTCATACCCGAATTTATCTCTAAGCTAAATAGCTTTTGTTTAGCTGAGTGTGTGTCAGCGTGAGTAGTATTTATTATTCCCAACCTAGCTACAAATGCAACAGGGGATTGGGGCTGGGGATTGAGGAGATTTTGTTTTCTTTGGGAACAAAGAGATGGGCTACGCCAACGCATTCATCGACTGAGACGCGGCTTTTTGAGTAGCATAATTGATACGAAACCTTAAAATGCTTACGGTATCGTCAAATTCGTAGACTAGACTAGAATTACAGGGTAGCTACTGAAAGCAAGGTTGAGGAACCTTTTATATGACTTTCGCTTAAGTTCGCTACTTATTTGCTACTTAAAAATCTGGGCATTCAAAATCAACTATTTCGGGATGACAGTAGTACTTCAGTACCGTCTGCACTGTATCCCCAATGAGTCTAGCCACCTTATCAACAGATAAACCACTAGTAATAGCCCACGTTGCAAAAGTATGGCGTGTTGCATAAGGTTTGAGGTAAGGCACTTTACCCTGATTAGCTAATTCCATAACTACACCAAGGGAACGATAGGCGTTGCTTTGAGATTTCGTGTGATCTTCTTTCCAGAAATCAAGGAAGGTATCGCTGTTGATCGGCTTTGCTGCTTTTGAGAAAAAAATTAAGTCTGTAGGTACTGTGTTCTTCGGTTTAATGTCGATTAGTAGCTGGTGCAGTTTAGAACCTTCCTGAGCGGGGAACACGCGCTGTTTACCGTTTTTGGTGCCTTTTTTAATGCCTTTAAAGTTTCGTGATTTGTTAATACTTATTCGCCGATAGTCCTGGCTAATATCACCCCAGGTCAAAGCAAATGCTTCACCCGGTCTTGCTCCAGTCCAAAAAAGAAATTTCACTAACGCGGCATAGTGTTGATGGATTGAATGCCTCTCGAATGACTCAATAATTAAGTCTCTCTGCTCTAAAGTAAAAGCTTTGCAGTTCCTGTGTTTGATTTTCGGTTTTTGAAGTTGAACTTTTTCAAAAGGATTGTATGCGATTAGCTCTGAGTCGCAAGCCCATTTACAGCATCGGCTATAATCCGTCAGATTTGCCCATGCTGTAAAGTGCGAGAAGTTAGTCAGCAACCAATCGCGTATTTTAGGAGCTTCATTCAGGTTTCTGGTAGGCAATTGCCTAATCATGTTTGCAGTCTTTCTGTATTTGCCCAAAATAGTTGTTTGTTCCAATTGGGAGGATTGAAACTCAGTAAATTTCTCCCAAAGTTGCGATAGATCAATCTGAAACTTGCTTTCTGATGTTTTTAGTACCAGCGCTGCTGGGTTAGTTTGTTCATTTGCTCTGAACTGGTAACTGTTTAGCGTTGAGTCAAGCCGACTCAACGCAATATCGGTAGCGATCGCGTCCCTTTTGGATCTGACAATCTCCCGGTTCCGCTTGGTGTCTTTGAGTCCAGTGCTGATAAAAAATTGTTTGGGAAATCCTTTGACCCAGAAACGAATAACCAGCTTTTTTGTCCGCAGATCAACGTTGATCCATTTGTCTTCATTCTTCAGTTCCAACGACACAGAAATCGCCCTCCTCATCACGGTCAAGTTGCACGTAAATGGTGCGGAGGTCAGGCGCTACGCTCTTGTCAACCTCCTCCTCCTCGTCACCAGAACTAACAGCCACCCACGCTTTAACCGTTACAGAATATTCCCCGGTTTCGTCGTTGCGATCGTCAATTTCGCTGCTTTCAATTTTGCAAGAAACAATTTCCCACCATGAGTAATGGTCAGCATCACTGGGGGGACATTCACCGCATACAATATCTCCGTCTAAATCGTCACTGCGATAGTCTTTTTCCTCCCAGGCATAGCTACAATTGCCAACGCGGTAGTAAGCATTTTCTATGTAGTCTTCAGCTAGTGAACAAAGCTGTTTATCTAATTCGCTCATAACTGTAATGCTCGCAAGCTGGACAATATAGAAAATAACTAACGAAATTCCATTCCAAAAAACGGTAGCCGCAATGGGAACACCCAAATAAAAAGTCTGGGTCGTCTTCGTCATTGACCCAGGCAGTAAAACAGCTTGAGCATTTGTAATACCCAAAAATCGGATCTAGGGTAATACTAGACGAGCTGCATTTGGGGCAGATTAGTAGTTCGTCGTAATCTGGATCGTCAACGTCAACCGCCCAGACGTGACCGCAGTCAAGGCACTCCCAGTAACCATAATTTTCTTGGTATTGCAGCGTCGTGCAATCACATCGAGGACAAGTTGTTGGAGTCATTGCAGATTTAAAAATTATTTCGATTTTTGAAGTTTTTTAAACCCCAGGAATTTTGTCTACAATCGCTAAAATCGGCTTTGGGAGCAGATTTCGGCTGTAGACGGCGAGTTTTTGGGGCTGAAAAATTGTAGACGCTGTAGACGCACTATTGAGCAATTAGGGGCGAGGTGGTGAGCGATCGCACTTTCACCCAAGTACGGCTTATTTAAATCGGTATTTGACCTGCAAAGCTTTGCCTACAGCCTGTAGACGGACTGTAGGCAAACTGTAGACATTACTCCCGCCACCTCCAGCCCAAGCGATCGCCACTATCTACCACTTCCCCTAAGCCTCTGTCAGCAAGGGATTGAAAGATAATCCTGATATTCTCTGGGTCATCCTTTTTAAATGGTTGGCTTACTTGCTGGAGTAGACGCGCTTTCAAAACCTCCCCTGGATGCTCTTGTCCCCAGGCGAGGATGATTTGCTCATATTCATTCAGGTCTTGGGGCGATCGCACCTCCTCATTTCCCCCGCCGGAGTTTTCCGGTGTTGCGATCGCAGTCATTCCCCAGTTGCTAAGGTCAAGCTCGCACGGGCAATCATCGACCAAAAATCGTTTCTTGCCACCTGCTTTTAGCCACTGCTCTAGCTGAGGATCTTTGAGTTTGCTCCTGGCGTGATCACGTCCGAACTGTCCCAAACGAACCAGCACAAAGCAGCTGTAGAGCGTGTCTTTATCCCCTTGCAAACCAAAGTTTTCGGCGGTGTCATTCTGGGCCAATGCACAGACAAACTGTTTATATCGTCGTCCCCGCTTGGCGTGACGCTTGATCCAGGTAGCGGCGTGGTCGCACTCATCTACTAATATTGGGAACTCCTCAGCGATTAGGAATCTCTCACGACCTGCGATCGCGTTATCTCCCCCTTCTCCACGCAGTTCAACAAGTTCCTCTAAGGTTTTGAGATCGTTGCCCATTGCAGTGTCGATGGACTGAAAATTCCCCTTTCTGCCAATGACATCAGCTTTGTTAAGCCATGCCCAGTCATCCGGTTTGGCGTCGCTGTCGTAAACTACAACTCGTCCACCAATTTTGGAGGATAGGTATTGGGTGAAGGTCGATTTCCCGTCACCCGTGCCACCAACTAGGGCGACGTGTTTCTGTTTCTTCTGGATGTACTCAACAGGATCTGTAACCAGGTTCTCTGGTTTCCAGTCTTCGTTAAAGCTACCAACAGTTAGCGCTAGCTGTGCGGTTGTCTGTGTCTGGGTTCTAGCCAAAGCTTGAAAGTTTATCCGTGATGCCCGGTCGATGTCGCCAAGGGATTCTCTCAGCAGCTTGGCTGTTTGGCGATGCCTGCGTCCAACTTCTAAAGTACCAACAGAGGCTGTTAGTATCCACGGTTTAGACTCTGGTTTTTGAGTTGCCCCCAGGAATAACAGAGACAGACTGACTGCCAAACTGCCCCAGGATGACCACTTGGCACGGTCATACATTTGTAAGTGCTGGTGCAACTGAGACGGGTGTAAGCTGCTAGTCATAAGCCTACTAATACTCCGATCGCAATTAATCCGACACGAAGCAACAAGACATCTTTAATCTCTGGCACGGCTTGACGCATATATAACAGAGAGATTCCAGCGATGGACAGCAACCCAACTAAACCTAGTCTCATAAAACTGGGAATGGGTAAACTTACCCAGCAGCTACTAAATAGAGCCGGAATTGCAACACAGCTTGTCAAATCAAAGACCATGTCTGGCAGATTGTCCGGCAGACAGACTACATTCACCCATCCCTTCTTAAATTCGTCCAATTTGGATAACTGGGGAATGGGAATTGGGGAATAGTGTCCCCGTTCACTCGGAACCTCAACGACTATTTTTTGCTCATCTGCCATACTGCACCTCAATTTTGAAGTAGAAAGGGCGATTCCCTTCTTGCTTGCAGAGAGCCAGGATTGCAATTATTAGAGCCGCTATGGTGCAAATAAGGATCATTGCTTGATTCACTCCTGCTCCTGTTCCTTCTCGCGGATCGCTTTCCATGTCTCCGGGTAAGTTTTCTTACTCATCCGCCTATTTTCTGCCTGGACTTCTGGTGGTTGTTTCTTGAGTTCTTCAGAAATTGCGATCGCAGCAATAAGCCAAGGACTACGAGTGTTATTTACAGTCATTGGTTTTATCCTCCATGTACTGCCCATAGCCGCTAGTTTGGGTGAGTCGTTCCGAGATGCGGTTAATGACTGGATTGTCGCTTACAGGTAGCGGCTTACCTTGGAGATAGGCGACGGAGATATCGGCGCACTCCTCGGCAGTTGCACCGTTGCCTAGTAGCTGCCCTTCTGGGAAGCCGACATGATGGATTTCGTTACTGGGATTTGGCTGAACAGTCATATAATTTAGCTACGTGTTGTTTTCTTTGCAAAACATCCTGGGCGATCGCGCTTCTTGGGAAAATGCGATCGCCTTTAAAAATCGGCTTTACTTGCACTGGTCGAGTTGAAATTAGTCACAACCCAAACCTGTGTAGAGTTGCGGATTGATGGCTTAAATTCAATTGGCCGTCGGCTATCTAAACAGATGGCGCGTCCATCGTTGAGTTTGACGTGCAAGTTCTTCCCGCTTTTGGAACGCGAGAATAGTTGACCGACTTCGAGCAATGCCCAGGTAATTGGGTTTTTACCCACTACATAGTCGGCTTGATGGCTTTCATGCCCTTCTGAGAGTGGGTCAATAGTCAAGTCCTTCCACTCCTTCTTCTTGCCTTTACGGCTGTTGATGGGGCTTGGTCGTTGCCCGTTAAGTGGTTTATCGCTAATCTGTTGCTCAGTCATAGTGTGTTAATAGTCGCTCAATAAACTGGGTTGTTTTTGGTCGTAAATCGCTTGTGGAGTAAGCTTTTCGGCGTTTTTCGTGTCGAGCGCTGCGGTGATAATTTCGTCCAATAAGCCGTTTATGATCGCCGTTGCCACCTCCAAAAGCTCATCCTCCTGAAGTTCATCGCACCAGGCGATTACCTGTTGGGGGATATCGGCAAAGCCCCATTCGTTCCAATGGTGAGCTACGTCGCTCCCTTCCCGTAAAGCAAGGAAGATTAGACAGTTTAAGCCTGTAGCCTGGGTGCGGTTAAAGTTCTGTTCGATGTGGGTAATGATGTCTGCTGGCTTAATTTCTGTTAGATTCATGTCGTTCTTTCAACGCTATTTATTTACCGATCTCGTTTTTAGGATTTCCAGGGCACTTTGCTCTGGATTTTCAATGGGAACCGCTAACCCCGCGATCGCTACGACTTATGGGTTAATGCAGTTGGCAATTATCGGTTGTTAGTTTCCCCTAGCAGGTCTTTGGATTACCTCAATGGTGGCAGGCTGCTATCTCTGCCTGGTTTGGGGTGGTTGTTTCTTAGTAAGTTCACTCAGCACTAGCAGGTCTTTTAATGCGTCAATCGCGGTAGGCTGCTATCTCCACTGGTTGCATTCCGAGTGAGAGACTAGGGAAAAATGCAGGTATTTCTAGGCACTCAACCTAATGTTGTGCCTGCATTTTTTTTGTACTTCTTATCCAAATTGATTTAGGCAAGATACCTATCGACTCTAAATCAATTTGGAAAAAATATCAACCTGTTCATACCAATTGATTTAAGTTAAGATGGCGAAAAAGCCCTTGTCAGCACTCATGAGACTCAGAACGCTTCGATTTGTCACTCAAAAAGAACTTGCCGATGCTCTGGGAGTAACAGTAAATACCGTAAGCAACTGGGAGAGCGGAAGATCGATACCAAAACTTACTCCTTTTCAGTACAAGACCTTGCTCAAAAAACTGGAAATTACATCCGATGAATTACCTGATCACTTCGGGCCACCAAGCCCAATGACTGAATCAACACCTGATAATTAATAGCTAATAAGCCGCCTTGCCTACTCTGGCAAAGACGGCTTTCTGAGGAATATTTCGCCTACTCATCGGCAGGCGACGTATCTGTGACTATTCGTGATTGAGTTGCGATGGTCTCTAGCAAAAATTGATATCTAAGTCATGAATACCAGCACTCGAAAGTACAAAAAAGAATTCAAGCAAAGATACGGGTATCCTCTGATGCTTTCATCTGGAGAATACCCGCATCGTGGATTGAGAACCAACTCAATTCACTATGGAAATCTTACTCTTTATTAAGCTATTCGCCCTGCCAGTACTCTCAGTATTAGTGACGTTCATAAATGCACAGTCAAGGCAGCAAGAGCAGAGCCAGCAAGCGCCGAGTCCTCATAAACCATCCGGCAAAATATCCCACTCTTACCGGACTGACCCGAAAAACAGAGCATTGCAAGCCGACTTACTCGCTCTACTTAAAAATGACGTGCCAACAGCCAAACGTCTCTTGGGGTATCAGAGGCGACTCAACCCTGGTAAATCAGACAACTGGTATCTAGAAAAAGTAATTTGCGACTTGGAACGCGATCGGCGTTAGCTAACTCCAGTAATGAAGTTTAGCGGCGGCTGACCAGCACCAAGGTCAACCGCCATTTTTATTGACCACCAAGGAATAAAACCAATGATCAGAGCTAAATTCACCTGCCAGCAAAATACTCTCAACCATGAAACCCAGACAGCAACAGTTATCCTCACCCCAGTAACCACCAACCCGCCCAATAAAGAAAACCTAACTTTCTGGCAAGCAACACCAGCCGGTAACATTACACTCCAAATCACCAACCCAGCGGCATCGGGTCAATTCATCTTAGGGCGAGACTATTACGTTGACTTCACTCTCTGCCCCGTGATCTAGAAGCGTGACTCAATGCTGAAAGCAACTTTAACCACAGAAACAGGACAGATATTCGCCAGCAAGGAAATGATTGCTGTCAACACATTTCCGCCTGCTGTTTATCTAGACGGGGGAATTTACCTATTTTTGATGATGCGATCGCCAACCGAGGCATTCTACAGAGCAACCCGCTCTATCACTTTCCGCCAACCCCAGTAGAGGAAGAAGAGTTTAGCGGCGAGTTTCCTTACCTATCCAATGCCCAATGACTAATGACCAATGCCCAATGACCGAGAAACCAACATACCCAAACTTCGACAACCTAATAAGTCAGACAGACGCTCAAATGCAGCGATTGGGCTGGACAAAAGAACAAGGTCGGAAATTCTTAGAGTCAACTTACGGAGTGCGATCGCGCTTGCTGTTGACCGAAGACGAACTGGATAACTTTCTCCTTTACCTGCAACTAACCGATTCCCCAGACCCCAATCCCCAATAACTAATGACCAATGAGTGACGAAATCAAAGTAACTATCTACCAGCAATCGCGAATACCTAATGTTTACCGTCCACCAATGGGCTTGCCGCTGAACTGGAAGGATGAAACATCAGGCGAATTGCGAGCGGTAGTTTTCAAATTCTTTAGTTCCCAATATCTGAGGATCGACGAAATCAGCCTAATCGCCGAATATTGCCGACACTTTATCAATGCCCCTTGCTGGGACGCAGCAGGTGGATTCCCTGATGAGCTAGCAGCCCTACGGCAATCAGCTAATTCAATTTCTAGCGTTAGCGACATTAACCAGTGGATTAATGCCTGCTTTGAAATTGCGATCGATCCATTCTGATGATTTAAAAAAAATGAGTGCGATCGCCAACTTCAAATAACAGTTAACAGATGCCTATCATCCTGTTAATTAACCAAAAAAAAAGCGACAAAAGCCGCTAATTTACAATCATTTCATGTGTTATATGACAACAATTCTAACATCTTTTGGAGGGGTAGAACAATGACTTTATCTACTCCTCAAACAGTCGATACCATTGCATCTCACCATTGGGAAGAATGGCAATTAAGTGGTGTATCTGCAAAAATAATACAACGGAATGTCAGAACCTTGTATGATTCTAGAGAAGTCGATAAAGCTCTGAATCGCAATACAAAATCCAGACAAAAACACTCGGAGCATTTAGTACCTTGCTGGATGGTTTCTGGGGTAAATCCACTGACAGGAGAAAACACATTAGAAGGCGTACAGGTCAAGCCAGATATCTCACCATTAGGCAAAGATGGAAAAGTAAACAAGTATTTGGGAGCCGTTGGTTATGGTGCTTCTCCCTTATTTTTAGACACAGCGGTAGAGTATTATTGGCAACAAGTCCTCGCTGACAAATCAATCCCTATAATCATTACCGAAGGAGCCAGGAAAGCAGGCGCAGGCTTAACTATTGGACTACCAACCATATCTATACCTGGTGTCTCGACTTGCCGGAAAATGGGCAGACTTCATTCATGGATAGAAGCCTTTGCGGGATTTGGAAGAACTTTCTACATCTGTTTTGATGCTGACATATTGCATAAGCGTCCTGTGCAGCAATCCTTAATCAACATCGCGAGAGATTTAACCGCGACAGGTTCAAAAGTTATGGTAATTAAATTACCATCAATTGAACTTAAAGGCATGGATGACTTTATTGCTGCCAAGGGAGAAGAAGCTTTTAAGCAACTAATAGAAGATGCCCCAACCATTGAAGAGTGGAAGAAGGATTTAGAGGAGCAACGTAAAAATGATACAGAATATGATGACGAGGAACGTACATCAAAAGTTTACCGTGCCTACAAAATCATCAGAGATGGATGGGGCGATAATCTTCGGTTAAACCAACTAAAAAACATCATTGAACTGAACGACCAAAAAATAGACTTAAACCAATTGCGGCTATACATAGCAATGGAGTTTGACATGGATGTACAAATCGGAGATGGACAGGCGATTGTTGAGGCGATCGCATCTCAACCTAAAAATGCTTACCATCCAGTAGTGGAATATTTAGATGAAGTAGCCGCTAGATACAGTACAGTTGACTCCTCAATTCTTGACAACTTAGCAAGTAAATACTTTGGCACCGAAGACCCGCTTCATAACATTTACTTGAAAAAAATGCTGATATCAGCCGTAGCTCGGGCCCGTCGTCCTGGGTGTAAAGTTGATACCGCTTTGATATTGGTGGGGGAACAGGGCATAAACAAATCCAGCTTTTGGCGGGAACTGTTCGGGCGAGACTGGTTCACCGATGAACTCAGCGACGCGAACGAGAAAGATGAGCTAATGAAACTGCATCAATTTTGGGGTTTAGAAATTCCAGAAATTGAACACATGTATAAGAGAAAGGACATCAGCAGCATCAAAAAATTCATGTCTTCGAGCGTTGATGCCTTCCGCGCTCCTTATGCCCGTGAGGTAAAAGAGCATCCCCGCGCCTGTGTCTTGGTTGGCACCAGTAACGAGACAGAACTTCTCAACGACCCCACAGGCAACCGCCGATTCTGGATTATTCCCGTAATTGACGACATCCCAATTGATATCGAGCAGCTAGTTAGAGAACGCGATCTGATCTGGGCAGCAGCTAATGCCCTTTATGAAAACGGACATCAGTGGTGGCTATCCACAGCCGAGTCTAAAATTCATAACGAAGCTAGCAAAGATTTCCAATCCGTTGACCCCTGGACAGACGTGGTATTGGCTTACGCTCGGCAGCAAGGAGAGACAACTACCTCTGAAATTTTAAGAATTGCGCTCGGAATTGAACTCGGCAGACAAGAGATGCTTTACACCAAGAGAGTTTCAGCAATTCTCCGGTCGAACGGCTGGGAACAGTACAGACAAAAAATTGGTAACAGTCGCCCCTGGGCTTGGCGCTTGAAGTTATTACCAGAAAACAAAAAAAGTTTGGGTAACAAGGCGGATCAAGGCAGATCACCCGGATCACTCTCCCAAAGCCGAGAAAATGATCCGCCTTGTGATCTGCCTTGGCAGATTACACCTAAATCCTTACACGAGGAGACTTCCGAGGCGATTAATCCACCCGTGATCCGCCTTGATCCGCCTACTTTACCTAACTTTTCTGAAAATAATTTTGTTGTAGCGGAAGCAACTCCGACCAGCACAGAAACCAAAAACAACAGCAGCGCTATCACTTGCCCAGAAAAATGCAGCTATTACAAAACATTTGAGGGCGTTAAACCTTTCATATTCAAAGTAGAGTCAGACTTTGGAGCGGTTCAGGTTAGCGCCGAGCCCTATCACCGATTCCAGAAAGGTGGTGAGAGCAAAATCTGGTTAGTATTCCAGACACCAGACGGACAGACATTAAATAAGAGCATCAAGGCAATCCCAGACAAGAAGGTGTTGCCCAGATTGGCTAAAGAGTGTGGTGTCATTCAAAAGTGGGAAGAGAAGGTAAGGAAAGATTTCAGTTCCAAGGTTGAAAATGCAAGCTACAAGTTCAAGGTACGCATTCTTGGAGATGATGACTACGAGTGGATTGAGGGTTGCATTCTCAAAACTGTGCCCAACCGCCCATCTGTTAGCCATTTCATGTTTACCACTCCAAAGAACACGCTCATAACTTCCCACCTTGGCGAGTTTGAGCAGGCATAGGAGCAGAGAAAACGCGATCGCTCTTCTTCGGTAGAAGTGCGATCGCAGAAAAAACGCTTGAGAGGGGATACCTAGCCAATTTTAAGCTGGCTCGTCGTCACCATCACCATCGCCATCATCCTCAGTGATGAGAATATTCACACTGTCACCAACCTCAAAACCAACGACTAGAAAATTTTCACCATCGCTATTCTTGAGGGTAATGGGTGTATCAGCGGGACTGTTTTGTAATTCTTGAATCAAGTCTCCGACTGTGATTTGTTTAATTGCGGTAGGCATCTTTTTCTCCGATTTAAATTTAAAAATGCGATATATGCAGCGAGCTACGCTAACGCAATAGTTGAAGTGCGATCGCGGTCGCTGCATATATCAGCGCTGTGAATAGGTGTACCGGTTTCAGCCTATTCTCTCAAAGGGGTTTTGTCCTCCGCTTTTTGTAAATATTTGTATAATTTATCTCTTGAATAGATTCAGTACAGCTACTCATGCTAACTGAATCGGATCTTGCATAAGTTCCTCTTTTACCCAGCTATAAGGTAAAACAGGTACATTTTTGTTGTGTACATAAGTAAAGTTGCTGTAATCGTCTCTAGGTAAGGCTTGTGAGATTGTGAAAAGTACTGCTTTTACATAAAAGTAGAACATTTACACAATTTTTATTAGGGCATACAACGGATTTATTCACTTCTATTAATCCGGTTTTTTTGCATGGCAGCAGCAACCCTTCAACAAGTATTCGGCACTAACGCCACACAAGACGCGACAACTGTCACAATTCACAAAGCTGATTTCTCTAGTGTGAGTTTCACCCCATCGGCTAACAATACTGCTGATAGCATTCTTGCGGCTATTGTCGCTTTCGCCGAAACCAATATCCCTGATAGCGCTGTAACTGGCGGTGACACTACGAGGACGGTTGGTATTGCCGATGGCTATCAAACTATTACGACCGTCGGCACGACTCAACTTTTGGTGCTACCAAAAACCATTAACTTTTATTCACCATTCAACGGGACTTTTGACCCAGACAACTACTAGATGTCACAACTGAGTTTCGGGCAAGTTTTTGGCGTAAACGTGGTGGAGACATCCACCACTATTACTATCACCAAGGCAGATTTATTAGGCTTGACACCACTAGCGAATAATACTGCTGATAGCATTCTCGCTGGCATCGTCAACACGGTTCATCAACAATTTGAAGGGAATCTAACAGATCCAAGTGGAAATAATATTACTGACCAAAATGGAGTAATTTTAACTTACGACAATCACCTTTATTACAGCACCACATGGGTACAATTTGGCGGGTATTATTTCCCCCGTAATCTCTTAAATACTTGCTTCATTTACTCCCAGGTTCAACCCTATGCAAATTAATCAATATCCATCAATTTCAACACTATCTGATACGGATGATTTACTTGTACAAACCGCATCAGATGGTGCGTACAAAACAATGCCTGGGAGTGTATTAAAGACTTATGTAGGTAGTAGTATTCCGTCCGCGATCTCGTATGCCCAAGTCGGTGATGTCAAGTCATTTGGTACGAATGGAGGCTCCTATACCAGTGCGGTTGACATAACTCGCACATTAAATACTGTCATCACCCCGGCTTCTTGGCTTTCTCTAAATCCTTCCACAAGTATCATAACCCTCGCAGCGGGAACCTATCTTATCAATGGTAGTTGTACAGCAGGTGGTATAGGTTCCTTTAAAGCTTGGTTAGCTAATGCATCCACAAATGCGGTGCTGTTACTTGGTACAAGCGCATACCCGAATACCAACTATTACGCGGCTTGTTTGTCTCTCTTGTCAGGGCAGTTGATATTAACAGCAAGTACAACTTTAGTGCTGAAAATGAGGGGAACAAATACCAATAGCAATACCAGTGCATTAGGCGTGGCAACTGGTGCTGATACTGGGCAGACAGAATTGTATTCATATATTGGGTTCACTAAAATAGCTTAAAAGATATGGCTTGTGAAGGTAGAAAAAGTGGAACAGTGCAAATTACTTTTGCAGACGGTTCCCGGTTGAATGTAGTGTCGCAACATCCAGGAGTGACAGTAACTATTACTCCTGTAGTTGTATCGGGTAGCGTCACAATTCATGTTACTGGTACGGCGTATGCAGCGGGGTGTGTACTACTTCCAAATCACGATGAAGTATATGGAAGCACTACAGTAGGTACGGCTATCTCTCTGTATGAAACTGACAATAACTCTTGCCCTAATGGTGCTTATTATGGACTAATTCCTGGTACCAGTGGTAACGGTACTGTATGGCTCAAAGGAAGTGTAAATTTATCAGAAATAGGCACTAATAATGGTTATCGAATAGATGTAAGCGACACTACGGGAAATATTTTTACTAAAACTGTTGCGGGTAATGCGCCAACTTACCAAATAGCTTGCGAGAGTGATTGTCCGGCTGGTAAATGTAAATGCCATAGTGACAGTTACCCTGGCTACTGTTGCAATGATTGCGCTAGCACTGCTGCACAAATAAACGCTATCACGCAATTAGTGAAGGCGAAGAATCATGAGTGATAATTGCTCTGATTTATCAGCACAAATAAGCGCCCTGAGATCACAAATATCAGCGCTAAATTTGCTCACTGAAGCGCAAGTAAGGACTATATCACAGCAAGTAATAGATGCTAATAAATCAGGCATTATTACTGCTACAAAATCATCTCTAGAGCCTGACATTCAGTCTGCTATCGCGGCAGGTATCGCAGTTGTAGCTAATAAGTTGGAGCCTCAAATAAAAAATCTAATCAATAGCCTTACTGACGCGAACCAGAGAATCAGCAGCACTGAAAAAATTGCCAACGCCGCAAAAGCAGAATCAGACGCATTCTCTAGACAACGATATGCAACACTAACCGACCTAGAGAAGGAGGCATACGCGCGACAGTATGGCGACAGTCTAAATCAACAAGGGTATTCTAAAGCGCAGATCGACAAAATGCTATCTGACGAAAACTTGGCAGCGTCTCTACGAGAAAGGAAAGCCCAAGATGCGCTACAGGCAGAATATCGAAACCTAGTACAAAATGAACGCCAGCGTGCGACTACTGCTGAAACGAGCGTGGGAAGCAAGGCAGAGTCGGCTATTGAAAGTGCAGCACAGGCAGGTAAAGACGCACTAAATGCTACTAGTGATGTAACAGGCTTGCGTCAATTAGTCAACGGTTTTGGTGAACGACTCAATGCTTTTGGCGCAACAATTAACAAGATAGAGGTGGCGGTTGGTGATGCTGTGAAAACAGCAGCAAAAGCGGTCGGCATAAGTGAAGAAGCGCTTGATGGTATTGGCAGACTAGCGGGACGCGTAGCGGAATTGTTCAATATCATCGGCACTTTTGCGACATTGATCGAGCAGCTTAAAACACTTACCACGCTTGGTGAACGTATTGATGCCGTAGAGAGTGAAGTCATAGCAGTTGGTCAAAGCGTATCAGGTATCCTTGGTAAACTCTTGGGCTTACAAAATCGCATATCTCGCAACGAAGCAAGAATCACGGAAGTAAGGGATATTGCAGTAGACGCGCGCGGTATAGGTGAGGCGGCTAACCTCAAGGCAGGTAGCGCGATAGAACAAATCACCGGGGTAAAGGTAATTGCGGTAAATGCACAGTCTACGGCTTCTCAAGCTCAGACTACCGCTAACGGCGCGGTGCGAAACGCTGCGATCGCGAATGATAACGCTACGACCGCATACCAGAAAGCTACTGAAGCTGAGGGCATAGGACAACAGGCATTGAGAATTGGTGGTGAAGCACTTGCCAAAGCTGGTGAAGCCGCAGCAGCGGCGTTAACTGCAATCGCACTTTACCAAACAGTAAAATCACTTCGCGGTATACCAGGACAGAAGGGGGACAAAGGGGACAGGGGACTACAAGGTTTGCAAGGTTTGCAGGGCATCCCAGGCAGGGACGGCAGGAACGGGTTAGACGGCGCTCCCGGTGCAAATGGTATACCCGGCACAGTTGGCGCTGAAGGTAGACCAGGTTTACCAGGACTGCCAGGTAGAAACGGCATTAATGGTATCAACGGAAAGGACGGTAAAGACGTGAATCCAGCAGATTTAGCAGGATTGAGAGCATTAATAGTAACTCAACACGCTCAGACAAGAGCGAATATAAATGGAACAACGGCAGGACTGTTCGGTAAATTACAGGCGTTTGTTGCGGCGGGAAATACAGCGATAACAGGTTTAATGACGGCGATCGCTACCAATACTTATGTGGAAAAAGCTTTAGCAGTGATGACTTTCGCTGTAACCGTACACAACGCCCTGATGCTAAGTAATAATCTTGCTCAAACCTTGGGGACGATCATTAATCAGTGTGTAGCTCTAATACTACCGAAGGGTATCAACGGGCAACCGATAAATATAACATCAGTGATCGGAGGAGCGGTTAACGACGTGATTAAAAACGTCATCGGAGCAGACAATTACACCACCATTAGTAATGATTGGGCTATAGCAAATCGCATCTATCAAGCGGGAAGCAATGTATTCAACCAGGTCTCTAATGCTGTTGGCATCCTATCCTCTGGGCTTGAAATGATAGGCGGTAACGTCGGCAAAATTGGCAACGCTTTGAAAATATGGGGCGTTGTGGGACAACACGCTTACTCGTTCATGAATCCACAGCCGAACATGAAAGGCAAGTTTTTCGACTTCATCAATACCGCAAGCGCTGACGCAAATACTATTCAGATGATGGTGGCGATACCAGTAGGATTAGCGGCTGCAGGTGTAGCGATAAACGATAGTACAGCCGCGTTCGCAAAAGTACTCGATCAAACAGATCCAGTGGATGAGCATGGGCAACCATTGCGTAACCCAGACGGCAGTATTAAAAAATACGTGCCAGGACTAACAGTACCAGAGCCAACCGTAACAACTGCTTCAGCCGCTAAAGCGCAGGCGGACAGTACGAATATCATCCAAGCGACCATTGACGACATATTCAATGCGAACGATTAAAAACAATGGCAGATCCTACTTCGGTTCAAGTACCGCAAACAATAAACGATACGGGTGGACAATTTCCTCCAACTTCTGTCATTGCCACGGGGGCAACATTAACACCCGTTACCACAACGGTGACGGCTGCAACGCCACCGGAAGATGCGCTGCCAGATGATTACGATCCCTTTCAGCACCTCAAGCAAGTGTATTATCCACAGCACAACTCGGCGGTTGCCTTATTTTTCAACGATCTTGGCAGTGATTGGAAGCCAAATATAGCAACAGCACGTAGCAGCTTGCGGGTAGCTTGCACCATTACACCAGACGATAATGAATTGCTGATCGCGATGCGACATCGTCTATTCTGGGATTTGCTTGGCTACGGTAAATCTGATCTGTTTCTGTACCAGGGAAGCATTGATGCAATTACACAGCCAGCGACAGGACATCCAAAAGTAACACTTTATTTTAGTCAAGACAGAGCAAGCGTTCCAGCGGGTGGAATAGCTTCTGATATGGAAGTTAGCTTTAGATTAATGAATTACACAGGCGCTACATATACTAAAACATTAGCTACTTCCCTTGCTAATTTAATCAAATCTGAGTTCCTTTTTGAAGGTACAGGTTTAGTTTTTACAAAAGGGAAGAATATCTATAATTACCTAGATGTAGCACATGGTTATCGCCTGCTAATTAGGGGAAATGATCAAGCTAGCGCAACAACTTTGATTACCCAATTGTTGAATTTGCAAGAGATCGCTTTTGATGAAAATAAGCTCTCGATCAGTACACCGGAAAAAAGCAATCTAGTTGGCACTGTACCAGCGCAACAAATGATATATGGCATTGAGGTAAATTTGCCCAGATATAGACCGACTGTAAACGTGCGTTTTAGATATGCTTTCGTGAAAATACCGGGTCTCTTGAAAAATATAGTTTTATTTGACGCCACAGGCAGACGTTTAGCGCTGGTTCATTAAACCAAGTATTGGCGCATAAATACCCGGTTTTTAATATTTGGAAATATATATGGAAACCTATAGGTTTCCTCAAAAAAATAGTTGGAAATATTGGGCTAGAGTGCAAGAAGAACAAAGAAGGTGATTATGGCTAAATACAAGGATTTATATCGCGCTGCTGAACTAACGGCTGACTATGAAAAATTAGTAGCATGGCAAGCGCTGTCTAGAAGTGCAAAACAAGCGTTGTATGCACAACACAAAAAAGGCACTGCGAGGATGAATCTGAGGAGAGTACCGGGATATATCCGGATTTTTGGATCGGCTAGTGGACTGGTAGTAATTCAAAAGCGTATACCGAGCAGTATCTCCCAACCAGCAACGGAAGCAGATGCCGAACCTTTGGTAACAACTCTGATTAACGTAGTCACTCCGGAAAGAGCATCAGTTGTTGTGCCAAACGATACAGGCGTTAACATTTTGCCTAACATCAAAAAATTTAAGTTTGCCAAACTTAGCCTAATTAGCGTGCTGGGGCAAGCTCAGGCAACTGGACGTGTCATCGGTGTGGGCTATACCAAAATCAATACTGAGACTGTAAGTACACCTTTTGGGCGCGGAACTGCAACGGAGACATACGCTGCTGCAATTGCTGCAATCAAAGCATCTACTGCTTACACTGGATTCACTAATTTAACGCCTCCAACAGGGACACAGGCAACCAATAGAATTGTCATTTATCCAGAGGTGGAGACTGCGTAAATGCTTATCTATCCTGAAGACATCAGAGACGTATTAGCGATCGCTAATGGATGCGATGAAGCTGGCCGGGAAATCACTTTTGAAGAGATGATTAACGCTAATACTGCAATGGTTTCCTGGCTGGAAGGTGGCGATAGTGAAGTGTACTTTGACGCATTAGCACAAGCTGGGGTAGACCCGATCGCCCACCTGACTCCAATATTTCAAGCGACTTGGCAATAAGCTTAATTTGATGACTAGAAACCTGGATTTGCTGACTCCGACTAACTGGGCGCTGGCTTATTCCATTTCTATTTCCGCTACGATTACCGCCACGCTTGCGGGAAAGAATTATTACGCCAAAATTACCCCAGTCCTGCCATCGATAATTTTTGATAAGAGTATATTGGCAATTGGCATAAATACTTCTGTCCCTGCTGGTAAACAATGGGTATATGGTGGCAGTATTTTCCGGTTTACTAATTCATCCTTTGGAAAAACATTTATTGGAGAGAGAAAACCATTATTCCTGGGATTTAATCTCGCGATTTTTGATGATTTTTCAAATGATTATCAGATCCAGATAAATATTCCTGGTTGGTTTGTCTCTTGTAATCTTGGCATCTATCAGTACGAGGGCGATACTCGCACTGTGGCTGAACAGGATTTAGCTGCTATCAAGGCTGTCATAATTCCCGGTTCATAAAAACCTGAACTTTTACGGTAATATTCCAGTTAAAAAAAAACTGCAATGTTGCTATAAAACGTCTGTTCAGGAGATTTTATGCGGATTAGCTTTTCTACTATTTTTCAAGTTGCAGTATTAATTGTTA
>NZ_JBALDZ010000118.1:0-4208 GCF_036917155.1 Nostoc sp. | reverse complement strand
AGGAAATTATAGTACGCAACGTGTAAAATTTAACTCTAATCCCTATGGTGAAGTTTTCGTTACATAGTTATAAATTTTTTCGCCTACCTACTTAATTTCTTTAATTAATGAGTAATAGGGGAGAAAGTAGCAAAGCTGCTATGAGCCGCCATGCAACGGCTGAAAACGCTATTGTCGGTGGAACCATAATATTGCTGTTTTTACGTGCTTATGCTTCTAATTCAAATTGGCAATATTATCGGTTCTTGGCAACTTTTGGTGATGATGAAAGGTTACGCGCTTTAAGGCAGAAGGCAGAAGGGTTTTAAGATTTTGCCTGTCGTCGTATGCCGCCACTGTTGGCAAGATATGCCTAACCTGATTCTGAAAGAAAACAATCTGAAACACGATAAGTTGCAAGTATTTGCTCAGTTGCTGACCCCCTGACATCTGACGGATAGATTGGAGAACATGGGATGTAGGAACAGTAGTTGCACGTATTTGGCATGGGCAAACATTCACCAGTAAATGTTTTACTTTGATTTTAATTCTTGACCGTGCAACTCCTACACCCTCTCATCCTGCAACATTAAGGATTTGCGCTTTTCAAGCGTACCATTCAACCCCAGTAGCTTGTTGTAATTAGGCTATTGTCGGAGTGCGTCACTCAACAGCCCCAAAAAGTAGGTAAATATCGCAGCAAGTGTGTGCTTTTATGCATTTATGTATGCTTTTTCAAGAAATCGGTTTGACTTCTGGTTGAATCAGGTTAAGAACAGTGTAAGGATCGCGACCAGAAAATAGCAGTTTAATCACAATTGCTGCCGCAGACTCTAACAATCGAGCATACTTCAACTCCCCCAAATCGACTGGCTCACTCCCAACATCTTCAATCAGCGAAGCCACTTGACGTTTCGCATCAGTATCGTCGCCGCAATAGAGCGTTACTAACCGCCGACCATCGAAATTAGGCTGCTCCATCTGCCAAACTTTTGCCTGACACATATTGAACGCCTTCACTACCTTAGCCTTGGGAGAATAAGCAGCGATCGCTTCTGATAGTGATACTCCATCATAAGTTTGCGTTAAGTAATTACCGTTAGAGGGGTCAACAGGATTATTTATGTCTAATAGAATCTTGTTTGCAAAAGCTTCACTTCCTCCACCTGCTTCCATAGCTTCAAATACTGCTTGGTGAGGAGTCGCTAAAACAATGACTTCACCAAACTCTGCTGCCTCTACAGGGGAACCAGCTTTTGTCCCCTGAGCAAGTTCATGTGCCAAACTCTGTGCTTTGCTAGAATCTCGACCTGCAACAAATAGCTCATGTTTTCCTACCCAACGTGAGCTTAAAGACTCTGCCATGCTGCCATAACCGATAAAGCTGACCTTCATTGCTATTTCTCCCTAATACAGTTCAATGGAAATAAAAGCACTATTTTTCATCTAGATTTACCACTGTAATTTTATGGGGCCGCCAAACTGACGCATCTCTGCAAAAAACTGTCCTTGCGCTCCTCCATCTGGAAGTGTTGCTAAATAGACAGCAGTTTCGGCTCCTTGGTCTGCTGTAAACGGCGCATTCTCTCCTCCCATATCGGTTTTCATCCAACCTGGAGAATAAGCATTAACGAGAATATTACCACCAAGAAGTTCCTTCGCCAGAAGTGCAGTTAACCCGTTCACCCCTAGTTTGGATAGTCGATAGGAAGGTGCTATTGGGTAGTAATCATTATTAATTGCCGCCAGAGATGCCATTTCGGTTGAGACATTGACGATGCGACCGTAGTTGTGAACCTTCATCAACGGAATTAATGCTTGAGAAATTCTCAGGAGCGCTAGAACATTAGTGTCAAATGTAGAGCGCATCGTTTCTAGTTGAACTGTCAATAAACTAGATTCCTCTGGCTTGGTTGTAGGATTGATCCCGGCATTGTTCACCAAAATATCTACCCTGCCGTAGGCTTCTCTTAGCCATTGAACAAACTCTGCCACATTCAAATCACTCGTAACGTCTAGTGTGTGATAGTTCACATCAAGTCCTTCACTAGATAATTGTTCTTTAACAGCAAGACCATCTGTTTGGTTACGACTTGTTAGAACAACATGAATGCCAATTTGGGACAATTTACGAGCTATAGCATATCCTAACCCACGATTGCTACCTGTTACTACAGCAATCTTTTTCTGGTTTGTCATTTTAATAACTTTTCACAACTTTCAGTTTTACTTTACTGAAATGTTCTAAATTAATCAAATTGATTGAAATAATATATTTAATCGATGGGATTAATAGACTTGTCTGCCATTGATCTGAACCTTCTGGTCGCCTTTGAAGCACTTTTTGAAGAAAGGAGTGTTACAGCAGCAGCAACACGATTGTATTTAGGCCAACCAGCGATGAGTGCGGCACTCGCAAGGTTACGCATACTATTCCAAGATGAATTATTTATCCGAATTGGCAGGCAAATGCAACCCACAGCAAAGGCTCTGGAAGTTGCTCAAGGTATAAGAGTTGCCCTGCAACAAATTCGGCAGACATTGGAAACGAGCCAAACATTTGACTCTACTACTTCTAAAAGTACTTTTACAATTGGCAGTTCAGATTACACTAGCTATGTTGTCATGCCCAAGCTTCTAAAAATTTGTCGTCGAATTGCACCAAGCATTAATTTTCGATTAATTAGTTTTGCAAAAAACTTTGTCGGAGAACTATTAGAGCGACGAGAGATTGATCTAGCTTTGGGTGTTTTTCAAGACCCACCCAGACAAACAATACAAATGCCGTTATTTCCAGAACACTTTGTCGGCATCTGTCGTCTTGGACATCCCATTCTCTTGGAGGACGTTATCACACCAGAAATCTTCGCTAATTTTCTTCATGCTCTTTTTACTCTTAGGCAAGATGAAGTTGGTGAAATCGATAATGCGCTTGCCCAGTACAATCTCCAGCGTCGAGTTGCTTTGACAACTCCTCACTTACTAGTGCTACCAGCAATCATTTCATCAACTGACTTGGTTGCTGCTGTTCCATCACGATTAGTAACACCATTGGCACACCAAGGCGCATTAGAAACTTTTGAACTTCCTGTACAAACTCAACCGTGGATGATTTCAATGCTGTGGAGCAAACTTACGCAGCAGGATCAGGCAATTTGTTGGTTACGACAGATGCTCATAAGCGTTTGTCAGGAGATTTAACATATCAGAGAAGTCTTTTAACATTAATTACATAACCCCAATGCTGATAATTTTCCTAATAAAGAATTATTAACTGACTAGACCATTGGTGCAGCGATCGCGCTTTTTTTACATCTCCAATTCAACACTCATATTTCCCCTACCATTTTCCACACTGTCTGAAGAACAGCGATGGCTGCGCCAACGCCTGCCTTCTTGATGTCCGAACGCGAACAGCGTCTCCTTTAGGAGAAGGGCTGTAGGGCGAACGCTACAACTTTGCAATGATTTATTTAATTGCTAGTGGTAAAGCAATTCATCTATGGCGCTACTTTCTCCCGAAACTGTTTTCCAGCAGAAAACGCAGGCACTCTAGTGGCTGGAATAGTCATTACCTCCTGGGTTTTCGGATTACGCCCTGAGCGTTCTGAGCGTTCGCGCCGCTCGAATGACCCAAATCCGACGAGCGTTACCTTATCTCCATTCGCTACAGCTTCGGTAACTACTGACAAAAAAGCACTAATGACTTCATCGGCTTGCTTTTTTGTGATGTTGGTCTTTGCTGCTACAGCATCTACTAATTCACCTTTGTTCATAAATTAACCTGGAGGATTGTAAGTAAAGGAAATGTAGCATTACAATCTCTGATTGCTAAAGGGTGAAAAGAAATAAATTTCTAGCGACACATGAAAATAGTCATATCAGACTTTGGTACTTAGAGGAACTGCTAGATACCACTAGAGAGCGACTAATTTCTGAAATTAATTCGGATGAAGAGGAATTTATCAATTATCGCTTGACTACTACCTGGCTGCTCTAATTATTCAGCTTGGCATTTAATGAAGGCGCTATCTGTATCAGAGCGTTTGAACTTGGAGCGCTATGTGTCACAACAGGTTTATTACTCGCTTGTGGCGCTGTGGGTTTGCAGACTAAGTGAAAATTTTTTAACGTAAGTGTGGGTTTGCACATAAGATGAAATTTGGACAACGTAGTTACAAGGGTTTGGGGCGACTAGATTCGCGCATAAAGTGAAATTGAATGTGGAG
>NZ_JBALDZ010000117.1:0-1019 GCF_036917155.1 Nostoc sp. | reverse complement strand
TCTGGGTTGCGTAATGGTTGTCCGTGTTCATCTACCGGATCTGTTTGGTCAAGTGTTTTCGCAAATGCGTTCGCGCTGTCATTTATCGCTACCCCTGCTGCCGCTAGTCCCACTGGTATCGCTACCATCATCTGAATAGTATTTGCGTCAGCGCTTGCGGTATTGATGAAGTCGAAAAACTTGCCTTTCATGTTCGGCTGTGGATTCATGAACGAGTAAGCGTGTTGTCCCACAACGCCCCATATTTTCAAAGCGTTGCCAATTTTGCCGACGTTACCGCCTATCATTTCAAGCCCAGAGGATAGGATGCCAACAGCATTAGAGACCTGGTTGAATACATTGCTTCCCGCTTGATAGATGCGATTTGCTATAGCCCAATCATTACTAATGGTGGTGTAATTATCTGCTCCGATGACGTTTTTAATCACGTCATTAACTGCACCACCAATCACTGATGTTATGTTTATTGGCTGTCCGTTAATCCCTTTCGGCAATATCAACCCAACACATTGATTGATGATCGTCCCCAGGGTTTGAGCAAGGTTATTACTTAGCATCAGGGCGTTGTGTACGGTTACAGCGAAAGTCATCACTGCTAAAGCTTTTTCCACATAAGTATTGGTAGCGATCGCCGTTATTAAACCTGTTATCGCTGTATTTCCCGCCGCAACAAACGCTTGCAATCTACCAAATAATCCCGTTGTCGTAGCATTGACGTTCGCTCGTGTTTGGGCGTGCTGGGTTACTATTAATGCCCTTAAACCTGCCAAGTCTGCTGAATTCACGTCTTTACCGTCCTTACCAGGTATTCCCGGTATACCTTGTCTACCCGGTGTGCCCGGATCTCCCTTGTCACCTTTCTCGCCCGGTGTTCCAGGCAGAGTCACCACGGTGGTTATACCTGGAAGTCCTTGTAATCCCCTATCACCTTTATCACCTTTATCACCTTTATCGCCTTTAGCGCCTGGTAAGCCAGGTAGTCCACGCAGGGATTTGACTGTTTGGTAAAGGGCGATCGC
>NZ_JBALDZ010000116.1:0-57802 GCF_036917155.1 Nostoc sp. | reverse complement strand
TGGTATGGTTCTAGGCTATAAGTTTGAATAATTCCCGGATGGTTAAGATTTTTGGCGATGGTGTATTGATTGCGAAACGACAAGAGTTCAGAGAAGCTGGGATAAGGATTTTTCAGCAGTTTAATCACTACTCTTAACGAGTCAGTTTCTCGATACCCTCGATAAACCAGAGTTCTGGAACCATTGTAGAGTTCTTCACTGATACGATATCCGGGAATACTTACTAAAGTGCTAACCATGCTGCTAAATCCTGAAGATTTCCAGATTTAGTATTCCCAGATATTTGAAGTTGTTTACCAAAAACCGCCAAAAATTATACCAGAATTTCAATGATAAATTCTGTACCTAGACCCAGAACAGAGTTAAAACTCAATTTTCCGCCGTGGGTTTCTTCGACAATTTGACGAGCGATCGCTAATCCTAACCCCGTCCCTTTACCAACAGCTTTCGTCGTAAATAAATGGTCAAATATTTTGGATTTGACTTGTTCATTCATCCCCTTGCCATTATCAGCAATGGCAATTTTAACTAGATTGTCAGCTACTGAGGTTGTAATTTTAATGCAGTTAGGATTGGCTTGAATTTCTTCAAAGCTGCGTCCCTGATTTGATTCATCCAAGGCATCAATAGCATTTGCTATCAGATTCATAAATACCTGATTTAATTGACCAGGGAAACATTCAACTTGAGGTAAATTCCCGTAGTTGGTGACAACTTCAATAGCAGGACGTTGTTCATTCGGCTTGAGACGATGTTTGAGAATGAGAATGGTGCTATCAATGCCTTGGTGGATATTGAAAGGCACTTTGTAGTCTTGATCGGCACGGGAAAAAGTTCTTAAACTAGTGCTGATGTTTTTGAGCCTGTCGCACGCCATAGACATAGAATCAATCATCTTGGGCAAGTCTTCTAAACTATAATCCAAGTCGATTGATTCAGCATGGTCAAGAATTTCATCAGCTTTGTTGGGTAAATTTTCTTGATAGAGTTTTAAGTGTTCAACAATATCAGCGATAGTAGGTTTAGCAAGTTTTAGACTGGCAGAAATAAAGCCTAAAGGATTATTCATTTCGTGAGCTACACCAGCAACTAAATTACCCAACGCAGACATTTTTTCACTTTGCACCATTTTTAATTGGGCGTTTTGCAGATCAGTTAGCGCTTGTTCTAGTAAGAGTGATTTTTGCTGTAAGGTAAGTTCAGCAAGTTTACGTTCGTGTAGCGCAGCTTGCTGTTCGCTAATATCCAAAAATAATCCATCCCAAACCATAGATCCATCGGCAAATTTTTTGATTCGAGATTCCCCATGAATCCACTTGATAATTCCAGAGGATGTAACAATTCGTCCTGACCATTGCCAGGGACATAGGTTTTGAATGGCTTGAATGTTGGACTGCTCATAACTCTCGGTATCATCTGGATGCACTATATTGTCGAAAAACTGCCAATTGGACATAGCTTGCTCTGGGGTAATTTCGAGCAAGCTGTAACAGTCGGCACTAATGTAGCTCAACGATATAACCCCATCGGCAGTTATGCGATATTGATAAACTACCCCAGGCACATTGTCTACTAGATTGTGAAAGCGAGACTGAACCACACTCAACTCATTCAGCGATCGCTCTAGCTGTTGGGCATTTTCTAGCGATCGCTCATAAAGTCGGGCATTTTCCAAAGAAATCGCGGCTTGAGCGCAGAGTAAATTCAGTAGTTCGACGCGATCGCTCGTGAACGCCCCCGTTGTTAACTTGTTTTCTAAGTACAAAAGACCCAGCAACTTCCCTTGATGTAAAATCGGGCTGCACAAGATACTCTGAGGCTGCTGACGCATGATATAAGGGTCATTGGCTAAAATCGGATCGGCCGTTGCATCAAGCAGCACAACGGTCTGTCTGTTGTTCTTCACTTTATAAATTAGCTTTAGGGGAATATCTTGACTCTCCTCAACGGGAAGGCGCTGCAACACTACCGGCTCCGAACCCTCAATAATTGACCCTTTGATCAGCAGGTGATCGTCTCGCAACAGCATTAGCACGCATTTATCAGCCCCCGCATTTTCGATGACGATCGCAAGCAACGATGAGAGCAATTTTTCTAGTTCGATTTCACCTGAGATACTTTGGGAAGCCTTGAGAATAGCGGCTAAATCGAGAGAATTGGAGACGCTGGAGGAAGAACTAGAAGAACTAGTGGAGGTGACTGTTCCTAATGCGAAGACGGTTTCGTTAACTGAGAAAGGAGTGCGAGTTTGTTGGAGAATAGGAGTCAGGAGTTGGGGATAGCGTCTTTCCAAGTCAGCGACTTTGGCTTTTGCACCCCAACGAGCATAGCCATAGTAAGCCTTCGTCATGTATACCTGGGCAATCTCCTGTTTACCCCAGTCGAGGTAAAATTTTGCGGCTAGTTCATTAGCTAGCGCTTCTTCCTGAATATAATCATTTTCTTTGGCTCCAATGATGGCGCGATCGTAATGTTCAATTGCTTCGGCTTTATTGCCCAACACTCGTTGTTTTTCTGCCTCAACTAAATACCATTTATGCAGATGATTCATCGGGGCATTTTGCGCCCACTGTTGCAAAATAGTTTGATGGGTTTGCGCCAAGACGAGAAATTCGCCTTGCTCCGACTCTGCCTGTGTGGACAAGAGTGCCAAATACGTCAGGGCTGTGTAGAAATGAAAAATGAGAATAAAAATCATCCCTGATACTGCCATTAAATACTGTTTGGCTTGGGCGTTATAGTCTAGGGCAGCCGTGTAGTTACCACAAAAGTAGGCAAGCATCAGTTTGTAAGTGTAAGCAGTAGCGATCGCTGTGAGATCCTTGTCCTGATGGTACTTAGGAATCATCACCGTTTCATCGTAGGTACTGCCAATTAAGCAATCCGACAGAATACGGGCTGCCCTCAAGTTCTGCACAGTTTGCTGCATAAGATCCAAATAAGTCAGGGCAGAATGTTGTTTTATCTGCACTAAGACAGCCCTGTAACCTGCGATTTCGGGTTCCCAAATGTCCAGTTCCATCCCAGCAAAAAGTTTGGCAACGAGGTAATTGAGCGCGTTGTAGCCAGCGTTGAGAAAATCACCAGTTTCCATACCAGTTGCATAGCCATCTTTCTTCGTCAGCATCGTTGCCCTGAGAGATTCCTGGTGATGTTGAACCCAGGCTGCAAACAGAAGTAGAACTTTACACTTGAATTCCTTGACATTAAATCGATCGAGCAAGTTGATTGCTAATCGCCCAAAGCTATACCCAGATTTCACTTCTCCCAAAAAAGCACACAACACCATACTGTGAATCATATACCCCACCGTTGATCCTGGTGCATTCCCAAACTGGAGTGATAAACTCACCATCGTTGCGCTCAGTATGGGCAGTAATCCGGGCATTGCCTGTAGAATCGGTGAAAATAATATTCCTAAGAGTTGCATAGCTGCCTGAGTGTGGCCATCGCTCATTACAGGTAGATCGACTAATTCCTCAATCCCTCTGTCACCTTGAAGACTGGCTACGGTTTGCAGCGCTTTAGCAATTTTGGCTTCGTCAGGTGCAATGGGGAGTTCAACCCCCAATTGCAAGAGTGCATCTCTTCCCACTGCAATCGCTTCTAATATCTTGCCCTGGGCTGTCTGGGCGACGATTTGAATTTCGTAAATTTTGATTTTGTCTAAAATCGTCTCAGCTTCTTCTAACACCACTGCTGCTATTTTTTCCATGCCATCAAAATCAGCATTCAAATAAGCGGCTTCGGTAGCAGCAACATGGAGATTCAGAGTCAATTCATATTGATCTTGCCAGCAGTTGGCTGTCAGTATGTCAATCCCTGTTTGCAAATAAACTCTTGCCGCAGTATAAGCTGTAGAATTTCTCGCCTTCACTCCAGCTTTGAAGTTAAGTTGGGCTAAGGCTTCCCGTTCTTGCGGTTGGGTGATTAGCTCAATTCCTTGGTTTAAATGTCTGACAATATCAAATAGTTTTTCTTCCAGTTCTACTTCCGAGGAACTGTGCAGTAGTAATTGTCCAATTTTGAGATGAGTTGCTGTTTTTTGCTCATCGGGAATCAGGGAATAGGCAGCTTGCTGTACTCGGTCATGTAAAAATTTGTAACTTGCTAATTGCTCATTGCTAATAGCTATTTGTTGATTTCTATTAGCAATGGGCAAATAGCTATTAGCAGTTTCATGTTGATAAAATTTATAAACATCACTAATCGGTAAAATCAACCCTTCTTGCAACGCTTTCCACAAATCTGAAGCCGTTTCGATTTGGGATTGTTCACAAACAATTGCTAAAGTTTCTAAATCAAACTGGTTGCCAATACAAGCAGCTAACTGTAACACCTGTTGAGTTGATTGTGGCAGTTTTCGCAATTGAAAACCCATAAAGGCGACAACATCATCTGTAACCGCTTGCTGATTTACTTGTACAATGTCACATTGCCACCCCCCTGCTTGGTAAGGGGGGGTTGGGGGGGTAAATTCAATTAGCCTATCTTGATGCAATGCTTTGAGAAACTGGGTTGCAAAAAACGGATTACCTTGAGTTTTTTGATAGACTAATTGAGAAAGACTCCATGCCAAACTTTCCTGACATTTCAGTGTATCAGCAACTAATTGATTCACTATGACTTGATTCAGTGGTGCTAAAGTAATCGTATTAATCGTTGCTTGGTTTTTTTGAATTTCACTCAAAGTCAACATCAATGGATGTGCTGAGTTGACTTCGTTATCACGGTACGCACCAATTAACAAAAGATGCTTTGTATCAGCCATCAATAGCTGCATTAACTTCAGTGATGCTGAATCTGCCCATTGCAAATCATCTAAAAACATCACTAAGGGATGTTCAGCACTGGTAAAAACTTGGATAAATTTTTGAAACAATAAATTAAATCTATTTTCTGCCGCCGTTCCTGATAATTCTATAGCGGCTGGTTGTTCACCAATAATTCTTGATAATTCGGGGATAACTTCAATAATTACTTGTCCATTTTCCCCAACTGCCTCTAATATTTGGTTTCTCCATTGCTGGATTTGGACATCACTTTCAGTTAATAATTGTCCAATTAAATCCCGGAATGCTTGCACAAAGGCACTGAAGGGAATATTTCGTTGAAATTGGTCATATTTCCCTTTGATAAAATAACCGCGTTGGCGCACAATCGGTTTATGAACTTCGTTGACAACCGCAGTTTTCCCAATCCCTGAAAAGCCAGCTACCAGCATCATTTCTGTTGCACCAAGGCTGACTCTTTCAAAGGCTTGAAGTAGGCTTTCTACTTCAGTTTCTCTTCCATAGAGTTTATCAGGGATGATGAAGCGATCGCACACATCCCTCTGTGCAATTTCAAAACCCTTAATTACACCATCAACTTGTAGCTGATGTAAACAATTTTCTAAATCAAACTTCAATCCCAAAGCACTCTGATATCTATCTTCGGCATTTTTTGCCATCAATTTCATGACGATATCTGACAAGATTTGCGGAATCTCTTCACTTTTGACTTTTGACTTTTGACTTTTGACTTCCCGAAGGGATGGTGGAAGTTTAGCAATATGAGAATGTACCAACTCCATTGGATCGTTTGATTTAAATGGTAACTCTCCTGTAAGTAACTCGTAGAATGTCATACCCAGAGAATAAAAATCAGTCCGGTAATCAATCCCCCGATTCATTCTGCCTGTTTGTTCTGGGGAAATATAACTGAGTGTCCCTTCTAAGACATTGGGATTGATTAGTGTCTGCGTTTCCCGTGGTAGTAAAGATGCAATACTAAAGTCAATTAATTTAACTTGTTTGGTTTCGGGATTAATAAGAATATTAGCGGGTTTGATATCTTTGTGTATAATCCGCTCTCGGTAGAGTGTGTCTAAGGTATTGCAGAGAGCGATCGCAATCTGCAAAAGTTCTTCTAAAGACGCGATATATCGCGTCTGGTGAGAGGTGAAATAATCTTTGAGAGAAATTCCCCCAAAGTCTTCCATTACCAACGCATAGCCATTTTGGTATGATTCTAGGCTATAAGTTTGGACAATCAGAGGTGAGTTGAGATTTTTGGCTATGGTGTACTGATTGCGAAACGACAAGAGTTCACTGAAACTTGGATACGGATTTTTCAGCAGTTTAATCACTACAGGTAATGAGTCAGTCTCTTGATACCCTCGATAAACTACGGTTCTGGAACCATTGTAGAGTTCTTCGCTAACCTTGTATCCGGGAATACTGACTAGAGTGCTAACCATATTGCTAAATCCTTAAGATTTCCAGACTTAGTATTCCCAAAAAAGATCCCCGACAACTTATGCGAAGTCGGGGATCTGAACCCCTCGCTGGAGAACAAATCAAAATCACCAAAAACTATACCGGAATTTCAATGATAAATTCTGTTCCTTCACCCAAAACAGAGTTAAAACTCAATTTTCCGCCGTGAGTTTCTTCAACAATTTGACGAGCGATCGCTAATCCTAATCCTGTTCCTTTACCAACAGATTTTGTCGTAAATAAATGGTCAAATATTTTTAATTTTATTTGCTCATCCATCCCCTTGCCATTATCGGCAATAGCAATTTTAACTAGATTTTTTTCTCTCGAAGTCCCAATTTTAATTCGGTGAGAGGTTGCTTGATTTTCTGTAAAGCCTCGCCCCATACTAGACTCATCTAAGGCATCAATGGCATTGGCGAGCAAATTCATAAATACCTGATTTAATTGTCCAGGAAAACACTCAATTTGAGGCAAATCTCCATACTCAGTTATCACTTCAATTGCTGGACGTTGTTCATTAGCCTTGAGACGATGTTTTAAAATTAAAATCGTGCTGTCGATGCCTTGGTGAATATTAAATGGTACTTTATAATCTCGATCGGCACGGGAGAAAGTGCGGAGACTGGTGCTGATATTTTTTAACCTGTCGCACGCCATAGACATAGAATCAATCATCTTGGGCAAGTCTGATAAGCTATAATCCAAGTCGATTGATTCAGCATGGTCTTTGATTTGATCATTTTTGTTGGGTAAACTTTCTTGATAAAGCTTTAAATGTTCAACAATATCTGCAATAGTGGGTTTAGCTTGTTTGAGACTAGCAGCTATAAAACCGAGGGGATTATTCATTTCGTGAGCCACACCAGCAACTAAGTTGCCCAGTGCTGACATTTTTTCACTTTGGACAATTTGTAATTGGGCGTTTTGTAAATCGTTTAATGCTTGTTGTAATAAGAGTGATTTTTGTTGTAAGGCAACTTCTGCTAGTTTGCGATCGCTAATATCTCGCATCACAACTACCGCACCGAGTTTGTTACCCGAAGAATCGACAATCGCTTGTCCGCTTGCTAACAAATTTCTCGCTAAACCATGCTTTGGCGCAATGACCAATTCGGCATTTTCGACTATTTCCCCTTGCAAGGCGCGAAACAAAGGAATTTCTGTTGTTGATAGGAGTGTTTGCCCATCAGGTTGATAGAGTAAGAAGTGTCCTGCCCATTGTTCTGGCAGTAATAATTCTACTGGTAAGCCATGAAAGTCACGAGTTGCTTTGTTGAATAAGGTCAATTTGCCACTAGCATCACAGACAACAATCCCATCTGTAATATTGTGAATGATGGCATTCAAAAACTCTCGTTCTTCGGCTAGAGATGCTTCGGTCTGTTTTAATTGTTCTAGTGATGCTTGTAAGTGTTGAGATTTTTCCTGTTCTCGCTCATAAAGTCGGGCATTTTCTAGGGAAATCGCCACTTGAGCGCAAAGTAAGTTGAGCAGTTCGACGCGATCGCTGGTAAATGCTCCGGTTGCTAGGTTATTTTCCAGATACAAAATGCCAAGTAACTTACCCTGATGCAAAATCGGGCTGCATAAGATGCTCTTGGGTTGCTGTTGCTGAATATACGGATCATTGATTAATTTTTGATGCACTCTGGCATCAATAATTACTGCTGGTTGTAAGCTGCGTTTGACAGTATTAATTAAGCTAACTGGCACATCAACAGAGTCTTCAACAGGCTCCGGTTTGAGCAACATTGGGTAAAAATCGACTTCCTTGTGCTGTAATGATGTGACGCTACTAGAAAGTTGTGCTATCCCCCGAATCAGTAAACGACTTTCTTCTACGAGCATCAACACAGACTTATCTGCTCCAGCATTTTCAATGACCAAATGTAGCAAAGCTGAAAGTAGTTTTTCGAGTTCGATTTCGCCTGAGATAGTTTGAGAAGCTTTGAGAATGGTAGCTAAATCTAAAGCAAGAGAGACGCTGCTACTGCTGGAACTGGTGGAGGTGACACTCCCCAATGTGAAGATAGTTTCGTGAGTGGAGAGGGAAGAACGGGTTTGCTCTAAGATGGGGGCGAGGAGTTGGGGATAGCGTTGTTCCAAGTCGGCGACTTTGGCTTTAGCGCCCCAACGAGCATAGCCATAGTAGGCGTTCGTTATGTATTCTTGAGCAACCCGCTCTTTGCCCCAATCGAGGTAAAATTTAGCGGCTAGTTCATTGGCCAGCGCTTCTTCTTGGATGTAGCCATTTTCTTTGGCTAGAGTTATGGCGCGATCGTACAAATCCATCGCCTCAGCTTTGTTACCTAGAATCCGGTTCTGTTCGGCGACAACCAAATCAAGTTTATGCTGGAAATTCATTGGTGCATCGGTTGCCCATTGCTTCATCTTTTCCTGATTATTCGTAACTCGATTTAGGATGTATTCTTGTTGCGAATGCGATCCAGATGGATAGATTGCTAAGTGAGCCAAAGAATCATAGAAATAGAATCCCTGTACGACAAAAAGTCCTTGCACTGCATCTAAATACTGTTCGGCTAGCAGTGCATTTTCCTGTGCTTGTTTGTATTCTCCAAACAGATAGCAAAGAATCAGTTTGTTGAGATAAATATAGTGAAGTTCACTTCTATGATTAGCATCCTGAAGCAGTGGCAAAGATATTTTTTCGTTATATATTTCACCCTGTAATTCCCAAGAATTCTCTGAGGGATTTAATAAATTCACTGCTGATTGTTGAAAGACGCGATTCCAAGCTAAAGCATTTTCTTGCTTGAGTCCAACCAGAGCATCACTGATACTAGCCATTTCTCGTTCAAGCACAGTCAGTTCTTGTCCAATCAAATACAAGTGTTGGCATTTGTGTACGGCACAGTAGGCAGCAAATTCAAAGTTACCACTTTCCAATCCGTTTTGATATCCATCAGAGAGAATTGGTAATGTTTCTCTAACATCTACTTTGCCATGAATTGTGCATGTTCCTACTACAAGAAATACAGATGCTTTGATTTCTGAAAAATTGAATATTTCCGCTAGGGTTGATGCTAACTTACCAAATTTATAAGCAGAATCAGCATCCTGAAACATTGCATTTAAGAGGATACCGTAACAAGCATAACCATAGCTGGAGAAAGGTGAATTTCCATATTGAATTGATAAATTTACCAGTTCACACATCACCAAGGGAAACAGTACAGGTGTCGCTTGATAAGTAGGAGGCCCCATACTTGCTAACATTCTGGCAACTGCTAACTTCTCGACATCTGTCATTACAGGTAGGTTAATGAAGTCTTCTATCTTCTTCCCTTGCAGATTGCTGATAGTTTCAGTCAGTGCTTGCTGAATGTCTGAGGGTTCGGGTGATTTAGGTAAGCTGACTCCCAGCAATTCCAGAGCTTCTAAGCCAATTTGGACTGCTTCTAGCTTTTTGACTTGCGCCATATAAGCTTGGATTTTGATAGCATAGACTTTCATTTTGTCAACAGCAGTTTTTGCCTGTTGCATAACAATATTTGCCCATTGCTCCATCTCTTGAAAATCGCCGTTGAGGTATGCGGTTTCTGTTGCTAGTTCATATAGTGGTAAGGTGAGGTCGTAGTGGGTTTCCCAGCAAGACTCCTCCAAGTTTTGGTTCAGCAAGGCGATGCCCGTGGTGGAATACTCGAATGCAGCTGCATAAGCTGTGGCAGCTCTGGCTTTTTGTCCGGCGTTCAAATTAAGTTGAGCGAGTTCTATTTGCTGCGATGGTTCAATAATCAGGGATTTGCCGATATTGAGTTGATTGACAATTTCAAATAGATTTTCGTTCTGTTCTGTGACTGGCGCATTGTTCAGCAGCAGTTGCCCAATTTTCAGGTGAGTTGCCTGTTTTTGCTCCTCTGGGATGAGGGAATAGGCAGCTTGTTGGATGCGATCGTGCAAGAATTTGTAAACCGTCATTTGTCCTTGGTCATTTGTCATTTGTAAATGACCAATCACCAATGAGGAATCCTGATAAAACTTGTAAATTTCATTGATGGGAATGATAAATCCTTCTTGCAGTGCTTTCCACAAGTCTGAGGCAGTTTCCGTCTGGGACTTTTCAGAAACGATCGCCAACGTCGCCAAATCAAACTGATTACCAATACAAGCTGCCAGTTTTAAAATATCTTGAGTGATGTCGGGCAATTTCTGAAGCTGTTGGGCCATAAATTCCACCACATCATCGGTGAGAGCGAGCGATCGCACTTGCGACACATCACACTGCCAAAAACCTGCCTCCCAATCAAAGGTAATCAACCCATCCTCATACAGCGCCTTCAGAAACTGAGTTGTGAAAAAAGGATTGCCTTTAGCTTTTTGCTCAACCAACTCTGTCAACGGCAACGCTTGTCCTGTTGCACAACACAGCGAGTCGGCGATCAAATGATTCACATCTGCTTGACTCAAGGGAGTTAGGGTCAGGGTGTTGACGCGGGAGGATGCCTTTTCAATTTCATCTAGCGTTAACATCAGGGGATGAGCCGCAAACACCTCGTTATCGCGGTATGCCCCAATAATCAATAGATAACCGCGATTGCTCTCGGCCATCAACAGCTTCAGCAAATTGAGCGATGCCGAATCTGCCCACTGCAAATCATCGAGAAATATCACCAACGGATGCTCTTTTGTCGTGAACACCTGAACGAACTTTTGAAACAGCAGATTGAAACGGTTCTGTGCCGCATTACCTGATAGTTCAGCGATGGCAGGCTGTTTGCCGATCAGCTGCTCTAGTTCAGGAATCACCTCGATCAGGAGTTGCCCGTTCTCTCCAACTGCCCCTAAAATCTGACTCTGCCATTGCTGTAATTGGGTATCACTTTCACTAAGCAACTGTCCCATCAAATCACGAAAAGCTTGCACAAAAGCAGACAGAGGAATGTTGCGGTTGAACTGGTCATACTTGCCCTTGATAAAGTAGCCGTTCCAGCGCACAATTGGCTTATGCACTTCATTGACAACTGCGGTTTTGCCAATGCCAGAGAAACCTGCCACCAGCATCAATTGGCAGCCACCATTGGCAACATCACCAAATGCCTCCAGTAACGTCTGCACTTGTGATTCCCGTCCGTAGAGTTTTTCTCTGATGAGAAAGCGATCGCTAATATCTCGCTGTCCTAATTCAAACCAGGTGTGCTTGCCTGTTGCTTGCCACTGTTCTAAGCAGGTAACAAGGTCATGTTTCAGTCCCATAGCACTCTGATAGCGGTCTTCGGCGTTCTTCGCCATTAGCTTACGGATCATCTCACCCAACATCAAGGGCAAATCGGGGTTGAAATCGCAGACCAAGGGTGGAAGTTTCGCAATGTGACAATGTAGCAACTCCATTGGATCATGGGATTCAAAGGGCAGTTGTCCACTCAGTAGTTCAAAGAAAGTCACACCTAATGAATAAAAGTCGCTGCGGTAGTCAATGCCCCTGTTCATCCGTCCGGTTTGCTCCGGCGACAGATACGCTAACGTTCCCTCCAGTCCGTTGGGACTTTGGATTTCTTGGGTTTCTCGTGGTAAGAGTGAAGCAATACTGAAGTCAATCAGCTTGATTTCTTTGGTGTCAGGGTGAATTAAGATGTTGGCTGGCTTAATGTCTTTGTGAATGACACGCTGTTGATGCAACTAGTGTAAAGTGTCTAACAGTTGCAGAGCAATGGGTAGAAATTGCTCTAAAGTTAGTGTTTTTCCTTGAGTAAATTGCCGTAAGGAAATGCCACCAAAGTCTTCCATGACTAAGGCATAACCGTTGCGATCCGGTTCTAAGCTGTGGGGTTTAATGATACCGGGAATATCTAGGTTGTTGGCGATCGCATATTGGTTGCAAAACTGTACTAATTCGCTAAAAGTTGGGTATTCTCGTTTTAAGAGCTTGATGACAACTGGTAGGCGATCGCATTCTCGAATTGCCCGATACACTTGGGTACGAGAACCTGAATAAAGTTGTTCTATGGTTCGATATCCAGCGATCCTTAAAGCTCCATCAATTTTTGCGCTCATAAATTCCTACGAAAATTTCTGTATACTAGCGTTATAATTCCCAGGACAATATCTTGGTTAACAAACGTTAGAAAAATGACATTGGGCATTGGGCATTGGGCAATAAAATAATCAATAGTTATTCTCTCCCTGCCTCCCTTGCTCCTCTAAGAGGATGTCTGAAAAGTTTTTTTATATACACTTAATCCTTGGAGATCCCCCTAAATCCACGCCACTTGCTCTACTTGGGGAGACCCCAAGACCGCAGTGGCTCCCCTTAAAAAGGGGGACTTTGAGACTTTTATTACCCGCTTTTTCAGGGGGCTAGGGGGGATCAGCAAATATTTTATACTTCTCAGACATCCTCTAAGACGGTTTTATACAAATAGAGAAAAACTGCAACTAGCTTTCAAAGCCTCTCCCCGCTTGCCTAACGGCAGGCTGACGCCAACGGGGAGAGGTTTGGAGAGGGGTCAAAATCTCTGGTTCTACATGAGAAATAAAGACTTCCATACTTTTATTTTTTCGGATGAAACCACCCTACCTCTAAAATAGAGGCTCTATCCGCAGCAAAGCTGGTAAATCCACACAGGAGAGGTGTTGATAAGCTTGCTCGATGAGACGCTTGCCTCTGAGAAAACCTGTATTAGCTCCAGGACAAATGTACTGGAGAGTTTCTGGTGTAAAACGTTCTAATAATAATCGAAGACTCTGAATTTGCCTTGGCCAGTGAAAGGTTTTAGCTGACCGTAATAATACTGGTTTACCCTGCTGATTGGGGACTAAATGGCGACCAGAAAACAATATACCTCCAAGTTTACTATAGTAGAGACAAGATGAGCCGGGAGAATGGCCTGGTGTCCAAATCACTTGTGTTGCTGCATCAAGAGTAAATTCTTGCCTAAAGGTAGTTACGGTTAAGCCTGGTAATAAATATGCTTCTTGTTCTTGAATCAGCACCTCGCAGCCAAAGGTTTGCTGAAATTCAGCAGTCTTGCCAATTGCGCCTCGATGGGTGAGAAATAACCAACGCACGCCTCCATGCGATCGCAAAAAATCTTGATTTGTTTGCTCTAGGGCAGGGCAATCTATGAGGATATTGCCTTCATTTCTTACAATAAAATAAGAGGTTCCTCCTAAAGTGTCCCGATTGGGTGGAAAAGCAAAAATGCTCTCTTGTGCGAAGTCCGATTGCAGAGAAATTCCGCTAGGAACTTCGTCAGGGAACACAGACCGTGGTGGCTTAGTTGTATAACTCGGTTGTTGAGGTAAAGGGCACATAATCAAAGTAGACAATCTGGTTACAGTGTGGCAATTCTCAAGATTGAACTGGGGATTGGGGACTAGGGATTGGGGACTAGGGATTGGGGACTAGGGATTGGGGACTAGGGATTGGGGATTGGGGATTGGGGACTAGGGATTGGGGACTAGGGATTGGGGACTAGGGACTGGGGAAGATTTGAATGGAGATTATTGGTACGCCAACCAAATCTTAAAAGAATTTCTTCCCCAGTCCCCAATACCCAGTCCCCAATACCCAGTCCCCAATACCCAGTCCCCAATACCCAGTCCCCAATACCCAGTCCCCTGTTAACCTGTTGAAAAAATTGGGATTTGAGGTCTGCCTTGTAGTTAATGCTATGGTGCTGAAGCTACTGGTGGGGCGTTTTGTCAAAATTACTGAAGATAACATGGCATTTTGGTTTTTGTTTATCCTCCTGCTGGGGCTAGCTACTTATCTAATGGTGCAGCACAGCGTCGCTCACATCACCCGAACACCAGTATGGTTGTTGTGGCTGGTTTTAATGACACCAGCATTTCTGTTGAGTGGATGGACACTGTTCTACGGCGCGAAACAACCGCCGCCGCCAGGGCTGATCATCTGGTCAATATTTGTTTGCACAGTGTTGTACTGGATGTTGTTTCAATGGGGGCGTCAAGTACCAAGAGATACACAGACCGGAGCCCAAGCCCAAGCCTCAGAATCGCAGTCAACTATCCAGCCTACCCCAGAACCAATAGTGCGTCCCATTGAACCAACAGAAGAAACCCTACTACGAAATTGTTTTCCTTGGTCTGTATACTACGTTCAAAATATTGAGTATCGGCCTCAATCTGTAATTTGCCGTGGTCAGTTGCGAACTAAAGCCAGCAATGCTTACCAGCAGATTAAGACTAATATTGAAGCACAATTTGGCGATCGCTTCTTGCTGATTTTTCAAGAAGGTCTAAATGACAAACCTTTCTTTGTGCTGGTTCCCAACGTTCAAGCTGCTAAAGAGAGAAATACACCACAACGCGACCAAGAACGCTTAACTCGACCAGGATTAGCACTACTACTACTACTAGCTACTTTGCTAACTACTACCTTGGTAGGCGTGGAAATTGATGGTGTTACTCTGCCGCCTATATGGAATATTGGCTCTCTGTTCAAAGTTCTATCTAACCCAGATGTCCTATTTAAGGGATTGCCCTATGCTCTAGGATTGATGACTATTTTGGGCATTCATGAGCTTGGGCATTATTTAACAGCGAGATTTTACAAGATTCGCTCGACGTTGCCTTACTTTATTCCCGTGCCTTTCTTCTTGGGAACTTTTGGTGCATTTATTCAGATGCGTAGTCCCATTCCCAACCGTAAAGCTTTATTTGATATTAGTATCGCTGGGCCATTTGCAGGTTTTGCTGTTACCTTGCCATTACTAATATGGGGCTTGGCTCATTCTGATATAGTTTCCCTGACTGAAAAAACCCCACTTTTGAATCCTGATGCCCTCAATCCCAAGTATTCAATTTTATTGGCGCTACTCTCGAAGTTAGCTTTAGGAAGTCAGTTAACAGCAAAATCAGCCCTTGACCTGCATCCAGTTGCAGTAGCAGGTTTTCTGGGATTAATTGTGACAGCGTTAAATTTAATGCCTGTAGGACAATTAGATGGAGGTCATATTGTCCATGCGATGTTTGGGCAGAGAACTGCTCTGGTCATTGGTCAAATTGCTCGGATGTTGTTGCTATTACTGGCTTTAGTACGAGAAGAATTTTTGGTATGGGCGATTATCTTATTATTTATGCCGTTGATTGATGAACCGGCGCTGAATGATGTCACTGAATTGGATAACCAACGTGACGTTTGGGGATTACTGGCAATGGCTTTGTTGATTGTAATCATTCTGCCATTACCACAGGCGATCGCTAACTTTTTACAAATTTAAAAAGTATTAGAATACAGCCAAAAAAGGTAAGTTTGTACTACTTTGCTGCTCATGTTAAAACGTAAAAGTAGTACGAAGTACACCTACAGTTGTTGTTTCGTTTCTGCTGTCACCTTCTGGGTTAAATAGAATAAAAGCACCAGGGGTGATGCTGATATTATCGCTGACTTTCACGCGATAATACCCTTCTAAATGGTAAGGAGTAGCTCGATTTTCACCAAGTTGAGCCGAACCACTAGCATCAGTACGGTAAAGCGGTTGACCAAAAATAATCCCTGCATTGTTCCCTGACTTGAGTAAATCTTGAAAGTGAATTCCTACCATCCAACTTGTAAAGGTGGTGGAAGCATTGACGCTACTAGAAGAAGCATCGACAAACAAGGCTGCACCATAACCAGACAATGCTATTTTTGGAGACAATCGCCATGTTATCGTACTCCCAACAGAGTTGAGCGCCACTGGTGTCCCAGCCGCAACCCCTGGTAAAGCACCGATATCATCACTAATTAATCCTGTACCCAAAATATTAATTTCGTGATAGCTGTGAGCATAGTTGAGACCAATATCAAGATTGCGACTTGGCTTCAAGGTTAACTGTGCGGCTATAACACTACTACCACTAAACAAACCTCCACCCAAAGGTGTAGTAGAAACTCCTGGTAGTGCCTCACTTGCAGATTTTTGGGGTAAATTGGCATTTACACTGCCGTATAAAGCTCTGAAGTCAAAATTTGGCGAAATGTTAAAAATAAATCCCGCCGCCGATGCTAAACCAGTACCCGAAGTTCCACCAGAAACCCGTAGCACAGGATTCAAGCCGCCAAAACGAGAAATTGATTCTTGTCCTTCACCATAAAAAGGTGTAATGGCTGGGAAAGCATCTGATGTTTCCGCCGCAGTTCCCGCAAATAAGGTTAATTTCTCAGCTACGGGAAAGATATACAGTAATTTGTAAAGCTGAACACTGTTTGCACCAACACTCGACAAGGTATTGACATTTAACCCCGGAAATTGCGGCTCAAAACTGGTACGTGCGCTACTCGCACTTAAAAGCGGCGCAGCTAACCCTAAACTTTCTTGCAGGCTACCCTGTCCATTGGCTCCACCCAAAAAGTTATAAGCTTGTAATCCAGTAATTAATAAATCTTTACCAGTAAAGCTAGTGGTGAGATTTAACCGCACTCTATTGACTAACATGAAATTCGGATCGCTCTTATTGGGAGCGCCGCCAGTAGCACCAATCCCAGCAATAATTGCCTCACCATTAAGTTTGGTAGTAGTAGAAAACTGATTTGCTTCTAGTTTTGCTGTGCGTTCTTCTACAGCATCTACTCGACCCCGTAATGTTACCAATTCCGCAGCAAATTGTTCTTGTAGTTTCTGCAACTTGGCTAAATCCTCTTTTTTGACCAAATCAGCAGTTGATGTCGTAATTAGTTCATTGATTCGAGATAAACAAGCATTTAAGCCAGCCGCAAATTCATAGCGAGTCATCGCTCGATTACCGCGATAGGTTTCATTGGGATAACCTGCGATACAACCATAGCGCTCAACTAAAGATTGTAGTGCTTGAAAAGCCCAATCTGTCGGCTGTACATCAGACAATTGGGATACGGATGTTACTTGTGCAAGTTTGTCTGATGCTGGAGATGAATTTGCAAATTGTGGTGTGATTGCCTGTAAATAATTATTAGCAGAATCCACCTCTAAATTTTTTTGGCTTTCATTGGCTATCGGTAATTCATCAGAAATACCATTGGCTAAATTGCCTTTATGAAAATAAACTTTTTCATGGCTGTCAACATTTTGATAAAATGCTATATTTTTATTTTCAATCTCTAAATTAGGCAGGGCTTGTACTGGTGATAAGCCAGCAATTAACCATAAAAAGCCCACTCCCCCAGCAGAAGCTAGTAGATATTTTGCCATGATAACTCCCAATCTATATATGAAATAGTGACAAACTTGATTGCGATATTTAAATGGTATTGATAAGTAAATTTAAAGTATTTTAGCAAGATAGTCTTGCTAACTTTAAAATTTGCATATCAGAAAATTTCTTTCTAATTTGACTTATCAAAGCATCAGTCTATATCGCAAGTATTAAATTATAGTAAATACTATTTCTGCAAAGAATTAACAACTAGTGCTATTGATAATTCTAATAATTACTATTGACAAAATAATAATTAGATTGGTGTACTTTTATGGTATTGGATATAAGATAAACGGTTATGAAATATAGCAATCTTAAATCAGTGGTGAATAAGCAGATACCCAACTTCTTAGAGAAGTCGGGTATCTAAGTCTTTTGATTTAAACGAAAGCAAATTTGAATTCCCCAAAGGAGTTTATCGTTTTGCTAATTCTGGAGTTCGCCCCTTCAAGCCAATCATCAATTTCAGCATAAATACTTTTAATACAGGTACTCGCTGTAAAAACCATAAACCCAAGCGACGAATCATCACCACAGGGAAGAAATTATTAGAAAACATCCGATCTAACAAGTCGGTGAAACCTAAAATTGTCAGATTTTCTAACTTGCGCCAGCGTTCATAACCTTTGAGAATCTGAATATCGCCAATATCTTTACCCGCTTTGTGCGCTGCTTGAATTACTTGCGCCAAAGCAGCTGCATCCCGAATACCTAAATTTAAACCTTGTCCGCCGACGGGATGGCAATTGTGCGCCGCATCACCAATTAATGCTAGTCGCGGGAGAACGTAGCGATCGCTTTGCATGAGTTGTACCTGAAAAACAAAGCGATCGCCTAGTAATTCCAATTTTCCCATCTGATCGCCATAGCGACGGCTTAGTTCTGCCAAAAATTGCTCATCGTTTAAAGCACACAAAGCTTTTGCTTCTTCATGGGGGGCTGTCCAGACAATGCGGCAACGGTTCCCCGGTAAAGGTAAAATCGCAAAGGGCCCGCTAGACCAAAATCTTTCGTAAGCGGTGTTATTGTGGGGTTTTTCTGGTTTGACAAAGGCGACAATGCAAGACTGCCAATATTTCCAGCCAGAGGTTTTGATGCCAGCAGCTTGGCGAATTGGCGATCGCGATCCATCTGCTGCAACAACTAATTTGCTGCGAACTGTCCTTAGCTGATCGGCAACTTTTATATCGATGGCGACTATATTCTGCTGGTATTGCGTATTTACCACTTCCGCCGGACAGAGATAAGTCACATTTGGGCAATCTTGGACAAAATCTTGCAATGGCTGCAACAGCGCTTGGTGTTCCGCCACATAACCCAACTCTGCTGTATTTATATCATCTGTGGTAAATTCCACCACATCGGGATAATCGGCATCAGAAAGACGAACTCGGCAATACTTGGCGATTTGAGGCAACATTTTGTCCCAAACGCCAATGCCTTCATAAATTAGCGACGAAAGCTTGTGAACTGCATAAGCTTGTCCCTTCGCTACCGCCGCTGATGCCACTTTCGCTTCAATTAGTAAAACACTCAAGCCAGAATCTTTTAAAGCAGAGGCTAGAGTTAACCCAATAATCCCACCGCCCACAATTACCAAATCATATTCATATCCCCGCTCATTTGGCGGTGTTGGTTGAGGGGAAAGAGTTTGCTCAAGCTGCGTTATGGCCATTGTTAAGTTAGGTTACAGCGTCTTAACTCTTATTTTGACGCGATCGCGCCTTCTTCAGCAAGTTAACAATTCAAAATTAAAGACAGCCCTCATCCCCTAACCCCTTCTCCCAACATGGGAGAAGGGGAACTAGAGAATTTGCTCCCCTCTCCCATTTTTGCTATCCATTAGTCACATTTTTCTTAAGATTTATTAACATAGTTTGGTTTTTCCCCGTCGTTCTACTTAGGCTAAAGTTGTTGTCTTTTAACTCTTAACTTTTTTGATACCGCATCCCTGGTAATTGCGAAACGAAGCCCATAAGTTCTAACTGTAATAAAGCGCCGGAAACTGAGCCAGCAGCCATACCAGTTTGTTGGACAATAAAATCGAAGGGTAAAGCATCACTTGCCATCGCATCCATTACCGTTTGCAATTCTGGTGATAAAGTTGGTAAGTTTAACTGCTCTGGTGCTGTAGAAGCCTCAATTCCATCAATTTGTGGTATTGCTCCTAGCATTGTTAGCAGTTCGTCTAGTTCCTTAAGAATGAAAGTTGCTCCCTGACTCAATAACTTTAAGCACCCTTGGGATGGATAATCGTCCAATCTTCCAGGTAAGGCATAGACATCCCTACCAAATTCATTTGCGTAGGTAGCAGTAATTAGGGCACCAGATTTGATCGGCGCTTCCATTACCAGAATGGCGCGGCTTAAACCTGCAATAATTCGGTTGCGACGGGGAAAGTGAGTGCGATCGGGTGGGGTTTTGGTAGGGTACTCACTGAGGACTAAACCAGCCGTCAAAATTTGCTTATACAAATCCCGATTTTTATGTGGATAGATGACATCTACACCAGTTCCCAAAACTGCGATCGTCCGTCCACCTGCTTTCATAGCGGCAATGTGGCTTTCTGTGTCAATTCCCTCTGCCATCCCAGAGACAACCGTAAAGCCATTTTTAGCCAAAGCTGTACTAATTTGCCGAGTCCAACGGATACCATATTCTGAGGGGTGGCGGGTTCCGACAATTCCCACTAGCGGTTTTTGTCCGAGATTTTCTTGGAGTTCAACTTCACCGCGATAGTACAAAATCGGCGGCGGACTCGGAGTTTCTAACAGTAAGCGGGGATACTCTGCATCTGCTGGTGTCCAGAAATGGGAGTTTTCTTGCTGGTGCTTAGTGAATAGTTGTTCTGGGTGCAAACGCGATCGCTGTTGTACTACTTTTTCTAGTGTTTGAAAACCCAAACCTTCCACTTCTCCTAACTGTACTTTGGTAGCGTTCCAAGCTGTTGCCAGCGTACCAAAATGTTGTTGCATCCGTCGCAGTAATATCGGCCCAATTCCTGAAATTTGCGCCCAAGCTAGCCAATATGCGCCTTCTTCTACCACCGCTCCATCCTCACGCCTACTAGAGTGAGTATTCCCAAATTGGGGTTGGCTGTTGATGTGGAGGATGAACGTACATAGCTTTCACGCTTCGGTTGAACAATTTGTCCACCCCTTCTTCAGGACAGCGTGAAGCGGATATGGAAAAAGTATCACTCTACCACTTTTTCAACACAGAGACACCAAACTCAAATAAAAAAGTTGAACAATTAGGAGAGTGATGCTAAGAGAATGTGGGCGCGATGGGCGTAGCCCATCGCACTTGATCCAATACTCTGTTGTCTTCTCCTACAACCAACTCTCAGTTATACCCCAATCAACTCTAGTAACGCCTCTGTCGATATCTTGCCACTGATATCAGTACCTTCCAGCAGACTGTCTGCCAAATCTCGCTTGTGCTGATGCAAGTCCACAATCTTATCTTCAATAGTATCTTTTGCTACTAGGCGATAGATAGTCACCGGGCGTTGTTGACCGATGCGATGGGCACGGTCTGAGGCTTGGTCTTCTACGGCGGGATTCCACCAGGGGTCCATGTGAATGACGTAATCGGCGGCAGTAAGATTGAGACCAGTGCCGCCCGCCTTCAGGCTAATCAAAAACACATCTCCTGACCCAGCCTGGAAAGCATCCACTCGTTTTTTACGCTCTGGAGCGGGGGTACTGCCATCTAGATATTGATAATTAATACCTTGCTTATCCAGATAATCGCGGATGATGTGCAAATGGTCAACGAACTGACTAAATACTAGAGCCTTATGGCGATTCTCCAGTAAATCTCCCAGCACCTCAGCAAAAAGTTGTAATTTCGAGCTGGATAGTTCAGTGTCAGGCATCACCAGACTAGGATTACAACAAGCGCGGCGCAGTCTCATAATTTCTGCCAGCACTTGCAGATGTTTGTGGCCAGCAGTTGCCTCACTTTCGGTCAGTTTAGATATTGCCTCACGGCGCAACGCTTCATAGAAAGCCATTTCCTCCCGACTCAACTCCACATGCAGGAGGATTTCGGTACGAGAAGGCAATTCTTCCAGTACCTGATTTTTCAGGCGACGCAACAAAAATGGTTGAATGAGTTTTTTCAGTTTGTTGCGTGCAAGTTTATCCTGAAATTTCTCAATGGGGATAGCAAAGCGTTGATTGAAGCTTTCAAATGAACCCAGAAACCCAGGATTGATAAAGCGGAACAAAGTCCACAGTTCGCTGAGGTGGTTCTCAATCGGAGTCCCGGTGGTAATCAGTTTGAAACTACCTTTGAGGTTCATCGCCGCCTGGGAACGTTTGGTGGTCATATTTTTGATTGCCTGGGCTTCATCCAGCACAATCGTTTGCCACTGCACCTGGGAGAGCATTTGTGATACTTCTTCCTGCTGCAAGAGACCGTAGCTGCACACCAGCATATCAAACGGTTGTAACCCAGAGAGTAATTTTTGGCGATCGCTCCCACCAAATTGAATAATATTAAGAGTAGGAGCGAACCTCTGCGCTTCACTCACCCAATTCATGCACACCGAAGTGGGGGCAATAATTAGGGTTGGCCCCTGATGGGCGCGCATCAAGATAACAGCCAATGCCTGCACGGTCTTACCGAGTCCCATTTGGTCTGCTAAGCAGGCTCCCACACCCCAGTGTGCCAGACGCGCCAGCCAACTGAACCCCTCCATCTGGTAATCACGCAGTTCTGCTTGGAACGTAGAGGGGAGTTCCGCTTGGAGGCTTTGCACTTCCTTGAGACGCTCTATGTGTGCCTTCCAGTGTTTGTCTGCTTTTACCTTGCCCACCTCCTCAACCAAATCCTCTAAGCCTAATGTCGCCAGTGGGTGAAAGCGTATACCTTTACTGTGTTTTTCTGAAAACGCCCGCAATTCATCCAGGCGTTTACGAAATGCTTGGGTTAAAGCCAGGAATTGACCGTCACCAAGGGGGATAAAACGACTTGGGGTTTTATCCAATAGTTCTAGTAGTTGCTGCATATCCAGCACGAGGTCTTTATCCAGTTTCAACTCGCCAGTAGCAGCAAACCAATCTTGCTGGCGTTGGATAGTCATCTGAAAATCTTTGAGATCCGCTTGGTGCTTGACACGCAGTTTTTCTCCTTCCGGCCATTCCAGTACTACAGTATCCCCTAATGCTTGGAGTTCTAGCAGCAGTTCCAAACAGTCTTCTGGATCTTCTATGAGCCATTCACCATCTTGTTCTTCAGCACGAGTCAAGGTGGGACAAGCAATGATTGCGGCATTGGCAAGTTGCTTTTCTTCATGCAGATTTCGTCTGGTTTGCAGGCGCTTGCAGTCAATTTCGGCTATCACAGTTTCACCCCCCGCACCAGGACGGTAGTAGGGGCCACCTTGGGCAAAGGGACGAGATAGCAAGGATACTTTCAATCCGGCATTGGCAGGCAACAGGTGAATATGGGGTATAGTCTGGGCTGGTACTTCTTCAGATCCGGCCATTCCACCACCGATATCAGAATGTACGGTGACGATTCCAGAGACAGCATTGATGGCGGCTAAGACTTGCTTTTTGGCAGTAGCGGGTACGTTGAGCCGATTTTCTTTACCGATAATCTCGGCAATGCGTCGGTGTTCGGCACTAATTTCAATCACTTTGATGCGGGTTGGGGTTTCCTTGACAGCGAGGATATTGTGTGATGCATCTAGTTTGGGAGAAAATTCTAAAGTTAAGCGATCGCGTTTCCCTTTTTTGACAATTAGTTCCGGTTCTCCCTTGACAATTTCCACACGGGTGGTTGGTGCATCTTCCCAAAATACCAAGGGGTGTCCAATCAACGCAGAGATTACCTTGGCGTTGAATGTATACTCGGTTTTGCCACGATATCCATAATCATAGTTCGTAAATGTTTCAATGCAGCCACATACCCGGAGATCCTGGGATGTGAGATAATCAAGCTCACCCAGATTTCCGCTTAAACGCTTGATGGCTATCGGGCGACCTTTACTCCACTCGCCTTTGGCATTAACCTTTTGTTCGCGGGGTTGCAAGATACATTTGCTGGGGTAGAAAGTAATAAACCATGCCAAGCGCAGTTCTGCTTCAGCTTTTACAGCTGCTTGGGGTTCCTTCTGGAGATTGGAGAGTGCGTTTAAGCACATCTCCCAAGGTTCTTGTGGTTGTATCACGTCAATAATGCTGTCTATACCGATATCTTCGCCCAGTATTTCTGCCTGGGTTTCATAGCTGCTGTTCGGTTTGAGTCGGGACAATAGTTCTGCACTCTCCATCGCCAGCCAGTGATAACCAGATGCTACAGCTTGTTGGTAAAATTCCTCTAACAATAATCTAGGCAGGTGCTTTTTGGCTCTGTCGGTATCTACCCAGTAATGGCAGAGGGCGAAAAACAGGGTTTCTAGGCTGTTGTGTTCTTCAGGGAACAGGATGCGGTTGCTGATGATGAATTCTTTTTGCGCGATATCGCCTAATTGGACTTGCAGCAGGATTTTCAACTGTGCATAAATCGACCTCAGCCAATGGTCTGATTGACGTGCAAGCAGACTGGTGTAATCAAGTGCTTCTTGGAGACTGTCGCGCGAACCATCTTTTAACAGTGCCAAAATAAAAAACAAGCCGCCCATAGTGCTAAAATATACTTGGCGCTTGCCTGTGGCTTTCTTGTTCGCGCAGCGTCTCGAAGAGAGGAATTTGATCCCAGCAGTGTAATCAGTTACGGCTTGCTGATTATCGCCACGTAAAAAATTCAACCAACCTTTATATACAAAGGCGTTATCTCGATAATCTTCGGATATGCACTCCAAACTCTCTTGTGCTTCTTGTATACAACCCCGTAGCAGCAGTTGTTCTGTCAAAATTAGGTGCAAGTAATCTGAGGAATGTCCACCTCCTATAGCGCATTCTTCTTGAAGTAGGGCAAAGGCAACATCTGCGGGAGAACATTTCAGCGCTGCATTGATGAGGATGATAGATATGCAGCTGTCATACAATTCTTGTGGCAGGGTGCGAAACCAATCTGCATCGAATGGGTTAGTGCATACTTGCTCGAAGATATTTTCTATGGATATCTTGTCTTTGCTGTTATTGTATCTGTTGTAATCTTCAATCTGTTTGTTAATGAAACTGAGGTTCTGGCTGTAAAGACCAATGCGGACTTCTCGGATAAATTGGCTTTCCTTTTGGAAATACAGTGGCCCATCTTGCCAACGAGCTTTTGCTCCTAACTTGTCATGCACGGTTTTTGCCATGACTTCAAAACAGCCGGCTTTCACTGCCGAGCGAGTAGCAATCTCTACCAGTAACGGATGGCACTGAGGTCCTTGTCCTTGTTCTTGAACCAGCAAGTCTGCTGCTAGCAATCCATCAATATAGGGCTTTAATGTAGCGTTAACGAAAGGCTTGTAATTGCGATCGCGCGCACCGATGTAATTCAAACAGTCTAAGAACGAAGTTCTGTTGATCGGTTCGTAAATGACCGAGAACAATTGAACAATCTTTTCTTCTAGTGGTGGTAGCTGACGGTACGTTTGAGTGAGTTGCGTTTGTAGTTTTTGGTGATCAGCCTCAGAATCGTTCATGGTAATCATCGGGCGCGTTACATTCACTCATGATAAATTTTTGTACCGTTAGGGTATTTTACATCCATAACGTACCAGTTGTTCTTAGGCGATCGCAAAACGATATCCGCATCACCACACTTTCAATACGGTTCGGTTAAGGCAAGAGACGCGATAAATCGCCGTCTCTACAATAGACATCTCCGAAAAACAATGTAGAGACGTAGCACTGCTACGTCTCTACAAGGGTTATGGGTAAAGCATATTTAATTTCTGGAGATGTCTAATAATCAGGCTTGTCATCAAAAAACCTTATCCGAACCGTATTGGGCGAAGCCCCGCCTTCGGCGATCGCTACTCAACGATTGGAAGAAAGGGAACTGCGACTTCTGTTGCAACTTCTACAGCACGGGAGCGCCTGCTCCAAAAGTTGAGGCGGACGAACGTGTTATGCAAACAAAGCTTGCTTAAGCTGCTGACAAGCCTTTTCAATTGCATCTATACTACCTGGATTCACCAAACCAAAATAATCAAACACATAAACTCGGTTATTTTTAGTTGCTTGCAATTGCTGCCAAAAAGCTTCCTTTCTCAAAGAATCTAAAAGTGCTGCTTCCGAATCTCCTTGTGGAGGATTAACTAAAATTATCACCTCTGGATTTGCTTCTAAAACTTTCTCAGCCGAAAGTGTCACATAGCCGCCAACTGGGCTTTTTCCTTGTAAATCTGCGGCTATATTTTTCGCCTGAAACTTCGCCAGCAAATCCCCTGCCCAACTATTTTTATTTGGCGCTAAAATTGGTTGACGACTAACCAGGGCTAGAGTAGAAGGACTCTGAGTTGGTTTATCTGGCAGAAAAGTTTTATAACGGTTTAACAAAGGCTGAGGATCGGCATTAATTAACCCAGCCAGTTTTTTAGTAAGTTCTTCTAGAGATTTCCAGCTATTCACCTTAGTGAGCAAAGTAGCAATTCCTAGCTGCTGAAGTTTTTGAATTGGAGTGTTAGAAAAACCTTCAGCACCAATAACTAAATCTGGTTTGAGTGCTACAACTTTCTCTAAATTTGGCGGACTTTGACCTTCACTAACGCGGGGAATATCTTGGAATCTTGAATCATTCTTAAATAATTTACTACCAGTGATTCCAACAACTTTTGTTTGATCGAGTCGAGAGATAATATCAGCAGAAAGAGAAGAAAGGGCAACAACTCTTTTTGCTGATTCTTTTGGAAATTGTTGAGAGTTCGTGTTAGTCGCCTCAGTGCTATTTTCCACTTTGGTTTGTGGTTGCTGAGTATTTGCAGTGGTGCAAGCAACTAAAACTATACTCAACAAAATTGCTAAAGCAGATAAGAGCCAACGACGATGCATATTAAAATTCCTTCTGAGGTAAGAATGTAGGACTTACGCAAAAACGGGAGCATCCCAGATTTTTAAATTTCCTATTGCGCTGGATTAGGATAGGAACAAGAAAATGGAGAAACGAACCGCAAAGAACGCAAAGAGCGCAAAGGGAAGACAGTTATAAAGGGTTTGTGCCTCAGTCCCGTGAATTTTTGAAAAATTGGGATGCTCCCCGCAAAAGCTCTCTGAAATTCTTGTTTATTTGCGTCCTTTGCGTCCTTTGCGGTTCGTTTTTTCATGATTTTGCGTAAGTCCTGGAATGGTATAAGATTGATATCGATTAGGTCTGTTGTAACTGCTAAAACAGATGTACGCTCATCCGAATGTAATTGTTCCAATCCCCAATCCCCAGTTAAACTTACTTTGTCTCCATCCAATTTTCACCGACACGCGCCTCTACCAGTAATGGCACACTCAACTGTACTGCATTTTCCATCACCGACTTAATTTGCAGTTGTAATTCTCCCCACTCATCAGGGGGAATTTCAAACACTAATTCATCGTGAACTTGCAATAACAAACGCGCCTGATATTTCTTTAAAACCTCATACAATCTCACCATTGCAATTTTGATAATATCAGCATTAGAACCTTGAATTGGTGCATTAGCCGCAGAGCGTAATAAACCTGCATCGTAAGCACCCAAATTCTTCAACTTACTCAAATCTATATCTTCAGGGTTACTATCTTTTAATTTGCGTAAACTGTTATTAGTAAAGTCAAAATAACGACGGCGACCGAAAATAGTTTCTACATAACCAAGAGCGATCGCTTCTTTTTTAACTCGCTCCAAATATGCAAAAACTTTGGGATATCGTTCATTAAACCGCTTAATGAACTCGTTGGCAATGGTCTTATCTATCCCAGTTGAGCGCGAAAATCTGAGAGAACCCATTCCATAAATCACGCCAAAATTGATAGTTTTTGCCATCCCTCGTTCTTCTGATGTGATATTTTCTTTTTCAAACACTAATCGCGCCGTAACAGTGTGAACATCTTCATTTTGCTGATATGCTTGCACTAATATCGGCTCTTGACTCAAATGGGCCAAAATCCGCAATTCAATTTGTGAGTAATCAGCAGCCACCATTAACCAACCAGCTTCAGGCAAAAACGCCTTCCGAATCTGGCGACTAAAAGCTGTACGAATGGGGATATTTTGCAAATTCGGATTAGAAGAAGATAACCTACCAGTTGATGTTGCTGCTTGATTAAAATCAGTATGCACCCGCTGGGTATCTGGACGCACCAATGCAGGTAAGGCATCAACATAAGTAGACTTTAATTTAGATAGGGTGCGATACTCAATGATCGCCTCAACAAACCCAGTGTTATCATCTTCTTGAAGTCTTTCCAGAGTTGCTGCGTCTGTAGAGAATCCTGTTTGAATTTTACGAGAATGTCTAGTACTTAACCCCAATTTTTCAAACAAAATTTGACTTAATTGTTTAGGAGAACCCAAGTTAAAATTTTCCCCAGCTATTTCAGTTGCTTCCTCTTTTAACCTGGCTAACTCTGTTTCTAAATGCTGCGAAAGTTCTTGTAAGTAAGCTGAATTAATGCGAATACCTGTGTATTCCATTTCGGCTAAAACTGCTTCTAGTGGCTGTTCGACTTCCACAAATAGCTTAGACAAAGCTGGAAATTGCTCCAGATCCTCACGCAATTTCGCTACTAAACCAAAGGTGGAATAAGCATCCATCCCACAGTAATTTGCGACGGCGGGAATATCTATATCAGCGATAGTTTTGCCTTTAGGAACTAAATCTAAATAACTTTTAGCCGTCAATCCCAAATATCGCTGCGACAAATCCATCAAATTATGTTTAGAATCTGGATTTAGAATGTAACTTGCCAGCATCGGATCAAACACTACACCCGCCAAATTAATTCCTTGACACCTGAGAACTAATCGGTCAAATTTGGCATTTTGTAAAGCTTTGGGATAATCGGCACTTTCAAGAATTGGGCGTAATGCTTCTAACACCAAATCTTTATGCAAATTTTCTCCAGTTTTGTGCCCCACAGGAATATAGGCTACTTCATCTGGTTGCGTTCCCCAACAGCAACCAATTCCTACTAACTCAGCATCTCTTGGTTCTAAAGCGGTAGTTTCAGTATCCCAAGCAACGGGTGTTTCTGGATTAGTGAATTTTTGCAAAAGTTTCACTAACTCAGTTAATTTGGCTTCAGTGTTAATAATGCCTGGTTTAATTGGGGAAGTAGATTGTTGGGGGACTGCTGCCGTATCACTAGCACTGAAAAACCACAAATCATTATCTTCATCAGTGCTGAATTCTGAGTTAGCAGAGTTAGTATTATTTGCATCTATTTTTGCTTCTTGCTTTTCTTCAACTTTGCCACCAAAACGTTGCTGAAGGTCGTTTATTCTGCCTAAAAAAGACTTGAATTCTAATTTTTCTAAAATTGGTGATAAGACGCTTGTATCAAAGCCTTTTAATTTGCAATCTTCTAAATCAAATTCTATAGGAACATCTAAAACTATGGTTGCCAAATAGCGAGACTTCTCGGCATCTTCTCTACCTGCTGCCAGTCTTTTCTGAGTTGCACCTTTAATTTCATCTAAGGCAGCATAAACATTTTCAAGTGAACCATAGGTATTTAGCAGTTGTACTGCTGTTTTTTCCCCAATTCCCTTGACACCAGGAATATTATCTGATTTATCACCACAAAGAGCTTTGAAATCAACAATTTGTGAAGGTAAAACGCCCATCTTCTCTTTGACTTGTTCTGCCTCAAATTCCGTGATGCTATTTGTAGAGCGCTTTAGCGCATCTGGACTAAAATTCAGAACAGTGATTTCTTTGTCAGAATCGATCAGTTGAAATAAATCGCGATCGCCAGTGAGAATCTTCACCTTATATCCAGCAGCAGTTACTCGTTGTGCTAAGGTTCCCAAAACATCATCAGCCTCAAAACCAGGGGCAGTGAAAAAGGGTAGATTGAAGCCATTCAGCAACTCATGGAGATTTTCTAAGTCGGGAATAAAGTCTTCTGGCGTTTCCGGGCGATCGGCTTTATAAGTCTCGTCAGCTTCATGGCGAAAAGTTGCCTCAGCCAAATCAAAAGCGATCGCCATTGCTTGAGGCTGTTGTGTTGCCATTACCTCCAGCAGGCACTTCACAAAACCAAAACATATACTCGTGGGAATCCCCGTTTTGGTACGCAGTCCTCCATCTCGCCCTTTGGCGAAAGCAAAGTATGAACGATAGGCCAGTGAATGTCCATCTACAAGGATGAACGTAGGGCGTGTTGCAGTTACAGAAGTGAAAGTTTCAGACATAGCCCTATTTTAGCCAGAAGCTTTGTCACATAGTTAGCAATTTGCAATGCTAGTTCAGCTTGGCTTTGGCGATAATAACGCACTTTATTCAGTGCAAATCATTTTATGTATGATTTTAGACATAGTAATTTCTAAGCATTTGCAGTTTTAGTACGGAAGCCCAGTAGAACCAACTTTTGCCAGGGATACTACCCTAATTAAGTACGTGAGTATCAACATAGTAACCAGATATTGACCAGATCCCCAACTTCTCAGCAGAAATTGGGGATCTATACTCCTGAGCGTTTTATGTTTAATTAGATAGACCTAGCTTACTTCTCAGGAACCACAAACACTAACTTAGTATTTCGACATAAGACTACCACTATGACAAAGCCTCTCTTCTTTAATAAAACTTTATATGTACCAATCATGAACTATACTTTCCGAAGGGCTTGAATATAAAAGCTTTACATAAAGTTACGTGTATTTATCAAGCCTATAATCAAAATTTCAGAGTTAAAAAGAAGTTAGCAATCCCGTAATGATTCGTTTTAGAAAAGCATCTTCTATTCATGACAACAAAACTATTTAACATTAACACTCTAGCTGCTGCCACAACGTTGGCAGGAATTATTGCAACATCTGGAACAGCTAATGCAGCTTCTCTCTCTTACACTAGTTCCATTGATTACGATTTGACAGATATCACTGATGCACCTCTGAGCGTCCAACAATTTGACTCATCTCTAGGCACACTCAAGGGTGTAACAATAGGATTTACTGGCGACATCCTCGGAAATGCAGGTTTTGAAAACACAGGTAAAAGCTCGACCAATATAACAGTAAACCTTGCCAGTGAACTCAGCTTAGAACTAAATAATCAGTCTCTATTTACACTCAATCCACAAAATAGCTTCAGTTACAAAGTTGGTCAATTTGACAACAGCATTGATTTTGGTGGTACATCTGGAAAGACTGTTTCCGGACTAACTGCCACACAATCTGGTACTCAGTCTTTCACTAATACCCAATTCTTGCAGTCTTTCATTGGTAATAGCAACATAGACTTTTTGTTCTCAGCTACAGCAAATTCAGTAGTTTCAGGTTCGGGCAACATAGCATCTTATGTTCAAACGCTTGCCAAAGCAAATATCAAAGTAACTTATGACTATGATGATGTTAAATCGATACCTGAACCTTCCACCACCCTTGGAGTTGGTTTAATTGCTGGGCTTTGTCTGTTGTCACAACGCAAAAAAAGCTGGATCAAAGGGTAAAATTCATAGACTTTCTTGAATAAGTGGTTTTTTCGATCCTATAAATTAAAAACCCCAATCTTTTCGAGAATCGGGGTTTTTTGTGATGATTATTATCCAGAATTTTGAGAAATTTTGAACAATATTTAAAACTACAATCGTGTGATTCAGCATCCTCATGTTATAAAAATTAGGTTGACTAGAGAACCCAATTTTTGCTATTACTCCCCACTGGTCACTAGACCCTGTTAACCTCTTACTGGAACTTAAAATCTAGGAAATTATGCAGAAAGCATCTGCCACCCATTTGGCATCTACCGATCATCAGGCTGCTGCAAAAGAGATTAAACTACTAGTTTTGGATATAGATGGCACGATCGCCGGACACTCTAACACCATCCGCGAACCTGTAAAGCAAGCAATCTTTGCGGCCCAAGCACGAGGAATTCAAGTGGCGATCGCTACAGGTCGAATGTATCGTTCAGCTTTACGCTTTCACCAAGACATCGGCTCTACCTTACCATTAATGGCCTATCAGGGAGCCTGGATTCAAGACCCCATCGCTCAAAAAATTCATCGTCATTGGGCTGTTTCCAGGGAAATCGCCCACCAGCTAATCGACTATTTTGAACAGCCTGAGTTGCGATCGCTCCTATCTGTCCACTTCTATATCAACGATCAGCTATACGTCCGTGAATTAACCAAAGAAACCGAAATTTATGCAGAACGTTCTGGTGTGATCCCAATTCCCGTAGGTGATTTACGCCAAGCCTTGACGAATGAACCGACAAAAATTCTTGCTTTGTCTGATGACACTGACTTAATCGACAAGCTATTAGGAAATTTGCGCCGCCAGTACACACCCGCCGAACTTTACTTAACAACATCTGTAGCTACCTTTTTTGAAGCAACTAACGCTTCTGTAAATAAGGGAACTGCTGTACGTTATCTAGCCGAAGAGTTGTTGGGATTAGAGTTAGCAAACGTTATGGCCATTGGCGATAACTTCAATGATGTGGAAATGCTGGAATATGTTGGACTTGGTGTTGCTATGGGTAACGCACCAGCAGGAGTGCAAGCGATCGCACAGTGGGTAGCTCCTAGTGTAGAGGAAGATGGGGCAGCAGTAGCAATTGAAAAGTTTTTGCTGTAGTGAAGGTATTTTTTCTAACCTAACCCATATAAATCAGAAAGGACACCGACGACTGGCCGTGTTTCGTCTCGGTGCCCTAGCTGGTTCGCTCCTCACACACCTGCTAATTTAGCCGAGGTGGTGCATTGAGTCAATAGCTATATTAAAGTTTTTATTTTTACCTAAGCAACATTACCGATTTATAACTCCAAGGGCGCAACAACCCCCAGGTTTTCCTCTAGAACATATCTTAATACTGACTGAGTAGCCATGAGCAATCCCAGTCTGGCTTGAGCTAGCTCTGGTGACGTAATTTTCACCTCACCCCAAATCCGGCAATTAGACCAGAACTTTTCAAAAGCTTGGCTCAAATTCAGTGCTACTTTTTCCCATTTCACAGAACCGCTAACATCAGGGCACTCTATGTTGTCTACCACTTGTATTAATTCGTCAATTAGACGACGCTCATCTGGGTGATTTAGCCGCAATGTCCCGTCACAATTAAGCCAAGGTATAGGGTTGGGAAAGATAACATCCCAAAAATCTGGACTAGTATTTGGAACCGGTTCTCTAAGTTTAATCAATCCTTCTCGATGAGCCAGAAGCACTAGCGAACAGCAGCGTGCATGGGCATATTGAACGGCGAATTGGGGATTGGGGATTGGGAGTTTGGGGGGATTGGGGATTGGCTTTAGTAGTCCCCCTTGTCCCCTTGTCCCCTCATCACCCCCATCTCCCCCAGTCCCCAGTCCCCAGCCCCCAGCCCCCAATCCCCCCAAACTCCCAACCACGAGACTTTGTAGCCAAGTCGCTAAGGTTGAGTGAGTTAATTCAAAATGTATCAAACCAGGAGGAACTATTTGGATGCTAAAAACGTCGCCACAAATCCCCGATATATCTGAGGCGATCGCACTAGCAAGCTCAATTGCTTTTCGATTCTGAGATTTTGATAGTCTCAAGGACACATTTGAGGTGTATAAAACTCTATTTGCATCTCTACCTTTATGTAGAGGAATTTTTTCATTTTTTATGCAGTCATTTTCTGTTTTGTAAGTATCAATGCTTATTGATTTGATTAAATAACTGTACAATAGCTGTTTTATTGACGTATATTTGCTAACTGGTAATGTATGATGCACGTAATATTATTTAAATAGTCATGTAAGATATATTTGTTACATTTCTGTCATCTGTCTTGCGGTATAAATTTAATTTAGATGAAGAAAAATGAGAAGAGGATAAAATTTAATGAATAATCGATGAATAGTAAGTAAACTTTACTACCATCATTGTACAGTAGGAAGTATAACAAAAGAGTAGAGAGTAATTTGCTTTCTATTCTTTGGATTGGCTGGCGCTGTTAGGCGTTAAGCCTGCCTCGTCAACACAAAGACACTCCTTGCACCCTTTTATTTACGTCTTTGTCTTCAGCCGAACGCTCTTTGTTACCTATGCAATCTCCATCCTCCTTTTCTGAGGCATCACGGCCTTTTCTGACTTGGCAACGCATTCTTGACTGGGCTCAAGAACACTACCGCTGCCGCACCTTTAGCAAAGATGAGCGCATTCCAGCCCGGCCTGGATTGCTGTATTTGGTGCAAAGGGGTGCGATCCGCATGGTAGGAACCGCACAAGTTAGTGCGACTGCTAGTCAGCTAACATCTCGACGAATCAACAGAACTCCAGAAGAAGCGTTCTTGGGTTTTGTGGGAGCGGGACAGCCATTTGAAATTGTTGCTCAATCACCATTCACACTCCAGGCTTACGCCCATGTTGACCAAACTGCGGTGCTGTGGATGTACTGGCACGATTTAGACAATTGGCCTCACTTCCGTCGCGAAGTTATGGATGCCTTTAGGTATCAGCATCAGCGTAAGCTGCTGTGGCTGAGTGCCTTGGGACAACGCCGCACAATTGACCGACTCTTAGGATTTCTCACATTGTTAATTGAGGAATATGGAGAACCAGCAATGAGCGACACTGATCCTGATGTGATTCGCGGTTATTGTCTGCCCTTCCCCCTCACCCATGCCCAAATTGGTAGTGCGATTGGTTCCACTCGTGTTACCGTCACCCGCTTGATGGGTAAGCTGCGTCAACGTGGCTTAATTCTGACTCAAGGCGATAATCTAATATGCTTGCCAGCAGAGTCGATTAATAGAGCTGGTTAAAGTACAGTTCAGAGCGGCGATTTCCGCCACTCTGTCTTGAGTGCGATGGGCCATGCCCCAACCGAAGCGATCGCAAGAGTCAGCGAATTTTGACAAACCCAGCTTGGCTAATCAATTCCTGTCCCTGCTCAGTTAGCAGTAAGTTGGCGTAAGCGACACCTGCTTGCTGCTCACTCTGATTATTCTGTTTGACCACCACAAACAGATTGCGGGTAATCGGATATTTTCCTGATTGGAAAGCATCAATGTTCAATTTGTTCCGTTTACCAGGACATTCAGACGGGAGGACAGAAGGTTCTTGGTATGGAGCAATATATTGTCCTTGCGTCCGCCCCAACGGCAAGGCTTTAATTGAGCATTGAGGAATCACCTCTGGGGCAGAAGCGTAGTAGATGCTACCAGGACTACCAGCCAATTTTTGCAAGGCTTGGGTGGTTGTGGAGATAAATTCCACATTGGAGCTGAAAGCTTGACCACCCAAGATGTCTTGGACAAAAAGTTCGACTGTACCACCATCAGTAATGCGGCGAGAATAGGGCTTAATCGGGATATTGGGGCCGCCCACCTGGCTCCAATTATTGATTTTGCCGGTGTAAATTGACTTTAGCTGTTCTATCGTTAGTCCTGGGATATTCAAGTTAGGATTAACTGCGATCGCTAAACCATCAATTGCTACAGGAATTTGTTTTAAACTGAATCCACGCTGCTGGGCACGGCTTAATTCCTGATCTAGAACTGGTCGGGAGGACTGGGCAAAAGCTAGTTGGCCATCTATTAGGGACTGAATGCCAGTACCAGAACCAGGAGATGCATTGCTGGGTTCGACATAGCGCAGCCGTAACTCTGGCCGCGCGGCTTGAATTGCTGGATCAACTACTAGTCGAATCGGTGCCCAAGATGTACTACCTCCGTAATTGAATAATCCTGTAGGAACATCTTTTACTAAAGAGAAAGTCCCGCTGCTAGGTTTTCCTGATGTGGCTTGGGGCGTATTGGTGCTACCAGAATTAACTGCATTTAGCTCCAGACCAGACTTTCTGCTGAACCACCAATAGCCGCCAGCTACTAGCCCGACGGTGATTAGTATTGATAATACAAGAATAGGTATTTCATTTTTTTGAGACATAGTAAATTACCCCCATATCCATTCAATATAAGTGCTTGATAGGTTCTTGCTACTTGAGATTGTATTTGGAAGACGGGTGTTTTATTTAGGAATTCTGACACCTCTATAACTTGGTTGAAATTACTCAAGGAACGGACTCAGAAGAAGTCCTCCCTGGAAATGGTTCGCATTCAATCCGCGATCAAGCTTGAGTAGAGAGCCTTTCCCTAGATGGCGATCAAAGATATCGCCGTAGTTGCCTACAGATCCAAGAACCCGGCGCTGCCACTCCTTATCCAGACCTAAATCTGGTGCGGAGATCGGCATCGCCCCAGTACCGCCCGCATACCAGTGTGTTTCCGTTCTCTCTGCGTTAATTAATGTATGCACAGTCCAGGCAACGATCGCTGACCACTGGCCATCCTCGGTTCCAGTCGCGGCAATCACCGGAAAGGTCGTCAGCGGCTCTGGAAGGATGCGGCTCGATAATCGGTTTACCCCAGGGTCGAGGCGGATATTTGCAAGGGTCGTAATCTCACCAACAATGGCGTGGCAATTTTGCACGTTGTATGTATCAATCATTTCCCCATCCTCAGAGAACGGGCGACGGAACCAGTTTTTGTGGAGCGCACCGAAGTAAGCCGTGAGGCTCCGCTCAACCGGACTGCCAATCATAAAGCAGATGCTTTCTCCAGCCAGATCGCTGACGTGGTGTGCAGCCGAAGTGGATGCCACCATCACCGCATTGGATTCTACGAAGATAGTCGGGCCAGGCAGTAACTTACCAGCTAGTTTTTGCTCCTCAATCTCCGATCCTGTAAGGAAGAATACGTCATCCTGTTGGTTACGCACCGCGTCGAAGTCCTTTGGTGTCTCATACTCATGATATTCGATACGGTCAGGAGATCCCAGCACGGCGGCAGCGATCGCACGGCAGATATCAACGTTGAGGCCACTCCAGCCACCTGCCTCGGCTTTAGTTGCCAGACCCATCCGCTCAACGCTGCCACAGCGAACCACATTGCGTTCCTTCACACGTTTGATCACGGAACCCGCCTGAGCGTCGGAAATCGAGCAGCAGACACCAAACAGAGTCAGGAAGATTAACAGAAAACGCATGAATTATCCTCAAGGAATGTCGAAAAACGGGGAACTGGGGACTGGGGAAGGTGGGGCCCCCTCTGGGGATAAGGGGTAATGGGGACTGGGGATTAAACCCCAACCAAATCTTATTCATTTCTTTACTTAGTGCAATCAAAAGGTGTCTTGGGTTGAAAGATGGATGGGGTGTGCCCCATCCATTTTTGTCTTTAAGGGTTAGCGGCTGGATAAGTGCTTGGTAGAGTGTTGAAACCCTTGGGGATGTTGTTGACGATTCCCTGGCGCTTGTCCTCCGGCGTGATTCCGATGGCGCGACAGCCTTCACCGCCGTAGTGCGGTAGTGTATTCACAACACTATCTGGAATCTTTGCAAATGAAGCTGGCAGCGGTGGTGATACACCCAGTAAGCGTTTGGGATCGAAGCCCGACAGTAAGCTGTCGGTAATTGGCGAATTGATGTCCCGTGGGCCGAGGTACTTCTGGTGGAATCCTGGTGGGCCGAATTTGTTGAACTCTGGGGAGTTGCCAGCAGCGAGTGCCTGTGCCTCATCAGGCAAGCTGGCAAGGGCAGGCAAACCAAAGATCGTGTTGATTGTCTCGATCACCGAGTTGTGGTCGCCCTCGACGTGGGAGACGGCGTGCGTCCGGGCATAGGGTGAGATGAGGATCAGCGGCACACGGACACCACGGGAAAGCGGCAATCCATCAGGGCCATAGGACAAGATCCTTGGTGGAACATGATCGTAGAAGCCATCAGACTCGTCGTAGGTAATGATGATGGCACTCTGCTGCCAGATTTTCGGATTTGATGCGATCGCATTAATTGCCCTAGCCGCCATCCCCTCACTGAGTTGGCGATCGCTGTAGGCTGGGTGGTCGTCATCACCTGACTTCGCGGCATTAATGGCGGCGATCTCATCCGCAGGCGTGTTGGGGTTGGTGATCGGCGGCTTTAAACCTTGCTGGTTCGTGTAGCCACCACGAATGTAGAACACGCCACTTTTAGGTAGGGTATTGTTGGCTATGTCGCTAAAGAAGTCATTCAGCCCCCGAAGATTTTTGCTCACCTGCGGCGTGTTGGCAATATAGCCGAAATATTGTGCGCCGTTGTGATGGGTGACATAGGCATTGTGGGAAGCGATGCCGTTGGTATCGGTCGGTTCGAGATCGTAGCCTTCTTGATACCAGCGCCAATTCACTGGCTCAGTCTGGAGTTTGTGGATATAGGGAATATCCTGCTGGATGTCGGCTAGATCGAATAAAGGATTCCTGTTACCAGCCAAGACTGACCGAATATTACGCCCCTGGAAGGTGAGGGGCAGACTGGCGAAGGTCAGGTTCGAGGAGATGTTGTTATCAGCGTAGTTCTCTCCCGTACCAGCAGGTTGCTTGTTATCTGTCGTTGTGTCGAACTGAGAGCCATAAAAGGGCTGTGGGTCGTTGACTACGGGCACTCCCTGTGTGGTGCCAGTGTGGCTACCTACGGTGTAGGATTGGCCACTTGCACCGTGCTTGACCCATTGCGTTTCACCCGCCTGCCCTGCGAGCATCGCCACTGCATTCGGAGTTGAGGGTGTGTCTTCAGTTGCAAAGATGTTGTCAAAGACCGTGAAGCGACTAGCCCACTTCCAGAAGAACGGAATGGTGTCGCAGTCGATATGCGACATGACAAGACGCGCTAACTGCTTACCTTCAGCAATGTTGGCGGCTCCACCCTTCGACAGGAAGCGCGTATACTCGTCGTAGGCGAACTGATCCATCTGTGGTTTGCCGTCCACAACATGGATCTTGGTTGCCAGTCCGGTGTGTGAGTGGTCAACGCTGTCAACGGCGCTGGCGTTCTGTTCAGCTCCGATCCGGAATGGCTGAACTGTGACGGTTGCGCCACTAGCATCCGTGTAGGTCTGGGTGAAGCCCGGCGTTTTCTCTGGGTTACGAGGCTTTTGTCCATCTGAGTAGAGTCCGTTCACACCGGGTAATGTGCCATACTCGTTGTCGAAGGAGTGGTTCTCGTTAAAAATTACGAAGACGTACTTGATCCGCTCCTGAAGCAGCCTTGTGAGTAACTTCGGTGGTAGCTGGGGTTCCCTACCTGGATCGTTTAAGTATCGCGCCACGTCTGGCGTTGCATCTGGCTGGGTCGTAATGGTTGATTTTGGTTGCGAAACTTCCCGTGGAGAGGAATCCTCCGCGATCGCTGGGACGATGAAGGATGGAAGTAGCAAGAATGTTAAAGCAAAATAGAACTTCGTAAATCGTCTCAAAGCACATCTCCTTAGCAATTTCTATCGAGCTAATATCGCTATGCGGACTTCAGAATTCGTATTCATATACCGCAAGAATTTGATTGATTTAGAATAGGTATTTGGGTTACGCCGTGCTTTATCGGTTACAAAATTTAGCACTATTGAAGATCGGCAAAATCATGCTGCTATTTAAGCTTTTTGCTTTCTTTTTAGCGACAAACCGATAGCAGCAATAACTACTGTTCCGGCAAGGGTTTGAGGTTCAGAAACAGGCTCAATTTTAGCGAAACTAACGGCAGTAATTCCCGAACTTTGGACACTTCCAAGGTCACTATTGTCCAAAAATTTGCCATTATTAGTACTACCTGTACCTGTTAAATTGCCGTCAAAATCCAGTTCTAAACTGTACAAGTTATTGTTTTGCCCTGTCAATAAGCCTGCGTCTGAAAAAGCAAGTATGTTCTCTTGAATGTAAGCTGTATTACCAGCCAAACTGTTGGATAATGTTCGCAAAACAGTATTGTCTTTGACTAGGTTCACTGTCCAACTTGCTAAATCGACAAAAGAATTAGAAGCGGGTAATTGATCTACATCTACTGTGTAAGTTCCATTAAAAGAAGCATTTGCTAAATTCACAGGTAGCCCTACTGAACCATCAAGAGGCGCAGGAGCAAAATCTCCTGAAATATTAAATGTTTTCAAATTGACAGCTTGGGCAGGATTTGTGCCAATGGCTGCAAGCATAGCAAAACCAACTGCTATGATGGCAGTTGCTTGCGATAACCTTCTTAGAGGTGTTGCACTCAGCAGAAGTTGGGTCTTAATATTTTTGCCCATAGTTTAAGTAAGTGTGCTTTTTACACACCGAAAATAATGCCAAAGTGAAGAGACTCCTATGGCTAGGCTTGAAGGTATAAAGAAAAATCCAGAAATGACTGCATCTATAATTTGATACAATTTTTATCACATCAAATTATTCTTGATTTTCCCCACAAGGGACAAGCTATTAAACCACTTATCCATTAGCCTTCTAGCTTCGGTAGTTACTCCCACCTCACCAGTTGCTAAAAATCTCTACTTTTGTATTTTGTTACCTGAAAATTAATGACAAGTTAAGAGAAAGCAAAATTTATCGTAAATTGAAGGGTTTAAGCCACCTAAGTCTACATACACGTAGTATCATTTTCAGACGGAGTTTAAATCCCCATCTGTTTGCATAGAGTGCCGTAGGTAAAATGTCTTTATTAAATTTTTATCGTACTGGTTCAAAGTCATAACCAGTGCCAGAGCGAGAACCAGGAACGATTTTTACAAGTTGGACTGGCGCATTGCGATCGCCTGATGGTAAAAATCGAATTGTACCAGAAGCACCGCTGGCAGAAAAGTCAGAGGATGCCAATGCTTCTTGGACTCCTAATCGCGTAGGATTACTTTTTAATGCCCTAATTAGAGCAACAGTGGCATCATAGCTGAGGGCGCTTCGCCAACTCACATCAGCACCCCATAGTTGCCGCGATTTCTGAGGAAAATCTGACTTAGGATCGCTATCAATATGCCAGGGAACTGCCACTACCATCCCCGCAGCTTGCTCTCTGCCAATTTCTAAAGTTTTAGCGGTGTAAACATCATCTCCCGCCAGCAGAGTTAATTTTTTCTGGTTAATCTGAATTACTTGCAGCGCTTTATCCAGAGTTTCAGTGTTAGCAGCTAACATCAACACTTCTGCACCTTGCTTAGTTGCTTGTTCGACGCTTTTAGCTGCACTAAAATCCGCCTTGGATAAATCAAATTCGCTGGATACTTGTCCACCCTCTAGAGAAACAGATGAGACAAACTCTGACTTTAAAGACTGGCTATAGTTACTCTGAGAATTAAAGAAAACCACTGCATTTTTTTTCTGCAAAGTTTTCACCATGTAGTTGGCTAAACTTCTCGCAGCCATAAAATCACTGGGAACTGTGCGAAAAACGTAGCGGCTAAAGTTAGAAATTTTGACAGATGTGCTGGTAGGAGAAATTGCTACAAGTTGTCCAGAATTATAGATAGTACCTGCGGCTAAGGTGGAATCGCTAGTACTCGGCCCAACTACACCTAATACTTCGGAATTACTGACTAGGTTGGAAGCGATTTGCTTGGCTATTTCTGGATTATCGTCATCGTTAGCTATTCCTACTCTCAAAAATACTCCCTTGACTCCTCCAGAGGTATTAACTTCATTTTGGGCTTGGGCGATGCCACGTAAAATTTCTAAAGAAGTATTGGGGTCAGTGCCAAATGGTACAGAAGCCACAATGGTATAGCTCTTGGAAGAACCGATGCGGGCATTGTTAAGAAAAATTAATGCTTCTGGATCGTTACGGTTGAGTTTTAGAGCAGCGGTGAAATTGGCGATCGCTTTATCATAACTTTTAGTAGCGATTGTCTGTACTCCTTCTTTTTTCACTGGAGAGATATCACCCGGAGTCAAGGATTTTTCCCCAAAACTAATACGGTCTTGTAAGGATGTATTGTTACCTGGTTCTTGATTTGGAATGGCGGTATTACTAATTTTGACCCCAGAGTTGTTAGTAAACCACCAAAAACCACCGCCAACTATGCCAACTGTCAGCAGCAAACTCAAGGCTAAAATTTTGATTTCATTCTTTTGTGACATGAACAAGTTTGAATGAAGAAAAAGCAGATAGTGCAGCGATAGTGAGTATTCAAGTGTCGCGTCTGAATCAAGGGTTTTAAGACCCCGAATAAATTTTGATCATTTAATTCTGACAAATCCAGCTTTTTCGATCAGTTCTTGACCTTGGGGTGTCAGAAGCCAATTTGCATAAGCTTCCCCAGCTTGCTGATCTGTTTGACCATTCTGTTTAACAATTACAAATAAATTGCGGGTAATCGCGTAGTCTCCACTCCGAAATACTTTGGTATTCAACTGATTACGCTTACTAGGACATTCAGATTGAGGTATAAATGGCTCTTGGTAGGGAGGCACAAATTGACCGCTTATCCGTCCTAATGGTAGAGACTTAATCGTACACTGGGGTACAATCTCTGAGGCAGAAGCATAGTAAATTGCGCCAGTATTCATCGCTACTTTTCGCACGGCTTCTGTGGTCGTGCCAATGTAACTAATGTTGGTAGCAAAATTCTCTTTATTTAAAACATTTTCCACAAAAAACTCTACTGTACCCCCAGCTTCTTGATTGCGAGAGTAGACTGTAATTGGTAAATTTGGCCCACCCACCTGTTGCCAATTAGTAATTTTGCCCGTGTAGATGTCTTTGAGTTGGGCGACAGTTAAACCTGGGATATTGAGATTTTGGTTAACTGCGATCGCAATCCCATCAATGGCCACCGGAATTTCTTTCAAACTAAATTCTTTTTGTTTAGCTTCGGTATTTTCTTCAGCTTTAACTGAGCGAGAAGATTGAGAAAAAGCTAGTTGATTATCTATCAACATCCGAATCCCAGTTCCAGATCCGGCTGGGACTGAAGGAGGTTGAGTATAGCGTAAAGTAAACTGAGGGCACAGGCTTTCTAGTACTGAGTCTACATCTTTACGGATGGGTGCCCAGGTTGTACTACCACCATAGTTGAATGTTCCCTCTGGGAGATTTGGCACATTACATCTATTGTTGACAAACTGGTTTATGGGATTACCTGTGTTGCTACTCCCTGAAGCTTTCGGAACAGTTCCGTTTAATTGCGCCCACCGTTCCATAAGAAACCATAGACCACCAAAGATCAAACCAATGGTGGTGACAACGGCTAAAAAAAGACTAAGTGTTTCGTTTTTCTGAGACATTATGTGGCTGTTAGCACCAGGAGTTTTTTAAAGTAAGAGAGATAATAATTTATAAATAAGTCGAAATATGGCTGTCAGTGAAATAGCTACTAAGCCTGCTGCAACTGCTGAAATCACGACTCCCTGAATCCCAAACCCCCCTTGTAAAAATGGGAGAAAAAAAATAATCGCAAAAGTAATTGTGGGAATAATTAATAAATCGAACTTTTCAATCCACCGCCTAGTTTGGGCAAAAATTAGTATACCTAAAATCAGGGCGGAAGTACTAAAAACAATTATTGGTGATTTTACTAGACTGAAGAGGGCGATCGCGATTAATGCACCCTCAAATCCACTAAACGCCGCCCCACCCAATAATTCCAATGTAGAAAACGCTGGTTGAGCTGATGAACGGCGGGAGGCAAAAAGACCAGAAGCAATGGAAGCTTGTGGTGGGAGTGTTGCAGAGGGTGAATTAAGTTGTGTCGGTGCTAAAGCCTGTGAGTTAAGGGCACGTAGAACTTCCTGGGCTGACTGGAAGCGCTGATTAGCAGCAGGTAGCAGCATTTTATCGAAAATGTCAGCAAGACGGGGGTTGATATTTACTTGCGATCGCCATTTCCACTGGTTGCTATAGGCATCAAATAGTTGAATTGCTTCCTGATGTGTTAACAAGGTAATCAGAGTGACAGCTAAAGCGTATAAGTCCGTAGATGGAAATACTTGACCTCCAGTCATCTGCTCAGGCGGTGCAAATCCCATAGAATAAATTCCTGTGGAATAAGCCGCAGAAGCAGCGTTTGTTACTTGCTTGACTGCACCAAAATCTAGTAAGAAAAGTTTACCATCACGACGACGCATGATGTTTGAAGGTTTGATATCTCTGTGGATAATGCCTCTGTCATGGACAAACTCTAGTACTTTCAGAATTTCTTGCAATACTTGTAACACTTGCTGTTCAGAGAATTTGCCCTGTTGAACTAATTCTTCCTCTAGGTTTTGCCCATCAATGTATTCTTGTACCAAGTAAAAAAATTGGTCTTCTTGTCCTGATTGCAAGCTATTAACTATTACTGGAAAGAAGGCAAATAAATCAGGAATTTGCTCGTGGTCGTTACCAAGCTGTGCTAAAACTTCTGCTTCTCTCTCAAACATTAACTGCGCTTGTTGCAATTGAGTTGAGGTTAAATTTCCCGCTGGTTGAAACTGCTTAACCACGCATTGACGCATTCCTGGTATTCGGCGATCGCGTGCCAAAAAGGCTGCTCCAAAACCGCCCCTTCCCAGTAGCTTTGTTGGCACGTATCGACCATCTAGCATCAGTGGCATACCACAGGTAGTGCAATACTTCTGCTGGGTTGTTTTCAGTGTCGTAATATCGTCTAAATCGACAAAATAGTTTTGTGGGCGTGGACAACGTGGACGAGTGCAGTAAACTTCCATTTTTGTGATTAGTCAAAATAATTCGTAATTGATAATACTCACCTTCTCTACGAGATGTTACGCCAATAGCGAGAAGCAAGCTACGTAATTCGTAATTAGTTCAGGTTACAGAGCAGCTAAATTTATTAATTGGAGAACAGGAAACTTTTTTCCTGATATCAAACCCTTGGCTTGTCTACGGCATCCTGTACAAACATCGATGGGTTAATAATTACGAATTACGTTAGCGTAGTGTAAAGCCGACGGTATGGCTTCTCTACGAGAGGCTGCGCCAACGCTTAGAGCGACAGAGGAGCATCATTACGAATTATTTGGTCATTTACAAAAAAACAAAGGACAAATGATTGATAACCTGATTTTAGTCTTCGCCGGATAAGGTGGGTGTTGCTACCTCCAATGTAGTTAACACTATGTTTTTTTGTGCTAATTTTAACACATCTTGATTCCATCCTGGGTTAGCGAACTGGGGCAAAATTTCTTGACTAAAGGCTTCTGCGGCCTTGGATCTATAGCGATTGGGATTAAAAATCAGCCACAGTGTCCGTTTGACGACTACACCTTCAATGGGAGTACGGTGCAAAACGCCCATTTGTAGCTCTTTAGCGATCGCACTAGTTGAAACAAAAGCAGCCCCTAAACCAGATTGCACAGCATTTTTAATCGCTTCAATGGAATTCAATTCCATTTCAACTTTAAAACGTCTGGTATCAATTTCACAGCGTCCTAGCACTTGGTCAATTACTTTGCGGATAGTCGATTGGGAATCTAGGGCAATGAATTGTAATTTATATAGGTCTTCTTTTTGGATTTTTTCAAGTTTGGTAAAGGGATGAAAGACAGGTAGAATCAGGGCTAGTTCGTCTTCAGCGTAAGGAATAACTTCTAAAGATTCTGAGAGCTCACCAGGAATTTCCCCACCGATAATCGCCAGATCAACTTGTCCATTCGCGACACTCCAAGCAGTCCGGCGGGTAGAGTGGACGTGTAATTGCACTGCCACATCGGGATATTTTTGTCGGAACATGCCGATCATTCTGGGCAAGAGATAAGTGCCGGTGGTTTGAGAAGCACCGACAATTAAAGTCCCACCTTGGAGATTTTGTAAATCCTCGATGGCGCGGCAGGTTTCCTGACACAGACTGAGGATTTTTTCACCGTAGCTTAAGAGTAAATGCCCGGCTTCGGTTAATTGGGCGCGTCGTCCTCCGCGATCGAATAAAGGGACATCGAGTTGCCGTTCGAGATTTTGCACTTGCAAACTGACGGCGGGCTGGGAGACGTAAAGACTATCAGCGGCACGCTTGAAGCTTCCTTCTTGGGCGATCGCTTTTAAAATACGTAACTGATCTAAAGTGAAAGGAAGGTCAGACATAAGGCTCAACCCACAAACTTTGAAAGGAGCGGATGCACACAACAAATCAGGTTTAGCAGCAATCAGCTGGGTATGATTTGTTGCATATTAAACTTGAAGGCTTGACTCGAAAAAGACAGTGGCACAACATCTTGACTAAAGTCCCCTTTTGAATACTTTGTGGTATTGGTTGTACTGAATTCAATTTTCTTTAAATTACTTCACTCGTTTATATGCCGTTGATTTCTTGGTTGACACCCAGTCATTTTGTCATACTGGGGTTACAAATAGTTTTTGCGATCGCTCACAGTGGAGGCGCTGCTATGCGTCCAAGGGCCGAAAAATACATTGGCCCAAGGCTTTATCGCATTCTCTTTGCATTAGTCAGCCTACCGTTGGCTGTGATATTAATTATTTACTTTTTTGGGCACCGTTATGATGGTTTGCAACTTTGGCAGGTACAAGGAGTGCCAGGAGTGCGAGAATTTGTTTGGCTGCTGTCAGCAATCTCGTTTTTGTTTTTATATCCTGCTACCTTCAATCTACTAGAAATTGCTGCCATTCAAAAGCCCCAAGTTCATCTCTATGAAACAGGAATTATTCGGATTACCCGTCATCCCCAGATGGTGGGACAAATAATTTGGTGTGTTGCCCATACTCTCTGGCTGGGAACTACCTTTACTCTTGTGACTTCCATTGGATTGGTGTTGCATCACTTGTTTGGGGTTTGGCATGGGGATCGCCGTTTGAGTGATCGCTATGGCGAAGCTTTTGAAGTTACCAAACAGCGGACTTCAATTATTCCCTGTAAAGCAATTATTGACGGGCGTCAATCTCTCAAATGGCAGGAATTTCTCCGCCCTGCCTATTTGGGAGTTACCATTTTTATCGCTTTGCTTTGGTGGTCTCACCCTCTGTTACAGGAAGCAACTAGTAGGATAGGATGGTAAATCTAGATGATCCCCAGTGTCAGCAAAAAATCCGAAATAGATGAAAATTTCAGCTTATCAATTGCCCCAAATCAATGTAGGATAAATTCAAACATCTATAAATGGGGGTGCATTGAGTCAGTTTGAGATTTTATATTGGTAGTCGTTGGTCAGTTGCCTTTCCTTGGGAGAAAGTCGCAGATTCAGTCAAATCCCCAGGAGGCGACGGCGATCGGGAGTTTAACATCCAAAAAAGCCAACGCAACTTAATCCGGTGGCTTTTTTGTCAGAGACACATTAACGCGCTCAATTTTTATCTAATTATTTGGTGTCCTGAAAGCATCTATCGGTAGTTACTGACTTGCCAATCTTTCACTAAAGCTGTGCTGAGTCCTGAGTAAAATCAAGCAACTTAGTATTCACTACTTGGCAATTAGTCCCAAGCCCGCCCTTTACTCTCAAAGCAAAAGAAACGAGTTCTTCATTCAATCTCCCTAACTTTAGTTACGGATTTCTACTCAGCACTGGCTCAACCCTAGCTATCCGCTAATAGAACTCGGAACTCAGCACTACTAAAATTCAGTGTTAATAGCTAGTTTGATATAAAAACCTTATAATCCAAGAGGCGTCATGGTGTTGTCGGTTAGTGAGCGGACATTTACTCAAGAAGTTTTAGAATCTCCTATTCCTGTTTTAGTTAACTTTGAAGCACCTTGGTGTGGCTTGTGTCGGATTATCCACCCACTGTTGTTACAATTTCAAGCCCAATGCGGGGAAGAAATTAAATTAGTTGGGGTTAACGCCGATCAAAATTTTAAATTGTCTACTACTTATAGGCTAAAATCACTACCCACTTTACTATTGATTGAAAATGGCACTGTTCGCCATCGCTTGGAATGCTTTCGCAGCAGAGAAGATTTACGTCTAGCTTTAGAAGAGATTAAAGCCAGCTACAGCAATTGCCCGAAAATCTACACTAGTTCCAAAGCAGTGGATTTAGAACGTCGATCAGCCTGAAGAGAGTGCTGAGTTCCGAGTGCTGAGTGCTGAGTGGGGAATCTCACTTCTTTATTCAGCACTCAGCACTCCTGAAGGGTATGGGGCATTGGGCAAAACAGTTCCTCTTTTCCGTTAGCGGATAGCTAAGGTTTAGCCCGTTCCGAGTGCTAAGTGGGGAATCTCACTTCTTTACTCAGCACTCAGCACTCCTGAAGGGCATGGGGCATGGGGTATGGGGCAAATGACCAATGACCAATGACCAATGACTAATGACCAAATCTAAAACCATACTTAACACCCCACTCAAAGACCTTTGAGTGGGTTATTTTATGCTAAAGGGTGTGTGTCACAATTATTAACAGTTTCGACACGCTAATCAAGAATTCTAAAAGTAGGCGTCAGTGATGGAAGTAATCTATCAGTATGCCTGGCTGATTCCAGTGTTCCCGCTTTTTGGGGCAATGCTGGTCGGTCTAGGGTTAATCTCGTTGAATCAGGTGACAAACCGCCTACGGCAGCTTAACGCTGTGGTGATTATCTCCATGATGGCAGCAGCTATGGGGCTGTCGTTTGCCTTGTTATGGAGTCAAATTCAAGGACACGCGCCTTATCTCCGTACCTTTGAGTGGGCGGCAGCCGGCAATTTTCACCTGAGCATGGGCTACACTATTGACCACCTGACAGCCCTAATGCTGGTGATTGTCACAACGGTAGCCTGCTTAGTCATGCTTTACACCGATGGCTACATGGCTCACGATCCCGGTTACGTGAGGTTTTACGCCTATCTCAGTTTGTTTGGCTCCTCAATGTTAGGTCTGGTGGTCAGCCCCAACCTAGTACAGATTTATATATTCTGGGAACTGGTCGGGATGTGTTCTTACTTGCTAGTCGGTTTTTGGTATGATCGCAAGTCAGCAGCCGATGCGGCGCAAAAAGCTTTTGTGACTAACCGCGTCGGCGACTTTGGTTTGTTACTTGGCATTCTGGGGCTATTTTGGGCAACAGGAAGCTTTGATTTTAATATCATGGGCGATCGCCTCGCCCAACTCGTAGAATCAGGTTCTATCAGCAATTTTCTCGCTGTCCTGTTTGCGATTTTAGTTTTCTTAGGGCCAGTTGCAAAATCAGCCCAATTCCCCCTCCATGTCTGGCTACCAGATGCAATGGAAGGCCCCACCCCCATTTCTGCCTTGATTCACGCGGCAACAATGGTGGCGGCGGGTGTTTTCCTCATTGCCCGGATGTACCCAGTATTTGAAGACGTTCCAGCCGCAATGAATGTCATTGCCTTTACTGGGGCGTTTACGGCGTTTTTGGGGGCAACCATTGCCATTACCCAAAATGACATCAAAAAGGGCTTGGCTTACTCCACCATTTCCCAACTCGGTTACATGGTGATGGCAATGGGCATAGGTTCCTACAGTGCCGGATTATTCCACCTGATGACCCACGCCTATTTCAAGGCGATGCTGTTCCTGGGTTCAGGTTCAGTAATTCATGGTATGGAAGGTGTGGTTGGACACGACCCCGCCTTAGCTCAAGATATGCGCTTGATGGGCGGATTGCGAAAGTATATGCCCGTCACATCAATTACCTTTTTGATTGGTTGCTTGGCAATTTCTGGTATCCCTCCCTTCGCTGGTTTCTGGTCAAAAGATGAAATTCTAGGGAAGGCTTTTGAGGCTAATCCACTTCTCTGGTTCATCGGCTGGCTAACTGCCGGGATTACTGCTTTTTATATGTTTAGAATGTATTTCTCGACATTTGAAGGCAAATTCCGGGGTAATGACGAGAAAATCAAGCAAAAACTGAAGAAGGCGGCGGCGACAATTGTCCTGGAATTAGAGTCAGAAGAACTAGCGCCGAATTTTGGGCCTGGGGCGATGAAGAAAGGAGAATTGGCTGCCACTGGTGAGCATCATGATTCCCATGACTCCCACGGGCATCACAGCGACTCTCCCCACGAATCGCCGTGGACGATGACCCTGCCGTTGGCACTTTTGGCTGTGCCTTCGATTTTGATTGGTTTGGTGGGAACTCCTTACGCCAATTATTTTGAAGAGTTTATCTTTCCTCCTAGCGAAACCCTCTCCGAAGTTATAGAAAAGGCTGCTGAGTTCAATCCGACGGAATTCTACATTATGGCGGGTGCCTCAGTGGGAATTTCCTTAGTTGCGATTACCTTAGCTTCGCTGATGTATTTGCAAGGGAAAATTGACCCGGCTGCGATCGCTGCTAAAATCAAACCACTTTACGAGTTATCTCTCAACAAGTGGTACTTTGATGACATTTACCATCGGGTTTTTGTCCTCGGCTTGCGTCGCCTAGCTAGACAAGTTATGGAAGTTGACTTCCGCGTTGTCGATGGTGCTGTTAACCTCACAGGCTTTTTCACCCTTGTTAGCGGTGAAGGTCTGAAGTACCTAGAAAACGGTCGCGCTCAATTCTATGCCTTGATTGTGTTTGGGGCGGTTTTGGGCTTAGTGATTGTCTTTGGTGTTACCTGATTTTAATCGGGGTGGGCGATCGTCCACCCCTACATTATTTCTTGTCTCACGCAGAGGCGCAAAGTGGAATTGAGAGTTAGGTCTGAAAAGAAGCAAACCATGAATTTAATATTTCTTCAGAACTTTGTGAAGCTTCAGTTGCTCGTCTATACCAGTCGATAGAAGCAAGCCATTTCACTACAGTTGGATGACATATATCTTCAGAAGATATCCACTGACCAAGCCTTTGTTGATTATTTTGTGAGTCAATAGAGTTATATCTGATAGTTTGCGGCTTATCCCTACCTTTAAAGTTAAAAGCTCGAATTTCTCCTTGAGAATCACAAATAACCCAATCAATTGATAAAATAATAGCCTGGTCTTTTCTATTTCGTGTTGAAAGAACAGCTATAGTTCTTTCAGCCATTTGTTGGGCTTTAATTTTCATGAATTTACTATCTACACCTCGGATATCCACTGCAACACAGTAATCCGAATTATCTTCAACAGTTATGCTGAGAATCTCATTTTTTTTAATGTATTTTCCATCTATTTTAGGACGATATAGTTCAACTTTACCTATATTAATTTTGTTTTTGAATTCAACACCTGTTATCTTGAAAATAACTGTATAAGTTTGAGGCTCCAGAGAATAAATTTGTCTTAGAAAATTAAGTCTCTGTTTAATAGTTGAATACTCATAATATTTTCTAAGTTCTTCCTTATATTCATCAATTGATTCTGTATCTTTTGATGGTGATCCAAATAAGGCTGGATACAAATTACCTTTTGTATTTTTAGCGATAGGTTCGGCTACGCGATCGCAATCTCGGCAATATGGCTATGTCTTTTTAATTGCATCTTCAATCTCTTCTAAGCTCACATCTGCCTGATCCGATTTTGCATAGATGAGTAGAAGTAAGACGCATTCAGGTGAGACAACCTGATAAATCACCCGATATCCACCACTTTTACCGGTCGGGATATCACTGTTTTTTGCTCGAACTTTAAAAACAGTCAAGTCTATCCCAGAAATTTGATCGCCGATAAAATTCCCAGCCTCTAGCTGATCGATAATGGGTTGAATGTCAATTTGAATTTGGCGATAACGTTTAGTCAGAGTTTTGAAACGACGTTTGAAGGGAGGTGTAAAGCGAACTTCTGCCATAAATCTAGGCTTCGATATCGTCCCAAAGCTCTGAAACTGGAAAAGTTTGTCCTACTGCTGCTTGTCGCACTGACTCTTGCAGATCGGCTAATATTTGTGCTTTTGGCTCTTGTTCATCAATCCAAGCTAAACCACTGACGTTATCAGAATTTATGGAACTTATAAGCTGTTGCCAAAGTTCTATAGGGACGAGTACATCTGTTGTTTCTCCATCTACGTTAGTGAGATAACGAATTTGACTTTTAATTTGTGCCATTATCATTATGGTTATTTCTTCTTTGATGCATTTTTGCACCAAATTGCTTTTTTCAACAACCACCAAACAGCATCGTGTCTTTTTAGCGATAGGTTGGGCTACGCGTAGTAGACATCGCACATTCCTTAAATTCTAGTTTAGCGGCTTTTGTTAGGGTAAATTTTTGACTTGACTACCAGTATTTAAACTGATATTCTGCATTCCCTCAAGTAAAAATAGACTCCTCGGATACCAAATGGGGGATTGCCAATTTAATTAAATCAACCTAACAATGAAGGAAAAATTGCTAAAAAGCTGTTAGTTAATAACTAGTGACTTTTTGCCAAACATGATTTTGATAGCAGATTGATTGTGATGAATATAGCTAATTTCCCCTGGCTGACGACGATTATTCTGTTTCCGATAGCGGCGTCGCTACTTCTTCCCATCATCCCTGACAAAGAAGGCAAAACAGTGCGCTGGTACTCCCTCGTCGTAGGGCTGATAGATTTTGCACTAATTGTTTACGCTTTTTATACTGGGTATGATTTCTCCAATCCAGATTTGCAATTGGTGGAGAGTTACCCCTGGGTACCACAATTGGGTTTGAATTGGTCAGTAGGGGCTGATGGCTTGTCCATGCCCCTAATTATTTTGACTGGATTCATTACCACGCTGGCGATTCTAGCAGCTTGGCCTGTTACCTTCAAGCCCAAGCTATTTTACTTCTTGATTTTGGCGATGTATGGCGGTCAGATTGCCGTGTTCGCTGTCCAGGATATGCTGTTATTTTTCCTGGTGTGGGAACTGGAACTAGTACCGATATACTTTCTGCTGTCGATTTGGGGAGGTAAAAGGCGGCAGTATGCAGCGACTAAATTTATTTTATACACCGCCGGCGGTTCGCTGTTTATTTTGCTGTCTGCCCTGACAATGGGATTTTACGGCGATACGGTGACGTTCGACATGCGAGCGATCGCCTTCAAAGATTTCGCCCTCAATTTCCAACTTGCCCTCTATGCTGGCTTCCTAATTGCCTACGCCGTCAAGTTGCCGATTATTCCCTTGCACACCTGGCTACCTGATGCCCACGGTGAAGCTACAGCCCCCGTACACATGTTATTAGCAGGTATTCTCCTGAAAATGGGCGGTTACGCCTTAGTTCGGATGAATGCCCAAATGCTGCCCGATGCCCACGCTTATTTTGCGCCAGTGTTGGTAGTTTTGGGGGTAGTTAATATCATCTACGCTGCCTTAACATCCTTTGCCCAGCGCAACCTGAAGCGAAAAATTGCCTACTCCTCAATTTCTCACATGGGCTTTGTGATGATTGGTATTGCCTCCTTCACCGATTTGGGATTGAGTGGGGCAGTATTGCAAATGGTTTCCCACGGGTTAATTGGGGCGAGTTTGTTCTTCCTGGTAGGGGCAACTTACGATCGCACCCACACCCTGATGTTGGATGAAATGGGCGGTGTCGCGAAGAGAATGCCGAAGATTTTCGCCATGTTCACCACCTGTTCAATGGCTTCTTTGGCATTGCCAGGGATGAGCGGTTTTGTGGCAGAATTAATGGTGTTTGTGGGTTTTGCTACTAGCGATGCTTATAGCTCTACCTTCAAAGTTATCGTCGTGTTCTTGATGGCAGTGGGAGTGATTTTAACTCCGATTTATCTGCTGTCGATGTTGCGAGAAATTTTCTACGGTAAAGAGAACGAGGAATTAGTTTCTCACCAAGCTTTGATAGATGCCGAACCCCGTGAAGTATTTATCATTGCCTGTTTGTTAATTCCAATTATTGGTATTGGTTTCTATCCGAAATTGCTGACTCAGATGTATGACGCTACAACTGTACAATTGACAGCAAGATTGCGTGATTCCGTGCCGACATTAGCACAACAAAAAGACGAAACGCTAAAGGTTTCTTTGAGTGCGCCGGAAATTGGTAATTAAGTTGCGATCGCTAGTTTAGTTTAAATACTGATTATTTTGAGGGCGGGTTTTGTACCTGCCCTTTTTGTTACTCACTGAACTACAGCAGGGAATAGGGAATAGGGAATAGGGAATAGGGAATAGGGAATAGGGAATAGGGAATAGGGAATAGGGAATAGGGAATAGGGAATAGGGAATAGAGTTGAAAGTCTCTTGGTATATGGCTTTTTTATTAAATTTTGTACCTCATTTACTTGAAATCTGCTGTAAGTTAAAAAAATACTGTATGGGGTAAGCGAGTAGAGGTGTTTTTTCTAATTTTTATAAAAATAGATTTTCAGCTGATTGATTTGTTTGCAACCAGTTAAGTAAATCTTCCATAGCAGTAAAATCTAACAAAGCTTCGCCAAGGTTTTCTAATTGATTTAAAGAAAGAGATTTGATGCGCTCTTGCAATTCTGGTGATAATTCTCCCACTCGTCTTTGTAGTAACCTTAAAATCAGCCGTTGTTCACCTTCTTTTTTACCTTCTTGTTTTCCTTCTTGTTTACCGCGCTCGTAGCCGATGCGCTCACCTGTAGTTACGTATCTCATAGTCCGCTCCTGCTCAAATTGTTTAAACTCTTCCCAAAACTGATTTTCCAATGCCTTTGGTAATATCATAACCCAATCGATAAATCGATACAGATTACGAATATCCTGCTCTTCTAAGCCCAAATCATATAGTCTGCGAATTAAGCTAAATTTCCATATTTTGCGCTGTTCGGGTGATGAGCGTGTCTGCTGCGTTTTCAAATGCGCCATGACGACAGTTGCAAATGGATTATCGCTATTTTCTAACTCGTGAAAGTGATTTTCGTAATCTAAAAGTTTAACACTACCAAATTCAAAAAATAAGTGCGTATTGGGATAATTGTAACTGTAATTGTTTGGTCGCCATTCGCGGTTTGAATCACAGAGAATTGCAAGGCTAATCGCTGGTCGATCAAAGCGGTCAAATATGCGAAAGTTGTAGGTAAACATCCGCTTGGCAAAGTTATCTTCTTTTTGTGCCTGAATTTCAACATGGATTAATAACCAAAGTTCTTCCCCCTGGGTTTGCCAAACTTTGACTAATTGATCGGCATATCGCTTACCCTGTTCAGCTTCACGAGTTATTTGTTGAAATTCTTTATCTAGAAATTCGTAGGGACGTTCCCAATCAATTAATGCATAAGTTTCTGGAAAAAAGAAATACATTGCTTGGGGAAAATAAGCTTCTATAATTTCTTTCCAAGGGCTATCAAAATCAGCGCGTAGGCGTAGCCTGTCGTAGACATCGCTAATATTGGTCATATTCATCCAAGAAGCTGATTTTCGTCACATTTATGTGAATATTGTAATCCACAATCAATTGTCCCTCGTATACCTACTTAATTATCGATAAATTTTCTACAATCAAGGTAGAATCATATGTGGTAAAACCGCTAATGTTAAACTACAATCCGCTGCATTGTTTGCCATCTTCCGAAGAACTACCTGACTCAGATGATACCGCTGTGGATAATGAACTACAAAATTTAATTCCCGGCTTGCTAAAAACGATACTAGCTTTGGTTTGGTGCGATCGCTGGGATTGGTTCTTTGGTGTTGACATGGGTATTTATTATGACCCAGAAAAACTAGCCGTTGTCCCTGATGGGTTTCTCAGCTTAGGAGTGAAACGCTTTATTGATGAGGACTTACGCCTAAGTTATGTGCTGTGGGAAGAAAAGAAGCTGCCAATTTTAGCGCTAGAAGTTGTTTCCCAAATATATCGGGAAGAATATAGTACCAAGAAAGAATTTTATGCAAAAGAATTAGGAATTTTGTACTACGTTGTATATAGTCCTCTTCGGCGTAAAAAGACACCTTTGGAAGTGTATCGCTTAGTTGATGGGGAATATATTTTAATGTCAGGAAATCCCGTTTGGCTACCAGAAATTGGTTTAGGAATTGGGCGAGAACGGGGAATTTATCAAGGTATAGTGCGGGAGTGGTTGTACTGGTATGACGAAGAAGGGCAAAAATTGCTGACACCAGAAGAACGCATCAGAGAGGCAGAAGAACGCACAGCTTTTGAAGAACAGCGACGGGTGGAAGTAGAACAACAGGTGAAAATCTTAACGGAAAGGTTGAATGCACTTGGCGTTGATCCAGAAACTTTGTCATAGATTAACCAGATTTTGTAATTTTTGCGGACTTAATGATGAATTCAGGCAGTTTGGTAGAGAAATTTATGTGGAGACAAAGTAAATACTAGATTCACCAAAAGAATCACCAAAAATATTGATTTTCTACCACTGTTGTTTGGCGGGTGGAGGAGTCGTATTTGAGGAGATATTCGCGCGCGATCGCTTCATTTTCTCGCAGTGTTTCAACTTCTTTCTTTCCAATCTCGGTATCCGTAGATAACAAAATCACTTGATGGCTGGCGGATGGAAAGTAACGTTCAACTAAGTTACTGCGGTGAGAGGAGTCTAGCCTACCTAGTGGCGTATCGATTGCTACTGGTAGGCGGTGGCCAGAGACTTTAGCTAAACCCCAGAGGAAAGCGATCGCAAGTAGTTGTTTTTCGCCAGCAGAGAGGCGATGTTTAGGCACAGGTTTACCATTTAAATCGTAAAGCAAAAGGCTAAAAGTCTTGGTATCAATGGTGATGCGATGCACTAAGTCTGATTTATGCAAGAGATAAAGGAAGCAGTTTTTAACTTCCTCCTCTAATTTATTGAGTTTTCGCAGAGTTAATTTTTCCCGAAAAATCTTGAGTGTGTTTTGAACTTTAGCCGCAGAGGTAATAATATGTTCGCTATTTTTATGTTTAATATTTTCTACAGTATAATCACTTAATTCCTTTTTGGATTTGGCAATAATAGTTTCTAATTCAGCTAACCGACGGCGGATTGTTTCGTAATTTGCTTTAGCTTCAACAACTTGATTTTGTGCCGCTTCTAGTGCTTGACGCAGCTTTGTATAATCTTCTGGTGCTGCTGCTGTTTGCACTTGTCTTTCTAGAGTATGAATTTCTTCTTCCTTATTTTTGAGAATAGCTAATTTCTCTTTCGCAGAAAGTTGAGAATTTTGTAAGTGATATATGAGATTATCTAGCTGACTTAAAGTTTCATCATCGGCTAATAGCCAAGGTGCTTCTACCTGGATAGTCTTTGCATATAAACTATCTACATCTTGGATTAAAAAAGATTGGATTTTTTCAACTTGTATCGGAGAAATTTCAACTTGATTTAGCCAAGTGAGTAAGCGCTGATCTCTCTCAATTAACAAATCTTTAGAAATTTGTACCTGTTGATGGCGAAATTCCTTTTCTCCCTGTGCTTGCGCCTGATTAAGCAAATTGGGAATCAATGCTAGAGGTAAAACATCAGCCGCTAATTCACACATCGACTGACGTACTTGTTCAATTTCCGCAGTTTTTGTATCCTGTTGTAGTTCTAGTTGATTGCGTTCGGCTGCAATCTTCCCACCTTCAAAAATAAATTTATCAAAGGCTTCTTGCTGCTTTTTTTCTAATTCTTCTACCTGATTTTTGAGAGTTTCTAATTTTTCTCCTGTTATTTGATAATCTTCTTGCTGTTGGGTTAACCTAGTTTCAATTTCCTCTAGGTTTGCTAAATCTTTACTATTACCAACTTCTTTCAGTTTGCGGTTAACTAAGATATCTAAATCAACTGCTAAACGGTCTGCTAACTCTAGCCCTAAAAGTCCGCGAATCGCATCTACTACAACTGGTGGTGGTGTTTCCTGTTCTGCAAGTTCTTTAACTTGTTCACCATCAAAGAGAAATAAGTTAGAAATTCCTAATGGCAGGAGATTTTCAATATATTCATCCCAGATATTAACTAAAGCAGCAGGCCAGGTATCACTGTCGCCTAAAATACCTAATGTATCTTTACCATCTTTAGGATTTTTTGTCCAACTACGAACAACACGGTATTTTATTGGTTTATCGTTTTCAATATGTTCAAAAAGTAATTCAATCCGGGTGTCTGCAACTGGATCTATTCTCTTGGAAAGTTGCTCCTCTTGGGGAGACCCCAAGACCGCACTTTCCGCTTTGTTATTAACACATTGATTGAGAAAATCGCTATAACTTAAATTACCACGGGTAGAACATTGGGCGCGGGGGCCATAAAGGGCGAGACGAATGGCATCCATAAGGGTAGTTTTTCCGCCGCCATTCATACCACCTAATAAAATAATTGGGTGTGAGTTTTCTTCATCAATTTTTGGGTTAAGATTGATTACCTGTTTGCCACTGTAGGGGCCAAAGTTTTGTAATACGAGTTCAAGAAATATCATTTATCTGATTGTGGGTTTATGTAAGATACTGGGCGAAGGTCATTCGCGGTTAAGCAGGCAGAGTTTATAAGATACCGGGCGAATGAAATTCGCGGTTAGGCAGGCAGAGTTTATAAGATACCGAGCGAAGGTCATTCGTGGTTAAGCAGGCAGAGTTTATAAGATACCGGGCGAATGAAATTCGCGGTTAGGCAGGCAAAGTTGATAAGATATCGGGCGAATGGAATTCGCGGTTAGGCAGGCGAAGTCCACCTTCGTGGACTAAATTCGTATATAATCGTTGGTTTACTTGGGAGTTAGCTCCCAGGTGGGAATGATTGATTTTTGACTATGGTGGGTAGCTTGATTTCTGATGTAATTGGCTATATTATCAATGGCTTGGACTTTGGACAAAAATAAATTGTTCGCGTTTATCTTACGCGAACAAACGAATAATTAATTTTGTTTATAGTTATCAGCAGAAAAAAAGCAT
>NZ_JBALDZ010000115.1:0-12146 GCF_036917155.1 Nostoc sp. | reverse complement strand
GAGATTGCTTTTGCGCCATGTGATTTATTCTACGATGCTATGTGCATCTATTTACTTTTTCTTTTTTGCACTACCCCGATTTATTGAGCGGATACTTAGACATCATATAATGACTGATTACTACTAATTACAAACTAGGCACAATCTCTTAATTATGAATAAACCCAAGAATACGGGAATACTTGAAAACTTTGTCAATACAGTGATGGGAGTAAAAACTCTTAATCAACAACAGTCTTCAAATACATTAATAGCAAAAGTGTTGAATGTTAATAAAAATTCGATAAAAATAGCCCAAAATATGTTAAATTTTGGGCGGAAGATTAAAGTATATCTATTTGATAGTGATTATAAATTCATTTCCCAAGATTGTCAAAGATATCTTGAGGGGACTGCCAAAAAACGATTATCCAGTATTGAACAGTCGTCTGTTCTTTGAGTGCTGGCTGCTTCTTTTGCTCTGGATAACAGCTTAACAAGTATGCGAGATTTGTTTAATAGATTAAACAACACAGGATTTGAGGTAGATATTTCTACTTTCTCTAAAGCAAATTTACATCGAACGGTGAGCTTCTCTTCTCTACGAGAGGCTGCGCGAATCCTAACGCACATAATTAATTATATATTGATGAGATAGAATCAATACAAATCAAGAATTAAGGAGCCAGAGCGTGCAAGCCATACTTTTAAGCCGCGAAGAAGTTGGACGACGTGCGAAAGAATTATATGAAAATAGCATTCGTCAACAAGTGGAGCGAGAAGAAAACATCGGTAAAATGGTGATCATTGATATAGAAACAGGTGAATACGCAGTTGATAAAATGGGCATAGAATCGGCGCGATATTTACGTAATAAAAACCCATTTGCTAGACTTTTTGGCATTCGCATTGGTTACAAAGTCGCTGTTTCCTTTAGTGGTGAGATGGAGCGCGATTATCGGTGATTTCTGGTATTGTCAAGAACGGACGCGCAACCGTTAATATCATATTTCGACTGCCCAATCAATCAGACTTTACTATTGAATTTGTTATCGATACAGGTTTTACAGAGTTTCTTTCCTTACCCCCAGCAGCAGTGACTTTATTGGGTTTTCCTTTTGTGTACGATATGTATGCAAATTTAGCTGACAATAGTAATGTAATCTTGCCAGTACATCAAGCTACCATTATTTGGAATGGAGAAGAACGGGAAGTGAATGTACTTGCTACAGGACGACTACCTCTATTAGGAACTGCTTTACTTGATGAGCATGAACTAGTCATACAGTTTATCGAGGGCGGTTTAGTAACAATTGATGAATTATAGTTGCTTTATTGGCAAAAGTTGGAGCTTGTATTAATAGTTAAGATGTTGCGATCGCCATTCGCAGGTGGATTTCAGGTATTATTTACCGATATAATCAGTAGGTAAATCAAGTAAAGTGGATATGAAGCCCACAAACGAACAAACTCAGGGACTCTACAGGCTTTGTTATCGACTTACTAATGTCATTTACCCTGGATGGCCATACACAAACATCGAACTTGTTAGGGTAGATGAACGTACTGGAAACTTATACATACTTGCTGGCGAAAATCTGGACTTTGAGATTAAACCAACCGGAGGGTATGAACCATGACAGTAGCTAAGTATGAAGCGATGAATCTCAATGAACTACGTCGCTATGTTCTCACTCGCCGAGAAGATGTTGCAGCTTTCCATGTGTATATCGATCGCTCAAAGTCTGAAGGGCAAATGATCAGCCTAGACTTGAATGATGAGAATTGGGAAGACAAAGTTAAAGAAGCAATTAAATACAGTTCCAATGCTATTCGTTGGTACTGTAATAATACACCAAAATATACTAAAGAAGCTCAGATAATTTCTGAATGGTGGAATCATTTAGATAATAAATTTGTTACCAAGCATCATCTTACTGGAATAGAAATTGATCAAGCAACTGGAATCTGGGAACCAATTCAAATTAACCCGCCACTGCAAATACGCATCAGTGAACCAAGTCTAGAAATTGGTCAATTTACTACGTTGCTCAAATATAGAGGTCAAGATAACTCTATAAAACAAACAGAAGCCGTTGCTATTGACCTGGATATTGCAAAGCAAAACCTATTTGTTTGGCCGACTCAAGCAGCAGAGGTTTTTATTTTCTCAACAGAGGCTACTTAAAACTTCGCTGTACTCAGTTCTAATCTCACTGAAGATATTTTTTACTGTCAACATCTCTGTATTTTGTGCGGTGATTCTCCTTTTGTTCAAGATTAGAGCCGTGAACTAAAGGGTTCCTATCGCTTTTGGGCATAGCTCTAATTTCTCTTGAAGATGAAGTGCGATCGCTTTAGCAAGAATAGGTGGTACAGCATTACCTAGCTGATTGTACTGGCAAAGAAACTTCTCGTCGAATCTCTCTTCTCGATGTGATGGTTTATATGGATTTAAACGTGGAACAGAGAAACCTGCCATCTCGAAACCTAGACCAAAGCCGCCAGCCCCAGCAAACAAATCAATAGTGATAGGTTGTGCTGTTACCATAGACTCTTAATGTGGTTACTCATCTGGTTTACCTTCTAAACTACTATGTATTTCATATTTGTTGATAATTTTACTCAATCTAAATCCTTGCCTACTAAGGCTTGTATCTTACCAAGCAAGGATTATTTAGGACTTGTCCCTATACCGTAACCATTCCTTTTAATACAATCCTACCCAGGACAATAAATTTTCCCACCAAGAATATCTCAAATTACCGACACTCAGCTTCATTTTGTTACGAATGTCTTGGATTTTCCAGTTGGTTAGTTTAGCTAAAGTTTGCGCTTCTTGTTCAAAACGCTTGGGCAAAGACCGTTTATATTCTCTACCCGCCTGACATTTGAGTTCTCCTTGGAACGGATGTTGCAAAACATAACGCCCTTGGAAAGATTCTCTGTTAGCAGTTTGTTGAAATATCAAGTCTTCAGGGAATTTGTCGCGGGTGTAGCGGACATGCAGCCGAGAGATGAAGACATTGTTACTTCTGGGAAAGGGACGACGAAAACCGGGGCTTACTGGCACATCGCTTGCAGAATTATCATCTAGCCAAAATACGCCTGCTTGCTTGAGTTCCTCTGGGGTTAGGGGTTCAGCAGAACAAGGATCGCAACTACTCATATCCCAAGCGTATTCTAAAAAACCAACTTTCCTGTCTTCTTTGGTGTAGGCAGTTTGAAACATGGATTTGTAGAATTCTCCAAATTCTTCTTTGACAAACAAGGGAACGTTTGCGTCGGAGGGAATTTTCACAGTCCGGTAGTTGGTGATTTCTGCCTGTCCTTGGGGTGAGAGAATGTAGACAATCAAATCCTGCTCTTTTGTGGCATTGATCATACCTAAACGAATTGGCAGCATGAATTTAGGCGATTGGTAGGAAATTTGTAGCGGACGGAGGAACTGATAGCCAGATTCCTCAAATTTATCCAAGTTTACTTTGGCAACAAAGAATTTCATTGAGGAGCGAATATAAGGCTGAAGTAACTGTTTCGCACCTCTGGGGATTTTGTAGCCATTGCGTTTGAGCCAAGTTTCGAGTCCGCCAGATTCTTTCGCACTGAGGATCACAATGTCATATTCGCCAACATTGAAACGAGCTTCGACTGTTACACCTAAACTAGCATCGCCCCTTGCATTCCCAGCTTCACTTCTAGCGGCAGTTGGCGCTGGTACTGCATCCATCCGATCATAATTACCTGTTGGGGCACAGGGATCTGAGTCAAAATATTCTACCAATCGCGGCGCACTAAAAGCATCTAGGCGCTCAATAATCTTGGGTTCAGTCACGTGAACTTGTTCTTTTTGCAGCACTGTTGGCACTGGTATTACTATTGCAAAATCTTTGACTTCGCCTTGAAAGTCGTTTGCCATTGTTAGGATAGTGCGTTCCCCATCCCGCGCTATTACCACCTGAGAAGCTTTGTTATACAGTTTTGTATCAGCTTTGGCTACATAAAATCCACAAAATGCCCAAGCTGCGGGTGCAAACCACAAAACAGCTACAATTGCTAACAATAATGGCGTTAAAAGTCGAAAAAACTTCATTATTTTATACCTCTACTTTTTTAGTGCGGAGTTAGGAGTTAGGAGTTAGGAGTTAAGAGTTAGGAGTTAGGAGTTAGGAGTTAGGAGTTCTACCCCTGCTTCCCCATCTCCCTCATCTCCCTTTTGCCAAGCAAACCTCGGCGCTAACCAGAGAACATCTAGTAAGATGCTCAACGGTGCAAGGGCAAACAGCGCCCAGAAAACTGCTGTGGAAATAAAGAAATAATTTCGCAGGATAAAAGTTAATCCGGCGATGCAGATTGCCCAAACTACACGCCCAATTCGGGAATTAGGGATTGATCGCGGATCTGTAATCATAAATAGGGCGAACAGCAGCAAAGATCCGCTCATCAATCGATGCCAGTAAACATCCCAAGTCCAACCCAGCCAGAGGTTGCGAATGGCTTCTAGCAAAGAGTAGGAACCTAAAAAAGCTGCTGTGGTGTCCCAACGACCAACGCGATGCAAAATCATGCCACCAGTACCGAGAAATAATAGCCCATACCACCACTCTTCACCCCATTGTCCCGGCGAAACCCAAGCATCGGGGGTGAGAATCAAGGCAGATATGATGCCGAAATTGGCGGGATTGAAGAAATGCTTATCACCGACTTGGAAAATAAATTTGCTGGCGATCGCAAGTACTGCCGCTATTGCCATTGTCGTCCAGTGGTCAGCCCGCAACAGTAAACTTAATCCCAGTGAGGTAATTAAAGCACTGCGAAGATTTGGGCTTTGTCCTACCCTGCGGGAAGCCGCTGGGGCGTCTATGTTGTTTGCTAATGACCAATGACCAATGACTAATGACAATATCCATTGAGTTGCTAGACTTGTGGCGATCGCTACCCCAATCAATTCTGGTCGCAGCGTCCAATCTCGTGTACCGATTCCCAAGACTAGGAACAAGCCGAGAAATAAAATTTGATAATCTCGTATATCTTTTAGCAACATTAACCATCCATTCCGCGATTACCCGTAGATTTCTCATCAATTTAGACGAGTGCTAGGTCAAATAGTGTTGCTGTTACAGATTTTGTTACAAAGCATCCACGCTCTCCCCATCTTCTTGGTAAAAGAGAGAGAGGTTTAGTATAAAAGTATGTCACTATTATGAGAACTGCTGAAAGATATCCTGTGCTTCCTTGCCCCTCCTGTGGCAATCGCTTACCAAGGCATCCAATTTGGCTAGAATATTGAGGCATTGTATGCGGTGTGATGTCTACGACGGGCTACGCCTACGCAGTTTGGTAAGCAACACCTACAAAAAGTTGTCAGCAGCAGATAAACGCAAAATGCAACTAGCTCCCCTCTTCCCAATTTTCTACCGCATTCTTCAGCCGAGTTTTCCCAACTGCCTTTGGAGTGGAAATCCCCATGTTAAAGCGATCGCACTCACATTCGATGATGGGCCACATCCACAATACACACCTGAAGTCTTGGCTGTATTAGATCGTTACAACATTACAGCGAGTTTTTTTTGGTTGGGTGTTTGCGTCAATCGTTCACCAGCCATTGCAAAAGCCGTTAGCGATCGCGGACACTGGATCGGATTGCATGGTTACGATCATCGCTCTTTCCCGATGCTTTCCCCAAATGACTTAAAGGAAACTTTAGAAAAAACCCAAGCTGCTATCTACAACGCCTGCAATCTGCAACCCGAACAAGTGCGAGATGTCCGCCCCCCCAATGGTTTATTTACACCTGCTACTTTAAAATTGTTCTTTCAGTGGAATTACCGCCCAGTGATGTGGAGCGTTGTACCAGAAGACTGGGTACGTCCAGGTGTAACCACTGTGATAGAGCGAATTATGCAGCAGGTCAAAAATGGCTCAATAATTGTTTTACATGATGGTGCTTGCGGTGGACAAGATGTTGCTGCCACAATTCAAATTCTCATTCCGCAACTGCTACAACAAGGTTATGAGTTTGTGAATGTTGATACTCTGTGGCAGCAAGTTAAGACCATACTTTAGTATTAGCCTGTCAAGTTAAATCAAAATGTGGTGTTAGCGTGTTCGGCATTAAAGTTTATCTGCGATTACGACATTGCAGTGGGTAGCGCTTACCTCGCCATGTCGTCCAACCATCTGCGATTTTAGTACGACTGTTGTATTTGAGATACCAGTTATCTTGTTCTGCACCTAAATAACGAATACCTAAATCCTGTCTTTTTGTGCTGGAAAAACGTTTTCCTAGAGGAACCCACGCACTACCGTTATCACTAAACCGTCCGACAAGACGGACACCAGAAGTCGTAGAGCAAACATCACCACTACAACTAGTTTGTGGGTCATCGACTACTTTCCACTGCATTTGGGCTGGTCTACCGTCAATATTACAATCCCAGAGACCAAAGAACCACTCACCAGCTATCTGACTGGCTTTAGCATGACTAGATACTAATACCAAACTTGCAGGAACAATCGCCAAACCCAAAAGCCATTTTGTAATGTTTTTCATAATGCTTTCCCAATACCTTAAGCTAATTTTTATTTTCTATTCACTTATATGTATCAGCATTGCTGTTTATGCAGTTAATTAAAGCATTAAGATTTAATATTTTTTTCATGTTCAAGACTTTTGATGCGTTTTCTAGAGTCCAACTACTAGTCTGTCAAATTCATTTTGACGATTAGAGAGACGCGATAAATCGCCGTCTCTACAGTGAATTTATCCATCAATTATTGACAGACTATTGAGAATATCAGCCTTTGGTGGCTGATATCCCAGTAGCTTGTGCTAGTTCCTAAAGTTGATGTGTGGCGAGAAAAGCTTCGACTTCAGCAGCAGTAGGTTGGGAAGCGATCGCACCTGCTTTAATGGTAGTCAGCGCTCCAACAGCACTGGCATAAGTGACAATGCGTTTTGCGATTTCTGCATCCCGCAAGCCGTGGATACCATTCTGACTCAACTGATGGATAAATCCTGCCAAAAAGCTATCTCCTGCACCAGTTGTATCAACTACAGGAATGGAAAACGAGGGTAATTTGCCTTCGTTCTCACCCAGACAATAAGTGCAACCATTTTCCCCATCTGTCACCAGTACCCCCTCAATGGAAGCTAGACGGTAAGTGATGGCTCCGGGATCTGCGGTTTCAAATAGCCATTCCGCTTCTTCTTTAGAGAGTTTCAGGAAATCAACTCGCTTAAATAATTCTGGAATTTTTTGATGGGCGATGTTTGGTTCATCCCAAAATACAGGACGCCAGTTGACATCCAACACAATTTTTAAGTCATAATGTTCTGCTAACTCTAAAGCGCGGTGAATTGCCTCTTCACTTTCAGGATAGGCTAATTCCAAAGTACCCAAAACCAGAAAATCTGCCTCTTGAAACAGTGAATCTGACAATTGTTTAGCTTGCAGGTGAGCATCGGCAAATTCAGAAGTATCATACTGACCAAATCCGGCAAAGGTGCGATCGCCAGCCAGATCCCGTGTAACATAAACTTGCCGCGTTGGCGCTGTGGGATAGCGTTGTACACCCGTCGTTTCTACACCTACATCTTGTAATAGCTTGACCAATGCATTCCCTGGTTCATCTTCGCCAACAGCTCCAATAAATCCCGCTGATGTTCCCAACTTGACTAAAGCACAGGCGACATTAGCTGGTGCCCCTCCTGGGTAAGGAGTCCAAGATTTCACTTCTTCCAGCTCTAGCCCCAATTGATCGGCTAAACAATCAAACAAAATTTCACCAAGGCACAAAACACGGGGATTGCTCATCTCATTTTAAATTTTAGATTTCGATTTGTGATTAGGAATTTACAGTATAAAATCTACAATAATTTTTGCTAATCTGTCGCCAGTCCTTCATAGAATTAAATGGCAATTTTTACTACTTATATAATATGTACATGCTTTTAATCTCACTTATTTCAGCTAAGTGCTTAGACGACATTTCGTTTTATTGAGCTATATTTATTACTTTCAAGACTGAGTGTTTTATCTGGATGCCAACTTGAAATCCAAAGAAAATATTGACAATCTTATTACTGCTAACACTTGAAACCCCTACCAAGAAAAGAATCTTCTAGAATTAGAAAGAGCGATTGAGTACATATACCAAGGGAGGATAGAAATAGTCATGGCTGGTGGCAAGTCTGAGACCCCCGTTAGTCTGTCAGACAGAGAACTGCAAATTATCGACTTAGTAGCCGCTGGCTTAACTAACCAAGAGATTGCAGGAAAACTGGAGATTAGCAAGCGTACAGTTGATAACCATATCAGTAATATTCTCACCAAGACCGAGACAGAAAATCGAGTAGCCCTTGTCCGCTGGGCTTTACAGTGGGGCAAAGTCTGTTTGAACGATGTCAATTGCTGTACTCTGCCTAACCAGATCGAATAAACAATTTACTAGTAGCAACGTAATTGCTTTGGTCTGGTATAGTTACAAGCCAATTTTGAGTTTTACTGATTTTCCCATCTTCACGCCTAAGTTTTCAGTGTGAACACTCTACCAAAAGTTCCGAGTCCTTCACTCAGCCGGATTTTATGTTAGTGGAGCCAGCTGACCCTCGGACTCGGAAACTATAAAGATCAGAATTTCTTATTCAGCAGAACAGATGTGGGAATGGGGAATGGGGAATGGGGGAGAAATGGAGGCAGGGGAAGAGTTTTGCCTAAGAAAGCAATGCCAGCCTCCCCTGCTTATCCGAGCAGGGGAGGCTGGGGACTGGGAAATAGGGAGAACCATCTACAATGCCCAATGCCCAATGCCCAATGCCCAATGCCCTAACTAAAAATCATCTACAAAAATTAGCAACAATTCAGTGGTGCAAGCGTTACATTTGAAAGAAATCTATGTTGCCCCATCGGCTTTGGGAGTAGTGTTCCAATGAATACTTCCGCTTCTTTTCAGGGTAGCTCGTCTCCCTTTGAATTTTTTAACTTTGATTTTACGACACCTGTATCTGAGAAAGTTCCGAGTCTTGAAGACCAATTTTCAGACTTTCCGCAACCCACACAAGACGCCGACTTACTCAGACAGCTATCGTTTATTCCAGGGTTGAAAGAAATTTTGATGTTGCGGCAGGTTCATGCATTAGAACATGCTACTGTTTGGGTTCTCAGCGAATCAAAAAGTGCCTATCCTGCTAGAGGAGAATCCACTAATGTTCAACTAGATAATGAGCTATTAGGCGGTTTGTCTACTGAACATGGATTCTACCTCTATGGTGAGGTAAATATTAGTGATTTGCGGCGTGCAGTCACACTTGCTCGACATCGCATCACCAGCGGAGAATGGGATTTGGCTGTACATCCCCGTTGTGGCACAAATTTATCAGTAGCAATGCTCTTAACGGCTGGACTAGCTGTGGGTGTGCATCTGTTGCTACCATTTCGACCAATCGAGCAACTTATAGGTTTGGGGTTAGCAGCAACGACAGCCGCAGAACTCGCGCCTGATTTAGGTTCTATGGCACAACGTTACCTAACAACTGCCATTCCTTTTAACCTAGCAATTGAAAATATTACCCGTACACGCGACGTTTGGGGACGTGAGGCACATTTTGTTAAAGTGGGCTGGCAAGAGTAGGGATGAGGGGGATGAGGAGGATGAGGGGGATGAGGAGGATAAAGAAAATATTACTCCCTCATCTCCCCCTACTCCCTCATCTCCCCCTACTCCCTCATCTTCCCCTGCTCCCTCATCTTCCCCTAAAAAATAAATTATGAGAAAACTTTACTTCTTACTCCCCGGTACAGATGGCAAATTTGCCTGTGGTGGTCTTTGGGCAGAATTAAAAGCACTTAATCTAGTTCAGCATATTTGTAGTGCTGATGTTGTAACTTACCATCAACGAGAAAAAGATAAGCTTTTTATCGATGATTTGCTAGAAGAGAAAAATTTAAATGATGTAATTTTTGTTATCAGTTGGGGATTTGATATAGCTCAACTCGTGGCTAAACTTAAACAATACAATGTTGTTTACCATGCACATAGCGCAGGTTATCCATTTAGACTACCTGCAAGTATTCCAATCATGACCGTTAGCCGCTATACAATGGGATATTGGGGAGAAAAATCACCTAATTCTCTGATTTATTATTTGCCCAATCAAATTTCTGATGAGTTTCAAAATTTAGGTCTGGAACGAGATATTGATGTTTTAGTTCAAGCTCGGAAGTCTTCTGAGTATTTAATTAAAGAATTGATTCCAGCGTTGCAAAAACGTTGTAAAGTATTGGTTGTTGATTCATACATAGAGGATTTACCTGGACTATTCAACCGAGCTAAAGTTTACCTCTATGATTCTGCTGAGTATTGGGCACAACTGCGCGTTAGTGAAGGATTTGGTCTACAACCAATGGAAGCTCTTGCCTGTGGCTGTCAAGTATTTTCAAGTGTTAACGGTGGATTGGCTGATTACTTAGATCCGGGATTTAATTGCTATAAAATTGCTGGATATTCTCAAGAATATGATGTCCAACGTATTCTGAAGGTAATTGAGTCTTCGGGAGCAGTTAGCTTATCTGAAGAATTTTTGGTTGAACATCGGACTGAAAATATTATTCAGCGTTTCCAAGTTATTCTGGATGAGTTGAATGAGTTTTTTGACCACAAAATCCAGCAGCCATCTAATATTAAGAGTTTGACGAAAATACGGGTGGCGAAATTACTCGCTCAGAGGATATATGGGAAGCTGAGGAAGAAATATTTTAAATCATAGAAACAAACCGCAGAGGCGCACAGATCACAGAGAGAAGAGAGGAAATTGAATGAGTCGGCGGTTATTAGTTACTGGGGGTGCGGGGTTTATTGGGGCAAATTTTGTACATCACTGGTGTCAGGTTTATCCTGACGATCGCGTGGTGGTGTTGGATGCTCTTACCTATGCGGGGAATCGTCTGAATTTGGTGCTGGTTGAGGGTGGAGAGAATTTCCGGTTTGTGCAGGGGGATATTTGCGATCGCACCATCATAGACGAGCTATTACCAACAGAAAATATTAATACCATCGCCCATTTTGCCGCTGAATCTCATGTCGATCGTTCGATTCTTGGGCCCGCTGCTTTTGTACAAACTAATGTGGTAGGAACTTTCACCCTGCTAGAAGCTTTTCGGCAACATTGGGAGACAAAAGCACAGCCACCTGATTATCGTTTTTTACACGTTTCTACTGATGAAGTTTACGGTAGTCTGGGCGCAGATGATGCAGCTTTTTCTGAAACGACATCCTACGCTCCCAATAGTCCCTATTCAGCTTCAAAAGCAGGTAGCGATCATTTAGTACGTGCTTATTATCATACTTATCGACTGCCAACCATTATCACAAATTGCTCTAATAATTACGGACCTTATCAGTTTCCTGAAAAGCTAATTCCCCTGATGTGTATCAACACTTTGATCGGGAAACCATTACCTGTCTATGGTGATGGTAAAAATGTCCGCGATTGGCTTTATGTGGGCGATCATTGCCGTGCTTTAGATGTGGTAATTAATCAGGGTAAACCAGGAGAAACATATAATATTGGTGGCAATAATGAGGTGGAAAATATCAACCTTGTGCAACTTTTGTGTCAGATGATGGATGAATTAGCATCTGATTTACCAGTGCGTCCAGCAAAACAGTTGATTACTTTTGTCAAAGATAGACAAGGACACGACAGGAGATATGCAATTAATGCGAATAAGATTAAAACTGAGCTTGGTTGGACACCTTCAGTAACAATTGCTGAGGGTTTACGTTTAACTGTTGAATGGTATCTCAATCATCGAGATTGGTGGGAACCTCTGCTGTCTGCGGAATATCAAGCTTACTATCGCAAAAATTATCTTTAACCCACATTCTGCACCCAATAGTGTCACCATCGATAATTGTTGTGATTTACTCTGTCGATGGAGGCATGATTTTTTGTGGCGTGAGGTAATCTCCCAGTGCCTTTATGATGGAATTGACGTTTTCAAGGCGCGGGTTGCCATTGCTGGATAAGGCTTTTTGCAATCCCCGACGTGTCATGCCTATTTGCTCGGCTATCCCCTAGCTATCTAATTGGTATACAAAGCAGGTAAGCTGATATTACACCTACCATCGGTAAAAAATTAGTGATAGTAAAGTTGCCTCGCCAT
>NZ_JBALDZ010000114.1:0-1039 GCF_036917155.1 Nostoc sp. | reverse complement strand
TAACCCAAGTTGCGTGTTAGGCGACTCTGGGTGCGAAGCACCCGGAGAGTCATGCGATCGCACAAAAACTCTTCGGTTACGTCAGATCATAACCGAGAGATAGATTTTAACTTATAGTATAAACTATTACTAGTTAGATAAATGCTTGTTTGAAAGTAAAAGCAAAGATAAATGCTTGTAATTTGAGTAAAAACCCTTTATAAGTGACTGCATGAATTGATTTAGGAAATAGACTAGTTATCGCACTAAAGACTGTTTCAATATCATGACGAATTGACTGTTTTATATATTGAATCCACGGCTGATCTGGACGCTTGGAATTCTTTTTTCTCATGACATTTAGTGTAATCTCACTACTGTCATCGAGGTCATCCTCACAATTATAATCTGTGTACGCAGAGTCCGCATATATTTTACTACCAGGTGGTAGATTTAATGGTAAACTCTTTAATGCTCTGACATCAGCAGCACTCCCAGGCATAAAGACAAACTCAACTGGTATACCACTTTTAGTCGTTAATAATTGAACTTTAACTCCGTAAAAGTAGCGCTTTTTTGATGCGGCATAACCCCTATAATCTTCTGATTTCAGAATTTTAACTTGAAAAATACGGATATTATCACAAATTGGAACAGGGAAAGAATCTAACAGATACTCTGTACAATCGCTTGTTTCTTTGAGAATCATCCCTATTTGATGAAATAAGTCATTGATGAGCATATCAACATCGTGTAAGCGTCTATTAAATCGTGACTTTTCTAACATATTTGATATTAATTTATGGTCTTTCATATAGTCACAAGCTTTGGTGTGATTACCATTAAAGAACATTGCGGCAGCTACTGCTGTTGTTATCACTTCTGCATCAGTCATATTTCGCCGACAATCTTCTTTGTGACCAATTGCTCTAAGTAAGTCATCGATGATAGCATAGATGGTAATTATTTCATTTAGCATATTCCCCTCCGTTTTTTATACCTGGAGGGGATTTTATTACATCAAGCGATCGCCTCAATCAATAACTAGCAACTTGGGTTA
>NZ_JBALDZ010000113.1:0-62290 GCF_036917155.1 Nostoc sp. | reverse complement strand
TAACAATTAATACTGCAACTTGAAAAATAGTAGAAAAGCTAATCCGCATAAAATCTCCTGAACAGACGTTTTATAGCAACATTGCAGTTTTTTTTAACTGGAATATTACCGTAAAAGTTCAGGTTTTTATGAACCAGGAATTACCACAGCCTTGATAGCAGCTAACTCCTGTTCAGAAACAGTTTGAGTATTGCCCTCATACTGGTAGACAGCAATGTTGGCAGAGGTGAACCAACGAGGCACTGATAGTTGAATTTGGTAGTCTCCAAAAAAATCATCAAATATTCCGAGATTAAATCCGATAAATAATGGCTTTTTCTCGCCAATAAACATGTTGCCAAATTCGGAATTAGCATATCTGAGAAAGTTGCCACCATAAACCCATTGCTTGCCAGTGGGTATAGTTGTATTTATGGCAATTGCGATAATGCTACTGTCAATGATGATCGGTGGTTTGATTGGCGTAATTTTGGCGTAAACATTATTCCCGTTTACTTGCCCAATAACAGTTGCAGCTACGCTAGTGCTATAAGATAGTGACCAGTTGCTAGCAGTAACAAGGTCTAAATTTCGCGTCATCGGGGAATTTTTATCGAATTAACCACTGGATATGTTCATAGACTTCACCAACAAACAACACAGGGTCTATTCCATGTTGCGCTAATAAATCGAAGTACGTTTCACCATCCATTTTCCCTGTTAGCCATTCGTTAGCAGCACCATTGATCGTGATCATTCCGTTGACAGTACTTTCATCTGCATCACCGGGGACATGTACAGTCAGCAAATCACGTAAGTCATCAGGAACCCATATACCGTTCTCTTGGGCGATTTTGCTCATTTTAATCTCCTTGTGGTGTGAAGCTGTAGGTACAACGCTCTGTGGTACTTTCCAAGATTGGCAACAGCAAAGTTCCAATCAAAATCAGAGCCGTGGCCGCCCCATAAGTTTCGCCTGTAGGTCTTTGTCCAAAACTTGCGGTAACACTATTAATATGGTTCCTTTTGTAAAGACGTTTGGTGATTCGACTAGCGCTCAATCCAGTCGCAACAGTGACCACTTGCCTGACTTGAAACCTAGCAAATTGAAACTTTTTAACTGTGCCAATATTCACAGGCGTGGTCAGAGCATGGAACGCAGCAGCAGTGGTAATTCGATTACTCAAAGCACCGACAACAGCAGATGCAAGAGAACTATTACTAGCCTTTGACTGGTCAGCACTCATGATTTTGTGAGGTATATACACTGGCGATGCGGTAGATGCACCAAAGGGCATGATGTAGCCCATCTCACGAATGCTAGTACTTCTTTTGGGACTGTTTAAAGCTGCATAAGCCGCTTGTCTTTGCGCTGTGTCCTGTTCTAGCCATGCCAAATAATTAGCGTGATCTGCTGCTAGATTCAATCCCTTAGCTATATTTCGATAAGGCATACGAATTACCTAGCAACTTTAGATCAACCACCCTCTGGAACATAACGGTAAGAATTACCCGGTGCTGTGATTATTCCAGCTAATTCCGTTGAAGCAATGATTGCAGCAAGGGCTGTTGCCTCAGTTTCCCCAGCTAATATTTGTCCAAAGTGACCTGTTACACTAGATGTGGTGTTCTTCTGGTACTCACGCCCAGTGATCCGAGAAGCACTCTTGCTAGTAGCAACAGCAGTAGTCTGTTTGACACTGATTTTTGCAAACTTGAATTTTTTTGCACTAGTAAGCTCATATCCTCCACCTGTAAAACCAGGGACGGCAGGATAGATTCTGTTTAGCAAAGCTGTTGCCACCGCGGTTGCTAGAACCGCGTTGCTAGCACTGCCTTGATCAGCCTTTAATATTTCCCGTGGCAAGTAGACCTTAGATGCGATATTTGCAGCGAAGGGGATAATAAAACCTGGGACATGAATAACTTTATCTTTATGTGCCTTGGCGATCGCCTTGTAGGCAGTTTGCCTAGCCCCGGTATCTTGTTGTAACCACGCTAGGTATTTTGCATGGTCGGCAGCGAGTGAAACGCCTTTACTTATCTCACGATAAGCCATAGAAATTGCCTCTAAAAAATGGCTGAATTCGTCAATAATAGCCACTGAATTGCCACCAAATTAGCTAGTCAAACCTATAGGTTTCCGAGAAGTTTTTAACGTGAAGCCTGGACAAGCGATCATAGCCTGCCGCTATGTGACCAAGGCATGGCGTACTCCTGTGGCATCATACAGGATGATGTTCTTTGTGTAGCCAGGAATTCTCACGTATGCGTAACGGAACCTGACGTTTACTGTTGGTCTAAAGTTAGGAAGGTTTTTTTCTTGACCATATACCAAATGCTGCTGTGGAGTTTCAACAACATTTGATTTCATCGGATTACTGACGCTTAACTTGTTTTCATCAAAAGTCGTGCTAGTAAGTTGCAATAGCATTTCAATTAGTGTGGTTGCTGAGGCCTGATCGTTACCCCTAATTAGCAGGCGATAACCATTGGCAACATCTAGGTAATTGTAGATATTTTTGCCTTTTGTGAATACATAGCCAGCATTACTCACAAAAAACAAAGATTTGATCTCATTAGCAAGAGTTGTAGCAAGTGCTGGTGTATACGTTGCTTGGGTGTAGTTCACAAGTCTAAAGCTGCATTCCATATCAGCAGCTACACCACCGATAGGAACCGTAGCCTTGCCTTGCGTGAATTTAAGTACTACCTTCGGATGACCCGTGACGGGCTGGGTAATTGCATCAATGCTTCCCTGGTACAGAAACAGATCGGATTTACCATAACCGAGGAGATCCCAGAATAACCGATGCCGCATTGCGATCAGCAATTCATTATCGTCTGGTGTAATGGTGCAAGCTACCCGCAAGCTGCTACGTGCTGTTGCTATATTTGGCTTCCAATCACTGCCAAGATCGTTGAAAAATAAGGCAACCGCCGAGTTGTGCTGTGGATAATACACTTGCTTGAGGTGCTGGAAGGGGTCATAGTCATCCGGTAGTGCATCCTCTGGTGGCGTTGCAGCAGTCACCGTTGCAGTAGCAGGCGTTAATGTCGCACCTGTAGCGATGACAGAAGTTGGTGGGAATTGTCCGCCCGTATCATTTATTGTTTGCGGTACTTGAACTGAGGTTGGATCTGCCATTGTCTTTAATCGTTCGCGTTAAAAATGTCATCAATGGTCGCTTGGATGATATTAGTGCTATCGGCTTGTGCCTGTGCTTGAGCGGCGATAGTCTTAGTAGGATCTGGGACTGTCAGCCCTGGCACGTATTTTTTAATACTGCCATCTGGGTTGCGTAATGGTTGTCCGTGTTCATCTACCGGATCTGTTTGGTCAAGTGTTTTCGCAAATGCGTTCGCGCTGTCATTTATCGCTACGCCTGCTGCCGCTAGTCCCACTGGTATCGCTACCATCATCTGAATAGTATTTGCGTCAGCGCTTGCGGTATTAATGAAGTCAAAAAATTTGCCTTTCATGCTCGGCTGAGGATTCATGAAAGCGTAGGCGTGTTGACCGACAACGCCCCATATCTTGAGAGCATTACCGATTTTACCGATATTACCGCCGATCATCTCTAGCCCCGATGTCAGGATACCAACGGCGTTCCCCACCTGGTTAAATACGTTACTTCCCGCCTGGTAGATGCGATTCGCTATAGCCCAATCATTGCTAATGGTGGTGTAATTATCTGCTCCTATTGCATCTTTCACAAGGTCTTCTATCGTGTGCCCGATCACGTCGGTAATATTGATCGGCGTGCCATTGATGCCTTTCGGTAGTATCAGTCCCACGCACTGATTAATAATCGTCCCCAATGTTTGTCCCAGGTTGTTACTCAACATCAAAGCGTTGTGCAAGGTCGCAGCGAGAGTGAGCAACTGCATCGCTTTTTCGACATACGTATTAGTTGCGATCGTAGTAATTAGCGATGTCAAGGCTGCGTTTCCACCCGCGACAATCGCTTGTAATCTACCAAATAATCCCGTTGTCGTAGCATTAACATTTGCCCGTGTTTCGGCATGTTGCTGAACAATTAACTCCCTTAAACCTGCCAAGTCTGCTGGATTCACGTCTTCACCATCCTTACCAGGTACTCCCGGTATACCTTGTCTGCCCGGTGTGCCCGGATCTCCCTTGTCGCCTTTCTCTCCTGGTGTTCCCGGCAAAGTTACTACAGTCGTTATGCCGTCTTTACCTGGGATGCCTTGTAGCCCCCTATCTCCCTTATCCCCTTTATCGCCTTTAGCGCCTGGTAAGCCAGGTAGTCCACGCAGGGATTTGACTGTTTGGTAAAGGGCGATCGCAGTAAGTGCCGCTGCGGCTGCTTGACCAGCTTTGGCAAGTGCTTCACCACCAATTCTCAGTGCCTGTTGTCCTATGCCCTCAGCTTCAGTAGCTTTCTGGTATGCCGTAGTGGCATTACTGTTTGCGATCGCAGCGTTTCGCACTGCGCCATTAGCGGTAGTCTGAGCTTGAGAAGCCGTAGACTGTGCATTTACCGCAATTACCTTTACCCCGGTGATTTGTTCTATCGCGCTACCTGCCTTGAGGTTAGCCGCCTCACCTATACCGCGCGCGTCTACTGCAATATCCCTTACTTCCGTGATGCTTGCTTCGTTGCGAGATATGCGATTTTGTAAGCCCAAGAGTTTGCCAAGGATACCCGATACGCTTTGACCAACTGCTATGACTTCACTCTCTACGGCGTCAATGCGTTCACCAAGCGTGGTAAGTGTTTTGAGTTGCTCGAATAATGTTGCAAAAGTGCCAATGATGTTAAAGAGTTCTGTTACTCTAATTGTTAACTTTCCTATAGCCTCTAGCGCTTCCGTGCTGATACCTACGGCATTCGCGGCTGCTTTTACTGCATCACCTGCCAGTGTTTCCACTTTTGCGATCTGATCTGTTAAAGCACCGATACGAGTTTTTAGGAAATCAATACCACCTCTGAGACCTGTAATGTCATTGTTAGCTTTGAGAACATCATCTACCGCTGTCACGGCTTTAGAAAATGCTTGCCCTGACTCTGTTTTGGATTGATTTGCTACATACTGTGCGAGATCCGATTCCTTTGAGGCTGTTCTTGCTATATCTTCTACTTGATTTAATTTAGTGAAAGCGGCGTCAGCTTGTTGTTGCAGCAAAGCAGTTTTTTTTGCTGTTTGTTCTGCCTCACTGTAGGCATTATTTGCTACCTTTGTGGAGTTACCTGCGACGTTTTGCGCGTTGTCTGCAACGTCAGCGGATCTATTTGCGGTACTAAGAGCTTTTTCCGCTGCTATCTTTATCGCTGCCTGATCCTGCGCTGTTTTGAATGCAATCGCTAGTCCGTTATTACCTACTTTCTCGGCGTGAAAAGCCTTATTTAATGCATCTATAGACCTTTGGTCTGCCTTGCCAGCGGTTGTAGATACTGCATCGAGTTTGTAAGTTACTTCCGTGATTTTGGGATTAATAACACTATCGACTATCTGCCTTACTTGCGCTTCAGTGAGCAAATTTAGTGCTGATATTTGGGATCTCAGGGCGCTTATTTGTGCTGATAAATCAGAGCAATTATCACTCATGATTCTTCGCCTTCACTAATTGCGTGATAGCGTTTATTTGTGCCGATGTGCTACCGCAGTCGTTGCAACAGTAGCCAGGGTAACTGTCACTATGGCATTTACATTTACCAGCCGGACAATCACTCTCGCAAGCTATTTCATAAGTTGGTGCATTACCCGCAACAGTTTTAGTAAAAATATTTCCTGTGGCGTCTACTACGTCTATCCTGTACCCGTTGTTTGTGCCACTTTCTAATAGACTGACGCTTCCTTTTACCCATACAGTACCGTTACCAGCGGTACCAGGAATTAGTCCATAATAAGCACCATTAGGGCAAGAGTTATTGTCAGTTTCATACAAGACAACACTCGTGCCAGCGGTAACACTTCCATATACCTCTGTGTGATTCGGAAGTAATACACAACCTGCCGCATAAGCCGAACCTGTTACTAAAAGAGTTTCACTACCACTTACTACTACGGGGGTAATAGTCGCTGTAACGCCTGGATGTTGTGAAACCACGTTTAAACGGGAACCATCAGCAAAAGTTATCTCCACTGTTGCACTTTTTCTGCCCTCGCAAGCCATATTAATGCTCCTAAGAAAAGAAAGATAAATTGTTTCTATTTTGTTACGACGCGGTACTCCAAGTAATCCCATACATTGAAGAATAGTAAGCACCGATGGAATTGATATTGGCAAGCGTTGGAGATAAAAGTATTGCAGTTTCAGCGATATATCCATTGGTGAAATTTTGGGCGCTTCCATCCCATTTCGCACCAATAACATCACGATTTTCGTACCCTCCGCTTACTCCTCTGATTGCTCCACTATTGCTGCCACCGCTAATATTAACCCCGCCATTTACCCAAGATTTCCACACATTGCTCAGTCGTGCAAAAGCTTTGATGTACCAGGTATTGAGCGACATTGTGAGATTTGTTTGTACGAGTGAACCACCTGCGACACTGTAATCGTTAGCTTGCCCCAATTGCAGTCCCCAATTGCCAGAGCTAGCGTTACCATCACCGAAACTAATAACACCACTAGCGGCGTAGTTTACTACCTGAAATATTACAAAATCGCCAGGGTCGGCTATCAAGTTTGCATTACCCAAATCTAGGTAATTCGTAGATCCATTGAATAGCAATGCTGGATAACCATTGATGATATTGGTTTTATAGGTTGGTTGGGCTGTACCTGATGCCGTTGCAGTAATGTTATTGCCACTACTATCACTAATCGATGGTACAGCAACGCCATTTACATATCCCGATTGTTGTGCTGCGCTAAAGCGATATTTTGGAGTAAGTGGGAATGTTGGCACTGTGGGTATGCTGCTATAGCTACCGATTACACTCCAGCCACTAGCACTGAAGTAAATTAATGTCACTTCAGTATTTGGAATGTTGATGTAAAAACTACTGTATGGAAAACCACTGGGTGCAGTGACGCTAACAATATTGCTATTACTGCTGTTGTTCTTGCCCAATCCAACCGTTACCGACGTCCCGTTACTAACAGATGTTGGTAGGGTAATAGTAAAACTTCCTACTGAGCAATCAGCAATGATTTGATCGCCGGCGTTGGCAGTGTAATTGCTAGTTTTGTATATCCAAATAGGGCTACTCGCGGATGCACCTGCCGTCCCAGATGCTCCGGTAGCACCAGTACTACCCTGTGGAATCCCAAAGTTGAGTATGGCTGCTGTAGGTGTCCCTACATTAGTTACTGTTGCTGATGTACCTGGGGCTAAAGTAGTAATACTTCCGATAGCTACTGTCGCGGATGCACCTGCTGCACCAGTAGCACCGGGCGGAAGCAAAGAAGATAATGACTGTAAGGTAAGTGACTTGTATGCTCCATCGCTTATAGTTTCTGCTAATAGTAAGTCATTACCCGAAATTGTCGTTATCGCCGGATAATCGCTAATTTTCATACGGTTCAATCTGTGAATAAAGGAAGCAAGTATTTAGTAGATTACGTGGGAAATAATACCCGCCAAATTGTACCCATGTGGTGCTGTAATAAAGGTGATTGTCGTAAGTTAAAATTACTCCATTTTGGTCAGTAATATTATTTCCACTTGGATCTGTTAGATTCCCTTCAAATTGTTGATGAACCGTGTTGACGATGCCAGCGAGAATGCTATCAGCAGTATTATTCGCTAGTGGTGTCAAGCCTAATAAATCTGCCTTGGTGATAGTAATAGTGGTGGATGTCTCCACCACGTTTACGCCAAAAACTTGCCCGAAACTCAGTTGTGACATCTAGTAGTTGTCTGGGTCAAAAGTCCCGTTGAATGGTGAATAAAAGTTAATGGTTTTTGGTAGCACCAAAAGTTGAGTCGTGCCGACGGTCGTAATAGTTTGATAGCCATCGGCAATACCAACCGTCCTCGTAGTGTCACCGCCAGTTACAGCGCTATCAGGGATATTGGTTTCGGCGAAAGCGACAATAGCCGCAAGAATGCTATCAGCAGTATTGTTAGCCGATGGGGTGAAACTCACACTAGAGAAATCAGCTTTGTGAATTGTGACAGTTGTCGCGTCTTGTGTGGCGTTAGTGCCGAATACTTGTTGAAGGGTTGCTGCTGCCATGCAAAAAAACCGGATTAATAGAAGTGAATAAATCCGTTGTATGCCCTAATAAAAATTGTGTAAATGTTCTACTTTTATGTAAAAGCAGTACTTTTCACAATCTCACAAGCCTTACCTAGAGACGATTACAGCAACTTTACTTATGTACACAACAAAAATGTACCTGTTTTACCTTATAGCTGGGTAAAAGAGGAACTTATGCAAAATCCGATTCAGTTAGCATGAGTAGCTGTACTGAATCTATTCAAGAGATAAATTATACAAATATTTACAAAAACCAGAGGACAAAACCACTTTGAGAGAATAGGCTGAAACCGGTACACCTATTCACAGCGCTGATATATGCAGCGACCGCGATCGCTTTTTCCAAGAGTCGATCGCATTTTTAAATTTAAATCGGAGAAAAAAGATGCCTACCGAAATTAAAGAAACTACAGTTACCGACCTGATCCAACAATTGCAAAGCCTTCCACAAGATGCACCAGTCACCCTCAGAGATGGCTATGGTGAGACATTTGTGATCGTTGGCTTTGAAGGTGGGTCTGACGGAGTGAAGATCATCATCTCCGAGGACGGTGACGACGATGAGGATAGCGACGAAGAACCAGCTTAAAATTGGCTAGCTATCCCCTTTCAAGTTTTTTTTGCGATCGCTCTCTAGGTAGAAGTGCGATCGCATTTTACTCTTAGTCATGGCTGACTTAGCTGATTAGCTCTCACGTTCAGGAATCGCCCTGGAGCTAATTCTATTTGCCATTTTCTATCCCAGCGTCCAACGATTTTTACCAGTTCCCCGCCGTACATAGCATCTTTGTTTACTTGAGGTTGCCACGGCTCCTGTTTTTCAAGCCATTCTTTAGCTATTTTCTTGGCACCTTCCTCAAAATCACCCGCTTGAGTAAGTCCTACTTTAATAGTGGCTTGTCCTCCAGTAGGCCAAACCCACGTCATAGAACATTCGTAACCAGTAGGGGACTTGGCTACATTCAAAATGGTTGATTCTGGTTTGGCAGTACAGATTATGTCTCCAAGGTGGGTAGCGATGTGAAGGCTAAGAGGTGTTGGGTTTATTAGCCAGAAATCGAAATCTTTTTTGGAACTAATGGTATTGGGTGTTGGGATTGGTTCATCAGTCATCAAAACCTGATCTTCGATCTCAGTTTTTTCCTCTATAAAAGTTGGGGTTACTTCAACGTTACCCGTCACCTCCTTATCTAGTAAGGCTTCTGACCCGTCACCTGACCCGTCACCTGACCCGTCACCTGACCCGTCACCTGACCCGTCACCACCCGTCACCCGTTCTATGAGTAAGTAATCGTATGTCGGTATTTCGTTATCTAAGCTACTCCTTAACCGTATTCCCTTAATAAACTTGCCAGTTTTGGTATGGTGTTTCAGTACTGGCCATTTCAGAATAGTGTGACAAAGCTCTATTAAATCGGGGGTAAAAACCTTGCTACTCTTCGGCAAGTCCCCGGAAGCTTGGCAATGGCGAACATAAGAGCCAAATAAGGTGTAAACCTGTTCACCGTTTGCACCCTCGTTTCTGTCGTTCCCGATTGGCGTAACAGCGTTGACATCATAAATAACTTTGTCGTTGATCCAAGATGCGACTGAATCGCCCTTCATTTGGTTGTTCCAGAATTCTAAGGTACATTCTGGAATTTCTTTTTTACCTCTGAGGACTGCGGTAACGTGATCGTCACTAAGAGAAAGCAAGTAGTTAGTGAATGCAGCTAATTCTGGCTCAAAAACATTAGATAGCTGTTGGCGCTTCGCTTCCGGGACTGTGTTGTTACAGGGAACAGTGATGGTTCTGCGTTTAGCGCGGCTACTACTGCCGCCGCTGAAAACAGGGAAGTTTGAAACTACTAAGGTCATTCCCTGGTAATCAAAGTTGAAAGATTTCTTCCGCTTCTCCTCAGCCCTCACTTGGTCTTCACCAGTCAAGCTGAGGAATCTGCCTATGGTTCCCCTGTAAGGATCTTCGTCGGGGAATATCACCAGCCGCTTACCAAAGGCGTTCGCTCCCTCGAATTGGTTTGTACACCAGATGGGAAGATTGGTTACTAAAACGTTTTGCTTGCCAATCAATTCAGTAAGCAACCTGGTGAATGTCCCCTTACCTGTTCCACCCAATCCAATTAGGTGAAGAAATTTCTGTAAGTCGTACCGTCCCTTGATGACGGCGTTGCAGTAACAAATTAGTAGTTCTTTGATATCAGCGTTACCTGCTGCAAGGTGTTCTAGAAATGTGTTGATATTTTCCCAACTTCCAGCAAGAGCAGAATAATTTCTTGGGAGACACCAGGTAAGGCGATATTGAGGTGAGTGTGGCAACAGTTCCCCTGTGCTAATTTCTGCTACCCCATTGAGAAAGGGCAAGAATTTCAGGGATGAAACTTGATTCCACTGGCGTTCAATGAGTTCGTGGCGGAGTATCTTTACTACACCAGTGACATAATCTGGCCCAAAATTGTAAGCACCTTCATTGCCGATAATCTTGTAAACAATTGATTCCACATATTCCGGTGATTCATTAGACCAAACTCCATCGAAGTCAGCCGCATACCTTCGCCATTGCTTGGTTTCATTATCAAATGACAGTAGTTGGCGGTAATCTTCGGCTATTTTTTTCGCCATCTGGTCAGGGGGCGGGTTTTTGTGTTTCTCTTCCTTGGAGTCAGAGGTGCTGTTACTAGAGTGAAATTGCTTCTCTAGTCGAGCTATAGCACGATTGTAAGCTGAGTCAAAAGCCCCAAATCCCTTGTTTACCATCAGGTCGTCTACTCCTTTGCCATCAGATGATGACCAGACAATATCTTCTCTGTAGGTCTTAAATCCATCCCTGTCTAGGACATTTCCTAAATCTCGTTTGGCAGCGTTAACCCGATGTCTGGTTTTTTCTTTGCTGTCACGGTCTAGGGCAAACAGCCAAATAGCATCTTCCTGGTTGAATCGTTTCAAGTCAGGGATTAACTTTTCTCTGCCGCCGGAGCTACAGCCATAGAGAGGTAGGGGGACGTAACCCTGAGAGAGCATGGCTAATCCCTTTTTGCCCCCTTCGCCGATAATTCGGGGAATTGGGGCGGTTTCAAACCATTCCCAAAAGCTCCCATCCATTGGCACTTCTGTCCCATACCGGGAAGCAATGCGTTTTCTAGTGGATGGCGGAACTGGGGGGAGATGAACGCGATCGCCGTTGCCATCGGGAGCTAAATAACGGTAAGGTCGCTGTTTGTCTTCGTCCCAAAGGGAGACGATGGCTTGCCAGACTGTGCCATCTTCGTTCATGAAGAAAGCGGCGTACATTGGTTCTCTGACTTGTTGGGTAAATCGCCTGAACGTCCAATTTAATGCCTCATGTATGGGGGTAGTAACTTCACCGCCATAGTCGAATTCCTGGTCTTCATGAAATTCGATGCAGTGTTTAAATAGCTTTGAATCAATACCACTGCCATCTATAAAGTTGGTTTCGACAAACTCTTTAAACTCGTTAAAGGATTGGAATCTATTTCTGGTATTAGCCTGCTGATATTCAGCATTTAGCGCCGGAGATGCTTGCTGTGAGAGAGTTGTGTTAATCATTTCTCCCTCCAAATATGCTATAATTTACTAAATTTGATATTTGTTTTTGCTGAGGAATGCTGTTACATTCACTCAGTATTTTTTGGGCTTTTTTCATATCTTTCTCCTAGTAAATGATATTGGTGTACTTAAAAAGGGATGCCATCAATGATGCTTTGGTCTACTTCGATTCCTTGTATTTTCATGTAATTGATAAAGTCATGAATGGCAGCATGAGGGGCATCTGTAGCTATGCTTTTGGGGAAAACAAATGACAATCGGATTATGGGTAATTCGTGTGCCCATTTTGGCAAGCAAATCACTAGGTTGAGGCGTGCTGTTTCAATCTCCAATCTGAAGCGATTGAAGTGGGGTGAGTGCATCGCTCCCCACTGCCAAAATCTCAAAATTATCGCTGTTGGATTTGCTTTTTTCATTGGTGACGGGTTGGTGACGGGTTGGTGACGGGTTGGTGACGGGTTGGTGACGGGTGAGGTGACGGGTGAGGTGACGGGTCAGAATCCTTGCTGTGTAAGGTGGTGACGGGTAAAGCCATTATTAGCCAATTTTTTACGCTACTGCGATGCCTACGGCGGCAAGCTACGCACTTTCAAGTTCGGTTTTAAAAAGGGTCGATCGCAATTTCAAAGCAGGCATTAATCCACTGGTTAATGTCCCTAACGCTAGAAATTGAATTAGCTGATTGCCGTAGGGCTGCTAGCTCATCAGGGAATCCACCTGCTGCGTCCCAGCAAGGGGCTTTTACCAGAGTCCGCTCCGAAAGAAGAGAAGCCACAGTCACTTTTAGATGATCTAGATGATCTGCGATCGCAACTCAACCCCGAATAGTCACAGATGCGTCGCCTGCTAATAGGTAGTAGGCGACATATCCATGCATAAAGCCGTTCTACCAGTTGGTAGGACGGCTTAAACTTTCGCTTCTGCTGTAGTTTTTAATTCCTCTTTTAATGCTTTAAGTTCTTCTATCTTTGACTTTAGACGACCTATCTCGTCTTCAATTCGTTGATTTTCTTGCTCCTTAATCGCCACCTGATCAGAATATTCACCAATCAAGTGGTCAATTGTTCCCCCAGGAGTTCCTGCTCCGCTAAAGAGGACATTTGATCTCTGGCCATCTGTTCCACTAACTCGCTCTTGCTGACACCCAATGCCTTTGCCTTGGCCTCTAATTTTTCTACCCCTTCTGGAGAGAGAGTTAATGTCAAATCTTTTTTCCTCTGCCCATGCAGTGGTTTTCGCATCTTTTCTACCCGTGTACAACATTTTAATTCTACCCCTGTACTATCTTTACATTTAACCCTGGCAGTATTAGAGTATTTACAGTTGTACCAGGGTAGAACTATTTTTGACAAGCAACTTGCAAACTCGCTAGAGAAACAAACCCGACCCCAAACCAGGCAGAGATAGCAGCCTGCCAGCACTGAGCAAATACCAAAGACCTGCTAGGGGAAGCGAAAACTTACAGATGGCAACTGAAAACAAACACGAAGACTTACAAAGGACAACCAAAAACAACAACACGTAGCTTCCATCCAGACTGAAGTACTAATTGCAACTGCATTAACCCATAAGTCGTAGCGATCGCGGGGTTAGCGGTTCCAAGAAGCAAAAAGGCGATAGCCCAGACACGAGCGATCGCCAGAAAATCAAAGCTTATCTGAAAGGAGATTAAATTGACCAACAGGTTAACAGACGTCAACCCAATTGACATCATCACCCATATTGAGCAGAACTTTAACCGCACCCAAGCCACCGGTTTGAATTGCCTGATTTTCCTATCGCTGAGGGAGCAGACCACCGTCGCCTACCAGAGAAAGGAATGGGGCTTTGAAGATATCCCCGAACAGATCGTTAGCTGGTGCGATTCTCTCGAAGAATGTGGACTGATTCAACTGGCAGAAGAGATTACAGCCGGCTTATTAGACGAAATTATTGCCGCTGCGGTCGAGCCAACAAACGCTCAAATTATTGCTATGCAAGAGATTGAGGCAAAAGTTAACACCCCGCTATTGAGCGACTATTGACGCACTTGTGATTAACTCGTGACCGACTATCGACTAACTAATGAAGCACACATCACCCGCTATTGAGGCACACATCACCCACTATGTCCGACCAACAAACCACAGATCGAGCCACTACTAACGGCAAATTAGCCACTCAGACCGAGGCTAAAGCCAGAAGACCAAGACAGTGGAAAGAAATGGCAGACGATCCGCTCTCCGAGGGGTTCGATTCTCACCAAGCTGAATACGTAGTCGGGAAAACTCAGGTAATATTTGAAACCTTATCCCCTGGGCAACTATTCTCTAGAACAAAAACCGGGAAGACCCTTTACGTCAAACTCAACGACGGTCGAGCAGTTTGCCTTGACACTCGTCAGCCCATCGAAGTTAGTCCAACGAGGCGAAAGACCTTGCCTTGCTGGGTCGTGACCATTTTCAACAGCACCACTGCAACTAAAGCCGATTTTTAAAGGCGATCGCTTTCCGCATCAGATTTGCGATCGCCGTCGTCGTGCGGCTACCAAGTAAACCACACATTCAAAATTATGACAGAAGACATCAACAAATCCTACGTCCAGCGCTACGTTGACAAAGCCAAATCAACCGATAACGAGGACTTGCAAAATAACGCTCTCTACCGTGCCGGCACGCAGATGGAAGTAATTCCCTGTGATGGTAACGACAAGCTAACCCCAGAGCAGCGGCAGAAAGTACTGGACGCTGCCGACAAACTACTAGGGGGGCAATAGTGAATCAAGTAATGATTCTTACTTGCACCGCAGCCGCCCTAATCATTGCGATCATCGCGCTCTGCAAACAGGAGAGTAATCGCCCCTTCTACCTCAAAATCGAGGTGCAGTATGGTAGATGAGCAAAAAATCATCGTTGAGGTTCCGAGCGATCGGGGTGGCTATTCCCCAGTCCCCAGTCCCCAATTGTCCAAGTTGGAGGAATTTAAAAAAGGGTGGATAAGCGTGATCGCACTGCCAGACAATCTGGCGGACATGGCTTATACCCTTGCCTCCTCAGTGACGATTCCCGCTTTATTAAGTAGCTGTTGGGTAAGTATACCCATGCCTTGGTTTATCCGCCTGGGGGCGTTGTCCGTTTTAGCGATCGCTGGGATTGTCGCCCTGTACTTGCGGCAAGCCGTGCCAGAGGTCAAAGATATTCTCCTACTCCGTGTTGGGTTGATTGCTGTGGGGGTGTTGCTAGGAATATGAGCAGTGATTTACACCCTTCCCAGTTACACCAACACTTGCAGATGTACGAGCGGGCCAAGTGGTCATACTGCGGCTCCTTAGCGATCAGCATGGGGTTGCTGTTCCTGGGGGCAACTCAAAAACCGGAGTATAAGCCGTGGGTGTTGGGTGCATCCGTCGCCACTCTCGAAGTCGGTCGCAGACATCGCCAAACAGCCAAACGACTCCAAGAATCGCTAGGCGACATCGACCGAGCGTCACGGCTCAACTTCCAAGCGTGGGCCCGCGCCAACACCCAACCCACAGCACAGTTAGCGCTCTCCTTTGGTACTATTGATGCCAACTGGAAACCAGAAAACTTAATCACCGACCCGGTTGAGTACATCCAGAAAAAACAAAAGCACGTTGCTTTAGTTGGCGGGACTGGTGACGGGAAATCGACTTTCACCCAGTACTTATCATCAAAAATCGGTGGACGTGTCGTTGTCTATGATTCCGATGCCAAACCCGATGATTGGGCATGGCTGGATCAAACCGATGTCATCGGCAGAAAAGGCAACTTCAAAGCCATCGACACCGCAATGGGGAACGACCTCAAAAGCTTAGAGGAGCTTGTAGAATTGCGGGGAGAGGGGGGAGATAACGCGATCGCAGGTCGTGAAAGATTCCTAATTGCTGAGGAATTCCCGATTTTGGTGGACGAGTGTGACAACGCTACCAACTGGATCAAGCGTCATGCCAAGCGTGGACGACGATATAAACAGTTTATTTGTGCGCTAGCCCAAAACGACACCGCCGAAAACTTTGGGTTACAGGGAGACAAGGACACACTTTACAGCTGCTTCGTGTTGGTGCGTCTGGGACAGTTCGGGCGTGATTACGCCAGGACTAAACTCAAAGATCCTCAACTAGAGCAGTGGTTAAAGGCAGGTGGTAAAAGGCGGTTCATGGTTGATGACTGCCCTTGTGAACTTGACCTGAGCAACTGGGGAACTCTTAGCAGGGAACAGGGGGCAACCGACACCAGGGGTAATGAGGAGGTGCGATCGCCCAAACCCATGAACGAGTATGAGCAATTTATATTTGACTGGGGTCAACAGCACCCAGGTGAAATATTAAAGGCTGGGATGCTCAGTCGGGCTACGCGGCTATTTGATAATATGCAGCCGGACGAGATTAGGATCATCTTCGTTGCTATGGCTGACGTGGGATTGGGGGAAGTAGAGGGAAGTGGAGCCAAGCTCGGTTGGAGGTGGTCAAAGTAATGTCTACAGTTTGCCTACAGTCCGTCTACAGGCTGTAGGCAAAGCTTTATAGGTAAATTACCCATTAAGTAGCCAGTACTTGGGTGGAAATGCGATCGCTCACCACCTCGCCGCTAATTGCTCAATAGTGCGTCTACAGCGTCTACAATTTTTCAGCCCCAAAAACTCGCCGTCTACAGCCGAAATCTGCTCCCAAAGCCGATTTTAGCGATTGTAGACAAAATTCCTGGGGTTTAAAAAACTTCAAAAATCGAAATAATTTTTAAATCTGCAATGACTCCAACAACTTGTCCTCGATGTGATTGCACGACGCTGCAATACCAAGAAAATTATGGTTACTGGGAGTGCCTTGACTGCGGTCACGTCTGGGCGGTTGACGTTGACGATCCAGATTACGACGAACTACTAATCTGCCCCAAATGCAGCTCGTCTAGTATTACCCTAGATCCGATTTTTGGGTATTACAAATGCTCAAGCTGTTTTACTGCCTGGGTCAATGACGAAGACGACCCAGACTTTTTATTTGGGTGTTCCCATTGCGGCTACCGTTTTTTGGAATGGAATTTCGTTAGTTATTTTCTATATTGTCCAGCTTGCGAGCATTACAGTTATGAGCGAATTAGATAAACAGCTTTGTTCACTAGCTGAAGACTACATAGAAAATGCTTACTACCGCGTTGGCAATTGTAGCTATGCCTGGGAGGAAAAAGACTATCGCAGTGACGATTTAGACGGAGATATTGTATGCGGTGAATGTCCCCCCAGTGATGCTGACCATTACTCATGGTGGGAAATTGTTTCTTGCAAAATTGAAAGCAGCGAAATTGACGATCGCAACGACGAAACCGGGGAATATTCTGTAACGGTTAAAGCGTGGGTGGCTGTTAGTTCTGGTGACGAGGATGAGGAGGTTGACAAGAGCGTAGCGCCTGACCTCCGCACCATTTACCTGCAACTTGACCGTGATGAGGAGGGCGATTTCTGTGTCGTTGGAAGTGAAGAATGAAGACAAATGGATCAACGTCGATCCGCGAACAAAAAAGCTGGTTATTCGTTTCTGGGTGAAAGGATTTCCCAAGCAATTTTTTATCAGCACTGGGCTGAAGGATACCAAACGCAACCGGGAGATTGTGAGGAGCAAGAGAGACGCGATCGCTAATGACATTGTGCTCGACCGCTTCGACTCGACGCTTGGGAGTTACCAATCTCAGTCCACTAAAGAAGCCGCAGCAGTCGCGCTCAAAGAGTCTCAAGCCCCGACCGGGTGCAGTCTACAACAGCTTTGGGAGTTATTTACCCAATTTAAAACTAGTCAAATCGAACAAACCACAATTTTACAGAAATACCGGACAATTGCTAGATACATTCAGCGGCTGCCTACCCAATCGCTAGAAGATGCCCCAGTGATTCGAGATTGGATTTTAGAGAACCTGACGCATTACATGGCGTGGGAGACTTTAAATAACTTGAGTTGCTGCTGTGATTGGTCAATTGATTCAGGCTTAATCCCATCGAACCCATTTTTAAAACTCAAAATTCCCAAACCTAAAAATAAGTCTACAGACGATTATTACAAAGCATTTACCCTGGAACAAAGGGATTTAATTATTCAAAGCTTTGAACAGAGTTCTTTGTACGCCCACTACGCCGCCTTGGTGAAGTTTTTATTTTGGACTGGTTGCCGTCCTGGGGAAGCTTTTGCCCTGACTTGGGGTGATATCAGTGCCGACTGTTGTCGAATTTATATTGACAAGTCCTGCAATACTCATCGAATCAAAAAAGGAACCAAAAATGGTAAAAAGCGAGTGTTTCCCTGTCAGAGTGGATCAAAGCTGCAAAATTTACTTTTGAGCATTTGTCCAGCAGACTGCCAGACTGACAATTTAGTTTTCGTCAGCAAGACCGGACGACCAATGACTAGCGGCATTGTATTTAGTTTTTGGAATGAGTGGAAATCTTGCAATGGGTACAAACACTTTGGGGTAGTTAAAGAATTGGCGATCGCTAAAAAGACACCTTACCTCAAGCCCTACGCTACTCGTCACACTTTCGCTACTTGGGCCATTAGCAGTGGAGTCTCACCCGACAAAGTGGCGTTGTGGATTGGCGATACCGTCGAGACGGTATTAACTTACTACTGCCATCCAGAAATAGTGAGTGCTGAGTGTCCAGACTTTTAAGAATCATGCTACTTAAATGCTACTTAAAACGGTAGTGTAGAAGAATCACCAGATCACCTGACAGGGGGGATGTCAATGTTGCCAAAACCCAAGAAAAGTTGGACACCCCAGCACTGGGCAAGTTGGAAGCCTTTTGGCATTGGCGAACAGTATCCCAATAACTACTGGGAGGTATTTCGGGCCATTTGGCTGTCTCGTGACAAACTACCTTATGCGTGGAATATTCTTGATAAAGGTGTCTGCGATGGTTGCGCTCTTGGAACAACCGGAATGAAGGATTGGACTTTAGATGGTATCCATCTCTGCAATGTCCGGTTACGGCTGTTGCGGATGAATACAATGCCAGCTTTTGACCCTGTGCTACTAGAGGATATTTCACAGTTACAAAAGCAAAAAAGTGCCCAATTACGGGACTTGGGACGGCTTCCTTACCCGATGATTCGTCAACGAGGAGAAAAAGGGTTTCGCCGTGTTAGCTGGGATGAAGTTTTAGAGGTAATTAGCGATCGCATCCGCTCTACTACACCAGACCGCCTAAGTTTCTATATTACCAGTCGCGGGACTGTCAACGAAACTTATTACGCTACCCAAAAAGCTGTACGGGCAATGGGAAGTAATAATATTGATAATGCTGCCCGTATTTGCCATTCTCCTAGTACGGCAGGGTTGAAAGCTGCTCTCGGTGCTGCGGCTACCACCTGTTCTTATAAAGACTGGATTGGTACTGATTTATTAGTCTTTATTGGCTCCAATGTTGCTAATAATCAGCCTGTTACCGTCAAGTATCTCCATTACGCCAAGAAAGCTGGCACTAAGATTGTAGTTATTAACACTTACCGTGAGCCGGGAATGGAGCGCTACTGGGTACCCTCAATTGTCGAAAGTGCCCTTTTCGGTACAAAGTTTGCCGAAGACTTCTTCTTAATTAACATGGGCGGGGATATAGCATTTTTAAATGGCACTATTAAATATATAATTGCTAACAACTGGGTTGACCAGTCATTTATAGATTTGCACACAGTTGGCTTTGCTGAACTCAAAGCATCCTTAGAAAGTCAATCTTGGGAAGAATTAGAGCGGCTTTCTGGTACATCCCGCAAAGAAATGTACGCCTTTGCCAAAATGGTCAAAGAAGCGAATAAAGCCGTATTTGTTTGGAGTATGGGCATTACTCAGCATGAATGCGGCGAAGATAATGTGCGAAGTATCATCAACTTAGCTCTCACCAAAGGTTTTGTCGGTCGGGAAGGCTGCGGTTTAATGCCAATTCGCGGTCACTCTGGGGTGCAGGGTGGTGCAGAGATGGGATGTTACGCGACAGTATTTCCTGGTGGTAAATCTATCACCCCAGAAAATGCTGCCCAATTGAGTCAGCATTGGGGCTTTGAAGTACCAGCAAGTAAAGGTTTAATTGCCCCAGAAATGATTAGCGCCGCACATCAGGGGGATTTAGATGTGTTGTTTTCTGTAGGCGGGAATTTTTTAGAAGTGCTGCCAGAACCAGATTATGTAGAAGCGGCGCTGAAGCAAATACCATTGCGGGTACATATTGATATTGTTCTCTCTAGCCAAATGTTGGTCGAACCTGCTGATACTGTGGTGCTTTTACCTGCGACGACTCGCTACGAAATACCAGGAGGAGTTACAGAAACTAACACCGAACGCCGAGTAATTTTCAGTCCAGAAATTCTGGGGCCGCGCATTGGGGAAGCACGTCCAGAATGGGAAGTATTTTTAGAATTGGCAAGGCGGGTAAAACCAGATTTAGCAGATAAACTGGCTTTTGTTGACACAGCTGCTATCCGTCAAGAAATTGCTCAAGTCGTTCCCCAATATGCTGGTATTCAACACTTACAGCAGGCTGGCGATCAGTTTCAATATGGTGGCTCACATTTATGCTTTGGTTGGAATTTCCTGACGGCGGATGGTAAAGCACACTTTGGCGTATTATTGCCACGCCAAAGAGAATTACCAGAAGGTTATTTTTTATTAGCAACGCGCCGAGGCAAACAATTTAATAGTATGGTGCAGGAACGGAAGGATGCAATTACTGGGGCAGTGCGAGAGGCGGTGCTAATGAATGCTGATGATGCAACAAAGTTGGGTTTAAAAGATCGCGATCGCGTTATTCTTAAGAATGATTTAGGCGAGTTGTTCTGTCAAGTCTACATTGCCCCAATTCAGTCAGGAAACTTGCAAGTACATTGGCCAGAAGGGAATGTGCTATTAGATAAAAGTAAGCGATCGCTAGAAGGTGTACTTGATTATAATGCAGTAGTACGCTTAGAAAAGCAAACCTAATACAGCACAATTCAGAATGTGCTACGCCCCGCTGCGCTAACAGGAGGAAAACACGCTTTATACCTGGGTAACAGACTTAGCTTGTGTATCCCACAACTTGAAATCTACTGCATTAATGCTTTCCAACTGCTACGCTTGCCAAGGCTTCTTCAGCAGGAATTCCTGCACCCTGATCAAACTCGTCTAGTCCTTTACGAATACCTAAATCTGATGGTTCTCTATCAACTGTTTTTAATAACAGTTCGTAGGAGCGACCAATTGCGTACCACAACAATTTTGAACTGACGTTCTTGGGGCAAAATATAATCCAGTGAACCACAGCGTTGCAAAGCCCATTCCCGCAAGTCTTGAACGGCACGAGCAAAGATATCATCAGGAATAGTCCAAGCTGCACTTTGGATTTTGTTTTCTTGGTTTTCTAGCAATTTGCCCACAGTATCTTCAACTCGCCATTGGGCAGCGATTCCGGTGGATAAAGTAGCACCTTGCGCTTGTAATTCTGTTAATACTTCTTCTTCTGTCGCACCGTAATGCGGTAAAGGATGACGATAGCCATCCAATATAGCTTTCCAACGCTCAGTAAATTCCCCTCTCTGCAAATTTACCAAAATTAATGGGTCATCACCTTTTTCTTGATTGCGGCATTGTGAGAAACAGATTCTTCAGGCAAGTCTTTGAGGGAAGTGGTAATCATTCGGGTCTTAAATCATTAGATAATTCCACAATACCCCTAGACCCATCAATCCTGACTCGTTGACCATCTTGCAGAAGCCATGTAGCACCGCGAACATCCATCACAGCGGGAATTCCATACTCACGAGCAACGATCGCACCATGAGAAAGTCTTCCACCAGCTTCGGCAATTAATCCGCCAGCCCTCAATAACAATGGTGCCCAGCCGGAATCTGTGTAAGGTACTACCAGAATTGTATCTCGGTTAATTTCCGGCACGTCTTGTAAATTTCGCAACACCTTCACTCTCCCTTCAGCTTGCCCATGACTGGCTCCAATACCTTGTAAAATTTGGTCAGAGTAAACCTCAGAGGGGGCTAAGGGGTGAGGAGGTGTATTGCCGTAGACTAAAAGAGGTACTTGAATAATCTCACTATCTTGCAGGAATTGCGATCGCCTAAATTCCACTAACTCATTTAAGTTGGAATCTTCACCTACAAATAAACGCCGCACTTCATCAAACTCTAGAAAAAAGATATCGCCTGTTTTTCTCAGTAAACCAGACTCTAACCAAATTTTCTCTAAAGCCACAAAACTCCAACGCAATTCAGCTAAAAGCCGCGAATAAACTTCGGTGACTCGTCCTTTAATATCTACACGCCGCTGGACAAATCCACGTTTGCGCTTACTGGCAAAGATACTATTAATTGCATCTTTAGCGCCTGATTGTGGTTCGTTCCCCTGCATTAACTGCACAAACATCTGCTGAATCATCTGGGGATTTTCCCGCCAAGTGGGAACGGAGATATCAGTTCCCACTTCACTTAAGTAGCCGTAATCCTGAAGCAATTCGTTAAATTCTTGGAGGATTTTTTCACCCTCTGGGGTTTGCTTCAATTGCTCAAATACCTGCTGTGGCTCAAACTCAAGCAATATCTGCTTGGCATCGGTTGCGATCGCACTGAGCGATCGTAATGCTGCGATCTCTGGGGTGACGCTATGATCAATTTGCCTATCCTTTACCCGAAAAATCGCCTGTCTCAGAGCAGCACTCAAGGGAGCTAAAATGCTGTAATATGTTCCCCGGTGCAACAACTCCAGAATAAAATCAATTCTTGCTAACAGCTTGGAACCATCCAAGTTATCTACGTTTTCGTGTGCCAGCTGCGACAACCCAGGAATGAACTGTTTATAATAATCCTCCTTGAAGTCTTTTTCTAAACTCAATTCCCGCTTCAGCAACTTCCCTAGTCCTGGCAAATTTTCCCAAGTTGACTGCAAGGATGGTTTACTTAATTTAGCTCCTCTGGTTAAAAATTCCAGACTTTCCGGTGGCAATCCCATACGGAGAAAAATATCTCCTAAGAGGGAGGCATTAAAATAGGCTCTGGAGTAATGCAGACTTGCTGTTTCGGTGAAATCTAACCCCAAGGCGCGATCGCCCAAAACTAAGGTAAAAAATTCTCCCCAAACTCCACAAGTTAAGGGACGATTAATCGACCATGTTAAGGGGTGAATGACTCCGGGAATCACTTCGGCGGCGATTTTGCGTGTCCAGATGGGCAGCAGAGTAGTGATTGGTCGAGATTGCAATACCCAAAGCGTTTGACCATCATAACTCCACTCAATATCTTGAGGAGTGCCATGATAGCGTTTTTCGAGTCGGTAGGCTAAGTATGCAACTTGTTTGATTAATGCTTGTGGGACTCGTCCTTGACCCTCTAATTGTACAGAGTAAGAATTTTCTGTTTCAATAACAAAAGCGCGATATTGTTCTGGTGTGACTTTTCCCGAAACGACTTGCGTCGGGCTGCCTGGAAGGGCTTCAATGATAATTGCATCACCTTGCTGGGTAATGGGATCGCGGCTGAAAGCAACACCAGAATACACACTCTGGACTTGTTGTTGAATCAACACAGCCATTGCTGTATCATTTAAGCCGCGATCGCGCCGATATTGGATAGCAGATGGATGATTGTAGGAAGCTTGAACTTGAGCGATCGCTTGTTGCAATATCTCCACATTGGTAACATTTAAAACTGTTTGATACTGTCCGGCGGCGGAAGCGCGTTCAGAATCTTCTCCAATCGCAGAGGAACGCACCACCAAAGGAGATAATTCTGATGGCTGGAGAAATTCTGTCAACAGTTCGGGATTATCGATTGGCGCGAGTACCCATCCCTTCGGTACTGGATAGCCCCAGCGCTTAATTTGAGATAACGTCGCCGCCTTTTCTCCGACAATGGCAGCATCTAACTCTTCATCTAAAGAAACCATTGTGCGTTGGCGTAGCCCGTCGTAGACATCGCCGCGTAAAAATTCCAACATTGCTTGCGATTCTGTTTGTGCCTCTTGGGCTGGCAGTTTCATATCATCAGGAATTTTGCTATAAATCCAGCCCATTAAACCTGCTAAGGCAACAGCAACAAGTATTCTGGGAATATCGCTAAAGTGCAGAATTGCCACAAACAGAGGGAAAAGAAGCAAAACCCCGAATTTGACTACCTTTCTTGATTGCAGAATTGTAAAACTAATACCTGCAAAGAAAGACACAAACATTGCCACTAGTGGATCGTGTACGACAAATCCCCAGACAACATTTGTCGTACCTGCCCCTCTACCGATCCAGTATCTACCAATTACTAGAGCAATCAGGGCAACCAATTCCCAAGACGATCCATCAGGAAAGAAAATGCGGGTGAGTAAAACTGCCGCAACTCCTTTAAAAGCTTCTGACAAGACTGCCAGAATGCCGACAAATTTACCACCATGATAGAATGCAGCCGATACACTGATATTTCTTGTACCAACTTGTGATAATCGCTTCCGCTTGAGGGCGTAAGTAATCCATTCAATCAGGGGCAATCCGCCCAAGAGGGGGCAGATAATTAAAATAACTAAGACACCCCAAGGTTCAAACATTCTGGATTTTGGATTTTAGATTTAAATTTTCCATCTAAAACCTCAAATCTAAAATCTAAAGTTTTGCTGAAATTTTTGATGGTTATTAGGGGGCTTTTTATAGAAAGAATTCAGGAGTCAGGAGTCAGAATTCAGAATGATAGCTAGGGCATGAACACAGGAGGTGAACTACCCCAACCTAAGACGGACGGGGCTTCCCAATTCATCAGGAATAGCCTGCAGAACTGCGTAGTTCTATTGGTCTTACATTCCCTCCAAGGGCAGGAGTCCTGGTTCCCAAGACCCAAATTTTTTTCTTGCAACATATACCTATTAGCTTGGTTTTCGCTTATGGCATTGATGGTCAAGACATAAGCTAATTTTACCAGAAAATGTTGGGGATTCGTCATACATCTGATATTTGTTTTTGCTGTGCAAAAAATCAGCAATCCTCACCCCCCGCTCACAATCCCCACCCTACTAAGAGTTGAGGGTGGGGACTTCCGCGATATGTTAAAAAACAATCCAAATTATAGATTTAGAGGTCTAGAATCAGCTAGTGGTTTGAATCCCCCAAGGAAAAGCATTCTGGATTCTGGATTCTGGATTCTGTATTCTTCTTCAATTACTAGTTGCTAAATGGACACTTGGCTAAGACGGAAACCGTTTTTGCCAGTGTCCTTCTAGACTACTAATGGTTTTAGTTTAGCGCATAGGCCGCTTGCAGCGCCCAGATGATAAGAGCAGCGATTGATCCCAGAAGCAACACGGTAGAGATAGTGACTACTTTTGGGGAATCTGCACCCTCAAATTTCATAATTCCTCGATTTAAGTCGGACATAGCTTTGTAATCCTCTGTTGTTGGAGCATGAAACATTTGTCCGTTTTGATTGTAGTCCTTCTCTTTGCTGATGATGTTAAATTCATTCTAAGAATTTAGGACTGGGGACTGGGGACTGGGGACTGGGGACTGGGGACTGGGGACTGGGGACTGGGGACTGGGGACGGGAAGATCCCAATTTTGTAAATTTACCAAAATCGTTACTTGTCATTGCGAATGAAGCGGAGCGGAATAAAGCAATCGCAAACTACAGATGTTGTGATCGCTTTGCTTCACTGCGTTCCACTCGCAATGACAAATTATGTTTTTACACATTTGGGATGCTCCCCAAACTACAGATGTTGTGATCGCTTTGCTTCACTGCGTTCCACTCGCAATGACAAATTATGTTTTTACACATTTGGGATGCTCCCCTGGGAACTGGGTACTGGGGGATGAGGGAGACAAGGGGACAAGGAAAATAACCATACCCAATCCCCAATCCCCAATCCCCAATCCCCCAGTATCATTGAAAAGCAACTTGGTATAAGAGGGTGTGAGTAGGTGAAAATAGCACTGATCGTAATTTCGGCGGTGGTTGTGGGATTGTTTGTGGTAGTTGAGATCGGACTGCGATCGCTCTTCGGTTTTGGTAATCCCCTGATTTATATTGGTGATGAGCAGATTGGTTATTTGTTGGCTCCTAACCAGCGTACTCGCCGTTTTGGTAATCGCATTGAAATTAATGAATATTCTATGCGAGGTAGTCCGATCGAAAAGATATCTGCACCTTCTGGGCTGCGAATTCTACTATTAGGTGATTCTATCGCTAATGGTGGCTGGTGGACAGATCAGACGAATACAATATCTAGTTTGATGATGCGTTCTCTAGTATTATCCACTAATAATAGTAATTACCACGAAGTAGAAGTCCTAAATGCTTCAGCTAACTCTTGGGGGCCAAGGAACGAATTAGCTTATTTAGAGAAATTTGGCAATTTTAACGCACAAGCAGTGGTGTTATTAATTAATACCGATGATTTGTTTGCTACTCATCCGACTTCTTTACCGGTAGGACGCGATCCCAACTATCCAGATCGTAAACCTCCTCTGGCGTTAGCAGAAGTGTGGCAGCGTTATATCCTTAAACAAAAGCCAATTTCCGAACTACAAGCCGTGCAAAATGAACCAGGCGATCGCGTGGGAATTAATTTGGAGGCGATCGCTAAAATTCAAGCCTTGACTCGCCAAAGCAACAGCCAATTTCTATTAGTCATGACTCCCTTACTACGAGAAATTGGTGAACCGGGCCCCCGCGATTACGAAATTAAAGCACGTCAGCGCTTGAGCGATTTTACCAAAGCACAGCAAATTAACTATATAGACTTTTTGCCGAACTTCAATTCAACTACCAACCCGCAAGGTTTGTTTCACGATCATATTCACCTCAACTTGCAGGGAAATAAATTTGTCAGTGAAGTTATAGAGCGATCGCTTTTGGAAACGTTAAACATCTCCAAACATTAAATATACGTTATCCACAATTCTTGTACAGGAATCCGATTTGATTACTGAACTTAATTGTGGAGAGAACAGGGAAGAAGGGAATAGACGCGTACTGAGTTTGTCTCTTGCACTAAAGTTTTGGTCGTTTACTTTCGAGGATTTCTGTGGCTTTTTGAGCAGAAAGCGGCCGGTAGAATAAAAAGCCTTGTACATCTTCACAGTTGATAGATTTCAAAAACTCCAATTCTTCTTCATTCTCTACCCCTTCGGCTGTCAACTTCAATCCCAAGCTCTGTCCCAAGCCAACTATGGCTTTGATGATATGAGCTACTTTAATATCGCGCGTCAAATCTTGAATAAAAGACTTATCTATTTTCAGATTGTGCAGTGGCAAAAGCTGTAGGCGGGAAAGCGAGGAATGACCTGTACCAAAATCATCAATAGAGATGTAAATACCCATCTGCTGGATATTCTCTAAGACCGTTCTGGTAAAATCTAAATCCTCAATAGCTGTGGTTTCGGTAATTTCTAATTCTAAAAAGCGCGGCTCCAGCCCCGTTTTTGCTAAAACTTCGGCTATAGTCTCCACCAATTTAGGTTGACGGAACTGCTTCAGAGAAAGATTAACAGCGATCGTCATTGGTGCTAATCCTGCATCTTGCCATGCTTTATTTTGGCTACAGGCTGTCCGTAGCACCCATTCACCAATCGGGACAATTAATCCACTTTCTTCGACCAAGGGAATAAAGACACTGGGGGCGACCAATCCCATTTCTGGGTGCTGCCAACGCAACAGAGCTTCCATACCAGTAATTTCTCCTGTAGCAATGTTCACGCGAGGCTGATAGTACAGCGTAAATTCATTGCGTTCTAGGGCATAGCGCAAGCTCTTTTCTAAAGTCAGGAGTTCAGGATTTTTAGCACTCAGGGAAACACTGTAGAATTGGTAGTTATTCCGTCCTTTGTCTTTGGCGTAGTACAAAGCAGCATCGGCGTGCTGGATTAGGGTTTCAGTATCAGGGCTATTGTTATCAAGTAACGCAATACCGAGGCTGGCAGTTACATAAAGTTCATGCCCTTGGAGATGAAAAGCATCCTCTAAGGCTTGTAATATTCTGCACGCCACCAAAGTTACCTCTTCAATATTATTGACTCGTGGGAGTAAAATAGTGAACTCATCGCCTCCCCAACGGGCTACAGTGTCTCCACCTCTGAGTGAGTCTTTTAATCTTTGAGAGACGCTTTGTAACAATTGATCTCCCAGAGTGTGCCCCAGAGTATCATTAATCACCTTAAAGCGATCCAGGTCAAGGAAGATTACAGCTAAACTTTCGCCATTGCGAGTAGCGTTGGGCAGAGTTTTAGTGAGCAGTTCGTTAAATAGTAGGCGATTGGGCAATCCTGTCAGCACGTCATGGAGGGCTTGATAGCGAATCTTTTCTTCTACTTGCTGACGCTGCTGCGTACCAATGATACTGGCGGCCATGGTCAAAAGGGTAGATTCTTCATGCCTAGACCAATGACGCTCAAAGTTGCAGTCTGCCAAGCCAAGATACCCCCAGAACTCATGTTCCAAGCGGAGAGGCACTAGGAGAAGGGATTTAATGCCATCTCGAATTAGGAATTCTTGCTCGGCGACAGGAAATTTTTGGGTGAGTCCACTAATCGACTGGCCGCTAGAGAGAACTTTGTACCAACGGTCTAATCCAGAAGCTTGATAAGGCTGATTCTGCCAATGGTGGTCGGTAGATTCAATAAAAGAGTGCGTCCATTCAAACCGTAAGCTGACGGCTATTTCCCCTGTAGCAGGATGGGGATGGTTCTGAAACAGATAGGCACGATCTGCCTGGGCAGCTTTACCCAGTACATCTAGAGCTAGAGTAATACCAGTTTCGTAATTCATTTCTCCTAGCAAATAATTGGCAGCTTCTGCAACTGCCTGTAGCAAGCGATCGCGCTGGCGCAGTTCGGCTGTAGCTTGCTTTTGCTCTGTAATATCCCTAACAATAAAAGTTCTAATTAAATCACTTTCAGGAAGGTAGAGTACGGATTGTTCAAAAACTTCTGCGCCTACTTCCACCTCCCGCACAAAAGAATTTTGTTCTAGATTGTTAACTCCGCTCAGGAGTCCTGTTAAAATTGGATGTTCTATGCCAACTTCCCGAAGTTTAGGAAACTTAAGAGCTGCGGCTGGATTGAGATAAGTAACTGTTCCCTCGAAATCCATCTCAATAATCGGATTGGGAATAAGTTCAGGGAAGGATGCTAGACGAGCTAAGGCGGATTCACTAGCTGCTTCAAAGCTGGGATCGACAGCTAAAGTTTGAAAAGGATTGGCAGGACTAGCTTGCCCGGAGAGGAAACCAGATAAGTCTTCAACATCAAAAGATTCAGAAAAAGCTTTTTCTGAAATGTTGGAAATAGCGTAATATTTAGCTTGAGCTTGATTGCTGCCAAAGGCAATAATATCGCCATGTCTAAGATTATGAGAATAGCATTTAGTGCCATTCACAAATAAGCCATTAGTACTTCCTTTGCCCTTGTAGTTGCCATCAATTATCTGGAAGCCATATTGGTCAGTCTCTGGAACAGTTACTCGCAATAAAATTGCATGTTGCATTGATACTGACCGGGAAGCCAAGACAATAGTGTTTGCGGGATGCCGCCCCAGCGAATAAGTATTTTCTCGCAAGGGGATAGTTCGCCGCCCTTGCAGGTCTTGAATAACCAACAGATGGCGTATTTTTTCCCGCTCATTTTCTAGCATGTCTGTTCCTCAAATCCTCATACCTTTATTTCTATGTCTTAATCTGAAAAATACTACTTCCCGAAGTTAAGGCTTTCAGGCTACACTTCTGGGAAAATTTTCTCAATAAAAGTTCTCACCGTCTGCGTAGGCGTAGCCCAACCCAAGCATCCCAAAATTGGTATGAGGGTGCAAACCAGCCTTTACCTTCATAATTAACCTTCTAGAATGAGATGGCTAATTGTTCAATCAGTTTTTGCGGTAGAAGTTCTAGCTGATTTCTCCACTCATACATAAGTTATAAACTTTTTCCCTTCGTCTATATCATTCAACCTTGTCTTTGTTAGGATACCCAGATTAACAATTCAAAATTCACGCATTCAAAATTGTTGGCGTAGCCTCTGGTAAAGAAGAAAGCTAGATCAGGAGATTTCAAAACAAAGGGTCTTAAACGTCTGATTTTTATTTTTTAATCGGTTAAATAGTTCTGCCTCACGGAATTTTGCGAATTAGATAGAAACATCTGACCTTTGGATAATTGCACGCCAGTCGCTTTAATGGCGGGAACCCTCTATTGGCAAAGCTTCTCGTTGAGGTGGTCAAGAGAATGACCCCTAAATTTTAAAAAGGATTATAAAGTAAACTAAAATACAGACCGTTTTCTTGTAATGTTCTGTCATTTGAGTTAACAGATATTAGAGGAATACCCCAGTCAAGACGAACGGTGAAGCGATCGCCCTGTGACCAACGCAACCCGAAACCAACAGCAGCTAAAGTATTAGGATTGGGATTGTCTCTGCCCGAACTATTCCAGCCCACACCAAAATCCACAAAGGGGACAACCTGTAAAGTGCTATTTATCTGGGGTAAACGCAGAATCGGTACTTGAACTTCCGCAGAAACAAAAGTGCCATTATCCGTTAGCAGGTAATCTTGACGGTAGCCTCGAATGCTATCCTGCCCACCTAAGCCAAATTGCTCTAAGGGTAAAAGTGTTCTGGACGCGAGTTGTGTATTTAAACGAAGTAATAGTAAGGTTTCAGGAGCTAAAAGGCGTACCCACTGTCCTTGCCCTTGCCAAGCAAAAAAGCGGCCATCGGGAGGCTCTTGATTAATGGTGGGATTTAACACATCGATACCTAAGCTAAATTGAGAGCGTAGGGCGATAACTTCACGGCTGTTACGAGAAGTCCATTCTTGAAAAAATCGCAACGCAGATACCTTGGTGCGTCCCTGGTTATCAGCGCCTAAACCGGGGAAAGGTAGTTGTACTCCTTTGATATAGGAGGCTTCACTTTCCCGTCGCGAGGCTGTCAACCCCAAGGCGAATTCTTGCGTAGGAGTTTGAACTATAGGCTGGCGAAATGTCAGTTCGTAATAGCGAGAAGCCGATTGGATATCTAAAACGTTGAAAGGAGGTTCAATGACATTACTCGACGTAGTGCCATAGTTAAAGCTGAGGGTTCCGTTCTTAGGATTGACTGGTAATGTATAGCTGGCATCAAGAGAGTTGCTACCATCGGTATTAGTGTAAGCTATACCCAGAGAATCTCCCAGTCCCAATAAGTTGGCTTCATTCAATTGTAATCGGCGGCGGAAACTGCCAACACTAGGCGATCGCCCATTATCAATAACTATTTGGCTACTAAAGGTTTTTGCCTCACTGATCTTGACTTCTAAGAGACTCGTACCCGTTCGCGATCCTGCTGAGAGTTCAGCAGTCACGTTTTGAATCAAAGGATTAAGTTGCAAAAGTTGCAGTGCCTTTAATAGACGCTGGCGATTCAGAGGCGGTGATGTCGCTATTGCTAGTCGGCTGCGGACATAATTCGGATTCAACCGTCGAGTCCCAGTTACCTGGATATCCTCTAATTTACCTTCGACCACCTGAATTTTGACAACACCGGATTGAATTGTTTGAGGTGGAATATATGCACCAGAAGTAATATAACCATTTTTGACGTATAGATCAGTGATTTTAGAACGTGCTTGATACACTTCGGTCAGCGAGATCGGTCGTTTAGTAAATTCAGCAGTGGCTTTGGCTAACTCTTGGGCACTAAAAACTGTGCTACCAACAACTTCAAACCGTTCAACAACAATAGTTTGAGGAAAGTTGCCAGGAATTGGTTCCTCTGGTGTGGGAGTTGGGGCAGATGGGGAAAATAGTTCTGCTGGTGGGGGGAGTGGCTGTGGCAATTCAGGTACAGGAAGTGGTAAAGATGAAGGTGGTTGGACATCCTGTGGTGGTGGGAGTTGTTGTTGTGACAGGATGAAATTACTAGTTGGTAATTGTGTAGTATCAACAGTCTGAGCTTTTAGTGGACTAGAATATATGCTGCCGAGTAATAGAAGCATACTCAGCGGTAAGCAAGACACTATAAGATTCTGGGGATATTTATCAATCATCACACTGGGCTATTTTTTTGTCAGTAACTATGGAATTATACGGTGACTGCTTTAGATGTGAATCTTACTTCATCTTTTGTCGCTAAAGTTGATATTTTGGGCTGGGGATTAGGGACTGGGGGCTGGGGACTGGGAAAATTGTTCGGGGATTCAGACCACTCGTCTCGTAGATAAGAAAACTCTTCCTAGTCCCTAGTCCCTAGTCCCGGAGCGCCATTCCTCCCCGACTTGCTGCGCCGAAGTTGGGGAGGAATGGCGTGACCCGTTGGAAAGTTAAATTATCTGGTTATTGCAGACTTAAAAGCAGTGATGATGCCCGCTCTTAGCAGATATGTTTAAATTATCTACGGCTGCGGGAGAAATAGACCTAAAGCGATCGCAGAATCTTACCAAAATAATTATCAAAAAACTCATAGTACCCTCATATTATCTTAAAGCTGCTCCCAATACATAATTAAAGGCAGATATAAATATAATTTTTAGCAAAAAAATGCTTGACTCACAATTATTAATGATTGGGAGATAAGTGTTTTTCTGATTATATTTTATTTCTAATTTCTATATCATTTCTCTTCAAATATGTATTTTATAAAAGCTTTATTGATAAAGATGGTAAATTTGTAGTTTCTCCTCAATACAAGAATGCATTTCATTTCTCTGAAGGATTAGCAGCGATAAAAGTTGGTGGGAAGTGGGGCTATATTGACAAGGAGGGGAAGATAGTTATTAATCCACAGTTTGATGATGCTAGTAGGAAGTTTTCTGAAGGACTGATAGCAGTTGAACTTGAGAAGAAGTGGGGCTATATCGACAAAGCTGGAAAGATAGTTATTAATCCCCAATTTGATTATGCTAACTCTGAATTTATCGACAAAACTGATTTCATCTTAGAAGATGTTTGAAAAGTTTTGGGAGAATATAATTCGCTACTACACTGGCGTTGTCCGCCTCCGCGGACTAACACAAAATCAAGTTCTTCAACCCACGGAGGTGAGTTTTGTCTGTATAGCCGCGATTTCTAATCGCCAGGGCTGGTATTAAATTAGACTTTTCAAACAGCCTCTTAGATCATCTAGCTTCTTAAACCTCTAATAAGTTTTTTAATCACAATAATCCTTATTCCATACCCCTTTGCTGAAACATTCCCATCAATTTACGTTTACGAGCGTGGGTTTGCATCAAGTTTTCCCGATAGCTTAACCAGTCAGCTTTCTTTCCAGATTCCAAGTAGGCATTACGCGCCTTTTTCAACCATTCAACCGCGTAGTAGTAGTATTCGGCTTTACCTGCATCCATAATCTTTTCGGCACGGTGACGAGCATTCGCAATCACCCAACTAGGATTATGAGGGATAGCAGCATCCATGACTCGGTAAATTAACTCTGAATGATAAGAACTGAGTTCACTAGCGATCGCAATTGCATCATCAATTAGCCCCTCATGCAAGAATATGTCCAACTTGGCTGATTCTGTTCCCCAACCACTATAAGTACGAACAATTCTCAACAGGTCTGTTTTGACACTTTCCCAGTTTTCTCCAGCCAATTCTGCCATCTTTTGGTAGTCCAGAAAGGAGGGCTTGACTTGAAAAGCTGCCTTGATTGCTAATAAAGCAGTTTCACTATTACCCAACTCACTAGCTAAATCACTTGTCCAAATTCCCAATTCGTACTGACAATTACCTGGTAAACTTAACCCACTTTGGGCTATATCTAGAGCTTGCTGTAATGCTCCCTGAATGCTGAGTGTTTTCGCTAGGGCAAAAGCCTCTTCCATTGAGTTCATCTGGGTTTGAGCCGCATCAATCGCTTCTTCCACCCTGCCTAAACGCCCCAACATGGTCAGATATTGCTGAGTTTGCCCTTCCGCTTCTGCTAAATACAGGTATTCTTGATAACGTTCTTGACGTTCGAGGATTTTCAGTCGAATTAATGCCAAATCATCTGCATAATCTGGCACATCTTCTTCCCAAGCTCCTCTTTCCGTAAAATTACCTTGGAGAACTTGTAGCAATGGTGGATAATCCCAACCTTGGCGTAAAGCTTCCATAACTAGACCAAAATCAGCATTCCACTCATCCTGCCATGCTTCTAAATTGATTTGAATATCAACTTTTTCTTCTGGGGTAAGTTCGGTGCTGAGAATTGCTTCACACCAAGCACTATTTAATTCCTCGACAATTTCATCGTTTTCAGCGCCATATTCGGCAACATCATCCCAATTTTCCACACAGGTAGAGGTAATCGCTTCCAAAATAGCGATCGCATTTTCACCCTCTCCCCGTTCGCTAAAATCTACCGCAGTTTGCACCACACTCAGCAAATCTTCGCCAATGGGGTCTTCTTCATATCCTTCCTCAAAGTAGCGCACGGTATCCTTGAGAATCTGCCGTACTTGCCGCCGAAAGGGAGTCGGGTCAATAGTCCTGCGGCGCAGAGGTTTGATGTTTGTTTGGTTGTCAGCACGATTCGTCATCCAACTTACATGACGGTCAATTGCCTCAATTAGTGGTGAGTATTCTGCGACTAACTCTTGCAGCAGCCTTTGAGTTTGGATATAATCTATGCGATTTAGTAGTTCTTCTAGGGTGGGGCGCTGCTCAATATTTTCTGAGTTACGCGCACAGACAAGCATCGTCGCGACAATGTGTTTGCACCACCCTTCCAAGTCGTAGGCACAGGTGCATTTTACTGAAGTTAAGCCACTGCTATCGAAACTCAGATTGACATGATAAGGTCTAGCTTGAGTGCCTGTAACATCCGCCTGAAGCAGATGACCACGTTGGATAACGGCATTAACAGCACCAGCCTCATAATATGCCTCACCCCGCTGGAAAGATTTGGCGTTGGCATGACGGCGGATAGTAAATTCACTAATTTGGGGAATAGACATCGAGCGATCGCCTGTGTAAATCCTCTGGATGAATCCTAAATCCAGCTTAGTGTTAGGCTAACGTGCTGTAAAGAAAAAAAAGGTATGGGTATTGGGCATTGGGCATTGGGAATCGGGATGAGAATGCAATTTTTATTCATTAGACATCTCCAGAAATTAAAGATGCGTTACCCATAACCCTTGTAGAGACGTAGCAGTGCTACGTCTCTACATTCTTTTTCGGAGATGTCTATTAACTAGCTCAGAACTGAAATCAGCTTTATTACCCTGCAAATACTCACCTAATTTATTGTCGCTTTTCTGGGAAAACCAAACCATATAATGAAAATATCCATATTTTCGCCAGAAGTGAGTGAATCATAATTTGAGTTAACAACACCCAAACCTGAAATCAGTGAACAGTCAGCAGTAAACAGTCAGGGTAATGTAAGGTGAGGGATTTAAAGTTCAGCGATAAAACTGATAACTGTTAAAAGGGTTGCGCTGATTGTCGGTCAAGTTGAGAATAAATAGGCGAAGCAGACGGGGAAACTAACGTGAGTCAAGGATATGATTACGATTTAGTAATTATCGGCGCTGGTGTAGGCGGACATGGTGCAGCCTTACACGCCGTAAGTTGTGGTTTGAAAACAGCAATTATTGAAGCTGCTGATATGGGAGGAACCTGTGTTAATCGGGGCTGTATTCCTTCTAAAGCGCTGCTGGCGGCATCTGGACGTGTGCGGGAGTTACGCAATGCCCACCACCTCAAGTCACTGGGAATTCAAATTGGTAGCGTGGAATTTGATCGCCAAGCGATCGCCAATCATGCTACCAATCTCGTCTCGAAAATTCAAGGCGACTTAACCAACAGCCTCAAACGTCTAGGAGTCGATATCATCCGAGGTTGGGGAAAAATCGCTGGGGCGCAAAAAGTCTCGATCTCTGGAGACGGCGGTGAAAAAACCATCACAGCCAAAGACATCATTCTTTCACCTGGTTCAATTCCTTTTGTGCCTCCAGGGATTGAAATAGACGGCAAAACTGTCTTTACCAGCGATCAAGGTGTCAAATTAGAGTCGCTACCAGACTGGGTGGCAATTATTGGTAGTGGTTACATCGGCTTGGAATTTTCTGATATTTACTCAGCTTTGGGTTGTGAAATCACCTTAATTGAAGCCCTAGATCAGTTAATGCCAGGATTTGACCGCGATATTGCTAAACTTGCTGAACGGGTGCTAATTACTCCCCGCGATATTGAAACGAAAGTCGGGATATACGCCAAAAAAGTTATCCCAGGTTCACCTGTGGTAATTGAGTTAGCAGATTTCAAAACCAAAGAAGATGTAGATGTCATCGAAGTAGATGCTTGCTTAGTAGCTACCGGACGCATCCCAGCGACTAAAAATCTGGGTTTAGAGTCTGTGGGTGTAGAACTCGATCGGCGGAATTTTATTTCAGTTGACGATCGCATGGCAGTGCTATCAGCAGGTGAAGTAGTGCCGCATTTGTGGGCAATTGGCGATGCTAATGGGAAGATGATGTTAGCACATGCGGCTTCTACTCAAGGCATCATTGCGGTAGAAAACATAGTTGGGAGGGAAAGAATAGTAGACTATCGCAGCATCCCCGCAGCGGCGTTTACTCACCCAGAAGTCAGCTATGTGGGCTTCACAGAAACAGCTGCTAAGGAGTTGGGACAAGCCGAAGGGTTTGAAATCGCCACAAGTAGGAGTTATTTCAAAGGAAATTCCAAAGCTTTAGCAGAAAATGAAGCCGACGGTATTGCCAAAGTGATATATCGCAAAGACACCGGAGAAGTCTTGGGCGTTCACATTTTCGGACTACACGCCTCAGACTTAATTCATGAAGCGTCAGCTGCGATCGCCAACCGTCAATCTGTCCAAAGCTTGGCACATCTAGTTCACGCCCACCCGACACTCTCGGAAGTCTTAGACGAAGCTTATAAACGAGCGATCGCAATTTAGGGATTGGGGGTTAGGGACTGGGTATTGGGTATTGGGTATTGGGTATTGGGATTAAGGGAGAAGTGGCAGGTGATAGGGAATAATCTGTACCCTATTCCCTAATCCCTATTCCCTAATCCCTATTCCCTAATCCCTATTCCCTAATCCCTATTCCCTATTCCCTAATCCCTAATCCCTATTCCCTAATCCCTATTCCCTATTCCCCAGTCCCCAGTCCCCAATCCCCAGTCCCCAGTCCCCAGTCCCCAGTCCTCAATCATGCAAATCCGTCGTCGTTCACCTAACCCAGCTATTGATGTATCAATATTACGTTATCAGGCTGCCGTGCCTGATGCAGCGCCAAACAACATTTTGGAAGAGATTGTCTGGCAGAAAGAAGTAGAATATGACCAAATGCGGGAAAAGGTTCCTTTGCAAGAATTGCTGAAACAGGTACTCACTGCGCCGCCAACCCGTGATTTTGTCGCCGCTTTGCGTCAAGGCAGGACTAAACCAGCATTGATTGCCGAAGTTAAAAAAGCTTCACCTAGCAAAGGCGTTTTACGAGCAGATTTTGACCCAGTAGCGATCGCCCTTTCTTATCAACAAGGTGGTGCTAGTTGTCTTTCAGTGCTAACAGATGTCAAGTTTTTTCAAGGCAGCTTTGACAACTTAGCCAAGGTTCGAACTGCCGTAGATTTGCCCCTACTATGCAAAGAGTTTATTATTTATGCCTACCAGATATACTTAGCGCGTATTCAGGGTGCAGACGCTATTTTGTTAATTGCAGCTATCCTGAGCGATCAAGATTTGAAATACTTCCTGAAAATTGCTAACAACCTGAAAATGGCAGCCTTGATTGAAGTCCATAGCTTGGCAGAACTTGACCGTGTGTTAGCCTTGGATGGAGTCTCCTTGGTAGGAATCAATAATCGCAATTTGGAAGATTTCTCTGTTGATCTGCAAACTACTTGCCAACTTTTAGCTGCAAGGGGTAGCCAATTGCAGGAGAAAAACATCCTGGTTGTCAGCGAGTCAGGACTACACAACCCAGATGATTTGAATTTGGTGCTGACAGCAGGTGCATCTGCTGTACTCATTGGAGAATCTTTGGTAAAACAACCAGATCCCGGCGCTGCGATCGCCCATATATTACCGAGGAATTTCTGAAAAGTTACACCTTCCCTGCCCTAAAAGGCGCAGGGCAACTGCACAAAATAGTTGGCAATTGGGCATACTATGCGTAGATACGCAGCACTTTGCCATTAAATATCATCAATATCTTTGCCAAATCTTCATTGCTAATCAAATTAAAGCCATAAACAACTAGTTATTTCTTATGTAACAATTCATTAATAAGAGACAAACTCTGACTGATAAAAAATACCAAATATGAAATCAAAGTTTAACTTCATGGAGCAAATCCCTCTACCTTCACCTATTCATTACGAACTTATACTTCAACTCTTAGAAAGACAAACTATGTTAGCAGTAAATGATAATCCAGATTTACGGCATCAGGTGAATCAGCTAATTATTACTCTCCGTAAAGCTGCTGTACAGCAAAAGCGACTAGAAGAAATTTGTGAGTTTTCCTCTGTAACTATTGATCACCGTTGGTCAATCAACCATCATCACGATAACAAAGTTGTTGCCCCCGATTGAAGATTCTTTGTGAAGTTATCTTAGCTATCATCAGAAAGTTTCTCTGTGTATTGAAGGAGTCAGTACTTACAAGTTACACCGCACTTACTCGATAAACGCTATAGCTTTTGACAATTTATACAAAAATAATATTAATGCTGTAGAAAATAATTTTCATCTTGATAATATTTTAGCTCTGAAAAAGTTAATCTTGATTTCAAGAAAACTGTAGATCAGTTAAAATATTGATGAGATGCTCTCTCGAATTTGACGAAAGATGAAATATAACAGCATTGATGAACTCTTCAGAAATAATCAGGCTTGGGTTGCCGAGAAACTAGCTATAGACCCAACTTACTTTGAAGAATTATCTAACGGACAAACACCACCTTTTCTATACATTGGGTGTTCTGATAGTCGTCTGGCATTAACAAGCTTTACCCGTACAGAACCAGGAGAGTTATTTGTACATCGTAATATTGCCAATCAAGTTTCTCTGACGGACATAAACTTTTTAGCCGTTTTAGAATACGCAATTTTACATCTGAAAGTGGAACACGTGATCGTTTGTGGTCACTATGATTGTGGAGGAATTAAGGCTGCTTTAGAAGGAAGAACCATCGGAATTCTTGATAACTGGGTAAATCCGATTCGGGAACTGTATTTAGAGAAACAAGAAGAAATTGATGCCTTGCCAACAAGAGAAGAACGTCTGAATCGTTTGGCGGAAATCAATGTTGTGGCACAAGTGAAGAATCTTTACCAAACTTCCATCATGCGTCAGGTACTCCATCAGCGAAAAGCACCTATGGTTCACGGCTGGGTACTAAATATACGCACTGGGTTAATCAAAGATTTGAACGTATCAACTGTGCAATGGCAATTGCACATCTGTCCCTTGCTTCTAGAGTTTAGACTGTATGCGATGTTAAAGAATGAGAGCTAATTCAGCATTTCCCGCCACAAAAAAGCCTAAATTTGAAACTTGATAAATACTATTTTTACAACTTTTATTTAGATATTGGATTTTATTAGGTAGTAAATATAGGGTTTGAGACGCGCTAGCCCTGATAAAACAATACAGTTCAGAATGAGCACAAAACCCTTGTAGAGACGGCGATTTATCGCGTCTCGGAAACCCAAAATTATTGCCGGTAGCTCTTAACCCAAGCGTATTGAACTATAAAATAGTTAATCTCATAACCTTTTTTATAGAGGCAATTCATGAATTGCCTCTACACCAACCGACATTCCTCAGAATCAGTAAAGCCAATATTGGTACACTCAACCTATCTTTTACAAAGAATTATTTTTTAGCAATTATCCACACTGCATGAATAATCCCAGGAATGTAACCAAAAAGCGTCAAAAGTATGTTAATCCAAAAATCTATCCCAAAACCTACTTGTAAAAAAACTCCCAAAGGCGGCAGGAAAATGGCACACAGAATCCGAACTAAATCCATTTAAACCTCCTGTTCATCTCACAAAAAACAGCTTGTTGGCAAAGTAATTTACCACTTTTCAAGCATACTTGTACCCTTCAAAGATAACATTCTCTCTGTTAATCTAGGTCATGCTTAAGATGCGGGAAACCGCACTTAACATTAGCCACCGCTAATTTTGGCTTTGTAACCTAGCTTGGTCAAAATCTCGACAATTTTCTGCTTGTGTTCGCCCTGAATTTCAATTTCGTTATCTTTAACTGTCCCACCAGTGCCACACTGGGTTTTCAACTGCTTCACCAAATCTGCCAAGGTTTCCGGTTTGACTTGAAAACCACTAACCACTGTGACGGTTTTCCCTTTGCGTCCTTTGCGGGAAGCTTGTACTTTAAGATTTTGTTGTTGTGGGGGCAGTTCTGGAATTGGTCTTTCTGTGGCGGCTGAGTTGTCATTGCCAAATTCGCGGTAGACAAAGCCTTTGTCGGAAGATTTGGGATTGGAAGAAGACATAAAAATGAATGTTTAAGAAAAATTTCAAAGGCAGTGGAAACTTCTACGTAACCATTCTGCTGGGATGTCAATTTCTAGGCTAACATCACAAATCCATTGCAAGGGATTCAAAGTAATTGGGCATTGGGCATATCTGGGGAATGCCCCATTCTCCAGATATGCCCCAGACTTTCTATAATAATTAAGTCATTCCCGTCATCAAAAACAGCCTGTGACTACCACTCCCCTATCTCCAAGTTCAATTGCTCAAGTTCCAGATACGCTAGGCCGCTTTGGACGCTTTGGCGGTAAGTATGTACCTGAAACGCTCATGCCTGCCCTTGCTGAGTTAGAAACAGCTTATCAGCAATACCGCAATGACCCCAGTTTTCAAGCAGAACTACAGCAGTTGTTACGGGACTATGTAGGACGTGCGACACCATTGTATTTTGCTGAACGCCTAACTGCTAATTATGCCCGACCCGATCGCACAGGGCCACAAATTTACTTAAAACGTGAAGATTTAAATCATACTGGCGCTCACAAAATCAATAATGCTCTGGGTCAGGTATTGTTGGCAAAACGCATGGGTAAGCAGCGGATTATTGCCGAAACGGGTGCGGGACAACATGGAGTTGCTACTGCTACGGTTTGCGCTCGTTTTGGGCTGGAATGCGTAATCTACATGGGCGTTCAGGATATGGAACGCCAAGCTTTAAATGTGTTCAGAATGCGGCTGATGGGGGCAGAAGTGCGTCCGGTAGAGGCGGGAACCGGAACTTTGAAGGATGCTACTTCTGAAGCAATTCGGGATTGGGTGACAAATGTAGAAAGTACTCACTACATACTAGGTTCAGTTGCAGGACCACATCCTTACCCAATGATGGTACGTGATTTCCATGCAGTTATCGGTGAAGAAACTCGCGCCCAAGCAATAGAAAAGTGGGGTGCATTGCCTGATATTCTCTTAGCTTGTGTGGGTGGTGGTTCCAATGCAATGGGACTATTTTATGAGTTTATTAATGAGTCTTCTATACGATTAATTGGGGTTGAGGCAGCCGGAGAAGGTGTCAATACTCAAAAACACGCAGCAACCTTGACAAAAGGACGAGTTGGTGTATTGCATGGAGCAATGAGCTACCTGCTGCAAGATGAAGATGGGCAAATCATTGAGGCACACTCAATTAGTGCTGGGTTAGATTATCCCGGTGTGGGCCCAGAACATAGTTATTTGAAAGATACTGGTCGCGCCGAATATTATAGTGTGACGGATGCAGAGGCTTTAGAGGCATTCCAGCGATTATCGAAATTGGAAGGGATTATCCCGGCATTAGAAACAGCCCATGCGATCGCCTACCTGGAAACCCTCTGTCCTCAACTAACTGGTAGTCCTCGGATTGTCATTAACTGCTCTGGACGCGGTGATAAAGATGTACAAACAGTAGCCAAGTTATTATATCCAGAGTAAATCTACGTAAAATATTGGGAAAAAAGCAATATATGGATCAACAATTCAAACACGCGATGCTACCGCAACCCACTCACGACGAGTTGGCACGCCAAAACTTTGTGCAAAGTCTGAAAATGCACATTTTCAGGAATATCTCTGCTGGTAATAAGGTAGTTTATGAAAAACTAGGCAAGCCGAGGTTTGAACAAGAACATCAGCGTCCTCCCCAGAATCGTTATGAAATTCGGGAAATAATGCAGCACGAACCCTACTACCGCTGGACTAGTGCCCTCAAGCGCATCAACCAGGAAATGTTATGGGATGCTGTAAATGCCAACGTTGACAGACAACTACCAGAGTTGATTGAACGTGCCAAAGATAAAGGTGGTGAACTGGGTACTTTAACCCTTGACTCAAATTTTGAAATACCTACTCATCAAAAGGCTGTAGACATTCACTGTATGCCTGGAGGATATCACAGTGAATTCACCGCTGATGATGTCACTGCCGGCGCAACCTACGATCGCGGCGTTTATGTTTATGGTCTAGGTTGGTTGGGGCCCCTGAACGATGATATGGGGCTATCTATAGTTCAAAACTACTTACTATCAGAGCATTCTGACTTTCGACCGAGAAAAATCCTTGATATGGGATGTTCTGTCGGCAATAGTACATTACCTTATGTAGATGGTTTCCCAGATGCAGAAGTCCATGCTATAGATGTGGGTGCATCTATGCTGCGTTACGCTCATGCAAGAGCCGAAGCTTTGGGCAAACGGGTACACTTCTCTCAGCAAAATGCCGAACGCACTAACTTCCCCGATGAATCATTTGATTTAGTGGTTTCTCACATTTTGCTGCATGAAATTCCCCCGCCAGCCATCCGTAAAGTTATGCAAGAGTCTTATCGTCTACTGGCTCCTGGCGGCATGATGATCCATGTAGAAGCACCCCTTTATCGTCACATGGATGTTTATACGCAGTTTATTTATGATTGGGAAACCGCTAACAACAACGAACCCTTCTGGAGTGCTGCACGCGATTTGGATTTGGTATCGCTAGTTACTAAGGCTGGTTTTGCAGCAGATAAGATATTCGAGAAATTTGTCCCAAATGGAGCGTGGAAAGCCAAGGTAACGAATGGGCTGTTTAAAAATGGTAACTCAGGCAGCCAAGGCACTTGGTTTGTAGTTGCTGCGACTAAGTAAGTATTGGTAATGGCACTCCTAAGTCGCTAACGTAATTCGTAATTGAGGAAGTCGGATTTTCTCTGGGTTTCCGGCTTTTTTGTGTGTAGTCTTATTTTTGGAGAATTGGTATTAGAATGGCAAAAATAGCTAAGGGTAAACGACCTGTTTACTTAGAAAATCCGCAAACTGATAAATTGTTAGCGATCGTTATGGCTTTGGCTGGCGAGGTATCTGTGCTGCATGAGCGGCTGGACACCATTGAAAGGTTGCTAGAAGTTAAAGGAATTTTATCGGTTACTGAGATTGAAGCTTATGAGCCGGATACGACAGTAACTCAGGAACGGGAACAGTGGCGGGCAGAATATATTGCTAGGGTGTTACGCGTGTTGCAGGAAGAGTTGGAAACCCTTAACCAAAGCTAGTCTTTCAGATGGTAAAATCTAGCATCGATATTGCTGCTCTAGAACAGTCAATTTTCAACCAAATTAATAGCTACAGAGTTTCTCAAGGACTACCAACGCTGACTCGTAATGCTGCCATCGATAATCAAGTTAGGATTCACAGCCAAAACATGGCTAATGGCACAGTTACCTTTGGACATACGGGATTTTCGCAACGGGTTATAGCAATCGGTATTTCTTACAGAGCCGCTAGTGAAAATGTCGCTTTTAATCAGGGATATAGCGATCCTGCCAAAATAGCTGTTCAAGGATGGCTTGAAAGTCCAGGGCATCTTGCCAATATTAGAGGTAATTACGATTGGACAGGAATTGGTGTCGCTAGTAACAGCGGAGGCGAAATCTACTTCACACAAATTTTCCTTCGCTGATCGGTTTGGCAAAATTGAGGTTTTTTCTGAAATTCTCTGTTAATGTAAACTACATCTAATTTGCATATCTCATATTAATTCCTGAAAATTTCAAATTTTCAGCAAAATTAACCGTGATTTTCATGAAGTTGACTATTGAAGTATTGACAATTACAAATAATTGTTTGTGTTCCTTGTAAAGGATGTAGCCAAATTGCCGAAATTCATCAATCCTTAATAGTATTGTGGTGCATATCGTCGCAACAATGAGCTAAAGTATAAGTCTTATATCTCTACACATTACGCAATTCTCCATGTTCCGACAAACTGCTTTTGGCATCGCTTTAAGTGCGCTTGTCCTTGCTAGTGGATTAACGGCTGTTCCGATACCAAATCATACTTCTACGAATACATCCACCCGTAATAAGCTGTTGTCGCTTTTTTCTAGTCAGGTTGCAATATCGACTCCTACTTTTAAAACTACTGAGCTAGAAAAATCAGTATTTAACCAAATTAATCGATATCGGGCTTCTAAAGGGCTACCAAAGTTGGTCTTAAATGCAAATTTAACTCGACAGGCAAGAATTCATAGTCAAAATATGGCTAAAGGTAAAACCCCGTTTAGTCATCAGGGATTTGAAGGACGAGTCAAGGCTATCCCTATTCGCTACAACAGTGCGGCAGAAAATGTTGCTTTCAATCGGGGATATAGCAACCCTGTAGAGGAAGCTGTTACTGGTTGGATCAAAAGTCCTGGGCATCTAAAGAATTTGAAAGGAAATTACAACCTCACTGGAATCGGCGTTGCTACTAATAATCAAGGTGAAGTCTACCTGACACAAATGTTTTTTCGCACTAGGTAGATTTAATTTCTGATTTTTCTACACAGTGTTTCAACTTTAATTTGAACATCAATGGCAAATTGGGCATAGTAACCATCAGCACGACATACGGCGCTATGCGCCTGTTCCTCAAGGGTTTTCGGCATATTCCTTATAATAATGTAGTGTCTGACAAGACTTTTGTTTGCTGGACACTACATTATTATTGAAAGATTGATGACATTACAAGATTTTCAGGTGAGCGATCGCGATCTCAGTGACGCAGCCCTTAGCCAGTATTTAGAATCGACAGCGATCGCAGTTGATACAGAGACAATGGGATTATCACCGTTGCGCGATCGCTTGTGTCTCGTCCAACTATGCAATCCAGAAGGGAAAGTTGCTGTAATCCGTATAGCTAAAGGACAAACTGACGCCCCCAACTTAAAAAAACTTTTAGAAGCAGTCAATGTCGTAAAAGTGTTTCACTTTGCTCGATTTGACTTAGCCACTTTGCGAGCCAATCTGGGGATTCAGGTTAGTCCTGTTTTTTGCACTAAAATTGCTAGTAAATTAGCCCGTACTTACACAAATCGCCACGGACTTAAAGATGTGGTGCAAGAGTTAGAGCAAGTGGAACTAGATAAAAGCTCTCAAAGTTCTGATTGGGGTAACGCCGCTAGCTTATCTGAAGCTCAACTAAGTTATGCTGCCAATGATGTGCGCTACTTACTTAGCGTGCAACAGAAGCTAATCGAAATGCTCAAACGAGAAGAACGTTGGCAAGTTGCTCAAGAATGCTTTGAATTTCTACCAACGATAGTTTCCCTAGATTTGTGGCAATTTAAGGATTTGTTTGAACATTGATCAAATAGGGAATGGGGAGTAGGGACAAGAAATTCTTATTGCTTGTCATCCAGGCTAGTAGTCTGTCCCATTAATTCTGATAGGTGAATCAAATTTCAATTTCTCTTCTTTCCTTCTTCCTTTGCGCTCTTTGCGTCCTTCTCCCAAGGGGAGACGCTGCGCGAATGCGGTTCGTTCTCTTAAATCCTCAAATTTAATGGGACAAACCATTAGTGAGATGTCAAATTGAAATTGATAGGTAAGTTTGTATAGCGGTACACCCGTAGGGGCAATTCATGAATTGCCCCTACACCTTGCGATATAATTTTGTACCGCATCTGAGTGGAAACCGCTATAGTAAGCACTTTAGTGCTTACTACAAACCCTCATGCTAGGTTATTTTTTGCCTAAGAGCCAAAGTTGGAATCATCAGTGTCTCTAGGAGTTTTAGATTCATCAAGATTTTCCTTGAGGTTACTGGCTCCCTCTTGAATGCCTTCCTTGAGGTTACTGGCTCCTTCTTGAATACCTTCCTTGAGGTTACTGACTCCCTCTTGAATGCCTTCCTTGAGGTTACTAGCTCCCTCTTGAATATCTTCTTTGAGGTTACTGACTCCCTTCTTAATGGCTTCCGTGGTGCTACTACCACCCTTTTGGAGATTTTCTTGGTGATTTTGTAGCCGGGCTACAACATTGTAATCATCTGCACCTGGGGGAGTTCTTGATTCAACAATCCCTTCTGTTGGGCCACCAATCTCCTTCCATCCGGTAAGACCACCTTTGAGTTGGGAGACATGCTCAAATCCATTAGAACGTAGTTTTTGTGCGGCTTCGGCAGTTTCTTGCTCATTAGCGCCGTAAACGTAAATATCACGGCTTTTATCCAAAGAAGATATTGCACGCTCTACCAATTCATCTATTGGTGTTGGTATCGCCCCCAGAATGTGACCTTGGTTGTAGGTCGTGCGATCGCGCACATCCAATATTGTAAAAGCTGGTTCGCCCCATTCCAGCCGACTCTTCAGGGCATGAGCATCAGATTGTGCTGCTATTGGTGGCTGTGGGGGAATGATGCCGCCTACTAAATTATTTGTCATAATTGTTCCTTGCTGACGATATTAATAGCAATTTAACGGCTCGACATATTTAATTGCTCTTTCGCTGGTATGAATCTCCTCTAACCCTTTCCTCAGATATAGCAATCTGTGCAGAGTTACGAACAAAAATATCCCCGACTTCTTGAAGATGCCTAATGAGTTGAGAAAAATATTAGTTTGAAATGCAAAATATTCAGCTATTAGTATCGGAATTGCGTAACTTTTCAATATCTGCGATCGCTAATAATAATGTCTCCTCAATCTCCTCTCGCACTCTTGAAGTTACATCAGCAGCACTATTAAGGCAATCTACCAACAATTTATTCACATCGTAATATTGTTGAAGCAATTCTTTTTGATGTTCATTGAATTGCCAATTGTAACCAATATTACGATACTTAATCAGTATATCTCTTAATTGTTCACCCCAGACTTTCCCCTTAGCTTGCCACCATTCCCTAAACTTCTCTGGATTGCTGTCTATAGATGGCAGTTGTTTTTTAAGTTTTTGCAACACTTGCTTCAATTTCGGATTAACAACAAGATCAACAGTCTCATCAAAGGCAATGGCAAAGGCATGAGCATGATCGAGGGCATCATTGAGACTATGCTCAAAGGCAAAATCAAGTTCGTTAATACAGGCAATAGTACTAAATAGAAACTCATCAAGAGCAAGATCAGGGTCAAAAGCTATGTTACCAACAAGGGCGTACTCAAGGTCATAACCAGAAGGATAAACAAAGGCGCGATGTGAGCTTTGCTCAACGCAAACCAGGTAAAAAGCACGAACGGCTGCTGCTTTGTATTGGGTAGATACAGAACTAGATTTTTGGTGCAGCCAGGTTAGAAAATACTGTAATCTCTCGTCTTCAGCTACTAGTAAATCAATTTTTTTCTTCATAATCTGTAGAATTTCGTCAGAATTTGGCAACATCCCAACAGTTAATAAAAATACTTCCTGCCAGCGCTTTTCAGTTATATGATTAACCAAATTATTCCAAGTTGGGACTTGAGGAAATTCAACAAATTTTCTAGCTGTAAAATACTTTTGGAGCGTCAAATGAGAAAAGGAGTAAATTTCTTGTGCCCTTTGCACTAATAAACCATTTTGGACTTCAATCTCTTTCAGAACTGCATCTTGAACTAGCTGCAATTGAGTTGCTTCTGAATGAATTCCGGCGAAAGTATCCAGATACTCAGCAATAAGTTGCAGAATCTTTTCTTTCTCAAAAAAGTAATCTCCATGCTCAAAAGTTATAGCTGCAAGTTGATAAAGTAGCTTTTTTTTGCTGACTAGAGTCAAATTATAACCAACGCGATCGCGTTTAATACCTCTAATTTCATCCCATCTGAACATCAAAATGTTCAGTGCTTGTTCATATAACTTCGCTGAGTTTAAGGAGAATCCATCTTTTACTTGGAACACTAGGCAAATCCAATGCAACAGTATTGGAGTAACTGCTAATTCTCGGATATGCTGATTTTCTGGTAGATGCAGCTGATTAATAAATAAATTTCCTATGACTTCCCCATCTTCCCTGGAATTAAAAGCAACTGCAACAAACCAATTTTTGGCAAAAATTTCTACTTGCTCTTGGTCAAAGTCTGCCACCTCAACTTCAATAAATCCCTGAAATCTGTATTTATGGGCAGCAATCCGACAACTAATAACAAACTGATTTCTGTAAAATATCTGAGCCAATCTACGAATTTCTATTGTGACTTTATCTACTTTTTCTACTGGTACTTCATCTAATCCATCTAGCAAAATCAGCAGTTTTCCCTCAGCTAGCAGAATTTTGGTTGATTCTTGTTCAATACTGCAATTGATAAATTCTTGAATGATGTAGTTCAATAGATTCAATTGGCTGTCACTTTTAGCATCTTCAGCAAATTCTTTCATCCTAATAAAAATTGCAATGCGGTTTGGCTGAAACTTGCCTTTGTTACACTCAATCGCTAAATATTGTAAAAATGTGGTTTTACCCGATCCTGGTTTACCCAGCACCATTAGTTTTGAGTGCCGCAATACCACTTCTAAGCCTGGTAATTTTCTGTTACCCTTGTATCCTGGAAGTTGATTAAAATTTGATTCAGATTTGAAGTCTTTCAACAGGTCAGAAATTTCTCGCCATTGCAGGTTAGTTATCTTCTCTAAAACATTAATATCAGTGTAAATATCTATCAGTTGGACTGTCTGGGCAATATCCAATATTTGCAAGGTGCTGCACTGATCTTGAATTTTGTCTTGGCGTTTTTGACGCACTTCCCGCACCAGTGTATCAAGATCAGCACTTTTGAATTGCGTTTTAGGAGTTGTCTCAAATGCCACATCTTCAGGTAAACCAGCAACCTTTTGCCAAGACAACCCTAGCTGTTGGCAAATTTGTACAAAACAAGAGCGGGAAATCGACTCACCTGCAAAAAATTTGGAAACTGGTTGACGTGTAATGCCTAAAGTTGTTGCTAATTTATGCTGACTCCAAGTTTTGTCTGTTAAAGCTGTTTTTGCTGCCCTTATACCTTCTGGTGATGCTCTCAGTCCTTGGCTGATCATAGTCTCAGGCTGAAATTTGTAGTTATGTTGCTTTTTTAAAGTTGTAGTAATTACCGTCGCTTTTGGATGTGTCTTTAGAATATTTGCGGTTACGGAGATAGTTTATGATTATACTTAGACTTAAGTATTAAGCTTTACAGCTATACAAAATAAATTCAAGATCATACAAAAATCATACAACAGTTATACATTTTATCAGCATTATAATGGCTGAAGTTTTTATAAACTTCATGGAAAATTAATTGTACACAAGTACTACAGTAGCGTTCGCACTCAGCAGAGATGCGCGTGAATACACTCTCAACAAAAACACGTAAAGCCAAACTGGCATAACAGCAAATAGCAGAATCCACAATAGGCAGCATTATGGTTATGGTTCCCGCTACTACTCCCAAAATTCTGATTGTTGATGACGACTTCGGTGTGCGAAATCTCGTCTATCGTTTTTTAAGTCGTAAATATCAAATAGAGTCGGCAGCAGATGGTAAGACTGCTTTATCGTTATTTGAGCAATTTAACCCAGCTTTAGTGATTCTGGATTGGAATTTGCCGGATGTTACTGGTTATAGCCTCTGCCAAGAAATGCAGAGTCGTACTAATGTTTTAGTGCTGATACTAACTAGTAGGACTGACGAGGCTGATAAAATTAAAATCTTAAGCGCGGGTGCCGATGACTTCATGACTAAACCATTTAGTCTTGCAGAAGTTGAAGTTAGAGTCGAAGCTCTTTTGAGGCGGATACGCTACATCAACCCTTCCCCAATACAACGCATTATTTTCAAACAGTTAGCAATTAATCCAGAGGGTCGGGAGGTAACACTTAACGATAAACCTCTCGCCTTAACAGCGTTGGAATTTAATATCTTACATTTTCTTGCAAGTCATCCTAATCAAGCTTGGAGTCGCCCACAGCTAATCCAAAAAATCTGGGGTTGCGACTACATAGGAGATGGACGGGTGGTTGATGTACATATTGGTCAATTGCGTAAGAAGATGGAAGTCGATACCAGCGTACCGGAGTTTATTAAAACTGTGCGGGGCTATGGTTACAAGTTTGAAGCACCCGATGATATTACTAATTCGTAATGATGCTCCTTGGACAACTTATGCTTGTTGTCGCACAAGCACCGCACATTTGAATCAAACATTTCCAATGGAGGTTAGCGGACTCGAACCGCTGACATCCTGCTTGCAAAGCAGGCGCTCTACCAACTGAGCTAAACCCCCATAAAATTAAAATAGTAGATAACTTTTATTGTCGTTGCTATTCTAACTTATATTGTGCAATTACCAAAGGGATGAAGCCAGAAAATATCCAAGTTGTCGCAACACTGTATAAATTTGTCAAACTGCCAGATTTTGCCGAGAAACGAGATCCTCTACTATCTTACTGCCAAGGGCAAGGTGTCAAGGGGACGATTTTGCTGGCATTGGAGGGAATTAATGGTACAATTGCTGGTTCGCGTCAGGCCATTGACTCTGTTCTCTGGTTTCTGCGTTCTGACCCTCGTCTAGCAGATATAGAATCCAAAGAGTCCTATACCGAAACCCCACCCTTTGAGCGGATGAAGGTGCGGTTAAAGCAAGAAATTGTGACTTTGGGGTTGCCGGAAATTGACCCAAATGAGCAAGTTGGGATTTATGTCAATCCCCAAGAATGGAATGATTTAATTTCTGACCCAGAAGTAACCGTGATTGACACCCGCAATGATTATGAGGTGAATATCGGTACTTTCCAAGGGGCGGAAAATCCCCAAACTGAATTATTCCGGGAATTTCCCGATTATGTGCTAAATAATCTCGACCCAACTAAACACAAAAAGGTTGCTCTGTTTTGTACAGGGGGCATTCGCTGTGAAAAAGCCTCATCTTTCATGCTTGCCCAAGGTTTTGCAGAAGTCTATCATCTCAAAGGTGGCATTCTGAAGTATTTGGAGGAAGTTCCAGCACAAGAAAGTTTATGGGAAGGGGAATGTTTTGTTTTTGATGAGCGGGTAGCTGTGAGTCATGGGTTAGAGGAAGGGAGTTGTGAGCGCTGCTTCTGTTGTGGGCGTCCGATTTCTGAGGAAGATAAAGCGTCTCCCAAATATGAGCAAGGTATCTCTTGTCCCTATTGTTTCGATAGTCTCACCGAAGAGAAAAGAACGCGTCAGCAGGCAAAATGGCGTCATTACCAAACCCAAATTGGTAACAAAAATCAGGATTTGAGTTGAAGAATAATTCATAATTCAGAAGTTTCCGTCAAGGATAATTCGGAATTTAAAGGCAAAATTACTGTAAATATAGTACCGATTTCAACTTGACTGGTGACACTGATTTGACCCCTATGGGCATCAACGCACCTTTTAACGATTACTAATCCTAATCCAGTACCCTTAATTGATTTAACATTTGATGCTCGGTAGAATGATTCAAAAATTCGAGCTTGGTCTGCTTCAGGAATTCCCATACCTTGATCTTGAATATGGAAAATTGCTGCTTTCTCAATTGGGTCGCATATTAAATCAAACTGAATTTTGCCACCTCTGGGAGAATATTTAAGCGCGTTTGAGAGAAGATTTGCAAACAGGTAATGTAAGAGTACTTCATCCATGACAGCGGACGTATTCTCGCTATGACAGGTAAAAATAATTTCATACACATTGCTTTCAATAATTGAAAAATCTTCAATTAAGTCTAGACAGAATTGCTCTAAATTAAGGGGAGTAGGGTTGTATATGAGTTTTTCTGCTTCCGCTCGACCCATAAACAGCACTTCTTCCATGAGCTTTTCCATAGATTGCACAGCACCTTGAATTCGCTTTAAATAAATGTCTCTTTTTGCATTGGTCAAATTTGCTCCTTGCATTTCTATGAGTTCTACTGCCGTTTGAACAACAGTCAGAGGATTACGAAACTCATGAGATACAGTGGAGATAAACAAGGACTTGAGACGGTTAAGTTCTTGCTCCTTCTGCAATGCTTGCTCTAGCAATTTGGTTTGCCGTCGTTCGCTAAGATCCCAGAAAACAACTACTACACCATTTATCTGGTCAGATCGTCCCTTCAGTGGTGAAGCACTATCACCAATTGGAACTCTTTTGCCGTTTTTTGTAATTAGAGATGTGAACTCCCCTAAATAAACAACCTGTTGCTCGCGCAGCACTTTTGTCACGGGGCTTTCTAATGTAGTCTCTGTCACTTCATCGACAATATGAAAAATTTTCGCTGCCTCATTTCCTAAAGCATCTTTTTGCTGCCAGCCAGTCAGTGCCTCAGCCGCAGGATTCATAAATGTTACTCTTCCCTGCTCATTTGCGGCAATTACAGCATCACTCATTGAGTTTAAAAGGGTTGCTAACTGATCTCGATTCTCCCGTAGTTCGCGTTCTAACTGGTGTTTTAAAAGACCGATTTCGATCGCTATTCTTAAATCTTTTGTAGTAAATGGTTTAACGATGTATCCGAAAGGTTGGGTAATTTTCGCTCTTTCTAAAGTATGCTCATCGCCATAAGCAGTTAAATAAATTACAGGTACATCTAACTGCTCGCGAATCTGAATAGCAGTAGCAATCCCATCCATCTCACCTTTAAGAATAATATCCATTAATACTAGTTCTGGTTGAGTTTCTGATGCTTTAGCAATGGCAACTTTTCCAGATGAGGCGGTACCTGTAACAATGTATCCTAGTTGACTAAGTTGGCTAGCAATAGTTCTAGCCACAATCACTTCATCTTCAACGACTAAAATCCTAGCTTGACCCATTTGATATTTACTAATGCAAAGTTAACTGCGTGAATTTGATTTTGAATACTGTTCCATGATTGCGTTCTAGAGTGATATCGCCTTCCAGTTGTTCTGTAACCAAGTCATGTACTAACGATAGACCCAAAGAATCAGTATTTCTCCAATCTAAATTATCTGGTAAACCAATTCCATTGTCTCGGATAGTCATTTCGATACTATTGCCAGCATTACGTAAAGCAATACTGATTGTGCCTACTTGTTGATCGGGAAAAGCGTGCTTGAGAGCATTGGAGATTAATTCGTTAATCACCAATCCACAGGCAATAGCTTGGTCAACATTCAAACTCAATGGATCTATATCAGTTTCTAAAGCAATTCTATTAGGCCATATTTGATAGGAAATTAGTAAGCTTGCAGCCAAATTGTGGATATAATCAGCAACATCAATTTTTCCAATATTTGCTGAAGTATACAAATTTTTATGAATTAGAGATATTGACTCAATTCGATTTTGACTTTCTCGCAGAACTTTGATGACTTCTGGATCTTTGAGTGTTTGTGACTGAAGCTGTAATAAACTAGAGACAATTTGCAAATTATTTTTAACTCGATGATGAACTTCTTTTAAGAGAACTTCTTTTTCAGCTAAGGCAGCTTTTAACTTGACTTGAGCTTTTTGTCTTTGAACAAGTTCAGTTTGAGCTTGCTCTAAGATGCTAGATTGTTGAATTGCGATCGCTAATTGGACTGTGAGATGATCGAGCAAATCTAATTGATTTTCTTCCCACTCACGAAAACCAGAGCATTGGTGAGCAACCAGTAAACCCCAAAGGTGAGAACCAGGGTTTTGAGAGCCTGCTTCTAGTAAAATAGGCACAACTAAATTTGCTTTCACCTCAAACCGTTCTAACAGGCGAATATGGCAATCAGTTAGTCCAGCTTCATAAATATTAGCGATCGCTCGCTTACCTCCCTGATAATACTCTACTCCTGTATCTGTCTGAAAACACGTATCATGAATCTCTACGCCCAAAGAAACTGTCCATCCATCTTCCACCGATTCCGCCATAATTGTGCCGATCATCTCTGAGTCAAATTGATAAACTACTACTCGATCAACACCAAGTAAATCTCGTACTTCTTGAACTGTTGCATTCAGAATATCTTGAAGATTCAAAGATTGACGAATTCGTTGAGCAACAGTTCGCATCAATTGCTCCCGCTCGGCTTGGGCTTTTAGAGCTAGTTCAGTTTGCTTACGTTCTGTGATATCTTGTCCAATACTGATAATTTGACCATTTAAAAGGTAAACATTAGTCCAAGATGTATCTAGTAAACGACCATCGCGCACCTGAGTTTTAAAGTCACCCCAATTACGTTGTGCAGACTGAATAAAATTAATTACATACTGTCGATATTCAGGATTAGGATATAACACTTCCAAGACATCACGGCTTTGGAAATCTTGAAATTTCCAACCAAGAATATTTTCCCATTCTTGGTTTACCCACTGAAGTTTACCATTAGCATCAAAAAGGGCAATCATTAAAGGTATACTCTCAAAAATTATCCGTAAAAATTCATTTTGCTCTTGGAGTTTTGTCTCAACATTTTTGCGGTCATTAATATCATTAAATACTGTTAAAATTGCTGATTCATTATTAAAGGTTAAATATTGTAATGAAGCGATCGCCCAAAAATTAGTCCCATCTACCCTTTTTAATTGGAGTTCATAATTATGAATAAAACCCTGTTGATTAAGAATCTTTGAAACTGCTTCTAAATCTGCCAAATCATGATATAATTCTAAAAAAGATTTACGATTAACTAAATACTCTGGAGAAAGCCGAAATGTTTGAAGCAATTGTGTATTAGCGTATAATATCAATCCATCAGACACACGCGAAATAGTGAATGGAACAGGAATAGCTTCAGAAATAACTCGAAACCTAGCTTCACTTTCTTGAAGAGTTTTTTCTATTTGTTTGTGTTCTGTGATGTCTCGTATATTAACTAAACGAGCATTATAAGTGCTATAGTCTATTGTCTGTGTGAAAATTTCAACATCAATAATCTGTCCGTCTTTTCGCCGATGTCGCCATTGTTTCGCAAAATGTAAGTTAGAGTGATTTTGTCCTAAATATTCCAGCAAGAGAGAGACATCTTCTGAAGGGCGAATGTCAGTTATTCGCATTTGCGAAAACTCTTCTCGTGAGTAGCCATAATGGAGAACAGCAGCTTCATTTACATCTAAAAATTGCAGATTATTCTCGTCATATACCCACATTGGGTTAGGATTTTTAGAGAAAAGAAGATTAAAACTCTTTTGACTTTCATTCTCAGGAAATAGCATTGGTGATTCTGTGACAAAATTTTTGTTAAATGCCAGATTTAATTTGTTGAAATTTAAAAAATTGAGTTTTTGTAAAATCTGCAAAATAAAAATCGTATTTCTCTTAACGTTTGTAATACAACATTAGATTAGCTAGTACAACACGGCGTAAATAAACCACCCACTCAAAAGAGCCAGAAAGCTTACAAAATAAGCATTCTTTCTTTTGACTTTTGCCTTCTTGTACTAGTACCGATTACCTGTGATGTTCCATAGAACAGGTTGCTTAAGTAACTTGTCTCATCAAGCCTGATATTGTAAAGTTTCACAAAGAATTGCTCTAAAGCATAGACTGAAATTAACCAATGTTTTTACTCTGTGAGATTGTTAAGATATTTATTTTTTCGTAGGAAAAATTTACTCCATTTGAATGAGTACTTGGGGTTGCTTAAGGGTGGGTTTTAAAGAAAAATTATATTCATCATCAGTATTCTTAGCAAACTATGGGCAGTTTTTGCAACCTTATCGATTGAAAAAATGCAAATAGCGCATACTCTTCCGGAGAAGCTACGCACAGCTTCTCGCAAAGAAAAACGCAAAGAATCTTTGTGGACTTTGTGTTATTTGCGGTAGCCTGCGCGATCTTTTATCTAGTCCGTCCCAACGTAGTGATATATAAAACGGCTTCATCAGTAGGAATACCCAAGACTTCATTTACTTGATCGTCAAAGAATCCACCGATGCCACTAACGCCTACATTCAGGTGCATTGCTGCTAAATTCAGGCGTTGCCCCAAATGACCGGCATCCATGTGTAAGTAACGGTAAACGCGATCGCCATATTGTGCGATCGCAGATTTCAAATCGGCTGTATGAAACAATACTGCTGCTGCATCTCGCCCTAATTCTTGTCCTAAACAGAGAAAATGTAACTCTCGGCGAAAGTTTTTAAACCGAATTTGGCGTAATTCTTGGGCTTTCGGTGCATAATAATAACAACCTGCCTCCAATCCTTTGACTCCGCAAACAGCAATGAATGTTTCGATTAAATTTAGATCAAAGTAGTCTGGAGAAATATCTAAACTTTGGTCGATGTAATTTTGTGGCTGGTAAGTGAAATCGAGTAAACTTTTCAATTCATCGAAGTTTAAATCATCACCATTGTAAGCGCGGGTAGAGCGTCGCTTGTACATAGTGATTTCCAGTTCTGACAGCTTTTGTCCCCAATCTATAGGTGCAGTATTGGTGGGAATTTTTAAACAGAAAGGAAAATTGTATTTATCCTCCAAAGATTTTTCTTGTTTAATAGTTGGTAGATTGAGATTGCCAGTTACACCTGATTGGATATGAGTGTGTCGATGGAAATATGTTAGTAGTTCGCCATCGGGGATTTGGGGATAACTAGTTTCGGTAGCGGAAGGTAAAGCAGTACATCCCAATGGTAAATTTTGATTAATATCTAACAAGTCTGCTAGAGGTAAGACAGCGATCGCACCTTCTTGTTGCGGATCAACATAAAGCAGATCGTTGACTGATTGATCAACAAAGCCACCAATTAGATGAGGGCGATAGTCAGTAATCGCACCAGCCAATTCGATATTACCCAACAGGTGTCCCGTATCCAGAAAAATTCGACGGTAAGCTCGATCTTCATAGCGCCACGCAGAACGATAGAAAACCGCAGTCACAATAATTGCTAATTGGGTATTTTCTAAAGAAGGATGCCAGAAACAAGCTGCTTGGAGATTTTGCCAAACATCATTTTCCCAATAATGCATGAGAGAATGAGTCCGACACTGGTAGTTATACAGACCAGGTGGCAATAACGACGTACCACGGGAAACCACATACACCTCAGCAGGGTATAATCCGCCTGCACTGGGAGCAGCACGTAAATACACCGCACTACCCATAGAAGGCATTTTCGCCGTTAATCCATAGCTGCGAAACAACAGCCGCGAAAGTCTTTGCCACCATTGAGCATCCGGGTTATTAGCATAAGCCTCTGGTTTTTCTTGGATATAGGGTTTGAGATCAAAAGTAGAGCCAATTTTGTACTCTTTAAAGGGCACTGGCTGCTTAGTCCAGTCTAACCGCTGACTTTTAGAGGCGAGAGTCTCAGGGTTGTATTTAGTCCGTTCGTGATAATGCTGGGCAATTGATTGGTGTAATTCTGGCATAGTACTTTTAATATCCTTGGGCCATCCTTTTCTTGATCTTGGCATTCATTAGCCTCATTGTTTCGTGTCAATTGGTACAATCCTCAGAGTCATAAAGTGGTATTTGGTAACAATTGGATTGGGGATTGGGGATTAGGGATTGGGGATTGGGGATTAGTTATTCTCCCTTGTCTCCCAGTCCCCACTCCCAAGTTCCAAGTTCCAAGTTCCAAGTTCCAAGTCCCCAGTCCCCAGTCCCCAGTCCCCAGTTCCCAGTCCCATCTTCCGCAGTACCATATAAGCGCAAAACTATCTACGGCTAAATGTGCAATGATGCCTGTACGTCAAACTTTATCAAAGCCTGATATCCAACTTTCTTATTTGGAGTGGAATCAAGGTCAAGAACCTTTATTGCTGTTACATGGCTTAGGCGACCATGCTCTGGTATGGTCTAGTTTAGGAGATTACTTGGCGGCAGACTACCACATCGTTGCGCCAGATATGCGCGGACATGGCCAAAGTACTAAACCAGAAATAGATTATAGCTTTGAGAGTGCGATCGCAGACCTTGAAGCACTCATGGATCATCTTGGATGGAATTTTGCTCACATTGTAAGTCACTCGTGGACAGGCAAATTAGCCGCCATCTGGGCAAGACAAAACCCAAAGCGTTTACGGAGTATAATTCTAGTCGATCCGATTTTCATCTGGAAAATGCCCAGTCTTCTTAGGGTAACTTTTCCAATGTTGTATCGCTTCTTGCCTTTTCTCAAAAGCATGGGTCCCTTTGCCAGTCATGAAGAAGCCGAACAACAAGCACGGCAGTTAAAGCAATATGAAGGATGGAGTTCCTTACAGCAGCAAGTCTTCCAAGCAGGAATAGAACAAAAACCCGATGGGAGTTGGGGCAGCAAATTTACCATAGCCGCCCGCGACGGGATTTTTGAGGCAGTAATGCAAGTGCCCGGTTTTACAATTCCCCTTGACACCCCTGCCCTATTCGTCCAGCCAAAACAAGGACTGAACCGCCAAAATTGGCAAATCCAACCCTACAAAACCTATCTTCAAAACTTACGTATCTGCCAAGTTCCCGGCAATCATTGGCCATTTTTGACACAACCAGAGGCATTTAATCAAACAGTGGCAGCTTTCTTAGCAGAACACAGATAAAAAATCTCATCATTATTGGACGGGATTATCATACACCAACAGAAGAATTAATAGGGGCATTGGGCATGGGGTATGGGGTATGGGGCATTATTAATTCTTCTCACTCCCTCATCTCCCCCATCTCCCTCATCTCCCCCATCTCCCTCATCTCCCTCATCTCCCCCATCTCCCCCATCTCCTCCACTCCCAAATCCCCATTCCCCACTCATGAGCTTTTGTATCAATCCCGTTTGCCCCAAACCAAATCACCCGAATAATCATCAAAACCGTTTTTGTCAAAGTTGTGGTTCCCATCTGGAATTGCTAGGGCGTTATCGGGTGACGTGTCTGTTGAGTGACAAAACAGGTTTTAGTAAAGTTTATGAGGCATACGAAAAAGATACCCCCAAAATTCTCAAGATACTCAAAGAGGATTTATCAGGCGACGCCAAAGCAGTAGAACTATTTCAGCAAGAAGTAACCGTGTTGGGACAATTCCAACATCCCGGCATTCCCAAAGAAGATAGTTACTTCCAGTATCAAACCCGAAATGGTTTAGTACTGCATTGCATCGCAATGGAAAAAATCGATGGCTACAACTTAGAACAGTGGCTAAAGCAGCAGCAAAATAGCCCCATATCCCAAGAACAAGCCATAGACTGGTTAAGACAGTTAATAGAAATTTTGAATGTAGTACATAGCAAACAGTACCTACATCGAGATATTAAGCCATCTAACATCATCATTAGATCCTCCCATGAGAAGAGTTGGGGAAATCTAGTACTGATTGATTTTGGCACTGCCAGTGAAATTACTAAAACCTACCAAGACCAACTTAGCAACGGCGACAAGATGACAGCACTGATGTCATCTGGCTACAGCGCCCCAGAACAAATGAATGGTCAAGCAGTACCGCAATCAGATTTTTTTGCTTTAGGACGCACCTTTGTATTTTTGCTTACAGGATACCATCCTTTAGAAATGTATGATGTCCAGCACAATTTATTACACTGGCAAAATCATGCCATCCATATTTCACCTTTACTATTGAATTTAATTGATTGGCTAACAGCAACTAATATAGAAAAACGCCCTGTTAATGCCCAGGAAATTTTGCATTACCTAGAAGAAATTGAAAGCCAGCTAATAAAAAATAATCCTACAAATACTAATATACGAGAATTTTCTGAGATTGAAAGTTTACCTGTACCGATTAATAACAAATTATTAATTCCAAATAAGCAACCAGAAAAAGTGTCACTAATAGCATTTTTTGCAGCACTGCTATTAGTGTTAGGATTACTGAGTATACTAGCTTTAGCAATGCGAGATTCAGAAGGCTCTGAAGCCTCAAATTATAGACAATATCCAGAAAAAAAAGGTAACATAGATTATTTCTCTTATCAAGAAGGTAGAGATAGTCAGGGAAGGATAGCTGAGTTTAATATAGCAGTCTTATCACCAGAATATAAATGGCTTTTAGATAGTAACTTTCAAATAAAATATAATGATGAAATTATTAGTCTTGACCTTTTAAAATTGAACCTAGAGCAAGAAGGTATAGAAAAAATAATGGAAGCTCCTAGCGAAATCATCTCTGTAGGCACAGCTTCTTGTAAAAGTGATATAGCAGTTCAAGAACGTGTAGCTTTAGAACGTTCTAAGCAAATACAACTTTTAGTGAAAAAAATATTTACTAATACACCAAATGTCAAAAAATATCGCTTATTGAATTTGGGTCAATTTCAGCGAAGTAATTGTCAAACAAGTCAGGATTTAACTGCATATCAGAGAAATGTTGTAATCATTGGCGTCAAAAAAAAATCAGCAGGTGTGATTCTTGACGAGGCGCTACGAAATAGGTTAGAAAAGAAGCCTTTTGCTGATTTTAAGCTAGAAGATTATTCTTTGGGTTCGGCACAGAAGTTTAAGACAATACCGAGCAATCTATAGGAATCATATTTGATTTCTGAAAAAATCTTAGTAGTCTTGTAGTGGCATGGCAAGCAAAAAAATTGTACATTAGATGTAGGTTGGGTGGAGCGGAGCGCAACCCAACATATATCAGGATGTTGGCTTTGGCAAAGCCTCCAACGCCACTTGCTACAACGCTCTTAACCCGCGCAACGCAGTGGCTCCCCAACCTACAATTTTTTTGCAACATATTGGGGTCGATTGATTGGATATGACGGGCTGTAGGGCGTTGGGATAAATAAAGCGAAAACTTTAACACGCAAGTTTAAGGCTTACATAGCGATTTAAGCTAACTTTTTGCTCTGCTGCTCCTATAGCTAGTCTACGATGATGTTCTGGAGATATACGAACTACAAATTTACCACTGTAATTTTTTTCTGAAATGGGTTCTGGAATAGTTTCATTATTTGCTCCCATATCAGCTACTACATCTTTTACTAAGTCTGTAATACCTTCGAGTGCTGTATTACGATTTTTATCGAGAAAAGATAGACTAGGAAATTCAGCGCACAATCCTACAAATTCTTCATCTTCGCTTGACCAAGTAACTTTATAGGTGTAGTGGTCGTAGTTAACCATCTTTCGTTTCCTCAAATTTTTCAATCGCTTCTAATTTTTCAATTGCGTCTATAACCTGCTTAACTTGATAATCCTTAGCTTTTCCATTCTTTTCTTGAATGTTTATACGCGGATCTCCAGACCAGGGCATTTTATAGACACAATGGCTCGTTCCTTGTTGTCTGGGTTCTCCAAAGTAGTGATTGCAAACCTTCATTAAATCGGTAAAGTTTACATTCTTAGGATTTTTCTTTAATTTGGCAACGAGTTTTTCTATTTGTGACATACGTTTTATACCAAGTTGTAGTCAATGAGTAGAACGTGTCTACGAAATGACAGATTAAAAGCAACTTGGTTTTAGCGTTAAATTAATAATAGTATCAATATTGATACTATGTCAAGCATGATGACTATTTTAGTGTCAATGGTTGAAAAATCCTTTCTACATATAGGTTTCAGCCTATTCATTGCCAAATACTCTCTGATGAAAAAGAGAGATTTTGCTTTCTTGTACTTCATTACTCCCGGTTCGCTGATTTTTTTTGGAGTTCGAGAAATTGCCGAAAAACAGAAAATCTAGGTGGAGTAATGGTTTTAGCAATTTCCCTAAATTTACTTTGAACTACCACCCAGCTCTAAAAACTCTATTTTTATGCGATGCCTACGGCGGTAAACTACGCGCAAAGTCAGCACGAGAGCACATTAGTATTACAGGGTGGAACCCCTATTAAATAGTTCAGCTTTTTTCTAACTCAATTTAAAATGGGCGAACCTGGAGCCATAAACTACAACTATAGTCATCTACATTCTCTTATGGCTAAAGCAGCAGATATTAGCACCAAGCGATTAATTAGCCTCGCACCCGAAAATTGGGTAAAATGGGTAACACAGATTCCCGATATTGTATCTGGTGAAATTCTCAACTCTGAATTCCAGTGGATTAGCCGTGAGAGTGATGTATTAGTCCGCGCCACAAGTCCCCAATATGGCGAATTTATCGTACTTAACGAGTTACAATTACGCTACAAACCTGAAATGCCCAAACGGATGCGGGCTTATACAGCACTGGCAGAAGAAAAATACAATTTGCCTACCTATCCGGTACTAGTTAACATCCTCAAAGAAAGTGATGTTGAAATACCCACCAGCTACGAATCGCAATTTGCAGGTTTACAGGCGCGTCAAGACTACCATGTTATTAACCTCTGGGAAGTCGATGTGGAAATTGCTTTTACTCAACCTGTTCCCTGCTTGCTTCCCTTTGTTCCAATTCTCAAGGGAGGTGCAGAAGAATCGACTGTGCAACGGGCATTGCAAATTCTCCGCGCCGATGAGCAATTGAGCCAGTTAGAAACCGTTATGGCTTTTTTTGCTACCTTCGTATTAACCCAAGTTGCGGGTTATCGACTGATCTGTGCTTGTTACCACTCAATTGATGCGATCGCGTGCATCGGTACGTTGGCGCTACGCGCCAACGTA